>JAEUSB010000081.1 GCA_016788865.1 Leptospirales bacterium
CCATCAGGATCAATTTGTGCAAAGTCATTTACAGACTGGAAATAGAACCGGCCCAGTGACGGCACTCCACTCATCCTCGAAATCGTGAGAATATTGTCCTCATTGGCTTCTCCACAGTAGAGAATTCCCGCTATGACAGCACCACGGCTTTTCAAGTAATCCACAGTTAGCAGCGTATGATTTATAGTTCCAAGCCCCGTCCTTGCCGCAATTACAACCGGAACGTTGATGGCCCGGATAAAATCAATCCAGGTGCTTTTCCGATTCAGTGGAACAAGAATACCACCAGCCCCCTCAATTAAGATTGACTTTCGACCGCCTTCGGACTCAAATTCGCGCCATTTGTGTTCCAGGGTTTGAATGTCGATCTCGCAGTTTTCGAGCTCGGCGGCCCGATGCGGGGAAAGAGGCTCCTTGAAACTCAGGGTTGTTGGAAGAATGTAGCCTTCACCCAGGCCCGTCAGGCGCTCTACCGTCTCAGCATCTAGCGGATCCGTTCGCGTTCCTGTCTGAACAGGTTTCCAGTATTTGATATTATTCAGGTTGCGGTAGCGATACAGAATTCCCGCGGCTGCGTGCGTCTTGCCCACTCCAGTGTCTGTACCAGTAATGAAGATGGCCATTATCGATTTTGAATGAACGATGTCACTGCTGAAAGGGGCAACAAACCAGAAGCCCTGAGAATTCGGATTCCACCGGCATCATGAATGATTAACGTTGGAACAGAATCGATATTGAAGGGAGCAAGCGCCGGCCAAACACCAGGATCCGCGGTTGCATCAATCTTGAACTTCGCATAGCCCTTGAGTAGTTCTTTGACCTCTGCGTTTTTCAGGATATCTCGTTCAAACTGAGGGCACTCAAAACACCAGGCGGCAGAGATATAGTAAACCGCAGGCGTATTCGTTGGCATCCGCAGATCTTTGTTCAACCTCGCCATAGCCACGGATTCTTCCAGGACACTGAATCCGTAGCCACTCGTTGCGCCGGGGTAGAGGTAAACAGCGAGACCGATGAATGCCGGTATCAAAAGAAGGAACGCAGGCCTAATTGGGAGAAGTCTTTTCAGCATCTGCCAACTTTTTTGCAAGGTCTTCAAGGGATGTGTCCGCGCCGCGGCGCAGGGCTACCGCCATGTCTTTTTCCGTGTTCCAGAAATTCAGAACTGACGCTCCGGCGGCCGGTCCTGCTTTTTGAGTCGCCCACACGTATAATAAAGTGGCGCGCGCAATCAACTGACCCTTCTCTTTCTTCTCCAGATTCTTCTTCCATGCGCCGGGCTTGCGCAGTTGGTCTAAAGCCAGATCCGGGTCAGGCTTCAAGCGCGACGCATAATATTGCAGAAGCTTCGCGTTACTCGAAGTCCAGTCGCCTTTCTCGATCTCTTCTTGTACGAACCACCCTGTTGAAATTGCCATCCCGGTCCGAAACCATTCCATTCCATCCTCGGGTGTATTCGCAAGGATGTGGTAGCGCGCATATTCGGAGAGTATGTAGCGAAGCAACCAATCGCGTGGAATCCTGGGATTGGCCACAAGCAGAACCTGATCGTTTGAGCGAAGCGCGTTTCCAGAGAATTTGGTTGGATCGTATCCCAATTGCGTCAATACAGACTGCTGCTCTTCTCTATTCTTAAGGAGCCAGATCACGAGAGGCCGGTCAACGGGCCGTTGTCCTATGAGGGCGAGTAGACGTTGGGAGGCACTCGATAGGTCTGCAAATGATGGCTCCAACGTATCTCGCATTTCCGGCGACAACCGGAGTTTCAGAGTACCCTTTTCCCACTGAGTGAGGATTGTCTGGGCCTGAATTGGAGCGGAAGCCAGGCAAATCGACGTGAGAATCAGGGCGAACCGGGCAAGGCTCCCTTTTTGCTTGAAAAAGCAGCGCATAGGGTCGATCTTGATTTATGCGAGATCTCATGCAATCGATTAACACATCCACCCCGGCGGAACGCTTCCTGGTGCGTCTGCTGACTGTGTCATTGGTGCTAACGTGCATTGCATCTGTTCAAGCAGAGAAGCCAGTAGTGGCCAGGTCACCGCAACCGGTGTCCGCGCGCACTGCGCCATCCCGAGCCCCTGCAACTCCCGTCCCAGGTGTGTTTCGCCGTTATACACCAATGACGGAAACAGCGCTGCCGGCCAGCTATCCATACATCGCGCCGCAAAAAATGCGATTCAGTGGGAACGGATTGCAGATCGACCTTTTCGCAAAACATTTTTCGCAGGGGGAACCTGTTTACGTCGAAGTGATCCGTTTACCAGGACGCGAAGCAACTGCCGAAACGCCCATCGTATCCTTTGAGGGCAAACCGATTCGACTGAATCAATTTGCCTGGGGATGGCGCGGCCTCTTCGCACTATCACCCACAGTTCCAGCACCAGGCTGGAAAAAGATTTCCGCTACATACGGTGGCAAGACAGAAGACTATAAACTCTTTGTGCAGAAGACGGATTTCCCCGTGTTTCGCACGGTGCTAACTCTCCCGGCTGTCTCCAATCAGACGCAAATCAACAAGCCGGACAATGCAGCTTTCATTCAGCGCTGTCATGAGAAGAAGCAGCGCGTATTCGCCCGCATCAGTAACGACACCCTGAGCAATCGGATTTCCTTTCCACGCGACATGTATCGCGTAACGTCTCCTTTCAATGCGAAGCGCATTTATGAAAGGTTCCAAATGCAAGGAAACAAGAAGGTCGCCCTTCCATCACAGTTTCATTTTCACAATGGTCTTGATATGTATGCACGCTGGGGCGATCCAATCTTTGCAATGGCAGACGGAATCGCGGTGATTGCTGAGAATATGTTCTATGAAGGTGGATTTGTTGCGCTCGATCACGGCAATGGAATCTTTACGCTCTACATGCACCAATCCAAACTGTCTGTGAAGGAAGGCGAACTCGTGCGGGCCGGAGATCTCGTCGGCCTCGCTGGCGCAACCGGTGCAGCCAATGGTTCACATCTGCATGTTAGTTTGTTTGTCGGCGGCGTACCCCTTGACCCAATGGGCCTGCTTTCGCTTCCAATCAGAAACTGATCGATTTCGCCCGCTTCCTGGCGCCAACAGGATTGCCCGGGACTGTCCCGGGCTAATTTTATTCTTACTTTATCTCTTTGACAGCCTGTTCGAATTGCTGGCGACGTTCGTAGGCTTCCGCTTCTTCTTTGCCAAGCATCTGAATCCGGAGCTCGAGGAGTTTCTCCTTCTTCTGCGCATCATTCAATGACGCGTTCTGGGCCAGGAATTCCTTTTCCTTTGCCTGGTAATCCGCAAGTTTCTTCTGCTCGGCGGCCTCTTCTGCCTGAGCCTGCGCAATTTTCTCTGCCGCTTCCTTGCCAAAGTACTGCTCTTGCAGTGCAAGGGTGCGACTGCGACGTTCTGCTTCAGGTAGTTTCATCAAGTCAGCATTACGCAGTTCGATTTCGGTTTCATAATTCTGATACTTGTCTTCACGGGCTACTACTGCATCGTAATAGGAACCGAGAGTGTTCTTTTTGAGGGCATTGTATTGCTTAACACGCTCATCACCGCTAAGGTTTTTTGTTGCCGCTATGAGTTTTGGTCCAACGTCGAGGAACTCAACCTGGCTCTCTTCCATCCCGAATACGAGCTCTGCATCATCATTTCCGAGAATTTCCCTGCGTTTCTTCTTAACGAGGTTGTACTTTTCAACAAATGACAGATCGCTTGGGATTGCTGTCTCCCGCATAGTTGCCTCATACTTGAAATACTTGGTAAAGAGCTCTTTGAGCTTTTCCCTTTCAGGCGAAGTGTAGCGCTCATCAATGAACTTCAAGATGGAAGCGTCGCATGCGTCCGGCGTCATGTCTTCCTTGCACTCTGCGCGCATGGCCCAGAGCTCCCAGACAAAATTGACTTTTCCGTTTTTCAACTGATCGATGAATTCTCCAAACGCAGGCGATTGATCCTGCATGAGAATGGACTGCTCCCCTGATCCTGAGCCTGAGAACATTTCAAAGAATGGCTTATTGCCTGATTCCTTACCCGGCGAGCGCAAAAGAAATATGATTCCAATAACTAACAGTGCGGCAACGATCCCTGCCAGGACAAATTTGTTTTTCATTTAGAAGCTCCAGAAATGAGTCGGGCCGGAAAACTATCCGGCCCGAGCGAAAGAAAAGTGATTTTTAGATTAGTAACCGCGGGCGTTCTTAACCATTCCGAGGTACCAGCCAGTCACGTCAAAGTATGACTGCCCGCTCCACTCAAAGTTGGTGGCTTGCAGATGATCAATACCAGTTGCATACCATTTTGCAGACGCTGTTCCCTTGTAAGTTCCATACTTTTGAGAACTTAGAGGAACGACTCCATCGTTTGCACTTCCAAGACCATAGAACAAACCACCAGCCCATGTGATTGGGTAGGTAAGTGCCATGATTGGATGCTGAATTGGATCAGCCCAGGCCATTGTGTTCGCATATGAGTAATACGAAATTCCAGAAACGTTTGGAGTGGCATTGTTAAGTGCTGTTGAATAAGAAACGGTGAGTGACTTACCCATTGCGATTACGTCCTGTGGACGACCATCGCGATAGAGCAGCCTGGCCATCAGGCTGAGAGCGCTATTTGCGAACGGTTGGAGCCAGGAAGGAATCACGCCCAGAACAATATCAGCCATTGGCGCGCCTTTGTGGAGCGAATCAACGGTTGTGATTGTTTGTACCTTGGATGCATACCCAAGATTGGTAACCAGGTAACGTGATACCAGTCCACCTTGCGAATGTCCAATCAGGTGCACTTTGGTGCATCCGTTTGCTGGCATCCAGGTATTCAGGTATGTTTTGATTTGATTTGCGCGAGTTGGCAGATCGTTTGCTGCTGAGCTTCCAGGAGTCGCAACTTTTGCGCCCTGATTTCTCAGATATTGATCCACACCGCCCCAGTATTTCACCAGGCCACCGGCCAGACCATTTGTATCATCAAAGCCCAGGATTCCATGAACCAGAACCACACAGGATCCTGTCAACGTACCGGCTTGCAGTGATGTAAGTGACAACATTGCTGCTGCCAACAAAAGAAACAATTGTTTCATTTTGATTTCCCCCTTATCATCCATGTCAACCTCAGGAGCCAATACCGGTCAACCGGGAAATCAACCAAATCCGGGAAATAAGCGCAAAAGAGCAGAATCTGACAAAATGCAATTCAATCGCCACGGAACTGAAATGACACCCTGTCACAGTGCTCGAATGATGTTGCATCTGTTCAGAAAACTGGCGATAGCCTTGATTCTGGTGCAGCCAGCGGTCATCCTCGCTTCAGAATGGCGGCTGGCAAGGTCTGAAAATGGAATCGAGATCTATCTGAAAGAATCACATACGGGCTCGGAGAAGGATATTCGCGCCTCCGTAAGAATCCGCAGTACAACCGCGGCCGCTCTGAACCTGATTCGAAACGCCGAACAGTGTTCGGAGTGGATTCACTATTGCAAGTCCGGCCGCGTTCTCCAAAATGTTTCGCAGTCAGAATGGATCGTCTATTCGATTACAAGTCTTCCTTTTCCATTGAAAGCCAGAGATACGATTCTGGCAAGCCGCGTGGAGTCGCAGAATCCAGGCCCCGTTCGAATCATGTTTCGCACCATCCCGGACTATTTGCCCAATGATCCCATGTATGTCCGAATTCGCGATCTTTCCGGTTCCTGGTCACTGCTCGAAACACCAACTGGCCTGAATGTGGTTTACGAATTTCGCACTGATCCGGGGGGATTGTTTCCGGACTGGTTTGTAAACGATAGCCTGACCAACCAACCTTACCAGACATTGTTGAACATGAGGCGACTACTTGAGAGGCAGACTGCACTGCAGAATTCAGCGAACGGGGAAGTCTCAGCGCGATGAACTTCCTTTCTGCTTTTTCATTTTTGCTGCAGCTTCAGCTGGGCCGATTCTTCAGATCGAAAATTTCGTATCGGTCCGTCCGAGCTGGAGCGCGTGACGTTAGGTGCGATGTCTATACACCTTCCGGAAATTCGCGAGGCTGTGTCGTAACTATTAACGGCTTCTCTCCACTTGGAAATCGAGATAGGCGATTTGTGGCTCTTAACCGGGCCCTTGCGGGAATCGGCTTCACAGTCTATTCGCCGTATCTGCCAGACTTCTGTGAGCTCAAGATCCACGAGAGGCAGATCTCAAATCTGGCCAATCTGTTTCGTGCGATTGCTTCAATTGAGGATATATCGCCTGACGGGAAGATATCTGTACTCGCCCCATCCTTCGCAGCCGGGCTTTGTTTGCTTGCGGCAAGCCGTGGGGACACGTCCCACCTGAGGGCAATATGTACCATTGGATCGTTTGCGCAGATTGACTCGCTCGTTGAGACCCTGATTGCAAATCCGAAAACGGATGAATATGGTCGGCTGATTTTACTCAGGAATTTCATTTCACTTTCTATTGGGAAGAAACCTCGCATCGAACGCGCGCTTGAATTGGCTCTCCTGGATAACTACTTCAAGAATAAGGCGGCCGGATTTGACGAATTTGCGTCTACCATGCCTGCGACCGAACGGAAGCTGCTCCAGCGTTTGCGGACGGACACAAAGTTTAGAATGCAGCACTGGGAACGCGTTGTCCGCGCGGGAGGGAGAAAAGCCAGGCTGCTTACGGACCTCTCCGTAGTAAATCACATGGACAAGATGCGGATACCTGCAACGTTTATTCACGGCCAGGATGATGACGTTGTGCCGGCATCACAATCAAGCGCACTTTTTGCCGAGGCAAAGAAGACGGGGATTCCCTCGCGACTGGTGCTCACACCACTCCTTTCGCACGGTGACGCACAGAAAGGACTTCATCTGCTCCCGGCCCTCTTTCATCTAATCAGGGGCTTCAGTTTCTTCTTTGCGCATGCAAATTCCGCGAAGGGTATTGCATAAGCTGCGTGAGCGGCCGTGAGACTGACGCCGAGTCAGACTAAAGTCTTGGGTTTCTTCCAAAAACAATATTTGATTGAGGTTTCCTGCCCGTTTCCAACATGATTCTTTTTGCAACCGGGACCCGGTCCCGGGTTCAAATTCAGAGGGAGGGAGAATACATGCAGGTTTTCGCGTCGATTTCATTCTGGTTGTTTCTGGGTATTACTTGCATCTCGCTGTTTCCCATTGCACTTTTGATTCGCGTTGCCACCGGGCTTTTCGATAGAAGGCTCAAAATTCTTCATCAGTTTACCTGCTTCTGGGCATCGCTCTATACCTGGCTCAATCCTTTCTGGAATGTTTCATTGATTAGAAAGACGAGCGTGGATCCTGACAAAACATACATGATGGTATCCAACCACCAGTCTATGGTAGACATCTTTGCCCTCTTCCGGACATTCTTTCACTTCAAATGGGTGAGCAAAGTCGAGAACTTCAAATTTCCCTTTGTTGGCTGGAATATGCGATTGAACAAGTATATCGCAATTCATCGGGGCAGCGTAAAAGGTGGCGCAGAAATGATGCGCCAGTGTGAAGAAACGCTGCGCGAGGGCAGCTCGCTCTTTATTTTTCCGGAAGGAACAAGGTCCACTACGGGAGAGATGGGAGCCTTTAAGCGTGGCGCATTCGACCTGGCCAAGAAGGCAGAAGTTCCAATATTGCCCGTGGCGCTTGATGGCTCAACCAACGCCCTGCCCAAGGGAAGCATCGTGTTACGCGGGCTTCATCGCATTCGAATTCACGTGCTCGAACCTATCCCCGTAGAAAAGGTCCGCGCGCTATCGGTTGAGGACTTGATGCAATTGGCCAAACAAATGATTGGCGATGAACTCAGGGAAATGCGCGCGGTTCCAAAACCGGCTTAGCTTAAAGTAGACCGTTCGCACAAAAGGGCTTGCCCCGGCCAGCGGTAGCCAGTCAGTCAAGCGATTCTATGACTGCTCCAGGGAACACGATGCCAATTGCAATGCTGGCAGGATGGCTCGTCGTTTCGTTCGTCCCTGGATTTCCGTTGAACGCGCAAAGGGCCATCCAACAAGTCTCTGCACTGGAGCGCGTACAGGCATTGACAATCCAGAATAGCCCGACCTGGTGGTTTTCGTCTGCGAACATCAACCCGCAAGCAGAAAGTCAGTCCTTTCTTGCAAAGTCCGGATCAGCAATCGATGCGCCAACCGGTGACTGGCAACTCATACCCGTGCCGGACCGTATTGAGAAACATGTTAGCTTTCGCCCACAATCCTTCTGGTACCGGAAAGTTTTTGTTCTCGATGACTCATCGAATCAGCCTCTTTCGTTGAATCTGGGCGCAATAAACGATCGCGACAGGACATACCTCAATGGTGTTCTGATTGGCGAAACAGGTGCCTGGGACCCACCCGAGCCACAGGCCTACGATCGAATTCGGATCTACTCAATTCCGGACGGACTGATCCATCGCAAGGGACCCAATATCCTGCTTATCAATGTGCACCGTTATTTTTCTGAGGTGTCTGGAATCGAAAGGCATACGCCAGCCATCGGGACAACACGAGTTATCCTGCACGACTATTACATGTATATGTGGGTACGCGGCGTTGCACTGGCTGCCTATCCACCTCTCGGCATTTTGTTTTTGATCATCTTTGCGGTCCGCCGTACCCAACGGGAGTATCTGTACTTTGGTATCTTCTCAATCGTCCTGACTCTCTATCAGCTCCACTTTCTTAACGTTAAATACGAAACGGGTTTGAGCGTCCTTTTTCTGAAGAAATCGGAATATATCCTACTGTATCTGTTGTTCCCTTCTTTTTCGGCGTTTGTTGAAAACTATTTCGGCGTCGAGAATATCTTCGGTGGGAAGTGGCTCCGGTACCTAATACGAGCGCTTAACGTGTATATCATGGCACACGCAACCTTCATACTGTTCACCGGCCATCTGGATATCTTGAGGACGGTTCTGGGAAAATGGGTTCAACCTGTTTGGATTCCTATCCTACTCTACTTTGCAATCATTACCGTGCAGCGAGCCCTTCAGAGGAGCAGGAATGCTCTGCTCTTGTTGCCTGGAACCGCCGTTCTCATTTCGTCTGTTTCAATTGATGTACTCATAGCCAGAGGCGTGATACACTTTCCGGCTACCATTCCGTTTGCCTTCAGCTTCTTTATTCTCTCGATTGCGCTTATCCTGGCCTTACGATTTGCCGAGTCCCTGGTCGCAGTAGAGCGAACCGCTCTACAATTGTCCGCGACGAATTCTGCGTACAGCCGTTTCGTGCCTATGGAGTTTTTACATTTTCTGGATCGCCAGGCCATCACAGAGGTTCGGCTTGGAGATCAAACCCGGCGAGAGATGACAATATTGTTCTCAGACATTCGCTCGTTCACTGAAATATCGGAAACAATGTCCCCGGAAGACAACTTCAACTTCCTGAATTCCTATTTGAAGCGCATGCAACCGCATATTCAAACCAACGCCGGGTTCATTGATAAATACATCGGAGACGCAATCATGGCTTTGTTTCCGGAACAGCCTTCGAACGCTATTGATGCCTCGATTGCAATGCAACTGGAGATCTCAGCCTTTAACAAGAACAGACAGGATAAAGGTTACTCGGAAATTAAGGCGGGGATTGGAATTCACACGGGTTCCTTGATGCTCGGTACGATAGGCGCTGCTGCGAGAATGGAGGGAACCGTAATTTCAGACGCTGTCAACCTGGCAGCACGGGTCGAAGGATTAACCAAATACTATGGAGCAGGCATCCTCATTACGGAGCATGTCCTGGCGAAATTGCCAGATCCGTCCAGGTACAAACTCCGTGTGCTCGAACGAGTTCGCGTCAAGGGCAAATCCGACAGCGTCTCCGTGATTGAAATTCTGGATGGGCGCCCCGATGCAGAACTATGCATCGAGACGTTAGACGACTTTGAAAGGGGAATCGAACTTTACCTCAACAAAGAATGGGCCGCAGCCCTTGCTATCTTCGAAAGAATCCTCGCAAAAAATCCGTCCGACCTGGCCACGTCTGTCATGATCAAACGGGCCAGTCAGAATCATCAGCACGGTGTCCCGGATGCCTGGGAAGGGATCATTGACATGGACTCCAAGTAGCTTTAGCGCAAACCTGGAGAGGTGCGAAACATTGCGTCGCGCTTAAAGCGGCGCTTTCTCAAGCGCTGTCATCATTTGGGACCAGACTTCCACGACTGGCTCTGCACAGCGATACGGCTCTGCGCTCTCAGAACTCCACAATAGCTTCCCCGCGGCGGAGAAGGCGCGGATTGAGAGAAGAATCTTACCTCGTGCAGCGAGAGTCTCGCTTGCCTCACCACAAAACGCCGCCGTTAGGTCACCGAAGGGCTTTTCGGATTCCATGAGCCTTACCTCGGTTACGTAGACCATGTCTGCGCCCGCGCTCTTTGCGAGGTTCCCGATGGTCTCTGAATCGATGCTGGCTGGGACCGGGGCTGAAGGCAGGCTCCGAACGGACGTTCCCCTGGATTCAAGAATCGAACGCATACCACGCTCAAGGTTAAGCCCCGCATTGAATGGGGTCTCGACTCCGGTGGGGGACACGTGAACGGCCTTTACCGGAAGGACAACGACCGATTTCTCCGGGACCCGGGCCATCAAACCGCCGACGGAGAAGATAGAAAGCAGAATCAGGGAACGCACCTTCATACAACACAAACCTTCGGTCTTTTTGCATGTTTCTTTACGTTTCTTCGAACATTATTGCACCCCGATTCAATTTGACAGGATAGAAGAGATGCCCTAAATACGACATAATCCATGGCACGTAAAAACAAGGCAGTCGAGCCTCCCAAGCAGAGTGGAGAATCGGGTAGTGGGCGCTGGATGCTCACGTACCTGGACATGGTAACCCTGCTTTTTGGGGTGTTTGTGATTCTCTATGCAATGTCCCAGGTGGATCAAAAGAAGATGCAGGCCGTTGCAGAATCCATTCGTATGGGCTTCCAGGGTGGACGCACCATGGATGAAGGAATGCTCTCCGGTGGGCGGACCATTCTCGAAGATCTCTTCCCGGAAGGTGTGCGAGCGCGGCATGTGAAAGAGCGCATCACCGGACTCTTTCGCCAGGAAATTCTGACCAAGCTCATAAAGGTCACCGAGGACGAACGCGGCATCGTTGTAAGTTTAATCGGAATGGACAATTTCAAACCAGGCTCAGCGGAGCTGACGGATGAAACGCAGGAGCTACTTGAGAAAATGTCGCTCTTGCTTTCGGAAGTCCAGTATCCAGTGCGCATCGAAGGTCACACGGACGATGAAGTCCAGGACAACAATGCAACTGCAATCTCTGCTTCCGATTGGGAACTTGGAGCCAAGCGCTCCGTAAACGTAATACTTTTTCTGGAAACGCGCGATGTAGATCCGCACAAATTAAGCGCGGTGTCATTCGGTAGCACAAGACCGGTGGATCGTGACGGAACACCCGAATCACATGCACTCAATCGGAGAATTGACATCATCATCGTTACAGGCGAGAAGATGCGCATGAAGAACTAGCAGGAGAGATAGAGAATGGAATTATCTACAGTCGTTGGTCTCATAGGCGGTTTTGCAGCCGTAATTGTTACGATGCTTCTCGAGGGAGGTCATCCGGCTTCCTTCGTAAACTTTGGTGCTTTTGCTCTGATTGCTGGAGGGAGCGTTGCGGTAGCAGCAACCTCGTTCAGTATCAAAGAAGTTACAGCCATTCCAAAGTATTTCATGAAGGCCATCTTTCCACCAAAAGACAACCTCAAGGAAATGGTTGAGTTGTTCGTGAATCTTTCTGAACGCGCGCGTCGTGAAGGTCTTCTCTCGCTTGAAGATGATCTTGGAAACTTCAAAGACAAGATGATGCGCACGGGAATGGAGCTTGTGGTCGACGGAACGGACCCGGAAATCGTGCGGGACATTCTCGAAGACTACGCAGATGCAGAAAAGGAACACGATAAGATTGCGCCGGAAGTTATGGAAACCCTTGGAGGGTTCTCACCAACACTTGGGATTATTGGAACGGTTATGGGTCTCGTACACGTACTCGAAGGCCTCGGCGGGGGCGGTGGTATTGAACAGCTCGGTCAGGGTATTGCCGTCGCGTTCATTGCAACGTTTTATGGAATTGGATTCGCAAACTTGATCTGGCTCCCGCTTGCGAACAAACTCAAGTTTCTCAGCCACCACGCCGTGACGCACAGGAACATTATCATCAAGGGTGTAATGTCCATTCAGAGTGGGGATCACCCGCGAGTGATCCGTGAAAAGCTGCTCTGCCAGATTTCTGATCCTGTTCTGAGACAGGAAATCGAAGAAGCAGCACCTAAAGAGTGATTGCAGGAATTTATCCTGTCCTATCCTTAGCAACAGAGGTTTTGCATGAATCCATTTGGATATAACAAGTATTTTGCTAAGAAAAAATTCTTCAAACTCTTTGGCGGAGAAGTCCGCATTTATGATGAAAATAAAGATAAGCTGCTGTTCTTTGTAAAACAGAAAGCATTCAAGCTCAAGGAAGACATCACAGTCTACGCTGACGATTCACAGAATCAGCCGCTGGTCAAAATCCAGGCGCGCAGCATCCTTGATTTTGGCGCTACCTATGATATTACGGATGTGCAAAGCGGACAGAAAGTGGGCAGTGTGCGTCGCAAGCTGTTCAAGTCAATCTTGCGCGATGAGTGGGACATCCTCGATCCATCAGATAAGGAGATTGCGAAGGTGAAGGAAGACAGCCTCATTATGGCGCTGCTTCGCCGGTTCCTGTCTGCGCTCATCCCACAGCATTTCTCCATCTATATGGGAGATACGGAAGTTGCGGACATCAAGCAAACATGGAATCCGTTTGTTCCACAGTTCCACGTAGATTTCAGCATGGATTCAGGTCGGCTGGATCGCAGACTTGGAATTGGTGCTGTAATTCTCCTTCAAGTCATTGAAGGAAAGCAAGCCCAGATGGATTGATGCCTGGCGCGGAGGAAACTATCCGCGCTGGCCTTGAATCACTCCGCTTACTGGACGCAGGCTCTGCGTCCAGAGCGTCCATTAGCCGCTACGCGTCGGGATTATTTCAAATCTATCTCATCAGATCCAGGCCGGCCCAATCTCGAGAGGATACTAGGTTCATAGCCAAGCCATTGCCCGCTGATGTAGCGGAAGCTGAGTGGGATGGGCTGCAATCGCTGCATCGTGGTGGCGCAAAGACGCCGGAGCTGTTTGGAATCTATCACTGTGCCCCGACCGGAATGAATTCTCACACGGGTGAAGCGGTACTGTTCATGGAATTTTGTTCGGGGCAGCCTGTCCGCGCAAGCAGCCTGAAGCAACTTTACGCCAGGAAACATGAATACTGGGGGTACCACCGGCACAATTTCATTGGACGGCTGAATCAAACGAATTCCCGGCATGAATCATTCGATGAATTCTGGTGGCAGGACAGAATCGAACCACAACTACGATTAGCCCGCGATAGCGGATTGCTGGACCAGCAGGACTCGACGGCGGCAGAGCATATTGTTTCCTCGCTTTCTCACAAATGGAGACTTTCTGAAATTGGGCCGCGCCTGGTGCACGGTGATCTATGGAACGGAAATGTAATTGCCAACGAAACTGGCGAGGCTGTATTCATCGACCCGTCTGTGGCTTATTCACATCCAGAGCAAGATTTTGCAATGCTTGAACTATTTGGATCTCCTGTCTCGCAGAGCGAAATCGACAACATATCCAGAACGGTTGGACTTCCGCCAGGGCGCAATGAGCGCATTCCCTTCTTTCAACTTTATCCACTTCTGGTTCATGTGAATCTGTTTGGCCATTCGTACGTTGGAGGCGTCCGCCGTATTCTGAGGCAATATGCTTGAAACAATTTCAGAAGCTCGAAAGCGAATTGTATCCAGTCTGGATCAGGCTGGCGTTAGCAACTCGGACATTGAAGCAACTATACTCTTGCGCGAGGTCACGGGCATGGATACAGCAAAGCTCTTTGTCGACCGAAATAGCCCGCTGCAGGATGAGCATCAGAACAGGTTGGAGCAAATGCTGCTCGAACGCTGCAAGCGCGTTCCGCTCGCACATGTTCTGGGCTACACGGAGTTCTACGGGCGACGCTTTGTCACACGGCCGGGAGTGCTCATTCCCAGGAAAGAAACGGAGGTCCTGGTCGAGCAGGCGCTGGCTCGCAACATACCTCAAGAGAGCCTCGTGCTCGATCTTGCATGCGGAAGTGGCTGCATCGGACTGACGATTGCAAAGGAAAGGCCCGACCTTACTGTTCACCTCTCCGATGTGTCTGATCTGGCCATTGCACAGACGCAGGAGAATGCCGCGGCTTTGTCAGTCTTGAACTTTCGGCTATTTCAGAGCAACTGGTTTGATTCGATCGTCGGTCGTGATTACTATGCAATACTTACCAATCCACCATACATCCATATTAGCGAATCCGGCTCGATGGAGCCCGAGGTCCTGGATCACGATCCACATATCGCACTGTTTCATGAAAACCCCGTGGGCCTCTTTGAGAGACTCCTGAACGATTCGCATGAGCGCCTATCGGCTGGAGGATTCTTTGCAGCTGAACTATCTCCTGTGATAGCAAGTGATGTTCTTAGAATAGCGCAAAAAATCTATACGTCCGCGCAATTGATCAGTGACTATTCCGGACACGAACGCATCATTCTAGCGCAAACAAAATGATTGAGTCCCGGTAGGCGCGGAGAATGATCGTTCATGGATCTGGGTTTAAAGGGCAAAGTGGCGCTGGTCGCAGCTTCAAGCAAGGGACTTGGCCTTGGAATTGCCCGCGAGCTAGCACGTGAAGGCTGCAATGTCTTCATGGGCAGCCGTGATGGTCAGGCGCTCTCAGATTCTATCCTCGCTATCAAGAAGGAAACCGGAAGCGACGTACGCGGAGCACAGTTCGATGCCGCGGACGCGATAAGCATTTCCGCCTGGGTGGAAGATTGCGTGCGAAACTTTGGTGGAATCGATCTTGTATGCTTGAACGCAGGTGGCCCACCGGCTGGAACTTTTGAAGACTTTGACGACGCAAAATGGCGCGCTGCATTTGAACTCACGTTGATGAGCGGGGTTCGCATGGTTCGGGCCAGCCTGCCTCACTTAAAGCGAAGGGGCGGCGGATCCATCATCGCTGTAACGTCCAGTTCCGTGAAGGAGCCCATCGACCACTTGCTCTTATCGAATGTCTTCAGAAGCGGGGTTGTCGCACTCGTGAAATCTCTATCGCGTGAACTTGCGAACGATAATATTCGGGTAAACAACATCATTCCGGGAAGAATTGACACGGATCGCGTGCGCGCCCTGGATCAAATCAATGCGGATAAGAGCGGGAAGCCTGTAGCTGAAATAAAATTCAAAAGCGAATCTACAATTCCAATGGGTCGCTATGGCACAATTGAGGAATTTGGAAAGGCCGCAGCCTTCCTGCTTTCTCCTGCCGCTTCTTACATCACTGGCGAAACGCTGCAGGTGGACGGTGGCCTGATTCGGACGGTCTGGTAGTTGTCGCGCTTTGCAGGTGACCTGCTCAGGGTCCTTTCCATTTGTGCTGTTCTAATCATCCATGGTACCGGTAAGTTTGAATCCGGTTTTGCCCGGGAGCACGACTACACGTCCCAGGAGTTTATTGCTGTCTTTCTCAACCAGCTGGCTCGATTTGCAGTCCCAGTCTTTCTGATTCTATCCGGATACGGACTTACAAAGAAGTATCAGGCCGCCGAAACAATCGAACTGCGGGAATTCTTTCTGCGCCGAGCTACGCGTATTGGAATTCCATTTGTTGCCTGGACTTTGATTTTCGCGCTTACGAATCAATTGATGTGGAATCCAGGATTGATTGGGTCGCCTGGCCTGTGGGGCAATGCACTGCTCGACATTGCCGGCAAGCTTCCGACTTACTTTTTCATTCAGGGTGTCGACTACCATTTCTATTTCTTCATAATCATCCTGCAATGCTATATCGTTTTCCCGCTGCTCTTCAGAATCAACTCCAACTGGTTCTGGGCTGCACTTTTGATCTGGCATTTGCTCTGGACTTCACCTGCACATATCCTTCTATATAAACTAGGTGTAACGTTACCCGCTCTTCCCTCTTCCTCGATTGTTTTCTGGATATTCTACTTTTATTCCGGAATGCAATGGGCCCGGCGCGAGCCGGAAAGAAGGTCGAGTGGATTCACTATGCTCGCATTCGCGCTCGTATTCATGGAGTTTATTTACTGGAGTTACGCAAATCCGGGAGGCTCAACCGGAGATTACGATCATTTTAATCGTTGGACCGTGCTTCTGTATTCCGTCCTTTTCTTCTTGTCGCGGCCATTCGCCCGGAGTGTGGAACAAAGAATGGGGCAAAGGGATTTGATCCCAAAACTTGCCGGGGTCAGCTTTACGGTATTCATCCTGCACACGAACATACTGCGTTTGCTGGAATTTACCTGGATTTCAAGGTCCCTTTTTGCGCTTCTCCTGCTACTCATCGTTATCAGTTTTGGTATTTGTCTGGTCCTGGATCGGCTGGTACCATGGAATTCACTCAGGATTGTCCTGGGACTTCCGGAAAGGAGAGTTTGATGCGCAAACTAAAACACATTGTCGAATGGGGATTTGTTCGATCGCTTTTATTCGTATTCAGCCTGCTGCCGTATGAAAAAGGCAAGGTCTGGATGGGCAATGTCATGGGCTGGATGGGATACATTCCGGCAGTCAAACTCCGCCGCAGAATGATGGAGACGTTACGCATTGCATTTCCGGAGCATTCAGAAGAACGCAATCGGGAGATTGTGCTTAAGACTTTTAAGAACGTGGGTCATCAATCCATAGAATTCCTCACGCTCGAGAAGATGGATAAAGCCTGGCTCGATAAGTATTTTGAATTCGAACCCACAGGGGCAGAAGCTGTGCGAAAGGCAGTTCGCGAGAAACGTGGCCAGCTGTTCGTGTTGGCGCATATGGGAAACTGGGAGATGCTAAATCAACCCATGACTCTGGGGACCGGTGTGCATATCAATCTGATTGTAGCACCCATGTCCAATCCGTACGGGGATAAATTCCTTTGTCGAATTCGTAAGACACTGGGGACAAATCTGATCTACCCTCAAGATGTTGGACCTGATGTTTTGAAAGCCCTTGCACGGGGAGAGGCGGCTGCATTTGCTTCTGATCAAAACGCGGGCAGACGCGGCCTGTTCATTCCTTTTCTTGGACAACCTGCGTCCACGCACACGGGCGCTGCCGTATTTTCGTATCTGAGCGGCGCTGAAATTTTCTATATTACCAATCTGCGTCTTCCCAATGGTCGATTCAGGATAGAAATTCTGCCAATGGGTCGAATTGACAAGAAGACGGTTAAGGACAAGGAAGCCTGCATCCAGGAGTTCACTTTACGTTACGTGGATATACTTGAGAAATACATACGAAAGTATCCGGATCAGTATTTCTGGTTGCACAATCGATTCAAGACCAAGCCCCTTCCTGAAGATAAGATCATTCCCCGTGTGAATTTCGACTTGCAGCCCTACTAACCCAAAGGGCCTCAATCGTCGCGTTCGCCAATTACTTCCTGGATAAAAAAGGCTGCGAGATCGTTCCTACCGGTCATCCCGGATTTCTCATACACAGCTCGCGCCTGGTTGCGTACCGTGCGCTCACTCTTGTCGAGCATTGCTGCGATTTGTTTTGAGCTGTAGCCTCGAATCAAATGTTCCGCGATTTGAGTTTCGCTGGAGGAAAGGTTCCATTCTTTGAATTGATTCTGGATTGCCTCCCACATTAGGTTAATAGCATCCGGGTTGCGTTTTCTAAATTCTTCGTTCTCGCGCTGAAGTTGTCGCATACTCGCACGGCTCTTCCGCAGGTCAACCGCGGCCGAATACAGGATGTACGTTGAACCACCAAACACCAACAGGATTATCAATCCGTCGACGAAGACGCCAAGCGTAAGCCCTTCTTCCAGAAAATCGATCACGCCATCGACGCCCTCGGCAATCGCAACAAGGATCAGGATCCATGCGTAGACTAGTATGCGCTTAATTCCCAGCACGGCTCCAGGATGTGTAAGGCGTTTATCTTTTCAAGTCAAATGACTCACGGTTTTACCGCTACGATAAGTCGGTCGACCCATTGCGAGTCTGCATGTTGCAAAGTAGAATAAACTGTGCAAGATGTTATCCGTTTTAGACTGCTACCGGCTATTCCATGCGCGAGCCTGATTCTCGTCGCGACCCTCCTTCAATGCCAATCGCCGAGGGACAAATGCCGTGATACTTACCGCCCGGCACCCTGCTCCTTTTTCTTTACTGCGCTCTCAAAGGGTCAGAGCGATCTCGCTGATCCGAACATTTCTGTGAGTATGCTGATGTGCGCGGCTGAAATGGCCAGCCAGAGCAATTGCGACAAGGAGAGCTCACTACCCCGGGACCTCTCATTGTAGTCCCAAATATGATTTGAACTTCCTTGCCGCTTGTATTTTCTTTCGATGCATGAGCTGGACCGAGCCGAACGACCCCGAATGCAAGACGCAAGAAGCCCTCGAACTTGTCATCGAGGCAAAAGAGCGTAAGATCACCGATCACTTCTCAGTCCGGCGATTGATTCCAATCGCAAAGAAGCGATCGATTGGTCCCTTCATTTTCTTTGATCATATGGGTCCCGTGGATCTCTTACCAGAAAACGATTCTGACGTTTTGCCGCATCCGCATATCGGCCTGGCAACTGTGACGTACCTTTTTGAAGGTGAAATATTTCACCGCGACCGCATTGGTTCCGCAATTCCTATCCGCCCGGGAGACATCAACTGGATGACGGCCGGAAGAGGAATCGTTCATTCTGAACGGACCACGCCAGAAGAATCGGGGAAAAGGCGGCGGCTCCATGGTCTGCAACTCTGGGTAGCGCTTCCGGCTGAACAGGAAGAAACCGATCCGGCCTTTGAACATCAGGATGCAGCTGCACTGCCCGCGACGGAAATCGGTGGAGTAAAATTGCGCATCCTTGCTGGCAGCGCTTATGGACAGAAATCACCCGTTAGGATCCTGTCACCTTTGTTCTATGTTGATGCACACCTCCCGGCAAACACGGAGCTTGAAATCACAGAAGAGTACGCTGAGCGGTCCGCATATATTGTTTCAGGATCAGTGTCGTATAACGGTGTAATTTACAAACCAGGAACAATGCTGGTCTTCCAGCCCGCAGCAAAGAGCCGGATCAAAGCAACAGAGGAGACGCGTGTGATGTTGCTCGGTGGGCCACCCCTGGATGGCCCACGTCACATGTACTGGAATTTTGTTTCCACGTCGCGCGATCGCATTGAGAAAGCTAAACGAGACTGGGCGGAACGGCGTTTTCCAGCAATTCCCGATGATGATATCGAGTTCGTTCCTCTCCCGGCCTGAATCGTATTGTTTAAGATCCCGCCGTGTTCCCCGCAACGGTCGACCTCGCCTTTCTGGCCTTGCGTATGCGATAGATTATGTAAAGTACAATCAGTGGCGATAGCCAGATTGAAATGTAAATCAGGGAAAGCAGCGCGCTTGCAACACCTAGAAATGCATCCTTGAAGGCTGGAATCCGCAGTCCATCTTGCTCTGCAGGTCCTGTTACACGAATTTCAATAAGGTACTCACGCATTTGCTGTGGAGAGTCTTTAGCCGCAACTGAACCGGGATCAGTTGGCACTCTGGGAGTTGCATTCTCTTTAGGGACTGAAGGCGTTGCAGGTAAGGCTTGGGTGGTTTCAGACTTTAGCTTTCCTATAGAAGAAAGTTCTTTCATGGAATCAAAGAACTTGTTCTCGGGAACTCCAATGACTGCCTGGTAGTGTGACTCCGTGCCAGTATCCGACGAACTCTGAACCAGTCGGCCGTTCCTCTGCGCGATTCCAAGGACTGCAAGGCGGGATGCAGGCACATCCTCCGACGTGAACACCAACAAAGCCTGCGCATTCGAGGTGGACGGTGTTTCGAGCTTACCGCATGAGATCACCGAAGCCAATAGAAGCAATGGCAAAAATAGATAGGCCCTGGACAGTTTGGAAAAAAAGTGACAAGGTTTCATCGTTGGCAAAGTTACTACAGAACATGGAGATCAGCAAGCCCCTTCGCACCCTTTCTTTGTATTTTTTTTTATGCCCCATTTTACTTTCAACATGCGTCAGAGCGGAGAGAACATTGAACGCGGAGAAAGCCATCGCGATAGTAGCAGCGCGTTACAGGATGAAGGCGATGTTTGAAGCCCAGGGGCTATTCTACCCTCCAAAGGAAGTTGCCTTGATTGGCCTCAAGCAGGAGAAGCAGCTGGAGGTCCGCGCAAAGGTGCCAACCGGTTGGGTCAAAGTAAAATCCTACCCAATCGTGAAAGCAAGCGGCAAGCCGGGACCAAAACTCCGGGAAGGTGATCGTCAGGTGCCGGAAGGTGTTTATAGAATTTCTCGCCTGAATCCAGAAAGCAGCTACTATCTATCCTTGAAGCTAAATTTTCCAAACGACTTTGATCTCGAGCATGCTGAAGCGGAGAATCGGACTGAGCCTGGCAGTGATATTTTCATTCACGGCAAAGATGTGTCAACAGGCTGCCTTGCCATGGGAGACCCGGCCATTGAAGAAATTTATGCGCTGGCGTATGACACTGGTTACGAAAACATTGCTGTCGTGATTGCACCTAACGATCTCAGAACGGCAGCACCGGTAACAAAAATGGATTCCGTTCCGTCATGGACTAAAGATCTTTACGCAGAAATAAAAACTCAGCTAACAAACTACAGCAAAGTAGAAAAAATCCGATAGGGAGAAACTGTGGCAGGTTATTCAAAAAAAGGACTTCTCGGGAAACTCGGAATCAAGTCGGGGCAGACTATCCTGTTCCTGAATCCGCCTTCAGACTACTCCTCTGAGTTGGGCGCATTGCCGGAAAAAGTGGAGCTCAAGCATGAGCTGGCCGGTGGTTTTCATTTGATTCAATTCTTTACCAAGCACAAGTCTGAACTTGAAGAGAAACTGCCATTGCTCAAGGCAAGCCTCGTGGACAAAGGCATGCTCTGGGTTTCCTGGCCTAAGAAAGCCGCCAATGTTGACACCGATATTACGGAAGATGTAATTCGCGCAGCTGCAATCAAGAATGGCATGGTGGATGTGAAGGTTTGCGCTGTGAACGATATCTGGTCCGGCCTAAAACTGGTGCGAAAAAAGGCTGATTAGGCCCTGATTGCTAAGAATTATTTTTCGCTGTCTGTTAGCGCCACACCCATCAGCTTCATGGGTTTTCCAATAGTCTCACGAATCCGATCAGACAGCTGATCCAGACTGGCATCCGCATATGCTTCCGGCGGGATGGGATCGTGAATTTCCACCTGCACCAGCCCAGGGTAAATTCTCTGAATCCAGACTTTTTGCTTTGCAGGCATTATGTGATGCGCGCCCCAGATAGTAACGGGCTGAATTGTTACATTGGCTTTCTTCGCAAGAACAAAGGCACCCTTCTTGAAGTCGAGCATTCCCTCGTCCGGGTTCTCACTGCGAGTGCCCTCCGGAAAAATAATAACCGATGCCCCTTTCTGAATTCGTTGTGCGGCCTGGAATAGAGATTCCATTGCCTTCTTCCTGTCTCCGCGCTCAACCGGAATGTATCCCGCGCCACGCATCCCCCAACCTACGAATGGGATTTGGAAGAGCGAGGCCTTGGCCATCCAGCGAAACTCTGTATTTAGAACAGAATAGAAAACCGGAATATCAAACATGCTCTGGTGATTTGCAAGGTAGATTACCGGACCATCGCGGTAGATCTTCTCCACACCAACCGCCTCAATCCGCATTCCGGAAAGGAATGCAAGGGTACGGCCCCAGAAGGTAGCAATTGCATGAACGGCCTTCTGCATTCCGAAGATACCAAATGGCAAAGTTGTGAGTGCCAGGATGAATGTGATGGTTAACAGAAGAACCCAAAGAAAAAGCGACCTGATCAAATGAAGCGGATTGTTCTGACGAGCCATGCGCAATTTCTGCGCGCTCAATCGTTTCAGGTCAATCTTAAAACGCTTCGTTGCCGGATTCGATTCGTTCTACCTGGTCTTCAAGATCATTGATCTGCTCTAACCAGTAGCCCTCCGTTCCAAAGTGCGGAAACGATGCGGGGAAAGCAGGATCTTCAAAGCGTCGGGCGATCCAGGCACTGAAGTGAACATACCGCAGAGCCCTTAGCGGTTCAATCAACCGAACGCTGCGTCGATCGAAGTCACGCATCTGCTCATATCCAACCAGCAAGGCATCGAACGCTGTTAGGTCAGGGCAGGCCAACCAGAGATCCTGAATGGGAGGCCCTGACACCATGTCATCAAAGTCGATCAAGAATGGACCTGTGCCGGTCCAGAGAATGTTTCCGGGATGACAATCCCCATGCAAACGAATGCGCGCAAGGCCCGGGAGGAATTCGCTGGGCCTGGAAAACTCAGCCATTAGATCTGCGTACGTTGCGCAAATCGATTCCACAAGGCGCTGGTATCTAGTCACCATGTTGCCCGGCACAAACTTATGATCCATCAAGTATTTTAGATTCGATAACCCGTATGTTTCTTCAGATAATTGAATGCGATGTTCTGCCTGTCGCGCCTCGCCAACGTTATGCACCCTTGCAAGCAGTCTGCCCAGCTGTTCCAGCTGTTCGCCGTTAGTTTCGTCGAGCTGTCTACCCCCAACGCGAGCAAATAGAGAGAAATGAATACCAGAGGCCGCAGCCGTATGCAATGTTTCACCATCAGGAAAGGGCAAAGGAATCGTGCAGGGAATCTCGTTTTGATGCAGCTCAAGTAGGAACGAATGCTCCTCAAGAATTTGCTCGCGGGTCCATCGACCCGGGCGGTAGAACTTAACGATTCGAAACGCCTGCGATCTATCATCCGGTATGGCGTCAAGGTCGAGCTCAACTTCATACACGCGATTTTCCATTGAGTTCCGTTGCAGGCAGCGGCCAGTAGTTGCAATACCTGCTTCTTCGACGCATTCGAGAATGATCTCGGGGCGCAGATCAAAGAAGTACTTTGTTTCTTCTCCCCAGGCGGACATAAAGCCATCTGTGAATCGTCCCGCTCTACTACCAGTCCAATCCAATCCGGCAGATCGCATCATGAATCCGAGTTGTGATTGAAGGATACAGGGCCAGAGAAAAAACGCGATCATGTACTTGATCGTGCCAGGAATCAATGGCTCGGGGCCTGAACACTGGCAAACGCTCTGGGAAAGGGCTGATTCCTCTTTTGTCCGGGTCAAACAAAAGGACTGGGACAATCCGGAACTCGACACCTGGATGGAAGCTCTCAACCGCGCAGTCGAGGAAACACCAGGAAGCTGGATTGTAGCACACAGCCTGGGCTGCCTCATGATTGTATCCAGGAAGTTTGCGGGTGCGGTAAAGGGTGCTTTCCTTGTAGCTCCTCCCGACCCTGCCGGCCCGGAATTCCCAAGCGTGGCCCGCAGTTTCGCGGATGTGGAACAGGGAAGACTCAGGTTCCCTACCATGATAGTGGCTAGCGAGAATGATCCGTACGCTACCATTGAGTTCGCACGCAGATGCGCGACAACCTGGGGATCACAATTTCGTTCTGTTGGCAAGAAGGGCCACATTAACAGTAGTTCCGGCCTTGGCTTCTGGCAGGAAGGCTATGACCTGTTCCTGAAATTCACTAAGGATGAAGGACGTTAGTCGAAATATCTTTTTGTTCGCGGGTGCGGAAGACTCCCTCGCCTCACAAGCGATTGTTCAGACTCAGGAGATTCTGTTCAAACTCGAACTCGATTTCGGATTCATCCATGTCGTTGGCAGCCATTCTTGCCAGATCCATCAGCTGCGCATGAAGTGCTGGCCTCTCTTTTAAGAGATAGGTAAATAGCCCCCGGCGTTGGATTGCCTGAATCAACTCTTGAAATTCGAGGATTGTGAATTCAAAACGATGCGCCTCGCAAATCCAGTAGATTAGGTCACCTGACCGGTGACCGATTGAGTGAAAACGTGGCACGACATCAAAAAAGGTGGCGCCCCTTCCTATTCAAGGAATTTCTTGGAGGATGGAAGCGGCGTTCCATATTGAGTCAATTCCCATCTACGGGCGAGTCTTCCTCTCGCCCATGGCAAATTTTTCGGACAGCCCCTACAGAAAACTTTGCCGGCGCTTTGGTGCGGCCTTTTCGTTCTGTGAATTTGTGCCTGCTGAGACGATCGCTGTGCGCGATCCGGATTATCTTAGTATGCTCCGGTTTGAGGAAGAAGAACGACCACTGATCTTTCAGTTGTTTGGGAACAACTGCGATACTTTAGCTGAGGCCGCCCGGGTCGCAATGGAATACCAGCCTGATGTAATCGATCTGAACATGGGCTGCTCAGTTCAACAGATTGCGGGCAACGGCTCCGGAGCGGCGTTGCTGCGGACTCCATTGCTGGCGGGACAAATGATCGAACGATTGCGAAAAACAGTCCCCGTTCCTGTTACCGCCAAGATTCGTCTGGGGTGGGACGATTCGTCTCGAAACTACCTGGAAGTTGCGCGCATTTTACAGGAATCGGGTGTTGCAATGGTATCGGTCCACGGAAGAACCAAAGCACAGGCCTACACTGGCACTGCGGATTGGAGTGCAATCGCAGAGGTTAAGGCTAATGCACGTGTCCCCGTCCTTGGTGTGGGCGATGTTCTGAATCACTCCGACGGATTGGATCGAATTCGGAAGTGGGGCGTGGATGGCGTACTGATAGGCCGCAATGCTGCGGGAAACCCCTGGGTATTCAAGGGAATGGACAGGTCGCTTGTCCCGCCGGAAGAGATTCTCGGTGTGATGCTGGAGCATTTCCGGGATATGCTGAGATTTTACGGCGAGCGCGGATGCATCCTGTTCAGAAAACACGCTGCTCGTTATGTGCGCGGATTCGAGGGTGCAGATGATTTAAGAGCAAAGTTATTGCAGACCGCTACTCCGGAAGATTTCGAAACTAACGTTATGCGATTTATCGCTAATGCGAGCGCTCCCATCCTTTGATCATAAAATAAAGAGCCGGGATTGAAATGGGAGCTGTTATGATATCGGCCACAATTGCGAAAGGCATCAAGAGTGCGAAGCCTTTATCAGTGATTCTCGCATCACGCAAAATCCTTTCCCGAACGTACAGAATATGCGCACCTTTAAACTTTTCAATCCCAGGCAATCGGTAGACAAACGTTGAGCGCTCAGCCACGTGCACGATGAAGTGGTCCTGTAATGAAAACTGTTTTGGGCTCAGTTGCAGCCAGGCGCCGACCTGATCCGATTCTGGCAGTGGAGAAGCTACTTCCGACAATTTGCCCAGGTGCTCTTGAATGTCCTCCCGAGGACAGTCCGCACCAAAATACGAAACCTTTCCCTGAGATTGGATCCTGACAGTGACGCGCTCGCTATTTTGGGCAATGGATATGTCTGACGGGACCCCGGCGGACAAGCCGGGCGGAAGCTTCAAAACCAATCGGTGATTGGCTGCGGCATCGGCAAAACGTGGGCAGGCCCAGTTCAAACCAGCAACTTCTGCAACTATTCCGGACGGCGTTAGAACGTACGGAGATGCAACCGTAGCAACGGGAGCCGGGAATGGCAGTCCCCTGACGGCGGATTCCTTTTCCACAGGACTCTGGATCTCGATTCCAGCTGAGTCCGCTTCCAACGAAAGATATGCAGGCACTTTGCGCAGGGTCTCGGTTGCTGTGATATCGATAATCATCCGACTTCCGCGCGGACTCTCTTGAAAAGAATATCCCTCGGGTTGACTCAGCTTTGCCTTGTTTGAAACGTTCTGTCCTGGTATTTCATTGTAAGTCAGAAACGTCAGACAACCCTGCGACAATAGAAGGGCAACCGCGCAGCACGTAGCTCTGACCGCCTTACCGTTTGCCAATCCCGAGCAACTCATGTCGAATCATACCAGAGGGGCAGGAATTCACAATCAAAAATTACTTGGTATCTTCCGGGCTAAACGACGTTCCGCAACGGCGGATGACATGATGCTATAGGAACTTCTGGATTTCCGGGATCATCCTCGCGGCGGCCTGCTGTCCGCGTTCGATCGCTTCTTTTGTCTTGTGGTAGTCAAAGAAACCAAACTCGGGTAGGACCGGCTCAATCAGGACGTCCGGTGGATGCGTACCAAAATTCAATGCTTTGTGGCGTTCTCGCATTGTATCAACGGAGCGCGCCATAATCTCCGCCATGGACTTAGCAGGCTCCGCGGCTTTGTCCGAGTTGAGATCGACCGCGATGACAATATCCGCCCCCAACTGGCGAGCCAGATTCACCGGCACAGGATTCAGTAGGCCGCCGTCGACCAACTGGCGTTTGCTTTTTCCTGTGCCCGTTTCAAGTGGAGAGAGAAACCCGGGGACAGCAACAGATGCACGAATGGCGGGAAGCAGGGGACCTTCGAGAATGTGGACTTCTTCCATATGCACGAGGTCAGTTGCAATAACTCCAAACGGTAGCTTCAAATCAGAAAACGTTCGTGCTGTCAGGCTCCCTTCCATGAATTCCAGGAACTTTCTGCCGGCCACCAGTCCACCGCTGCGCGGGGCAAAATCCATATAGCGGAAGGTATCCCGAATTCCTTTGTAGGAAACGGCAAAACTTTCGATCGAAGCCAGTGACTGCGCAGCAAAATACGCGCCAATTACCGCTCCCGCAGAACATCCCGCAACTACGTGTACAGGAATATTTGCGCGTTCAAGAGATCGCAGAATGCCTATGTGTGCCCAGCCGCGGGCTGCTCCGGAACCCAATGCCACCCCAACTCTGGGCTGGCTGAATCTCATCCGTTTGAGTGAAAATCGCAAGGTCGTCTAACGTTTGAAGAAGGCTTTGAGTCGTGCGCTGAGTTTGGATCGCGATTCCGCAACTCGTTCAGAGAAATACTTCAGGCCGGTTTCTATACCCAGATCAACTGCACGATTCAGTTTTGCCATGTCACGAGTTACAAGTCCGGCCGGAACGGGAGATTTGGGATCCACAATCTCCACATTGAAACCGCTGGGCGGATGGTTGATAAGCTCAAAGGCACGATTGAAACGGTGATGATGCTCGCGAGTAACAAACTCGCGAATCTTCCTGTTTCCAGGATACGAAAGCCAACCCAGCAACTTCCCGACAGGGTCGCTTCTGTAAGAGCGAGGATGATTGAGGACAACCGTAATATCTTTGTAACCTGCCTCCATCACGGCTTCAACTGGAAGTGGATCAATTACTGCTCCATCCGTATATTCATTCTCACCGAGAAATTTTCTGCCGCGCGTTGCAATCGGAAGCGACGTGGCGGCCTTTAACAGATGCAGTACGTTCTGGCTGGTTGCTCGCACATACTCCGGGAGGATTGTTTGGAGATTGCTAAGAGTTACGTAAAACGGAGTGCGTTTGGGATCGTCGAGGCGATATCTCGGAAATTCATATTTCTTCCCAAAAAGGAAATCGATTAAGTACTCTTGATTGAGAATAGTCTTACCGCGAAGCATGTTAAGATAGGAAATGAATCTGCTTCCTGTGAGCTCATAGCGCCAAACATCGAGACACCAATCCACCATCCGCTCCGTAGGGGTTGATGCGACATAGTATGCCGCCGAACAACTGCCAGACGAGACCCCGACTACAAGATCAAAGTTATGTGGCGGATAAATACGGCTCATCGATGCGAGGACACCGCCAGCAAAAGAGCCGCGCATACCGCCACCCTCGACAATCAAGGCCCTGGTTTTCTTGCCCGTGGCTTCCGGGAGGTTCATATCCTGAATCTCGGCGGGGGGGCGCCGGAGAAAAGCATCTTTTCTGATTGGAAATGCATTGATTGACGATCCTGGCGCATCGCTTCACCCATGGGTATGATTGAACTGAAGTCGTTCGTCGGAGAAATGGAATTTGACCGGGCCGCTTATAACGCCACGGAGAAAGAGTTACAGGAAAGACTGTATATTCTATTAAATGAGTGCGCCCAGAAGGAATTGTCCTGCCTGATTTTGCTTGAGGGTTGGGCAGCAAGTGGCAAAGGCGATGCGCTCAAGACCATGACTGCCCGGCTCGACCCTCGGAAGTTCATTGTCTATACCGACGAATCCGGAAAAAGCGATTACCCCTTTCTCCACCCCTACTGGACTAGCCTGCCCTACCACGGCAAAGCCCAGTTTCTGATTGGCTCATGGTATCATCGGGCCGTGGATCGTAGAGCCAAGGAAAAGGACTCTGCGGAGGAGTTCGACGACAACATTCAGTCGATTCTGAATTTCGAGCGTTTGCTCTCGGATGAATCCTATATCATCCTCAAATTCTTTCTGCATATTTCAAAGGACGTGCAAAAGGATAGGATGAAGAAAGCCAGGAAAGACGGCCTCAGTTGGGTCATTGCAAAAGCAGACGCAAAGCAGAATGAGAACTATCGCGACTACAAAAGAATATTCGAACATATCTTGAACCGAACCGACGCCAGTGCTTCCCCCTGGAATATAATTCCGGCCGAGAACAAATACTACGGGAAATTCAAGATTATGGAGATCATGATCAAGTCCCTCGAAGCTCGCCTCGGCGTCGACTCGCAGAAATCCCTGGAAGAACTCAAACGTGTTGAGGAAATGGCATGAGTATCATTCGATTCAACGAACTCAAAGACGACGTAAAACTAGAGCGTCAGGTATACAAAGCGGCAATCAGCACACTGCAAGAAGAAGCGAGGCTCCTCTCTCACAAAGCGGCAGACAAAGGCCGATCAATCGTTGTCGTAATGGAGGGATGGGACGCAGCCGGAAAAGGTGGGGCGATTCGTCGCTTAACGGCAAGTCTGGATCCGCGTTTGTTCCGCGTAAACTCGATAGCAGCTCCCAACGATATTGAGAGAAAGCATCATTACCTGTGGCGCTTCTGGACACGCTTACCGCGGCGTGGATTTATGAGTATCTTTGATCGCTCCTGGTATGGCCGTGTCCTCGTCGAACGTGTGGAGGGATTCGCCAAGCCGGCAGAATGGGGAAGAGCCTTTCAGGAGATCAATGATTTTGAAAGAGAGCTGGTCCTCGCAGGTAGCATTGTATGTAAATACTGGATTCACATCTCAAAAGACGAGCAGAACAATCGCTTTATGGCCAGGCAGAATGATCCGCTGAAGCGTTGGAAACTTACCGAAGAAGACTGGAGAAACCGCGACAAATGGGATCTGTACGAGCAGGCAGCCGAGGAGATGTTCCTCAAAACAGGAACTGCAGCATGCCCCTGGGTGCTTGTACCAGGAAATGATAAGTACAACGCGCGTGTATTCTTGCTTAAGGATTTCTGCGCTCGGCTTGAACATGCACTGGATTGATGCCTAAAAGCGGGACCGTTAGACGGCATTCTGGATCCGGGCGATCTAAACCAACCGCCAGGAAAACCGGAACCGGTAAGGCTGGAAGGAGCATTCTTTGCATTCCGGGTCTTGGCGGCGATGCGCGGTTGTTCGAACCAATACTGAAACACCTGGATCCCAGAATCCGTAAACGTGTGCAATACGTGGTCCTCACGCCGCCGCTTAAACGAGAATCGCTCGCGCGATATGCCAAACGGATTCTACAGGAGCAGAACATTGCAGGCAAAGCCTTCTCGCTTGTCGTTGGGATTTCGTTTGGCGGCGCGGTGGCCCAGGAAGCCTTGAAGGTCGGGACCATTCGCTCCGGGCGCGCCCTGCTTGTCTCCACAGCGTACAGCGGGGCGGATACCACCGCCCTCACACGCGCCTGCGCACGGATCCTCCAGGCGTTCCCCGTAGTCACTCATCGACCCATAGTCAATTCCCTGGCAGCCGTGTATCCGCTCGTTCGGAGAATGAAGGAAGCAAAATTGTTTGCGGCCATGTTCCGCGAGCAACCGGCTGGCATGATCTTCCACCTCCCTGCCATGATTGCAGGATGGAGGCCCGAATCCCCGGGCGTATTGCCCTGCTCATTTGTGCTCGTACAGGGAACGAAGGACCCACTGTTTTCGTTCGCCAACCTGAACCGAACACGCACCGTCGATGTGCCGATTGCTCGCGGCAATCACCTGGTGTGTGTTACGGAAGCGGAGCGCATAGCCTCACTCTTTTAACTTCTTGCCTTGGGGCCTCGTTGGCTTTTCTTATGCTTGATCAGGAAGCACAATGTCTCTCTCGGAAGATCTATACAAGGAAGTTATCCTACAGCATGCGCAGAATCCATCGCATCGCGGCCCACTTCTGGGCGCCAACATTCAAGAGTCCGGCGTAAACCGAACCTGTGGAGATGAATTGCAGTTAGAGATGCTCGTTGAAAACGGGACGATTCAGCGGATCGCGCTTTCGGGTAAGGGCTGCAGTATCCACACAGCGTCCGGCTCACTAATGGCTGAGGCTGTGGAAGGCAAGACACTGAGTCAGGCACTGAAGATCATTGGTGATTTTAAGGGAATGCTGGTCGAGAATAAGGACATACATTTTGATGAAGATCTAGAAGAACTGGAATCTCTGCGTGGCGTCCAACGCTATCCCGTTCGCGTCAAATGTGCCACACTCTCCTGGAACACGCTTGAGCAAGCGCTCAAGAAAAATGGAACTCATTGATGCACCCTGTAAATATTAACCTCCCTTTCTTTCATGCTTTTGGATACGAGGGTCACTGGGCCCTGTTGACGCTGGTTCTAGGCTTCTTTTATCAGCGCGCCAAGTCTCTGAAAGCCGGGTACTCGAAGGAATGGTTTGTCTCAGCGTACTCGTTTGCAATTATCACAGGTTTCGTATTTGCTCGGCTTTTTCATTTCATGTTCTGGGATACCGAAAACTTCATCAAAAACCCTTTGATCGTGTTTCAAGCTGGTGGTGGTTTCGCAATCCTCGGTGGCACCATCGGAACAGGTTTTGGCGGGTGGGTATACTCGCGCTGGACAGGTGTCAACTTTCTTCACTGGTGTGATTCGCTCATGACACCCATTTGTTTGAGCCTGGCGTTGGGCCGACTCTCCTGCTTCCTCAACGGGGATGCCTATGGTCTGCCCACCGGGCTTCCATGGGGAGTTACATTTTCGCATCTGAGTACAGACTGGCTTCGTGAATGGCAAGCGCTACATACGCTCTACTCAACCAGTCCCGATCCATTGGCGGCCCTCTCCCGGATCTTTTCTGGATTTGTAACGTTACACGACCTCCCGTTGCCAGCTTCCCTAACCGGGCTCCAGGCGCAGGGCGTTCAAAATGTGGGAGATCTGGCCAGGTTCTATCCACCAAACGCAAACATGACCCAGTCCCAACTTGCAAGCCTGGGTTTATATCCGTTTCCACTGGTAATCCCACGCGTTCACCCGGCTCAGCTTTATGAAACGTTATTCATGCTCGTCGGTTACGCTTTCATCATGGTAGTCGAAAAACAAGCATGGGCTAAGCAACGTACCTTCTTCCTGTTCTGGATTGTTTACGGCCTCAATCGGCTTCTTATCGAAATGGTTCGGGGTGATCGTAACATTGCATTTGCGCATCTGACGTATGCACAGGTGATTTCAATTCTGTTGGTCATCTCCGGCGTTCTTGCATTCATGTATTGCACAAAACGATGGAACAAGAACGGAATCCCTGAACCTGTGTTGAAATAACATGAAGGCGGTAATCGTTGGGGCTTCTGGAATGATTGGTCATCAGGTTGCAACCATTGCAGCCAGGGAAAAACTCTACAGCTCCATTGTCGCCCCATCACGCAGGAAGATTGGTCTGCCTGAAACGATCGAAAACCCCGTTGTCGACTTCGAAAACTTAGAAAGTAACGCCGGCCATAGCGCAATCTGGAAAGCAGATCATTACTTTTGTTGTATTGGTACCACAATTAAAGTCGCAGGATCGCAAGCTGCATTTCGCAAGGTTGATTACGATATAGCCGTAAATACGGCTCGACTGGCTCGACAGGGCGGCGCTTCAAAGGCCTTCATTGTTTCCGCGCTTGGAGCCGACAAGAATTCCGGAATATTCTACAATAGAGTAAAAGGTGAGATGGAAGAAGCGATAGCCGGTATTGGGTTTCAGGAAACCTGGATATTTCGGCCATCGCTACTCACGGGCCCCCGTAAGGACGCGAGACCGGGGGAAGTCATAGGGCAAATCTTTGGTTCGGTTTTCAGTCCCCTGTTCGTTGGGGGGATCAAGAAATACAAACCAATTCCCGGAGAAACAGTCGCGCGCGCTTTGCTTTGCGCGGCGTTTCTGACAAGGCCTGGTGTCAACATAGTGGAATCAGATCAGATTCAGGAATTGGGTAAGGCTGGTTGAAACAGACCTATAAACTCTTCAAATGAATCCGCCACCTTCAGCCATGCGTAACCGTCCCAGTGTACAATCGTTGGTTCTGGTGTCTTAAGCCGGTAATCAAAACAAAACGGGGCGCCCTCATCATCTTCTGCGAAACAGATAATCTCTGAGAAATCGTTGATGTCCGCCATGTAGGGGGAGCGCTCGGGACGATCACCGTAGTAGCAATCACTCAGAAATGCTGCAGCCATTCTATCCGTTGAGCTACGCAGTTGCGCTTCCGTCTGGTACAGGCGACCAAATGTCATATCCCACGTTCCACCCGAGCTGGCCTTTACGCCGGAAAGGCGCAACAATGTCTCCGGATCCTGGATTACCCTTTGAAAGGCAGCGGGAAGTCGATGTATCATGCCGAGAGAGTCAGCTCCTCATTGACGGCCTGCATTTGCAGATAACGTCTAGTAAACGCATCGTTCAGTCGGCCATCTTCACCTTTAAACTCTGTACGTACCCCGCGAACCAGGTACATTTCGATTTCACCCTTGTTCTTGGCCTTAACAGCACCCCTGAATTCGCATTCGAAGAAATCCTTCACAAGCTCATACGTATCACGCGAAATGTTCACTTGCATGGGAATCCCGGAGGATTCCATGCGACTGGCTATATTTACCGTATCGCCCCAGATATCATAAGCGAATTTCTCCTGACCAATGACGCCCGCAACAAGGTGTCCGGTGTGAATCCCAAGCCTGATTTCCCAGACCGGAAGCCCGCGAGCTTCTCGCTCTGCTTTTAACTTCGTCATGTAATTCACCATCTTAAGCGCTGCGAGAACGCAGTCCACCGGGTTGCTACGATTGCTGTGAGGCACGCCACCCGCGCACATGTAGGAATCGCCAATGGTCTTGATTTTCTCCAGCTTGTGCTTCTTGATGATGGAATCAAAACTCGTAAAGCAGCTATCCAGTTCACGAACAAGTTCATCAGGCTTCAAGTGCTCTGCAATTCGAGTGAATCCGACAAGGTCTGTAAAGAGGACGGATACCGTTTCGTAGTTTCGGGGACTCACGCGATCGTTTCGCTTCAGCTCATCAGCAATTTCCCCTGGCAGGATGTTGAGCAGAAGGCGATCAGACTTTTCGCGCTCAGCGTGAAAATTCCGAGCCAGAATAACTACGAGAGCGGCGCTAAACAATTGAACGAAAGGATAGTTCAGCAAGACGTCCAGAAACCTTTCCTCTTGACTGGGCCGTAGAATCCAGCTCGAGAGCCAGGCAGGTTCCATTCTTTCCAGCAAGAGCAGTCCCACTGACGTCCCGAGGTAAAGAATAAAGACGAGAACGGTATTGACCGCGCTACGGGAAAGGATGGTGGCAATCATCAGCGCAGGAATTAGATAATAACTGGAACCACCCTGTGATCCCCCGCTTGGAAACCATAGCGTGACAAGAAAACTCAAGATGAGAAGATTAAAAGGCCAGTACAGCGCATGGTAAATCATCTTGAAACGCGAGAGAAAATACATTAAAACGAAAAGCACACCGGTTACAAAATTGATGCCAAACTGGATCATACCTGTCGTTGGCTGTAGAAGGTAAGCGAAGGAACCTACAATGTTTGCAATGCCATTGATTAAGCTGATTGTTGAAAAGAGACGATGCTCCAATGAATGCTCTTTGACATTCCCAACCAGTGCAAAGAATATTCGGACAATGGATCTGCGCATGTCGATTGGTCGAAAGTTTCCCGAATACATTACAGAAATCAATTAAAGATTGTCGACCCAGGAGGAAATTCGCAGATTGAATGCAATGCAATCTCAGGCTCATGAGAACAATCTGAGACTTCTAGAACAGGGGCTGGCACTCCTGGAGAACCTTGATAAGGCCGCGTACTCCGTGAAATCTCCCCTGGGAGCGTCTGTTGGAAGTCACATCCGCCACATAGTTGACTTTTATCAATGCTTCTTGCGAGACGTTGCATCCCTTCAGTTCGACTATGATTGCCGGGCTCGCGATGCAGTTGTTGAGCAGGACCTGGACGTAGCTGTGAGGCGTCTCAAGGCCATACTGGACAGCTTTGGCGCGGCTACGTTTGATCCACAGGCTGAGTGTCTCTGCAAGACGGAAGCGTCTCAACCACCAGAGTTTGCCCGTTCAACAATACAAAGGGAACTTCAGCATCTTCACGCCCATACCGTTCATCATTTCGCACTCATCTCTTACATTCTGACGGCGTACGGAATATCGATCCCTAATGGATTCGGCATAGCCCCTTCAACTCTTGCCTACTTACAGGAAGAGAGTCTTGCTGGCTGATCTAACAGCAACACTTCTAATAGCCGCATCCACGTTTGTCAGTGAAGACCTTGCCTGCATTGGAGCCGGAATCGCTGCGGCTTCAGGCAAGGTTTCGCTATTTGTGGCGTTAGCCGGGTCAATGATCGGAATTTTCATTGGAGACCTGCTGCTCTTCGCGGCGGGAAGGACATTGGGGAGGGCTGCGTTGTCTTACCCGCCACTGAAGTGGATTCTCAAACCAGAGGCGGTAGAGAGGTCGTCAGAGTGGTTTGCAGCGCGGGGCGGAAGCTTGATATTTTCAAGCCGATTCATTCCGGGTATGCGACTGCCCACGTATTTTGCAGCCGGCATGCTTCATGTCCCTTTTCTGGGTTTTCTTGGTTACTTTGCAGGCGCAGCCATCGTCTGGACACCATTAATCGTTGGAGTAGCCTACCTGGCAGGTGATCGTATAACGTCTATCTTTCAAAGCACCGCTGGCATTCTGACTCTAACTGCTACCGGGATTACACTGTATGTCTTCTTGCGGCTGATCTTGAACCTTGCCTCGTATCGAGGGCGACGTGCCATGGCCGGATGGCTCAAGCGATGGAAGTGGGAATTCTGGCCCTCATGGATGGCCTATCCGCCTGTTGTATTCTACTGTGCTTTTCTCGCGTTGCGTTATCGTCGCGCCATACCCTTCACTGTGTGCAATCCAGGAATTCCTGGCAGCGGACTGATCGGAGAGTCAAAATCTGACATCTTAAAAGCCTTACCGATCAGGGCCACAGCGAGATCCCTCTTCCTTGCAGCCGACCTGACGGCGGCAACGCGACTCCGGCGCGCGAAACTTTTTGCTCCCGGGTTTCCGGGCGTACCACTTGTTGTTAAGCCGGATAAAGGAGAAAGAGGAAGTGGAGTAGTCATTGTTCGCACCCGGGAGCATCTCGCATCGGCACTGGACAAGCCAATCGCCCTGATCGTCCAGGAATATGTTCCCGGGCTGGAGTTTGGTGTCATGTACGCCCGATATCCGGATAACGAGGAAGGCCAGGTAATCTCGATTACACGTAAAATCATGCCGGAGTTAAAAGGAGACGGTAGGCGCAGTCTCGAACGGCTCATTCTGGACGATGCAAGAGCTGTGAGTCTGGCGAAGCATTACCTGGACGTTAACCGACATCGTCTTGACTGGATTCCGGAATTGAATGAATCCGTTCAACTGGTTGAACTGGGAACCCATTCCCGGGGCTCAATCTTTCTGGATGGTGCTCATTTCCTTTCGCCTCGGTTAACCAATGCTATCGATCGGATCAGCCGGCACTTCAAGGGATTCTATCTGGGAAGGTACGATATTCGAGTGCCCACTGAACAGGATTTTGTTTTAGGCAAGAACATTAAGGTTCTGGAACTCAACGGAGTCACTTCTGAGCCCACACATATTTACGATCCAGCTGTGTCCATCCTCGGAGCCTACCGCGCACTGTTCAGACATTGGCGACTTGCATACGAAATTGGCATGCAAAACATTGCCCGGGGGATACCCTCGTGGACGATCAGGGAATTGATTCAGTTCCTAACGAAAGAATGGCAGGGACGATCAGGCGAGATCAGCAAGACCAAATTCATCCCGGTGAATCCAGAGCAAAGCAAGGCTGGTCAGCAGAACCGCAAGCGCGCAAAAGAATAGCTGGCCATTGTCGCCTTGCACAACAATGCCAAGGCGAAAGATATGGCTTACAATGGCGCCTGCCGTGAGGGAACTGGCCATGAATGCCCCGAAAGCGGCGGTCCTGGGTACAAGTAGTAGAAATGCGCTGACGAGCTCCATGGCTGCTGCGAAGTAGCGCCCCCAGGGTTCCGCACCGAGTTGCACGAAAATCCAGACGCACGTTGCATCTCCGGAAAGTTTCCAGGAAAGCGAACAGAACAAAACGAAGGCAGCCGCGAGTTGCAAAACCCAACTCACGATACGCATTTTCCCTTGCGGACGCATTGCGCGAGTTCAGTTTTTAGTTGTTTACTGTCCAGCCTGATTTGAAGAATCCTCTTCATGGCAGAGAAATGGAAGCCCATTCTCAGTGAACCACGTGCAGCAAGGCTGTATGTTGCCTGCTACTTTGACGATCCAGAACCCTACCTTACAATAAAGAAGTCTCTCGAGTCCGCCTTTGGCAAATCCGATTACGAAAGCCAGTCGATCGACACTGAACTACTGATGCCACTGTATACAAATACAGCACGCCGCATTCTTAGACTGCTCAGCTTTCGGAGGCAGATCGGTCGCGAAGAGATCGTCGACGTTCGCAAGCGAACCCTGGCGATGGAAACGGGGCTGCAACAAATGGCGAGACCACTTGTTGAACTCGATCCGGGTTACGTGACGGAATTCACGGTGGTCCGGACATCATTGAAGGATGATTTTCATCACATCTATTTCTATTCGGGCATTTTTGGCGAAAGCCTCTGCTACTTTGAGAACGGGTCGTTTCGTCCCTTCCTCCAGACACCAGAACTGTATCGCACAGATGCCGTGCTCGCAGCATTCAACGATTTGAGGTTAATCCATGTTACGGAACAGTAGCCTCTGCCTAACATTGCTACTCTTGATGAGCTGCAATCGCCAGCTGGCGGTGGAATCTTCTACCATTTGCGACGATTTTGCGGACGGCAAATGCAAGGAAGGTCCGCCCCAAAATGGTGTTTACAGGTTTCAGATTCCTGCGGAAAAAACAAAAACCTGGTTTGACTTCGCGTATCACATGTATTTTCATTCAAGACAGACACCCGGCCTGCGCGTAGAGTTCACTCGTGACATTGCGGCGGACAATCCGCTGCGAAGCTCGCTGCACTGTAAGTACAAACTGGAGCGGGGTGGAAAATCGGTCGAAGACCACATGGAGGGCCTACGCTGGGATGAAGACGGGTCTGGCCTGTGGTGCTTCGACTATCTGGGGACCATGCTCGTGAAATATCACAAGCAATATGGATCCATCAAGGACCCGCCCAACATTGACTTTTTCCCGATCCATCTAACATTAACTCTGGAGGGCGGATTGAATACCGCCAGGAGTCAATCCATAGGCCTGGACTGGCAGGCAACGAGGTAAACGTGAGCGAAGAACACCATCCATTGCCAGAGGGCCTTCTCGAGGTCAAGATCTCAGATGTTTCGATTACGAATGTTGGTTTTGCAATTTTCATGAAGCCAGTCGGTTCAACTTCAAGCAAGGTTGTTCCAATATTCATTGGCCCCCTGGAAACATATTCCATTTCGAGCGCACTTGATGGGGTTACCCCGCCAAGGCCAAACACACACGATCTCATCATCAATCTTATTGGTGAACTTGAGGCGCGTATCCTCCACGTCATCATCAACGATATTATTGGGAACATTTTCTATGCCCGTATCGTGATTCAATCTGGAGATGGAATTGTGGAGATCGACGCGCGACCTTCTGATTCCGTGGCCATTGCAATTCGCGCCCGTTGTCCTATTTTCATGCATGAAAAGGTTTATCAGGAAGCGGGCGTTGTCATTGGAGATGAAGGAAAACCGGAAAGCCCGGAGAATGAAGATGACCAGATCAGCACAACTTCAACCGCGTCACAAACACCAATTGAGCAATTGAAAGTCCGTTTGCAGAAAGCCATTGAGCAAGAACGATTTGAGGAAGCGGCAGACCTTCGCGATCAGATTAGCAAGATGCAGCGCGAAAATTAAGCTGCGGCGCAAAGAGCGTGCCGAGAGCAAAGAAGAAGCCTGACATCGCGGAAACCCCTGAGGGTGAACTTTCCCGGATCCGGGGAATAGGCCCCGCTAGGGAGGAATTGCTCGCACTTGCCGGCGTTAGGACAATTGAAGACTTACTGTACAGATTTCCCAGGCGCTACCTGGATCGAACGCTCGCAACAAGCACGGCATTCCGCGCCGGTGTGGAAACTACGCTAATCGTTACAGTGGAAAATTCTTACCTTGCGCATGGAAAACGGAGCAGACTTGTTGTTCACTGCCGAACGCTAAACGGCGAACCACTCTCCCTTGTATTCTTCAGAGGGGTTGGTTATTTCAGACGGGTTTTTCAGAAATCACTTATGCTCGTTGTGTCGGGTAAACTCGAATCGTTTGGTGGAATGCAAATAGCCCACCCCGATTTTGAAGTGCTCGATTCAGAAGATAGCGAAACCATTCACACAGGACGCATCGTCCCGGTCTATCCGGGGACGGAGGATCTTAAGAAGCGTGGACTCGACAGCCGCGGATTCAGGAGAATTCTGCACGAGGTCCTTGATTCCGGAATCAATCTGCCTGGTCTAATTCCCGAGGACCTACTGCTGAAGCTCGGTTACCTGAAACGCATGGAGGCCCTGCGCGAGATTCATTTTCCTGAAAACATGGAAACCCTAAAGCGCGCGCGCAACTCACTCAAGTTTGAGGAACTGTTCTTGTTTTCCTTCCATATGAAAAGCAAACGCAGTGCGCGACTGGCACAAGAGCGGGAGCTCTGGCCCGTGCCGCACGGGAAATCGGAGCAATGGAATCAGCTTACGCAACGATTGCCTTTTGCGCTTACGGGTGAGCAACTGCGCGCTATCAAAGTCATTGTTGATGACGCCCAGGTCAACCATGCAACTGCGTTTCTGTTACAGGGAGATGTTGGATCGGGTAAGACGATTGTAGCAATAGCGGCCATGCTCCACTATGTCGCCAATAATGTTCAATGTGCTTTGTTAGCACCAACCGAAGTGCTTGCGCGGCAGCATTTTCGCACCTTCATGGATTTACTGGCGTTAAGCGGCGTTCAAATTGAACTCCTGCTGGGAGCGGAACCAAAAAAGTCCAAAGCTGAGCGGATCGATCGAATCGGACGAGGAGAAGCAGACATAGTTATCGGGACCCACAGCTTGCTGGAAAAAGATGTCTCGTTTGCTTCGCTGGGCCTCGTTGTTGTGGACGAACAGCACCGTTTCGGCGTGGAACAACGCGAAACTCTGAGACGCAAAGGTAAGAACCCAGACGTGGTTGGAATGACAGCCACACCAATTCCGCGCACCCTCTGCCTGACGGAGTTTGCGGATTTGAAACTGGTAACCTTGCTTGAAAAGCCGGCCGGGCGGTTGCCTATCAAGACAATGCGACTGGGAGAAGACAAGCGCACAGGAATGTACAAGTCCGTTCGCAACCACGTTACCCAGGGTAGACAGTGCTACATTGTTTATCCTGTTATTGACGAAAGTGAAAAATCCGACTTACGTGCGGCCACCGACGCGTTCCAGGAATTGCAAACTGCAATTTTTCCAGATCTCAAGGTCGAACTCCTGCACGGCAGGATGAAGGCAGATGAAAAAGATAGAATCATGTCGGACTTCCGTGCTGGAAAAGTTCAAATCCTTGTGTCTACCACAGTAATCGAAGTCGGCGTGGATGTGCCAAACGCCACAATCATGGTCGTCGAGCATGCAGACCGATTTGGAATCTCTCAATTGCATCAACTCCGGGGTCGCGTTGGACGCGGCAGTGCGGAGAGTTTTTGCGTACTTATGGCAGGACCGGGGACAGAGGAGGCGGAGGAACGGCTAGCGGCTGTGGTTTCCACAGAGAATGGTTTTGAACTGGCCGAGACCGACCTCAAGATTCGGGGTCCGGGTGAGATACTCGGTAAGCGCCAGCATGGTGTGGACGGTCTGCGGATAGCCAATCTAATGGAGGATCGCAAACTGGTGGAGCTTGCCTTCGAGTCCGCAGAGCAAACCGGCAATCTTCCCGAATCTGCTCTCGAATTCATAAAAAAGAGATTTGCAACGGAGAATCAGAGTCTCAGCTGATATAAGTGGTTACTGAATTTGCCGTTCGAGTCGCCTTCCTTGTCCTGCTGCTGGCTTTGCTGCTGGGCATTGCCTTTACCGTTTACTTTCAGAACCGCAAGAGCATCTTCAACCGATTGCTCGCACTGCAGCTCTTGCTAGTTTGTTTCTGGCAATATGCAGGCTTCCTCCATGCCACTCTACTCGTTTCACCGGTTGCTTTGCACCCGCTGCAAATGGTATTTGGGGCAATGGCTGGATTCGTGTTCCTCATCCTTGCGCGGTCGATGGCCGGACTTGAAAGAGGATGGTTTGATGCTGCGGGGGCAATTTCGTGCCTGGGTGTCGTCGGCTACTATGTGGTAAGAATCTTTTTCCCGGAGACGGGCGACCCGTCGGCTTTCCTCTGGCGTGATCCCAACTTGTTCAAAGCTGAGGGCCAACCTCATCCGGGCTATGTGACGTATACCGTTGTTCTGGCTGCGTATTATATTTCGGGTCTGTTCTTCATCACGCGAGCCTATTTGCGTGAAGAAGACGAAAGGAAACGCAAACAACTCGTGACTGTGGCAGCCTCCATAGGCGTGGCCTCGCTGTCGGGCATCGTATTCGTCAACGGCTTCTATATACTGAATGTTCCCATGCTCCTGCCGCTTGAACGGTTTGTCATGCTTGTCGCTCTGTGTATCCTAGCCTATTCCGTGTTAGGTCAAGGCGCGTGGAGCAATGAATCTCTAATTGAGATAATCCAGGAGAAAGAACGTTCCCTGACTGAGCGGAATCGAATCATTGAGTCGGAATTGGATCTGGCCCGGCTGATTCACCACCGACTCTTCCCGGAGAAACCACCTCGAATTCCAGGCTTTGATATTCAGGGTGCCTGCATATCCACGGACAAAGTGGGCGGAGACTTTTACGATTTCTACACCAGAGTGGAAAATCTTGGCGTCTTTATTGCCGACGTTTCTGGACATGGAATTCCTGCCGCCTTTATCGCTTCGTGTACCAAGATGGCGTTTAACTATAGCGCCTCTCATTCCGAAAACGGATCCCAGTTATTGAAGAGAATGGATGTCTCAATCGCAAGACGTGCCGTGCAATCCATGTACGTGACAGCAGTCTATGCTGAGATCGACTACGCGTCGCGTGTAATGTCCTATTGCAATGCCGGGCATTGTCCCATTCTGTTGCACAGGCGCGCCGACAACGCCGTGAGCCTATTGAAAGCGAAGGGATCGCCCCTCGGACTTATGACGGGAAAGCCGTTTGAGCTAAAGACGCTTCAGCTTCAAGACGGTGATCGCATTGTTCTTTTCACCGACGGACTGACCGAATCCATCGACATGGCTCGAAAACCATTTGGCGAAGACCGTTTGCGCGAGCTGCTGTTGCGTTCCGAAAATCAAAATGCCGCGGATGTAACGAGTAGTGTAATGAGGGAGATATTGAACTACACTGGCAGAGCTCGACTGGAGGACGACACGACGATCGTCGTCGTCGACGTCTTGCCAAGGCACAGCGAGTCAGCAGATGCAGTATGATTGCCCGCTGATTTTGATTCGGCACGGTAAACCCAGGATGCGGGTTCTTGAAACTCCCTGGAAATGGATGAACGCCCGGGAAATCAACGCCTGCATGGATGCGTACGATTCTGTGCAGCTGGATATGGAATGGTGTGAACAACACAATCGTGCTGTAGGGAATGCATTTTACATTTCTTCCGATCTGCCGCGGGCCCTGGAGACGGCTATCTTGATGACGGGAACCCCTCCATCGGAAATCAGTGACGTGTTTCGCGAAGTCCCTCTGCCCAGATTCAATTCAAGGATTATATTGCCCGCGGTGATTCTCGCAACAATCTCAAGGCTAGGATGGTACTTCGGATGGATGAAAGGTGAAGAATCCCGCCAGGAAACAACCGCACGGGTAAAGCGCGGGGCTGACATCCTGGAAGATCGGGTAAGCCGGAAGGGACGCGTGACATTGTTTGCGCACGGATTTTACCTCTGGTTGTTGATGCGCGAACTGCGAGAGCGGGGTTGGGATTCAAGAAAAAAGGGCCCATTTAGCTACATGGAGGCTGCCCCAATGTTCAAGCTGACGTCTAACTAGGGCGGAATTACATCCCGCGAATGGGTTGCGGCAGGGTAAGCCTTGTATATTTCCGAATGGCCCGTTTGGCAAACCAGCCCGCCTTCATTTCCAGAGCGTAGAGCGTGGGCTCGGATGAGGGATAGGTCCGCGCCCCGCCGTCCGGTTGCATTGTAACGACTTCGATCAAGTATCCTTGATCGTCAAAATATGCTACATCGAGTGGAATCAAAGTGTTCTTCATCCAGAAGGCTTGCATGGTAGCCTCCGGAAAAACAAATAACATTCCCTCATCGTCACCCAGGGAGGTTCGATACATCAGACCGCGCTCGCGCTCGGAGGGAGATGCCGCAATCTCAGCACTGATTGTGAACTCGCCAACACGAATATTCTGTCTTTTGAGGTGCTGCGTCCGAAGGGAATCGCAGGCCGCAATTAGAAGAAAGAGAGATACAAGGCGCACAAACCTTGTGCGATTTGTGCGCACCTTGCGAAAAAATTCCATTTCAGTCGAAGCGAATCTTGATCTCACCGCGCGTAACCGAAACCACGCTCGGCTTTTTTCCGTTTTCAGCAACAGAACGGAAGATCTTTGGGTTCTCTCTGTTCCAGGAAATTGTATCTGCAAGAGCGAATGATCTGCCCGGGTACGTTACTTCCCATTCTTGTGAATTGTCTGTTTCGTTGATAGGATTGATTTCCTTCACTCCCGTTTTGATCTTGAGATCATCGCGGAATCCACCGGCGGCTTTCTGATCGAGGCCGGTGATGTTGAGTACAATAACGTTGTTGCGGGTAAGGTCAGACCAGATGTCGGAAAGTTTGCGATTGATCTCTTTTGCGATTCCACCCGGTTGCTTTACGTAATCCGTGCCTGACCCGACAGCAAAGCGCTTCACAGACATTTGCGCGGCTGCGAGATCCGTAGTTTGGGCTCCGCCCACCGGGTTGTTAAACTCGCCGAGCACTTTGCTCTTGCCCCAGAGCGCCAGTAGCGTAATATTCCCTGTTGCTTTGTACGACTTCATGTAAAGCTTCATACTCTCGTCACTGAGATTGATTGTTGCGTTTGGATTTGCTTCCAGACTTCCAATTACGAGGATGTCCGCTCCTGCTTTCGCAGCGCGCTCCTTAATATCTTCCGGAAACTGTTCTGGATTCTTGGCGGCCGCCTCTTCATTGATGCCTGCCAGTGAAATTCCTGAAGAATCAATGACGCTGTAATCTTTACGCACAAAGAAGTCTCGAAGCGCAGCTGCTGCAATGGCATTGCGCGAAGAAAATGATTCAACTCGCTTTCCTTGCCCGGCGAGATTGTATTCTTCCCGGATCAAGATCATGAGTTTGGGATTGCCCGCGATTTTCTGCATCTGATCGATTTGGTTCTTGAGCTCTGACTGGGATACCTCGTAGCGCACGGTGAGCCTGAGCATCTTGATCGTGTCCATGTCATACTGGTTCTTTCCCAGAATTTGACCATTCCGACACATACCGTTTGCTTTAGTGAAAATTTCATTTGCTACCGATTGACCATTGCCAACGCCGGAATAGCTGGCAACCTGAGTTCCAATGCACTTCTCAACTGCAGTTCTACATGCATCTTCTTTGGCCTTGCCTTCAGACGCATCCATGCTGGTATAAATGGGGGCTTCGCCGTATACAGTTATCTTTCCGTCCAGGCAATCGCCAAAGACGGTCTTGTCATTGTCGTCTCCTCTTGAGGAACCGGATTTACAGGTAAGACTGGCTCCAAGGATGCAGGACAGCAGCGCTATCGGAAGGGTTTTTGAGAAAGACATAAGGCCTCCGCATAGATGGACGAGTTTAATCCAACTCCGGTCAACAAAAAATCCGCTAAACAATCGGCTCCGGCTGTCGATTCTATGAGGGAGGAAATATCATGGATGACTTAGTTCTTCTGAAGCGTGCTTTGAGCGTCGAAATTGAAAAGCGCTCGGCCATTTTGTCCGCAGATGGTCGAGAACTGCAGCGGAAGACTCGCGAATCCGAAGATATTCTACGCCAGATGCGTGCAAGCATGGACGAAAACGGCCGAAAGGATCGACCCGAGCTTAGTCCAGAGGCTCGCAAAATCGCGGAAAGACTGCAGGTTGAAACGGCGGAGAATGATCGCCTGCTTGAGAACGCCAATCATACTATTCACAAGCTTTTGACAGAAATGACCGAAAGGGATACGGTTTACTCACCCAGAGGTGGAAGATCGGCCAGCACGGGCGGCGTACTCCTGGATGCCAGCGTCTGATCGCTTTTTTTGATTGGTCTCCAGGCTCTTCGCAGCTTCTCTGCTAATTGAGCCAAACAATGGACGATCAGATGCGCATCAAACTCTGGGGCGTCCGGGGATCGCTTCCGACCCCGATGAGTTCCCAGGAATATCAGTCGATCCTGAGTCGGGCCCTTGAAGATGCCAGGAGGCAGTTTGAGGAAGAGCCGGGGCGTTCGGTGGATCAAATCTTTGCCCAAATCCCTGACCACCTGAAGCATGTAATCGGCGGCGAGACCACGTGTGTTGGCGTGGATTACAAGCAAACGGCATTGCTCATTGATCTCGGCACAGGCTCACGCAAAGCCGGGGAGGCCCTGGCAAAGCGTGCTGACCTTAAAGACATTCACATTCTCATTACCCATACGCACTGGGACCACATCCAGGGATTTCCCTTTTTTGCGCCGGCAATGAATCCCGAAATGACTTTGCATTTTTACTCTTGTGTACCCGATTTGCAGACTCGATTGATACGCCAGCAACACCCGGACCACCACAACATTCGTTTCGAAGACCTGCCGTGTCGAACTCGGTTTACAACTGTCAAAGAGGGAGAGCCGTTTCAGGTAGGTGAATTAAAGATTAGCGCACAGCCCCTGATCCATCCCGGTGGTTCCACCTCGTATCGTATGGAGAAAGGGAATCAGAAGTTTGTTTTCGCGACGGACACTGAGTTCTACGGACCCGAGCTTTCCATGCTCGTTAAGAAATATGATGAGTTCTTCCACAAGTCAGACCTGCTGATCATCGATGCCCAATATTCTTTGCCGGAAGCAGAATTGAAGCGAGGATGGGGACACACGGCCATGACGATAGCCGTTGACTGTGCAATGCACTGGGACATTGGCCGCCTGGGACTTACGCACCACGAACCGTCTCATTCTGATGACACTGTGCGGGAACTTTTCGCGCGCGCAAAAGAGTATTTAGAAGCAAACAATCCGCATCAGCATCCTATGGAACTCTACCTGGCACGCGAAGGCGATGAGTATCTTCTCTAGCGAAGCACCTAGTTTCGAACCACCCTGGCTCGGGCCAGTTCAACCGTAATCAGCGCTCGTAAAACTTACCGTTCCGATATTGAGCGTTCTTGATGTATTGGAGAAACTGTGATCGCGCACGTTCACGTTCAAGGTACGGAGCCTGGTGATTGAAGCGTACAGAAAACGCCGTTGATTCATTGATCTGACGCTGCAGATCTTCAAGCCGCACTCCCAACGCTTCACGGGAATTGCGAATGAGATCCAGAAAATCGTTGGATTCTTCATCAGGCTTCATTCGACTTAAGCTACGTTGAATTTGATCCGCCCCATCCAGAGCCAATACAATCCCATCTCGATTCCCGGCTTGAATCAAGGCTTCCACCACGTTGTTGGCATGGCGCTCCACCAGGTTTTCCCTGGCCATTTCGAAAAACTCTTCGCGATACCTGGGAACGCAGGCAGCCAGGAGAGCCTTGTCATGGTCGCTCAAACTCGAAGCAGTGCGCACCAGTGCGAGCATAGCCGGAGCTTCGTCCTCTTGCCACGCCGGCCTTGCGTGCAGCATTTTCATGTAGTTCACAATGTGTTCGTGCGTTCCCTCCTCATTCCAGGCTGCCAGAGTGGAAAGAGTATTGCCGTTGAACTGTTTTTGCTTCAATCTCGCAAGAAGCAGAGGGATCGCAGCTCTGTGATTCTTCTTCCAGAGGGTCAAAGCCAGGTAGTCATTGGTCGGCAATTTCTCTTTGAAGTAGATGACTTGCTCGTCTGTTAATGGAGCATCTCCCAGCAAGATCGCCTCGTTAAAGCTAATCGAGCCTGAATCCCTGGAGCGAATAACGCCAAAATTCTTGGGAACAAGAGGAAAAGCGGCCTGGGCCTCTGGATCAGTGGGGCTATAGGAAGCTACACGAGAGTAATAAGCCAGGATCCTGGTGAGCTTTAGATCGTCGGAATCCTCTGCTTCTATGAAGATATCGTGAAATCGATCATAGAAGCGACGCTTCGACCGATGCACATCACGCTTCACCGGAATACCGTTCAATACGAAAAGTCCTATTGGATCAAAGACTGGCAGTACATTGCCCGCGGGAAGGATCGACATACGTGTCGAAATATTGGTCTTAGTCACAAGCGCTTTAGCCTGTTCAAAGGACAGATACGGATTGTGCGAACGGATTAGAGCCAGAATGCCAGTCACATACGGAGCACTGAATGAGGTCCCTGATGAAGCGACCAGGGTCCCGCCAGGAAGTAGGGTTGGCACTCCAACGCCGGGTGCGTAAGTCGAAACGGTGCTTCCAAAATTTGAAAAAGATGCGCGGCGATCTTCAGAGTCAATCGCACCAACCGAGATGACATAGGGGTGTGATGCAATCGGTTCATTGTCAGCTGAATCAGCGCTGTTACCTGCCGCGACAACGATCCATACGTTCAACTTCCTTGCCATTTCGAACGGACCATTGTAAATCTCGCGAACAGCTTTGCTTTCTCGCTGAATCGTCCGTAACACATTTTCGCGCGACTCTGAGGGCGCCCCGCGAAGGGCCCGAGCGTAGTCAGTGCCCAGGCTTACATTGATGATTTGTGCCTTGAAAGCCATGGCACGCGCCAACCCCTCAAGAATGGTCAGGTCATTGGTGTATAGCTCCTCCTCAACTTTGTGAAATCCGATTACCTGGACCGGCATGATCTGTGCGCCCGGTGCAATTCCAGTGGAAATTCCGTTCATTTCTCCCGCAGAAGCTACACTGGCCACGCGCGTTCCATGATCCACGACGCGAAGCACGTCACCACCGCGCTTTGTTTCTCCATCCTCGAACCGCGAAGACCGGGTCAATACAGAGTACGGGGACGTTATGCGATTTCCCCAGGCGGGCAATGAAATATCGAGTCCGGTATCGAGGACGGCCAACACAACACCCGAGCCATTTGTCCTCTTCCAAACATCTTCGAGACCATATCGTGCAATATGCCACGCTGCTCCCTTCTGAGGATTAGCCTGCCCTTTGCGCACATAATGCGGATGAATCTGTTCGACAGATGGAAGGACGCGGATCTTAGACAGCGCACCGCCTTCCGTATCTTCCAGGGCCTGGAGTTGGACAAGGCGAAACGTTGGAACGTAGCCTGTAAGGCTGGCGCTTATCTTTGCTTCCTTGAGTTCCGCTAAAAGATCGTCCGGGTTCTGACCTGTTTTCAGCAAAACGATGTACTCATCCTTTGCAACGTACGATCCGCTTTCTGCGTCGCGAATCACCCGACTCACTGGAGTTGGTTGCACAAGTCCAGGTCGATACTGCACGCGCGGATCAATGCTTTCCGGATCAACCTTAACACTTCCAATTTCATCGCTGAATGTCTGCTTGTACGGAGCGGGTACTCTTGAGTATGTTGAGAAGCAACTCCAGAGTATCAAAGAAAACAGGATTGGTATGAACAGAACTCGGGTATGGCCCGGTCTCGTTGAAAGACGCATAATCCATTGGACGAAGAAGTTCAGCGGGAGTTCTGCTGAATGTTGGCGTCGCTTATGGGTCAAGGTTAAGAATTTTTTGCCCCGCTTCGCATCGGTTCGCGCTGAGCCTGCGTGCCAGAGCATAAAAAAAGCCGCCCGTGAGGGCGGCTTATCGCATTCAAACGTAAGTTTGAATTACATAGCCATCTTGTATCCGAAAGTGTAAACAGTTCCGGACAGGTTTTGTGGATAAGAAACGACTGGAGCAAACGCTGCGATTGCACCTTCAGTGTACGCATGCGGCTGTCCGCCTGAAATGATATGTTCGAATTCGAAGAACAGCTTATCGCCACTGGCGAGTTTCTTCTCAACACCAATCAGGAAGTTGAAACCGATTCCAGATGCACGGAACGCGATTCTGTCGTATACTACACCGCGATGCGTAGCAACACCAGTTGTTGCATCAACAGTAGAGTAAACGCCGGAGCCGCCACGGATCAACGTTGGAGACTGAGGTGCGTTGTTCAACGCGTTTGCAATTGAACCCATGTTGCTTCCTTCGAGGCTAAATCCTCCACGGAACCAGTTAATACCACCACCAGCGTAAACAGAAGAAGTCTCTCCAACGCTAGTTTTGAAACCGTAGTACAAAGGTACTACGAGGGACTGGTAACCGAAATTGAGGTTATACCATTCAACTCCACCAGTTGAAATCTTGGTGTGTCCACCTTTGATTTTTTTGGTGTAATTCACGCCGCCGCGAACGAAAGTGTTGTCCCAGTTCTTCTCATAGAAGACTTTAAGTGCAGCACCAACCATCGGTCCACCATTACTGTTGTCGATGTTAGTCCAGCCACCGCTGATTTTTTCAAGTGCAATGTACTTGTTTTCAGGTTCAATGAGCTTTTGTCTTACAGGAATACCTGTAACGGTACAAAAGCCACCGTTTGTTTGATAGGTCGAAGTCGTACAATCACCGGCTGGTGATGTTGGTGAATCGAGACCGTCTACAGTAATGGTTTTGCCAAGGCCTGCCAGATCAAACTGGAGCCCGAGACCAAAACCTAGATAAGCGCCTTCTGCTTGTGCCGTTGTGAATGCGACGGCGAACAGGCCGAGGGCCATTAACTTCGCATGTTTCATTTGTATCTCCTAAAATCTATGTGGGATGGAAACTTCCCTCCCCCCCATCCGCCGAGACGGACAGACTGGAAGTTTAGGCCAAAATGGCCCGTGTCAAACAAAAAAAAGCGAACCGGAAGCCGGAAAACAGGGTCCTCCCCTCGTCTAATGGCTTGCGCGGGCGGCGCCGCGGGGTAACGTCATCCGCGATAGCTCAGGCGTCCAGAGCCTCATTGGCCAGCCTGTCGGCTTCCTTGTTCTCTTCGCGGCGCACATGCTTGATCTGCCATTTTAGCGGTCCGAGCAGGCTCAGTGCCTCGGCATGGAGTGGCTTTAAGCCCTCGTGTTTGACCTTGTATTGCCCGAGCATTTGCCGCACGACCAGCTCAGAATCCATGCGAATTTCCACGGTTTTCGCCCCCAGGGCCTGAAGGCCCCTGACCCCCTCTATCAAAGCCCGATATTCTGCCTGATTGTTTGTTCCAACTCCGATTGTCTTTGAGACTATGAGAACTGGATCGGTTTCACCGTGCCGATACGCTATGGCCCCAATGGACGAGGGCCCTGGATTACCTCGGCAGGCACCATCGCAATAAATCAGGAACTCGGAAGACACGGGTCAGATTGAACATTCGCGGGGCAACGGCAAGGAAAAGTCTTGAATGGAACACGGGCACCTCGGGAACTTACGCATGCAGACGAGCGCACCCGGTCGGATTTGTTTGTTCGGCGAACACCAGGACTATCTGGGGCTACCAGTCATTGCCATGGCTGTCAATCTGCGATTTCACATTGAATTTACTCAGACCAGCCGCCGGGACATTTTGATCCGGAAGCCAGACCTGGGGCCGGACGCAATGTCCGTCGTCGATCTATTCGCAGAGAAGCCCGCTGGTCCAGATGATTTCTGCTGGGGAATAGCCCGCACTCTGATTGAAGATGGATTCGACTTCCCGTTTGGCGGCGAAGCAACGTTCAAATCACGGATTCCATTGCGCGCAGGTTGCTCCTCATCTTCTGCGATGAGTGCCGCCTGGATGCGACTGTTGTTGGAAATCGGAACTCATCCAGACAAGGAGAAATTGATTCGCGCACCAGAGGAAGTCGCCTACCTCGTTTACAAAGGAGAAAAGGAAAAGTTTCACGGGGCAGGCGGGATGATGGACCAGTACGCCTGCTATCTTGGTGGGCTCATCCATGTTTTCCCGGAGAACGCGGCGTCCGGGACAACGATTGGATCGCTCTATGGTGTGGAAAAGTTACCCCTCAACCTGGAGGGAATTGTGCTGATCGATTCAGGCGAACCCAAGGACACGCAGGGAGTACTGAGTTCCGTGAGCCAACGGGCGAGAAATGCCGTGGCACAGGCGGCTATGGATATGCCAGGATTTGATCTCGTCACAAGCACTGTCGATGAAGTTGAATCGAACATCAGTCCAACCATGAAACAAAAAGAACACTGGAAGATTACAGTTGATCACCTGAAGAATCGAGACCTCTGTCGAGAGGGCCTCAAGATTTTTCGAACCGGCCAGGGTATCGAACAGCTTGGTGCTATGCTCGATGAGGAACACCGAATCCTTGCCGAGACCCTTGGTATCTCTACTCCGCGAATTAATTGGATATTGGACCTCGCAAGAAAGTCCGGAGCAACCGGCGGAAAGATCAACGGATCGGGCGGTGGTGGGACTTGCTTTTGCTATGCACCCGATCCTGACGCCCGCCGTGGCCTACTCGAAGCCTTTTCCAGGAACGGCATTCGGCATTTTGAAGTCACTTCCGATGTCGGAGCGCGTCGCGAAGATTAGCCAGTTGAGTACGCGGCTAATCAACGCATGAGATAGTTCGCCATTCGTTTCAAAACTCCCTCAGGGATTTCGTGCGCTCCCTGGAAGGAGACAAACTCACCCGAAAGCCCGGCCTCGCGAAGCAGTCCCTCCAGGCGTTTTGCATTTTCAAATGGCAGCACCGGATCATACATTCCGTGGGACTGAAAAAATTGAAAACCCGCTTTAGCAGCGGCCAATGTTTTCCAGTCGTTCTCACAAATCAGTGTACCCGAAAGAATGATTAGTCCCGCAAATAACTCGGTTGAACGCAGAAATAGATCCGTGGCCATCATTGCCCCCTGACTAAATCCACCGATTGAAATCCGTTCCCGCGGAAATGGCAAAGCCTCAATAAGCCCTTCGAGTTTCTCGCGGGCTGAGGCCAACCCCGGGGGAACCACTTGCGAGTACGTTACCTTCTGACCACTGGCGACCAGGCGCGCGAGCTCTTCGGCGACGAGAGGGAACCACGCGCGTCCAGACATTCCGGGGCCTATTGCAAATTCGAGCGGCGCCTGCGGGAAAATCCAGGTAGTGTTGGGCCTTGCTTTTACATGAGCAGAGAGGGGAGCCAGATCAAACGCATTAGCCCCAAAGCCATGGCAAAGGACAATGCATGTGTCACCAGAACCCTGAACCCGCACTGCTTCAAGCTCGGCTATTCTTGTTAATTCCGGATTCATGGCACACGATCCAGAAATGCCAGGAATGCGTCGCCAGAAAAAGCTGTCAGTTTCAAGTCAGTCGATGCGGTATTTTATGCTCCTGATTCTACCCCTGATAGCCTGCGCTACTCCCCCGGAAGTGTATCGTTCGGGAATTCCGGCGGCTGTTGCTCCGGAGACCGTGCAGGGCGATGTTGTGTATCGTGTTTTTCGGGGAACGAATCCGGAGAGAAAGCGCATCCATACTTGCTACGTCCAGCACGGATATGGAATTCCGTCGGCGCTTGCACAACAGTCGGCTCAAAAGTACGATCGATTCGTCAGCACCTACTACGGAAATGATTTCATACCGCAACTCCTTGCCAACCCCTGCGGAGAGGTGATTGTTGCACTCCAGGAATCAAATGAAACAACAATACTGGAAATGACAATCCGGACCGAACGTTTCCTACGCGATACGGTATGCACCACGGATCATCCTGGCCAGATCGCTTGCGCTTACATTGGCCACTCCAAAGGAGGAGCAGTAGCGTATAACGTTGCAAGACGGTGCATGCAGCAAACCTCCGAAATGGGCCAGATTGCTTGCAACCGTCTGGGAGAAGTTTTTTCTGCCGCTGGTGTTGTGCAAGGCGCTATGCTTACGTTTACGGCGCTCGGAGCGTATGTCGAAAACAAGAGTGATGCCCAATCGTTTATTTCCAGAGTTCTAGGATTCGGACTGAATCTGGTCTTTGATGTGTATAAAGAATACATTCCGGGAAAATCAAACCCCATCTGGATTGATTTGAGCCCACTCGCTCCAATGGAGAATGGGGATTCTCTCTATTCAGTAAACAGCGTACCCCTGCAGAAAACAGGATGGTTAAAGGCGGACTTTGCGGCAGCAGCAAGCGATTATGAATACAAGGGTGACGGGACTGACATTGTCAGTGGTTGCGGCGAGGAAGGCAGTGTTTACACGACTGGTTGCAAAAGGTTTGCGGCGGCTTCGGAAATCCTTCATCGCAACGACCTTCGGCCTGCATTTGAAAAAGGACGGGCCAGTCTTCAAAGTGATATTCGATTCCAGAAATGGGCCGAGATTCTGGCAACAATGACATGGGAAAAGCAGCAAAGAAGCGACGGGCTGGCCGATTTTGAATTAGCCATGCGTTCCTGTCAGGCCGGCCTGAGCGTCATGTACGCTCCCGCAGTTAAGCGATGTGCCTCGATCAAGAATCTGAATCACTGGGCTGCCGCGGGTGGTGGTCCTGAGATCCGACAAGTCATCATAGAAGAACTGTCAAAGTAGCAAAACGCCAAACAAGAATCCAGAATCAGGTGGGCGCGAGTTTTTCATCTGAGGGGATTCCAAAGAAGTGCACGCCGTCTTTGCGAATCAAGCCCCGTGCAATGAGACCCTCTGCAATCAAACAAAGGCCATTGGATGCATCGGCGTTCTTGGCAGCGTCCTCATCGTTCTCCTGAAGCATCATGGCGTGCACGGTTTCGCGCTGTTTCTTGCTCAGGATGCCAAGGAGGCTTCCGGACAATCTGGAGTCTGCGCTCAGAAAAACACGCGCCAGGACCCGTGGCGGGGTATTCTGTAGAACATAGAGCAAAGCCAGGTTGTCAAAGAATAGCAGGTCATTTGGCTTTTTTACGATGGAAAAGGGTTCTGGACCAGACATTTAATCCGTTTTCCCGGTAGCTTGTGGATTAAGAAAATATTTTTTTTGCCGAATGGAATAGAAAGCGAGGAAACAATGCGCAAAGGATTCGTTCTCATTCTGGTTTTATTGGCATCTACGGCGTTTGCGGAAACCAGGGTCTACAAGAGTAACCTTCCATTGGGTCAATTTGTGCCCAAACTGGTCGATGAGTTGGGCAATTCGGGTTTTCAGTTCTCGATCAAAAGCGTTTTCAATGAAGCCCGCGACGGGAAACAGGGCTTTGTTTTTCTCCTGCAACCAAGAAACAGCCTTTGTGAACTCGTGTTCCTGCCGGGAACTGCGAATTCCTCGATGTTGCGAATCCGAACGCAGGACGCAGCAGACTCATTGCGTTTTGACAAATTTGTAAGCCAGCGCTTGCAAATGAAGGAAGTGGGTGTTGCCCCGGAGCCTGCCTCCGCCGTTGACGCAAAGTGGCCTAAACCTTAACCGCAGCTCCCTGGTATTCAAGCAACAGGAGACTGATATCGTCTTCGATTGAGTCCGCTCCGCCCGAGCCGCTCAGAACGTGGTTGAAGATGTTCCCACAAAGTTCCGGTATGGCCTCCTTGCTTTCCGCTACCATGGCAATCAGTGATGCTTCATCGAGCACCAGGCTGCCGTTTCGAATGCGCGCTTCCGTCAGACCATCTGTAAATAATATCAGGCGATCACCCGCTGTCAATTTCGTGACAATTTCCTTGGGCATGGGGTCCCTGAAAGACATTATCATCCGACCATGCGGTTTAATCAGGTCGTGAGTACCATCTTTGTGAACTATGATGGTGGGATGATGTCCGGCAGAAGCCACACGCAACTCCCCGGTCTCAGTATTTAGATGCAGAATGGTGGCGGTAACAAAATTATCTCCAAGGTTCGCAGCAAGGCTTTCGTGGATGAAGTTGAGGGCGCCAGTGACATCCGAAAGATTTGAGTACCATTGTGACAGCGCCATCTTTACCATTACAGAAAGAAATGCCGCAGCAACGCCATGCCCGCTCACATCGCAGATAAACATCCCCAATGAGTGATTCGATGCATTGTATTTAACGTCGATAAAATCTCCTCCGATTTTCATCATTGGCTGATAACGGAAGTCCAGAACACAGTTCTCAACTTTACTAACGTTAGTCGGCAATAGAGACATTTGGATCTTTTCGGCGATCGCAATTTGATCTTCAAGTTCCTGTTTTTGCTGGCCAATGATCCGCGTTCTTTCGATTACTTTGGCCTCAAGCTCCCGATTTGCTTGATCCTTCACTTTCTCGATTGTGATGAGACTATTCAGCGACTCTTCGATAGCGGCATGACGCTCCCGAGCAACCGTGACAAGCGTGTACGCTGTAACAGTTATTATGAAAAGGAAGAGATCGAGGAGTACGAGTGTATCGTTTCGCGAAAAATCCCCCGTATCGCCGAACATTGCAAATGGCCCACGTCCACCCACAGTGTGTAAAACGGCCAGGGCTGAGACTATCGCCATTCCCAGAGTGGCTCCAAACTCTCCGAAGCGGAGAGCGAGGAGTACAACGAACGGAATCGGAATGTAAGAGATAGGATAGTTGCGCGAAAATGCAAAATACGACGTAGCGACCAGAGCAAGAACGAGTAGAAGTCCTTCCACGATCTTCTTTGGCTCCCAGATCTCCCGGGCAACTGCGCTCCAGGTAATCAGGAAAGGCGCCACAATCAGAAATCCCTGCAGCTCTCCGGCGAACCAGGTAGTCCAGGTTTCCGGATAGTCGGGTCCCGGAACAAAGCCATAGAGCCACAGGGCCGAGACGCCAACCGATGCACTGAGCGCTGAACCGGGAACAATCGAAATGAAGTAGCGAAACAGAACGCGCGAAGAGGAGAATATCTTACGAGTCTTACAAAGACTGAGAATCAAAAACATATTCAGCGCTGCACCCGCTGAGTTTCCAATTCCGATCATAACGGCTGTTGGGATGTGGGGATTGTTCAGGAAGTTTGCGAGAAATGCGCCCAGCAGGATTCCCGGCAGCACGAAACGTCCCCAGACAAGCAGGGCCGCCAGGGCTACCCCTTCCGGCGGCCAGATGGGGGAAACCTGGCTGTTGAAAAAGGCCAGAAAAAACCCCACCTTCGCTGCGGCCACGTAGGCTGCGGCCACGATTGCATTTCTTAGCAAATTTCCGGGTGTCCCGAAACGCGAAGCTGGCGATTCTATCTGGGCGAGCATAGGCAAGTCTCGTAGGCAAAGCTTTTTCGACTCCGAGAGGACGTATAACTATTTTTTGAAAGAAGTTTTCAAGTGTCCCGATCGTAGATTGGACGAAAAACTTCGAGTAGCTCCGCATTGTTGAACTTCTCATCGCGTTCACGCAACTTTGCACGATAGCTGGCCGCACGACCTGGGTCCAACTTAATGAGTAACCAGAGTGTTTCCGTGCAACGCAGATTCTGACCCGACAGTAGGAACAATTGTTGTCTGAGGGCCTGAAGCTTTCGAGCATCCTCAAAATCCGCGCCCTCTAGTTCGGCAGCAATCTGCTTCAATACAATAGCATCCTGATCGCGATCAAGCGTTGAATAGACAGCAGCAAGGTCCCGCAAGAGGGCTGCGAAGGACGCAAACGTCCCCACAGTAGTGTGTTCGTCCGGAAAAAACGAAATGCTCTTGAGCTGGACGCGAATAGCGGCCCGAAAGACATGGAGAGCTTCCTGCTTCTTGCCCAGAAATGCCAGATAACGTCCAAGTAGAATATGTGAAGAGCTATCATTGAATAGAAAGACACGATTGCGTAGAAGCTCGGTCTTCCTTTCCTGGGCCAGGAACAAACGCTCTCTGAAAGAATCCGAACTGCCTGAGCGCACACGTTCCCTCGCCTGAGTCTCTCGCTCTCCAAGATTCGCGGCGCACCGGGCAAAGTTCGCCTGGTCGCGCGGGTTCTTGATCAAATCAAATAACACGGGACTTCCCGCGAAAGCATCTTTCAGAGGAATGGAACCCGAGGCATCCCCGCCGAATCGGGCCGCAAGGATCATCGCCTGCGTCCGGGCTTTGACCTCAGAAGCATGGTCCATTTTCGCACGCCAGAGTGTGCCTGAATTTTCGTTGTGCCGAAAGATCTCAAACGGCAGGTCCATTGAAGCAGACTCGCCGCAGTCGATCGGTGCAAGCGCACGCAGCAGATCGCTCGCAGGGTTGCGTACATTTGGATTCCCGCCCGGCCCCGGAGCCGCAAGTCCGGCCAGGTTGTACTGGTCTCGTGCCCTTGAGAAATCCCTCTCGCTCAGATAAATGCGCGCCAGAATGTAACTCAAGAATGGATCGGGCCTGGCGGCCACATTGAATGCCAGCTCCTGCCTTGCATCGCGTAGCCTCCCTTGCGAAAGGGCGAGGAAAGCTCTTAGGCGCCCGGCGTCCAGTTGTCGCTCCGGTTTCAGGGTCTCAAGCGCCACCGTGAGATCAAACTGAGCGCGCGCTATGAGACCTTCCTCGTAGAGTCGAATTGCCTGGTCCAGACGATCCTGGGCCATCAAACCGGTTGACATGAATAAAATGATTGCCGAGAGATTTCGAAACACGATCTTATTTCCAGCATCGGACTTTTTGCAAATGGAAACAAGCGAAGTAACAAACCAGCTCTGGGCTGAAATCGGCACAGTTATTGACCCGGAGATCGGTCTGAGCCTCAAGGAGCTGGGGCTAATCTACGAGGTTCAATTCAATGCGGGCAAAGTTGGAGTCAAAATGACCCTTACTTCAATGGGATGTCCGGCAGGACCAGAGCTTACGGCGGGTGTGCACGCAGCGTGCATGCGAGTTCCGGGCGTTGAAGATGCGGAAGTTGAAGTCGTCTGGACCCCAAAATGGGATCCACGCGAAATGGCGTCTGATGATGCCAAAATGACCCTCGGAATTTTTTGAGAATGGTGATTCGCACGGCAGCTGCGCTGCTGCTATTTTTGACGCTCGATTGTTTTAACCGCCGGCGTCCTCCTCCGGAATTATTTTATCGCCCTGCGGGAACCCTGGTCGAAACATACAAGGACGATCCGATCCCACTTGGAATCAACGTATACCCCGCTCCGAATGTGCCCGCGCGCGGTGCTGTGCTCTTCATACACGGTGGTGGTTGGCGCATGCCGGGAACCGATATGCCGCTGTTCGCCGATTGGGAACAACCTTTGCGGGATGCGGGTCTGCGCGCCTTTTCAATTGAACATCGCGTAGCCCCCGAATACCGGGGAAAGGAACTCGTCCAGGATTGCATCGATGCAGTTGAATACATTCATAGGAATGCAGCCCGGTACAATATTCCCGCAGAAAAAATCGCCCTGCTTGGATTCTCTTCTGGCGGACATCTTTCTGTGATGTCTGCATTGGCACTGACACGCAAGAATCCTGACTTACCGGTGCGCAACGCCTCGTATCTAAAGGCCGTTGTTGCGTTCTATGCGCCGCTCGATTTGCCGGCCCTTGTTCAGAACGGTTCACCCGAGATCAAAGCAGTACTGGCCGGATACCTCCCGAGGAACAGAGGCGTTCGCGATCGCTCTGCAGACCTGGATTTCACACAGATGCCGGCAATGGATTCTTTCCTGCAACGCGCGTTAAGCGACATCTCTCCCATGGACAATATCCACACCGCAATGCCGCCCACTCTCTTAATTCATGGAGATCAGGATGCTCTGGTTCCCGCAATGCAGAGCCTTGCTTTCTATAACCGTGCCGTCCAGTCTGGAGCTCCTGTCCTGATGATAACGATTCCGGGAGGAGCCCACAACTTCAACCAGTCGCGCCAGCTATTTGCGCGAAGAGCAGAGCAAACCGCGATCGACTTCATTGTATCGAAGATGCTATAGTCTGAATGGCCGCTGCATTCACGCGCGTAAACGGGCTCTTGAAGAACATAACTCTTTCCACCAGGGCTCGATGCGGCTTATCCGTTTGCAGCAGGAAGAACTCCGATTGTGGCAATGGCCGAATCAACGGTCCCACTTTCGAGCGGCTCATAGCTGCGCGATCTGAGGCAGGCATGACCAGGTCGTACTCAGGCCAGAAGATAGATACATTCTTGATTTCTTGCATAGAAGCGAGAACTTTGAACCCGGCAGCCTGACGGGTCCATTCGCGTCTTTCCCAGGCGAGTTCCCTGAGGGCTTCGCGAAACACCAGCAGGTCGGGACTATCTCCATCTTGTGCCGGGATCACTGCGGGTCTTTCCCTGGCAGAGAGAATCAAATCGAGAGCTGCATTCCAGTCCGCCCACTCGCTCTTGCAGCGACTGATTGTTTTTTGATCCACCCCGGAATTTTCCATGTTCTGGAAAAAGCGCTGCGCCCAATTCTCAAGCAGCGTACCCGAGTAGGCGCACGAAACCAAAATCCATTGATCAACCTTAAGCTGGCGCCGCGCATAGAGGGCCGTCGCGCACGAATCGCCATGCGCGATAATTGTTGTCTTGCCGGTAGCCTTCGCGGCGAAAGCTACCAAATCATTGCGCAACATATCGAGAGACGTCATGCGACTATCGCCCGGAGATCTTCCAGTGCCCCGCTGATCGTAACGGATCACTGCGACATCAGGCCTTAGGGCTAAAATCGCTCCTGCGAGCTCGTCTCCAGTATTCGACTTTACAGCACGACTATTGAAGGCGCGGTCAAGGCCTGGATCCGGCAGTATGATCACTGTGCGACCGGGCTGTGGTGAACCTTCCATTTGACCCTGAATCTCAGCGCCGGTTTCCGTCTTGATCACGATTGGAGTTCCTTTCGTTGAAAACCAGCGCTCGCCTATGAAGTTTGAAGCATAAACGGCAATCAGAAGTATCGATGGTATGAGCGTGAGGTAGAGTAGAACTTTCGCGCGAGTCAGATCGCTCATTCGGCTCATTTGATGGTTTGTATTTCCTTCATGATGGCATCCGTGAACTCGGGAAAACAAACCTGTGCAAGATGGCTTGAATCATAGAAATGATCACATGTCATTGTATTCCCGTAATTCATATCCACAAACCTAACGGAATACTTAGCTGCAATCGCCTGTATGCGTGGCTGCCACAAGCCGCGCACGGTCCTGGGCGGTTCGCCTGACGGTGTTACCACGACCGTCTCTTTCATGTTCCTCAGATTCTTCTGGACCCGAGCCCACAGCATGAGCGTTGGGATATTCTGCCCACGCAATAGCTGGATTGTTTTCTCCGTGAAATTCACCTGGCCTGTTGAGAGTTTGTATGGCCTGAAGAAATCATTCCAGGTATTTTTTGCATGCAGCAGTAGGAAATCCTCGTTTTGGGCAGGTATTCCCTGAAACTGAAACGGAACCGATCCGCGATTGTTGTGAAGTGCAGTTGCAGTCTGATAGCGGAACTGCCGAAACACGCGCAGTCCCCGCTCGTGCTGCTCAAGCCTTGAAATAATCACTTCTGCTTTTGGACGATATCGATAGTTCCAGAAGAGTTTCTTGGCAGCGTAGTTCATTAGATCATCCGTCTTGAAATCTCCGACGTGCTTTACGATGAATCTGAAGGGCAGGCCACTGATCAGAACCTCATCCATGGGTACCGCAGGGGTCTCATTGAAGCCCTGAGGTGTGACCGTGAGAACGACCATATCAGGATGGATGCCACGAGCCTTCATCTCCTCTGTCAGGTACAGGAAATAGTCTGAAGTGCCGCCCGGAACGGAGAAGTTAAACAGAATCCAGTCTTTGTATTTGCTGTCAAAATAAGAATTCTCAAACGACATTGTGCGCGAATTCCCCAGGACCACCAAAGCCTTTCTGCGTCCGGGTGTTTGAAGGTATACAGCAAGTTCGTCCAGCATGTCGACTTTGTGTTCGTAGTTCAAGAAAGTCGCCGTACGCAAGAATGTTTCTTCGAATCCGCCAATATAGAGTTGCTTATCCAGAATAAACGCGGCGAAGAAGAGTAACAAAGGAAAGAAGAATAGTTTACGTTCCATCATATCCTCAAAACACGAAGTAGATAAACTGTGAAGTTCCGCTGACAAGAGACGGTATTAGCAGGCCGCCAACAATCGCCGACGTGGCTATCAGTAGCTTTCCAGAATGCTCGCGGAACTTTTCAAAACGTTCTGGGGCATACTGAACCCAGTGGAAGAAACCAAGCCCCAGGAACATCCAGAGAATGGTGTCTGGAGGGCCTATGTGTCTTGCGTCAAATATTTGATGTCCAAAGACCGCAAATATTTGACCCGCATCTCCACCGGCCGATTTGAAATCCAGCAGGGCTTCCAATTGACCGTTAGAGAATGCTCCGGCAAAAACCTCGATCAGCATATGCAGCGTGGAATAGCTGCGGTCGGCATATACCACTGGCTGCGTCCGGAACATCAGGGCGCCAAGCGAGAACAAGAAGAACATGAATGCCACCTTGCCTAACACGAGAAAGCGATTCTGCGGAACGGTCTTGATTCCAATTGTATTTTCAAGGAATCTTTCCACCGAAAGCAGCGCGCCCCAGAAGAATCCCCAGAGAATGTAACTCCAGTCCGCCCCGTGCCAGAAGCCACCAAGCGTAAAAGTAATAATCAAGTTGATATGCGTCCGGACTTCGCTCTTTCGGCTGCCGCCTAACGGTATATATAAATAGTCTCGAAGCCAGGTAGCCAGCGTGATGTGCCAGCGTTGCCATAGTTCGCGGGCGCTTTTGGCAAAGAATGGAGCAGTGAAATTCTCCGGAATATCAAACCCGAGCAGATACGCACAACCGCGAGCAATGTCAGTGTAACCTGAAAAATCGCAATACACTTGCAATGAGAAGCAGGCACCCGCAAGCAATATAGACCATGCATCGTATGCTTGCGGTTCCTGAAAGACGGGCGCAACAATTGCGCCCATAGGGTCAGCAAGTAGAACCTTCTTAACAAGGCCTCCTAGAATCAGCCAGCAAGCGCTCATCATGCGATTGCGATCAACGAAGGGTCGATCAATCTGCGGCATGAGGTCGGTGGCTCGCATAATTGGGCCAGCGATGAAGTGTGGAAAGAACAAGAAGAACAAATAGAATCGACCGAGTGGAACACGCTCCGCGATATTGCCGCGATACACATCCATTGCGTAGGCAATTAATTGGAATGTGTAGAAGCTAATGGCGAGAGGAAGGAAAAGGTTCAGCGCGTCAAATCGCTCCGGCAAATGCAAGGAGAAGTCGTGCAAGACCTCCCTGAAGAATGCGAAGTATTTGAAGATGGCCAGATTCAGAATATCAAAGGTGACAATCGTGCGGATGAGCGCTTTTTTGCGTTCCGGGAACCGGAACATTGCATGAATGAGAACGTAGTTAATGAAGGTAACAATCAGAAAATGAAACGTCCAACGAAGCCCGCCCAGGCCTTCACGTTGTAGGCCCCAGGCCGAATAAAATAGAACCGAGGCCCCGATTAAGAACGCAACTCGCGCCTTGCCACGCAGGACCCAATAGATTACATAGGCCGCGACAAAGAAGAACAGGAAAAGGAAAGAGTTAAAGAGCATCCCGTGTCAAAATTCAGACGGAATCCAGACAGCGCAACGCTTCCGGAATAAAATCTGCGATGGCCGTTTCCAGATCCATAGGTATCGTGGCCCCGCAGGCATTCTTGTGGCCGCCCCCACCGTATTTTTCCACTGAGGCCAGCATGTTGATCGAGCCTCGGGAACGCACGGAAACCTTTGTTTGCTGTGCTTCCCGTTCAGTGAAAAGGATGCCGGCCTGAATGTCATCGGATTCGATCAGCTCATTTACGACACCATCAAGGTCGTCCAGCGATAGCCCCAGCTCAATAATGTCGCTCTTGCGAATCTTGAAATACGCAAGACGCCCCTGTTCAATTACCATCCCGGCATAGAGTTTCTTCTTTAAGAGAAGTCGGGCCAGTGGAGAGTTCTCAAACAGTTTCTCTGCAACGTCGGCGGGGTTGATCCCGAATCGCATCAGTTTTGCGGCAATCTCATGCGTGCGTGAATCCGTTTTTCTATACCTGAAATTGCCCGTGTCCGCCACGATCCCTGCATACAGGGAGCGAGCAACTGACTCCGTGGGCTCAACGCCGGCTAACGACATGAGCTCAAAGACGACCTCACAGCTTGAACCAGTGGAAGGGAATGCGAACATTATTCTATTGTCTGCAAGCATTCCATCATGGTGATCAATGATCACCAGATTCGATTTATCTTCGCGGACGTAGGCTTGTAGATCGTCGATTCGCTTCAAGTCCGAGTTATCGACAACGACAATCAGTCTGCCCTCTATGACTGATTTGTCTTTCAAGCTCTTCATGTCAGCGGCGAGATTTTCCGGATCAACAAATCTCATCTTGACCGGTACAGGCTCTGAGTTCATGATTATCGCGTCTTTGCCCTTGCACTTGAGTAAATGCAAAAGGCCCAACTCGGCTCCCAACCCATCAGGGTCTGGTGTGCGGTGCGTGGTAAGGAGAAACTTCTCCTCCTCCATTAGGCGCTGCAAGAGCAGCTCCATGCTTCCGCTCACAGGCCGCGCACCCCGAGTTCAATCTTGACGGCTGCTTCCAGCTCTGGCGCAGTATTGGCCAGCTCACCTGACTTAACGCGCAACAGTAGGCCTCGCAGGAGATCACCCATGATTGGCCCCGGTTCTACGCCGAGCCGACTCAGGTCCAGGCCGTTGAGTGCAAGATGACGGACAGTGAGTTCGTTTTCCTGCTCACGGATGCGCTTGATATGTGCCAGGAAATCAAAGATTGGCCGTGGGATCGTAGCACGCTTGCCGCTTCCCTTTCGATCCGCCATCCGCAGCGCGATCAGGTCGTCCATTTGCTCCGGTGACACTCGTTTTGCGAAACGCCGAACCGCCTGGTCCGTCCATTCCGGAGTGTAGTGAAACATATGATTGCGAACCAGGAAAGTAACGCGGCGAATGATATCCTCTTCGAAACCAAACCTTCGCAATATTCTGGCTGTCTGACGGGCTCCTACCACTTCATGATTATGAAAACTGGCTTCCCCGTTTGCCTTAACGCGACGAGTAGTTGATTTTCCAATGTCATGCAATAGCGCCGCGAGACGGAGTGGAAGGTTAGGTTCTTCCACAGCATCACATGCGTAGACACTATGAAAAAAGATGTCGTGTTTGTGAAAACGATTCTGGGTCAGATTCTCCCCTTGCGCCAGCTCAGGCAGGATCCAGGTCAGCGCTCCCAATTCCGAAAGCGCAACAAATCCGCGGCTGGGCTTCTGACCAGTGACAATTCCTTCGAACACTTCGCGCACCAGGCCAGGCGAGAGCCTGCTTGCCTGTTCTATTGAGAAGGCAGCCCGCGCCTGGGCCATGACCGCATCATCGATCTGAAAGTCGCTCCGGGCACTTTCCACGCACAGACGGAGCGCATCTTCGGTATCCTTGATGCTTGTAGAATTGATTTCCAGGGATGAAACGGGCATAGAAACTAGTACTTCCGGGTTACGAGAAGACACTGTCATTCCAGTTTTCTGTGTAAAGCAGAAATGATCGCCTCAGAAACTATCGTGAACGACAGGCGAAATCGTCATATTGTCAATGAGCCTGACCTCACCACAGAAAACCGCCGCAGCCACGACAAAAGGCCCATCAATTGCCTGCAGCAGTTCCAGTGTTTCCGGATGAACGATCTGCACATAGTCGATTCGATTGTCCGGTCCCGAGACAATGACGTCTTGTGCGATCTCGGTGAGTTCAATAGGATCCGCCATTCCATTGTTTACGGCCTTTTCCAGAATCTTGAACGAACGATAAATGAGGGCTGCTTGTTCCCGGTGTTCTGGCCTGAGATTCGCGTTTCTCGAGCTCATGGCAAGCCCGTCGGGCTCCCTGACAGTCTCACAACCAACGATGCGCACGGGGAAATTCAGATCTCTCACCAAACGTTCGATTATGCGATATTGCTGATAATCCTTTTTTCCAAAGAAAGCCACGTCCGGTTGAAACAGGTTGAACAGTCGGGCCACGATCAGCAGCACTCCTTCAAAATGATTTGGACGGACCGGCCCGCACAGGTTTGCGCTTAACGACGGCATGGAGAGCTGCAAGGCTGGTGCAAGCGAATACATCTCGTCATGTGAAGGCATGAAGACAAGCGATGCGCCAGCCTTCTTGCAAACCTCAATGTCTTCGGATTCACTCACAGGATAGGTTTCGAAATCCTTGGCGCTATTGAATTGTAGACGATTCACAAAGATGCTCACGCAAACGAAATCGGTCTCAGAAGCAGCCGCGGTTATGAGTGCAGCATGTCCCGCGTGCAAGTAGCCCATTGTGGGCACGAGTGAAACATTCTTTCCGGCTCCCTTTGCCGCCAGGATTTCCGTTCGCAATGCTTCTATGGTTCGAATGATTTTCACGATCAGCCCGTCTTCTGCAAAGCAAGCAATCTCGTATTTGCTTCACGCACCCTTTTGGACATTGTTTTGAACAACGCGAAGGAGATCCTGGGTCGAGCAATCAGCAATCTCTGAAAGTCACCGCGATGGATGACAAGCAACCGCGTATTCTTCAAAGCAATTACCGACGCTGATCGTGGTTCCTGATCGAGAATCGCCATTTCTCCAAAACAAGAGCGATCCTCTAGAATATCAATATTGATTTCTTTTCCCTTCTGCCCCTTGAAAACGCGAACGCTGCCGTTAATGATGATGTAGAGAGATTCCCCGGGATCGCCTTCGCGAAAGATCATCTGGCGCGCCCTAATGGTTTGCTCATGCGTGATCTCGTTGATCCAGTGCAGGTCCGTACCGTCCACATCAGAGAATAGGGGGACGCTTCGCAAAAATAGAAATCGCTCCATTCTAGTATCCATTTTCTTTGTCTCCTTTTCCAGTTCCCTGCGGTGCGAGTTACCGGCAAGGATTGATCGATATGCTCTGGATTTGAATTTTGTTAATGCTACCCTGGCGTTTAGCGATATGAGTTCGTCGTCATGATCCATGAAGGCAAAGAGCTCGGGCTCCAGGACCTGCAGGTGCAACTCACCCACCGCATGCAGTGCGCAGGCGGTAATCCATGCTGGATGATTCTTCCAAAAAATATTCCTTAGTATCTGGTCGAGCGGCGCGGGCTCTCGGGGACTGCTCTCGCTTGATTCGAGCGCTGCCACCAGGGTCTCTGCCTCCTGACAACTACCTTCGAGGGCCTCAATCGCTTCCGCCCGATGTCGCGCGTCACCAAACTGAAGATCGGAAGCAAGAGCTCGAATCGTCCTTGGATCCGCGATGAGTTCCAAAAACTTCAACGCAATTTCCAGACGTTGGCCTGTGAATCGCCGCAATGCGTCAAGCACCATGCCGATTTCCAGGACAGCATAATCTTCGAGCGATCGTATTGCATGCTGGTCCCTGGCAAAGTTTTCAACAACCGAGAAATAACTGTGACGGATTCTTTGCGATACTTCGGGTGAAAAATGTGCGTCGGCCTGCTCCACATCAGTCTCAGGGTGGCTCAGCAACTTCATGCGAATATTAGTCAAAGCCTCTGCAGCCGCATTCTCCACAAGGATCGGTTGCCGAACGATGAATTTTGAAAGTATGGGAATACTTTTAAGTGAAGCGATCTCGCCAACACAATGGATGATCTTCAGCTTTGAGTCCGCATCACTTTGTTTTTGCAGTTCGGCATGCAGTGCCGGGAGCGCGAGATCACCGTGGGCCAACAGACACTCTTTTACCGTCAGATAAATATCATCTCGACCAAGGCACGCAGCAAGTCGCATGATCGCTTTGGGGGACTGAATCTTACCGAGCGCACGTACAGCCTCGGCTCGTGATTGCTCTCCCCCCTTCTCGATGAGTCCGACAATTGAGTTCAACCGTCCCGGTTGTGGGTTGTCCTGCAAGATTTTGGCGGCGTGAAACAACAGCTGCTCGTCGCTTGAGGCCAGCATTTTGTCCAATTTCGCCAAAGCCTGCGTTCGAAAGCGACCCGATGTCCTGAGATACAGTCCGATGGCTTCTGAAACAACCTGCGGGTCCTTGTCCCCGAGGAAGCGAGCGAGATCTTTCAAATCCGTTTGAGCCTGAAAACGTCCCAGGGTTTGAATCGCCATAGCTCGGACCGGACCATCCGGCGATTGTAATTCGGCGTGCACCGGCCCACGAGCCTCGGCCAGGCCGCATTTTCCGAGGTATCGCATGATACTGACTTTCAAGCGATCGGTAGCATGAGGAAGAATCGCACACAATCGCAGGACTGTGTCCAGATCCCTGCTATCAAGCAGCTCAAGGGCGAATAACGCCATATCCTCGTCCGGCGACATGACGGAAGCAAGCAAGACTTCGCTGGTTTCAACATCCTGCCTCTCACTTAACAGGGAGTATGCGGCACGTTGCAGATCAATATTTCGAGAGTTAAGATTCGATACAAGAGCGCGTAAATAGTCAGGCTTGATCCTGAGAGCAAGCACCATCCAGATCCCGCAAATAGCGAGCGTCAGGAAGGCAAATCCCGTTTGCGGGAAATCCGCTCGGGTTAGCACGAGGAGCAGAATCCCGGCGCATGCTGTTGCGATTGGCTCCATGGCACCGGTGAGAAATGCGCGCGCACCTGCGCGAATGTCGTCAGGGAGTGCGTTGAATAGAAGCGCGTTCACGGAATCGTGCATCGATCCAAAAAAAGTTTCATCAGCAAACTTGGCTCCAACACCTGCAATGCTACGCATGTCCGATGATTGATGATTGCCTGCGGGTGCAAGTTCGCGCGCGCACAAGCCCACCGCGCCCACCGAAACCACCGCCGGATAAAGAACGGCGACTCCTCCAACACCAAACGCCTGAAGCATCCGTCCGGTGAGAAAAAACTGAACAATCAGACCAACCAGGGATGTTAGTCCGCCAAACAACCCCAGGAACGCAGCGAGACTGTCCTGGTTCTTGTAGACCCGATCCAACGTATGAAAAAACTGAAAGTCAATTAGCCAGGCAGCAATCCACATCGCAAATGCAACATAGGTTAGAGTCCGCATGAGTGGAATCTTCCAGAGATCGCGCCAGCCTTCCACAACACTCTGCCGCGGCTCAGAGCCCTGCTTCTGCAGCACGATTCCGCTTGCCCGCGTAGTGCGCGCAACCAGGTGCACAAATGGCAATGCCAACAATATCACCGCGGCCCAGAACAAAAGCAAATTGTTGCTACCGGCAAAATGGATCCAAACTGGCGTGAGCACCCCGCCCAGAATCATTCCGGTGAGTCCAACGCCACCTATCAAAGGGAAAAGACGTTTGGCTTCCCTTGGATCAAAAACCGTATTCGCGAGCGTCCAGAAATGCATGAGCGCAAGAATATGATAGAGTTCAGCGAGTGACCAGATCGCGTAAGGAATAGATACAGAACTAAACCCGAGCGCAATCACGCCGCGAAATATCAAGATAGATAAGACAAACAGGATACACAGGACACCCAGAAAGCGCGTCAATGATAGGCGATGCACAACGCGTGTGTAGATCGCCGCAATGGTCGCAACGAGCAAACCGTTAATTACGTACACAAAGGGAAGACTTTCAACTCCCGCGTTCTTGATAAAGAACGCATCCCGCGCGGAACGTCCAATAGCCAGCGCGGCCATGAGCATAAAGCAGAGCCATGCCATGCTCCTCACCCGCGGCCATTCTTTCTCAGCTATTCCGAATAGCCGGGTAATGCCAGTCATGAAAGTGGAACTCGCATGTGTTTGATTTCTATGCCCCTGGGCCGAAAACAAGCAGCCCGAACGCTAGGGGCAGGAATGACTGATCGAAACCCCATACCTCGCCTGCGCGTAACACTCCAGACTCATTCTTTCGCTGCTGCTGATGACCCTCGAGTACATTATGATTTCGGCAATATCCCCTGCAAAGTTGCTTGTTCCGGTATTGCAACCCGTGCCTACAAATATTGTTGGCGTCAGTGTAAATGGCGCAGCTTGCGCCGTGGTCCCGTCCTGCGTCCCGCTCAAAGACCAATCAGCCGTACCACCACCAGAATTTGAAATGATAATTGCAGACGTTATGACGTTAGTCGGAATCTGTGCATTCCCAACGAAGATATTTCCGTCACTCATCTTATCCACGACCAGCTTCCGGGCCGCATCAACATAGATCGTCAGGTTTCCTGGAACGCTGAAGCAACCCGTACCGGCACTCAGCAGTGAACGCGATTGGGAACTCGAACCAATTCGGAACACGCTGAAGAATGAAAATGTATTCCCAAACGGTGAGCCTGATGACCTGCGCAGGCCAACGACTGCTGGATCGTCTGGAAAGCGGATAACGGGAAGCCCATTGAGCTGACCCGCAACCCGAGTTGGGGCTCCCGTGTCCATGGGCATATGAAGAGCATTGGGCCCGGAATCGTTCCAGGCGATAACGGAATTGCCACTCGTACTCGCATTGCTGGCGTCAAGCCAGAAGGTGAGTCCTGAGCTTACGGGCAGAGTGGGCGGGTACCAGGTTGCGGCGATTGCCGCTATTGCAATTTCCGGAATACTATTGGTCGAAGGACCAAAACAGCCGCATAGCAGGACCAGGAGGCCGAGCGAAAATGTCCAGACCAGTCTTGAAAATGCTGTGGCCGCGTGATTCATAAACTGCCAGCCATGCGATACATGTTACAGGGTTGTAGACCTGGTCAACGAAAGATTCACTCCATTTGGAGGGCGTTCGATCTGCGACGCATGGGCCTCGGGACCCCGGCTGTAGAAATAAAAAAGGCCCTTGCGGGCCTTCTTGTTTTTATTTGAATGATTGCAACGTCGGCGCTGTCCTACTCTCCCATAAGGCGAACCTTAAAGTACCATTGGCGATGAAGGGCTTAACTTCTGTGTTCGAGATGGGAACAGGTGTACCACCTTCTCTATAAGCACCAGACAGAACCAGTATATTTAATGCGGGGCGCAGTGTCAACGAAGTACAGAAAAAAATGTTTCGTTGTTCAAAAAAGCTCCCGGCCAGCCAGAGCCTCGACGGAGCATTCTGCGGGCGCAATAAGGCCGACCTGGAAGCCTTGTTGGACTCAACCACGAGGATACAAGAAAACTTATGGATCGTTTCAATTGCTGAATCCAAACCTGGCCATGGCCGCAGCAAAGAAATCAACAACCTCCCTGCTTAAACCGCGCACAACGAGCACAAGAGTCGGAGAGAATAAGATCAGCCTCGCTCTTTATGAACCCTCGTCTTATAAGAAAGCATTGATCCTGGCAAATGGCGCGGGCGCCGACATGAAAAATACATTCACTCGCACTTTTGCGAGCGGTCTTGCGAAGCGTGGTATCTGCGTCGTAACTTTCAACTTTGTGTATCAGGAAATGAAACGCAAGGCGCCGGACAAGAAGCCGCTACTCGAGGACACCTACAAAGCAGTTCTGGAAAAGGTAGCGCTGGAAACAGAACTCAAGGAGCCTCAAATAGCCCTTGGAGGCAAATCAATGGGCGGTCGGATTGCCACGCAGATCGTCTCTCAGACCAAATGCAAGAAAGTAGTCTTGCTCGGTTACCCGCTTCATCCACCTGGCGCACCTGAGAAACTTCGCGATGCGCATTTGTATGAGATTGGAGCTGAGTTGCTCTTCATTTCGGGTGACCGAGATCCATTCATGACGATGAAACTCTTCCAGCCCATTCTGAAGAAACTGAAGAGAGCAACTCTTCTTACAGTTGAAGGCGGCGGCCATTCCCTGGATGTTCCCAAATCCTCTGCCACGCCACAGGCCACCGTTTATGAAAATGCTATGGATGCGATTGCAAGGTTCTTGTGAAAACTACTCGAAGTATGGGCGTATATCGTTTTGTAATGACTCAGGTTTGAACCAAAGACTTTCGTTGATTCAAGAGTCTCGTTCCGCAGGCTCTACAAGCAAATACATGGGAAGGGGCTCTTTGCCCTTGGCTTCTATCCGACCGCGCGCCTGGAATTCAAAATGTTGCCTGGTCAACTGATACGTCTCTTCTGATACATTGATTGCACCGGGTACTCCGGAAGACTCCAATCTGCTCGCAGTATTGACTGTATCGCCCCAAATGTCGTAGGCAAACTTTCGCTTACCAACCACACCCGCAATCAGTGGCCCAGAATGCAGACCGATTCTGATATTCCAGTATTCCTTTCCTTCTGCCAGGCGCGCCTGACGCCGATGCCGAATGAACCGCAGCATGTCGAGAGCAGCTTTGATCGCATCAAGGGCATGTGATTGAGTTGTCTCCGGAATTCCGGCAGCGCACATATAAGAATCACCGATCGTCTTGAGCTTTTCCAGCCCATGCGTTTCGACAATCCGATCGAACTCACTAAAACATGTATCGAGCTCATTCACAAGTTCACCCGGTGTCCAACGTTCCGCAATTCGGGTAAAACCTTCAAAGTCCGTGAAGAGAATTGTTGCAGAATCAAATTGAACCGGAAGAGCCGCGCCACGAAGCTTTAATTCCTCAGCAATTTTTTCAGGTAGAATATTCAGCAGGAGGCTATCCGACTTCTTTCGCTCCGATGCAAGGTTGCGCTCTGCCTGCATGCTCGTCATGTAAAGATGGTGCATCAATGAAACACACATCACACCGGTTATTATCGAGCTGAAGTAATAGTATCCACGGGCCCCCGTGTCGCGAAACACAAGCGGCACGGCGCTAAAGTGGACAAAAATTCCTACAACGAGTACCAGCGCAAAAACTGAAAAAGCTGACCTGTAAATGCTGTCTCGCGGAGAAAAGACCAGATACCCACCAAATACGGGCGCCAGCAGAAAGAAATGCGTACCGGAAGCCTCACCAAGAGTAAGGGAAAACGTGCAAATATGAGCAGTGCTGTACACCATAAGCAACATTTTCGCTGTCAGGAAACGAGCGCGGCTGTTGAGCAGCAGCACAATCAGGTACGGAAATGAGGCCAGCGCTTGAGCGATTGCTACGCGATACAATCCAAAATAGAAGGGCGCAAGGGGAATGATGAGACACATAACGAAAACGGTGATTCCGGTCTTGTTTACCAGAATGATACGCTTTTGCTCTTCCAGGTCCGGCTCCTGACGGACACCGGCCTGAATCAGTCTCTCAACAAACGCCCGCACGTTAGTCGCTCATACGGTAGGTATCGGCCAACGCGTAGACACGCGAACAAACACGATCAAAGCGAGCCTGGTTTACTTCTGGTTTTTGAATCATCTCCATGCAAACCCTGGCCTGCTCCTTTGTAGTTGAGGGTTTTCCATAAAGTGTAAGGGCATGTCTTGAGAAATCGCGGATCATGAAATCGAAAATTTCCTCAAGCAACTCCCCGGTGGCTGCCATTTCTGCCTCATCCCGTTTCTGACCAGAAGCCGCCGCCTCTTCCATCCGAGCTCGCTCTAAGACAAGCTGACCGTATGCAACAAGGGTAAAAATTTCTCCAACGGCGAGCATAAAGTCCAGGTCCCGACTTTGTTCCTTTCCCGGACCGCAATCCTTGAGGAACTTGCGCAGCGACTCAATCTGACCCTTGAAGATGGTGAGATTGGGAAATGAATACGAATCGTAGGCTTTCTGGAAATCCCCGGGAACGACATTTTCAACGCCTTTGGTTGTAGCACCCTGGTTGAACAAAAAGGAGTCATTGGCATTGCCGTTCTGTTCCGCAACCTCCGGCAGGATTGCCTTTTCAAACAGGTATTTGTTCATGAACTTGATTACAAGGACCATATTGACGTGCGCCGTTCCTTCCAGTTTGGGCAGCATCCGAATGTCGCGCGTGGCCGATTCAAAATACATATCTTTCTCAAAACCGCGCGCTGCAATCACGTCCCAGAGAAGATTTATTACTTCCTCTCCCTGCATGGTGACTTTCATTTTTACCATTGGGTTAAACAGCAAATAACGTCTATCCGACTCCGAAGCCACTCGCATGTAATCCTTAGCGCGATAGGCAAACATCCGCATTGCTGTCAGACGAGCGTAGGCTTCGACAAAGAGACCCCGAATATGGGGAAAGTCTGTTACAAAGGTGCCATAAAGCTTTCGTTTGGAAGCATGATTGATGGCTTCGTAGAACGAATGCGTAGATATTCCAATGGCCGCCAATCCCAGATTGAATTTTGCAAATGCGACCGTTGCAAGAGAGGCATCCCACGCTGCGCGCCCCCGAAGAAGGATCTCCTTGTCTGTGATTGGATAGTCGTTCAGGTCAAACTCCGCTACATATTTCTGCGAGCGGACTACGTTCTGAGTACACTTGTAATTGGGGTGGTTGGTTTCAACCGCGAAGAATACGAACTCCTTGGAACCCTGTACCTTTCCAAATACCGAAACAAGGGCTGCCTCGTTGCCATTTCCTATGTAATACTTATCACCTCGCGCCACAAACCCATTGCCCTGCGGAATGAGCATCATATCAGACGCGATCAGATCTGCTCCATGTTCTTTTTCCGACAGACCAAAAGCAAAAATCCCACCGGCCTTCAACAGAGATGCGGTCTTCTTCTTTAGTTCTTCATTTGGACTCATCCAGATGGGCCCCAAGCCCAGAATGCTCACCTGCCAGGCGTACCAATGCGAAAGTGAGTAGAAGCCGAGCAGTTCGCTGTAGGCTGTGTTGCGTGCGGAATCCCACCTGCATTTTGCCGGATCACCATACTGAACGGGTGTCAGGAACGTGTAAAAGACATCTCTCTCTTTCAAGAAATTCAAATAGTCGCGATACCAAACGCACTCGTGATCTTCGTGCTTCATTGCACGCTTCCCTTTTTTTTCAAAGAACTGAACGGTAGCTTTGAATATTTCGCGTGTGGGCGCGTCAAACTGCGACCAGGCTTCGGCAACGGGATTGAGCAATTTCATTCGAGCAGGTTCTAAACTGAGTCGAATATTCTCAAGGCAAATTGGCCTTACAGGATCCGTGTCAGGGATTTATTGTTGGCAGCCGATGATTATCGATTGCCAGGTTTCTTCTTGCGAGCCGAAGGCATTGCTGGCCCCGGCGGAAGGCCTGTGTGCTGCGTTCTGAAGTTGACTCCCCCGGACGCTGGCCTGGATTTTCTATGCGGTGTTCGATGTCCTTCCGATTCACCCGTCCCCCTGGGTTGCCAGGCCGGGATCAATTGATGCTTTCCATTTCCGATGAGATCGCCACGCCCCATCTTACGAAGTGCTTCGCGCAGGATGGGCCAGTTATTTGCATCGTGATATCGTAAGAAAGCCTTGTGAAGACGACGCACGGTCAACCCGCGCGGAATCGAAACGTTCTCGCTCGTGCGGGTCACTTTTCTAAGTGGATTCTTCCCGGAATGGTACATGGCCGTTGCAGTGGCCATTGGTGATGGAAGGAAGGCCTGGACTTGATCTGCGCGAAATCCGTTTGCCTTAAGCCAGAGCGCCAGATCGAGCATATCCTGATCCGTGGTTCCGGGATGCGCTGCAATAAAGTACGGAATCAGATACTGTTCCTTTCCAGCTTGCTTTGAATATCTATCAAACAGTTCCTTGAATCGATCATACGCGCCAATTCCAGGTTTCATCATCTTTGTGAGCGGGCCTTCCTGAGTGTGCTCCGGGGCAATTTTCAAATAGCCCCCAACATGGTGGGTAGCGAGTTCCTTAATCCATTCTGGAGATTTAACTGCTATGTCATAGCGTACACCGGAAGCGATTAGAATCTTCTTTATCCCCGGAATTTCGCGAGCTTTGCGATACAGATTCACAAGTGAACTATGATCCGTTTGCAAATTTGAACAAACATCCGGATAGACGCATGACGGCCTCCTGCATGCGGCTTCAATTTCGCGCGATTTGCAGGCCAGGCGATACATGTTTGCGGTGGGACCACCCAGATCGGAGATATATCCGGAAAATGATTTGGAAGTATCACGGATCTTTTCGATCTCGCGAAGCACGGACTTCTCAGATCGATTCTGAATGATCCGCCCCTCGTGCTCCGTGATAGAGCAGAACGTGCAGCCTCCAAAGCAACCGCGCATGATCGTCACGGAATGTTGAATCATTTCGAATGCAGGAATTTTCTGATCCCCGTAGGAGGGATGCGGAACGCGCGCGAATGGTAGCTCGTAGATTGCGTCCATTTCTTGCGTTTGCAATGGAATCGCCGGCGGATTGAGCCACAACTCGCGGTCACCATGTTTCTGCACCAGGGCCCTTGCATTCCCAGGATTTGTTTCAAGATGCAGCACGCGCGAGGCGTGAGCGTATAAGACGGGATCGTCCTTTACGGCTTCAAATGATGGAAGTCGTATAACGGTATGGGCGCGATCAACTTTTGGAGGATGCTGGTACACGGAACCTGATGCTTCCCTGGATTCGTTACCTGGCGACTCAACCTGCACCGGTAGATTTGAGCCACTTGCCTTGTCGGCGGCGGACGCCGAATCCTTTCCAGGAACATAGAGGTAAGGGTTGGTCTTAGTGGCAGGCTCGCTGCCTGGTTCATCTATAGTTGTCGAGTCAATGACGCTAAAGCCTTCGGGGATGTGATTCCGTAGGAATGCCGTGCCACGGATTTCCGTCAGTTGTTCCGGTTTTTCGCCTCGACTCAGGCGGTGCGCAATTTCCACAATCTGTCTTTCGCCGTTTCCAAAGACTAAAAGATCGGCCTTGGAATCCATAAGCACAGATCTGCGAACCAGATCGGACCAGTAGTCATAGTGGGCTATGCGACGTAGACTCGCTTCAATTCCACCAATGATGACAGGAACGTTCTTATAGGCTTCCTGACAGCGCTGCGAATAAACCAGCACGCTGCGATCCGGGCGTTTGCCCGCAACTCCGCCCGGCGTGTATGCATCGTCCGAACGAATTTTTCTATCTGAGGTGTAGCGATTCACCATTGAATCCATGTTCCCTGCGCTTACGCCAAAGAACAGGTTGGGCTTTCCGAGCTTCTTGAAATCAGCAGTCGAGGTCCAATCCGGTTGAGAGATAATTCCAACTCTAAAGCCCTGGGCTTCCAGTAAGCGCCCTACGATTGCCATGCCGAAACTTGCGTGGTCCACGTATGCATCTCCGGTCACGAGGATTATGTCACAGGAATCCCAACCCAGTTCGCCCATTTCTTCCTGGCTCATGGGAAGAAACGGCGCCGGGCCAAAGCGATGGGCCCAGAACTTGCGATAGGAGAATAACTCTGCTGGCACCGACATAGACTCATTCCAATATAATTGAAGCTCCTGTCCGGGCAAGCAAGCTTGGGTTTCAAAATGAGGTGCTGCAAGTTTCCGGCTTCCACGAAGTTTGCCTAATCTGAACATCAGGAATGGTCGAATTAGTATGTATATGCGAACTTATTGGCTGGCCCCGTTACTTCTCCTTACCTCGTGCGTTCTGCAAGACGTCAGGCTCCCGGGACCAATTGCCTCCGACGCCCAATACCAGTTCACCACCGAAGATTTCAAGATTGTGGGAACAGTGGAGGCGGAAGGAGAAATCAAAACTGTACTTGGTGTGGCGCAATGGGGTGGAAACGGTTACAGCGAGCTATACGAAAAAACAAAGAAGCTCGGTGGTGACGAAATAATGAACTATGTTTTTGAGATCCAGAGCTACAGTATCCTGACCTTCGTTTACAACAAAGCCACCTGGAAAGCAAGAGGTACTGCAATCCAGTACAGTTCACGGGCAAGAAAGTAGACCGGAAGCGGTGTCCTTGCGAAGAGAGCGCATCTTGTTGTCCATTTTGCGAGACAAGCTCGCAGTGCGCTCTAGAGAAACTTTTGAAAATTCGCGGGTAGCCTCTTCTTGCTAACCAGCCTGGCAATCGCACGATAGCCGGCGATTGTCTCGTCCTGGTCAGATTTGAAAGCTGCACCGGCTAGATCATTCATTTGTGCCTGGAATTCTGAGCCCGCCAGGAGCAACATATAGACCAGGGCATTGTGAAACTTTCTGTCCGGGCTTTCACATTCCGGAAACGTCTCAAGCGTCTGACTCGCTCGCTTTGTGAGAATCTTTTCCTTCGCAAGCACTGCGATTACCTTCTCCTTGAACTGAGCGGTGGATTTGAACTTTGCCACGGCCAACGGAACGCGCATGGCTGTTCGCATATCCTTTAGCTTGTCGGGGGCCGACGGATAGGCGCGGGCTGCCTGAATGGCATCGTTCTTGTCCGCGATCGCGAAAACATAAAAGACTTCGAGGGCGCTTAAATGCACGGTCTCGTCAGGGCGCGGCTTGATTGACAGAGCTTTTGGAAAAGCCTTCGCCAGCGCCGGCAGGAGGGAATCATCAACAGACGTTAACTGCTGAATAATCCCGCGCGCACGGAGAATCTCAAAAAAGACGGCCTCCGAAATGTTGGGGGCCGCCCCTACGAGTTTGGACAACTGTTTGATGCCCAGATCAACGAGTCCGACCTGGGCCATTTCCCTTACATCGCCGTCATTCGGCGATTTGCGCAACTCGTCTTTAACGAACGATTCCAGCGTCTTTCTAGGCACCTTGCGGGTCCATTCAGCAGCCAGGCGTTGAAATATGTCCTCTGTACGGACCATATTCCAATGTCGACCCGAGGACACCCCGAATGCAGGGGACCGGACCTTTTACTCTTCAGAAAACCTAGAATTTCTTGAGGACCAGGACCAGGGTGGCCCGCCCAAGGTAGAGCTTGAGCCGGCGATCGCGGAGGAAGAAGATCAGTATGTACTCGCGATATTGCTTTAGATCGATAGGGACAATCTTGTGATTGAAGTTCTCCGGGGGCTCCAGTTCCAGCTCATACCCGCCGTCCCGAAGTTCGTTTAGGATCACGGAGGCAATTTGATTTGAAAACTCCAACAGGACGGAATCTGCCATCCCCTTTTGACCCGGATCGATCTGGAATCGATCCGCGATCCGGGGTAAGAGCTTCATCTTAGTATAACCGTCCATGCAGAGGTAGATTGTTCCTTGAATCTGGCCATTAAACCCGATTGCGGAACAACTTTCGAAACAAAGCCCCTCATTCCGCGAGGGTCCGTATGCCTCTTTTTCCGCGCTAACGTAGAGGGAGGCCTTCATATGCTCCGAGAACGAACGCGCCAGCGTGAGCACGATCTTCTCATCTAATAGCGGATCCATCAGGCAGCCCGGGCGGTGAGAATTCTGTAGTGATTTGGGCCTGCACGTCGAGCGTCTTCAAGGGCAGCGTAGGCGCGGCGCAGTACACGCTCTGGCTGTTCCCCGCCGGAACAGGTAGCAATGCCGGCTATCACCGTGTGCCGCTCTTTTACAAGTTGTCTGAACTCCTGATCAAGCGTCGCTTCAGTCTTGATTGGACCCAAAAGAAATACAAGCCCATTGTCATGGTAAACCCGGTCACCGAATCGTTCCGCCTGGATTGAGGGCGCGATCTCTATAGCGCTTAACGCGAATGCCGCCGTGCCCTGTGCGCAGAGCAAGCCGAGATCTTCGCGGAGCTGAATTCCATCGTTCATCAATGGTCGGTTGTGTAGATGTCTGATGTGATGATAAAGAATAACGGCGAACTGCTGCGTCTCATTGAAGATTGCATGAAGGGCCTCCCGGTTGAAAAGCGAGGAAGACTCGTTCTTGATCAGCAGGTAGCCTGCCAGCTCAGTGGGGGACTGCAATGGAAACGCCACCTGATGCGCGTCCTCGTCGAGAACAACTCGATTCGACTGGAGTTTTTCAAGCGCCGATTCCCCGATATTTCCCGCAGTAAATTCAGCCACAGACCGGCCCGAGACAAAAATGCTCCCCGACAAATGAATGCGGGGATTGTAACGATTCATGTCGTCGCGCAAAAAGATAGAGATAGAGTCGGCATGTGTCTTGCCGGAAATCCTTTGCGCGAAACGCTTCAGTAGATCTTCGAGATTTGCCGGAAAGTCCATGGCTTCGCGCAACTCCGCGGAAACAGGCCGATTAAAGAATCCAGGGTTCAGTCGCTGCGCATCTTCGTATGAAATCGAACGCAAGTCAAGCGCGGCCTGCCCTGAAGGCATTGCTTTAATTTCCGGAATGGATTCCGAACCTGTGTCACCTGCATTTGAATGGAAAGCGTTTTCAAATTCGCGGTCAGCAACAATCGATTCGTCTCCCTTTGCTTGAAATCGATCGATTACATACCACATGACCACGAGCGCGGCTCCGCAAATCAGAAGAAGAATGGCAAGCATTGCAAACCAATCCACCTTTATGCCAGTGATGTTGAGGATCGGTGAATCGCGGTATTCAAAAGCCAGGCGACCCACTGCCTCACCCAGCTGACCGGGGACGGCACGAATCTTTTCAAAAAAGGAAGGCATCCCTTCTATTTTCGGTGAAAATCGCAATTAGTTTTAGCGTTCCAGGCCAAACTGGCGCCGGACCACGGGATTTCGCCAATTTTCAGGGGCTCCATCCGCCACCCAGCGCCTTGTAGAGGGCAATTAAATCGATCATCAGGTCCCGCTCACTGGCAGCGAGATTGGTCTCCGCGGAGTACAACCCGGTTTGGGCCGAACCCAGACTCAGAAAGTCAACCTTGCCAGCCAGGTACAACTTGTTGGCAAGCATGACAGCCCGCTGATTCTTCTCAACAGCAATCTCGAGGAATCGTCGATGCTCCTTCTCGTTCGCATAGGCAACCAACGCTGTTTCCACCTCCGCAAAGGCAACGAGTAGAGTCTTCTCGTACGCAACAAGAGCCTGATCCTGAACGGCTTGCGTGGCCTCAACATTCCACCGAATCCTTGCAATGTCGAATAACGGCATACTAATTGACGGACCAAACGACCAGAACATGCTTTGCGGATGGCCAATTCGCCTGTACTCTGAGCTCGCGTATCCGGCAGTACCGGTAAGCGCGAACTTCGGGAAATAGTCACCTTTTGCCACACCGATCCGAGCCGTAGCGGCATGAACTTGCGCTTCGCTACGTCGGATATCAGGTCTGCGCTTTAGCAAATCCGAGGGCAAGCCGACTGGAACTTCAGGAGGAAGAGTTTCTGTGCCCGGGCCGGTCGCAAGCGAATCCACCAGTGCTCCAGACTCTTTACCTATCAATAGCCTGAGGCTATTCGACGCGTTGGCAAGCGCCGATTCTATTCCAGGAATTTGTGATTGGGTAGATGCAATCTGTGCTTCCGCGTTTGAGATATCGAGCCCGTTCACATAGCCCGCCTTGTATCGCTTATCAATGATCTCCGCAGTCTTCTTTTGGGTTTCGAGATTGCGCCGGGCTATCTCAAGCTGCTTCTGGAATCCTCGGTAATTTGCATATGCTGTGGCAATGTCTGCGACAAGGGTCACCTGCACTCCTCGAGCATCTTCAATGCTGGCGTCAAGTTCAGCGTCCGATGCCTCGACCGTTCTCCGCACGCGGCCCCAAATATCCAATTCCCAGGCTGTTTCAAGACCTGCCTTGAACTGATTGGTTGCCGTTTTGACCGAACCGCTTACCGCGGTTGCCGCAGGAGAATGACTTCTTGTGTAGGACCCATTGGCCTCAAGAGTTGGCCACAGGCCGGTGACCACAACGCCCCGACTGGCCCGGGCTTCACGTATCCTTGCAAACGCAAGGCGCATGTCCGGACTGGATTTCAAACCCATTTCAATCATGGACGAAAGTAGCGGATCCTTGAACTCCTTCCACCAGGTCGAAATGTCCGTACTACTGTTCGAGACACCGGATTGTTCACCAGCCCTCCAGGTCGAAGGCAACTCCGGCCGTGACGGGTTGTAATCAGGACCAACGGCGCACGCCAGGACGGATGCCAGAACCGCGCATCCTGAACAGCGTGTAAAGATCTGACCCTTGGGACCAAAGAAGATTACGTCAATTAGCCTACTCATAGCGCAGTGCCGAAATGGGGTCCAGTCGCGATGCTTTCCACGCCGGATAGTAGCCAAAAAGAATTCCCACAGTTGCCGAGACAGCAAAAGCCGCAACAATCGCGGTGATAGAGACTTCAGTAGGCCAACGCAACAACCAGCTAACAAGAATTGCCGTTAAACGACCAATCAAAATCCCAACAGCCCCTCCAAAGAAGCATAGCAAAATCGCTTCGGTCAGAAATTGCTGCAGTATGCGAGCCGGTGAGGCTCCGACCGCCATCCTCAGTCCAATTTCGCGTGTTCGCTCAGTGACGGAAACGAGCATGATATTCATGATTCCCACGCCTCCAACCACAAGGGATATCAGCGCCACGACAAGTAGCAGATTTGTCATCATTGTAGTAGTAGAAGAAAGGGCTTTTGAAACTTCAGTCATGTCGCGAATACTGAAATCGTCAGGCTCACCCGGTTGCAGACGGTGCCTTTCTCGCAGAACACTTGTAATCTGAGCAATTGCCTGTGGCATAGCTTCCGCGCTGGTGGAGACGGCCAGGATTTGATCAATGTTCACAAACCTTACGGGCAAAGGATTGTTCGCAACCTGGGATTCGGATCTTCCGGGGTACAGGCTTGTGCTCCCTGGATACACTTTGTTTAACGTATTCACGTTCGAATTTGACGCGGCTGCAGCACTCTGATTTGCATTGCTGAGTGCAGACGCACTGACGCGGAACTTAATTGCGGTCCAGGGTGCCAGGACTATGTCGTCCTGGTCCATACCCATCATGTTCGCACCCTTGCGACTCAGAATACCGCGAACCTGAAACGGAACGTTATTAATTCTGATCTCCTTTCCAATCGGGTTCTGCTCACCAAATAGCTCCTTGACAATTCGCTGACCAAGTACACAAACTTTGTTCGCATTTCGCACGTCCCGATCTGTGAACATTTCGCCCTGGGACATACTCCAATCACGGATCTCCAGAAACGCCGGTGTTGTTCCAAAAATACTCGAAGGAACCCAGTTCTTATTGCCAAACACGACTTGCGTGCGCGAGCGGACGATTGGTGCTGCGGCACGCACTGCAGGACACTCATTGCTCACTGCAATAACATCTTCTGGCGTGAGCGTCATAACACTCCCGGAACCGAATGAAACGCCACCGCTTGCAGCACTTCCCGGAAAGACAGTGAGATTGTTGGCTCCCATGCTCGCGACAGTTCGTTGAATCGATTTTGCCGAGCCGTTTCCGATTTCCATCATTGCTATAACTGAGGCTATCCCAATGATGATACCAAGCGCAGTCAGCGCGGCCCTCAAGGTGTTTCTTCGCAGGCCTGTCAAAGAAGTAGAAAGGGTTTCCGAAAGTTGCGACAGAATTCCTACAGGGCTACTGGGAATGGTGGGTGCTTGTTCGAAGTCGGCAGGAGGTAATCGCACTTCGTCCGCCTCAACCCTGCCATCACGAATGCGAATGATACGCCGAGCATGCCTGGCTACGTTTTCATCGTGCGTCACAAGGATGATAGTAACCCCTTCTTCTCGATTCAACGTTTCCAGCAACGCCAGAACTTCCTCGCTGGTCCTCGAATCCAGATTGCCGGTGGGCTCGTCCGCAAAGATCAAGGGAGGGCGGTTCATGAGCGAGCGCGCAATCGCAACACGCTGTTGCTGCCCACCTGATAGCCTCGAAGGTTCGTGATCCATTCTATTGGCAAGACCGACCCTCTCAAGCAATGACACAGCGCGTTTCCAGGCTTCCGCCGCTGAGATTTTCTCAGTTGAATAGGTCAGTGGCATCAGCAAATTGTCGAGCGCTGTTGTGCGCGCGAGCAGATTGAAATTCTGGAAGATGAATCCAATCTTCATGCTGCGCAGCCTGGCTCGTGCTTCTAGATTCATGGCCCCAACATCTTCCGAGTCCAGCCAGTAATGGCCCCCGGTTGGCGAATCCAGGCAACCGAGCAAGTTCATGAGCGTGGTTTTGCCTGACCCTGATGGACCCATCAGGGCTACAAACTCGCCTCGACCAATTTTCAGGGTAATCTCGTCGAGAACGGGCGTTTGAATATCACCGGTCTGATAATATTTAGAAATTCTTTGCAGCTCGATGAGTTCCACGGTTTTTGCGTCATCGCCTTCGGTTTGGGAGTTTGGGTGTGAAAGGATTTACTTCCGCCGGCTCAGGAGTTCCTTCGTCGATGCCGGTGATCACATTCATACCCTCAGTAACACCCTGGACTTCGCTAACGCTTCCATCGCTTAGCCCGGTCTTCACCGGAACGCGTTTTGGTTTCTTGTCTTGAAGAACCCAGACAGCGCCATTGAATGATTCGTTACCCACGATCTGCGGGGGCTCTATTTGCGAATTTCCGCGTCCCGGAGGCGACCACTGCAAAGCAGCATTCGGTACGTAAAGGACACCCTTCTTCTTTTCCATCACAAACTTAACGTTAGCCGTCAAGTAAGGCAGGAGTTTTCCGTCCTGGTTTTCCGTGTTAACTACGACAGTATACGTCACGACGTTCTGAGTCATCGTTGCATTGAGTCGGACCTTTGCGACTGTACCTTTAAAGGCAGAACCGGGATGCGCATCAACGGTAAACTCCACGGGCTGCCCCGTACGGATGTGTCCAATGTCTGCTTCATTTACGGGAACCCAGATTTGAATACGACGAAGGTCCTTTGCAATCAGGAACAGACTGGGGGCGCTCAGGCTTGCAACAACGGTCTGGCCAATGTTAACGCGCCGATCGATTATGATGCCGCGAATTGGGGAACGAATAATGCAATAACTGAGATTCTGATTCGCTCGATCGACCAGAGCTTTGGCCTGAACGACTGAGAGCTCCGCCTGGCGAATTGCGGCCCGACCAACCTGCACACCAGCCTTAGCTGTTTCGTAATTTGATTGAGCAATATCAAAATCACTCTGTGAAAGCGCGTCCGATGGACCGAGCTCTTGCGCGCGTTTCCACTCGCGCTCTGCTTGATACAACTTTGCTTTGATTTGATCAAGATCTGCCTGGGCCTTCTGAACTCCCGCATGGGCTTGATCGAGTTGCGCATTCGCCTGCGTTAGATCTGCTTTGTAATTGCTGTCGTCTATGTAGGCCAGGATCATACCTTCCTCGACTTGCGACCCGTAATCGATCGGCTTTCCGGTCCTATCATTACCAAATCGGAGAATTCGTCCGGCGACCTGCGCACCGACATCGATAACTTCTTCCGGTTCAACGGTTCCTGAAGCTGCGATTGCGGATGTTACATCCCCTCGCACAACTACAGCTGTGCGGTATGATTCAGGTGTCTTCTTTCTTAGAAGGATCCAGGCCAGGGGCACAACGATGGTCAGAGCGCCAATGCCAATGATGATCCACGACCGTTTTGAGAGTTTTCTTATGTCGAATGGAAATCGCAACACCCGCCCCTTAGAAATGGACGCTCCTTAGACCGAGTCCAGCCCGGAAGGGTTCCAGGGAACAGAGAATCAAAGCGGCATCAGAAATAGCCACCGCGTTTTGCAGGATGACTGATCGCAAAAAAGTCTACTAATCTGAGGAGACTCTACAAAAGATGGAGCTTCAGGAGAAACCAATGAAAGCTCTTTATACGGCACAAGCAACGGCCAGCGGAGGTCGCGACGGCAAAGTTGTTTCAAGCGATGGCGTGCTAGATTTTACACTTGCAATTCCAAAAGAAATGGGCGGCCCCGGCGGAGCATTCACGAACCCGGAACAACTTTTCGCTGCTGGTTACTCTGCCTGCTTTCATAGTGCCCTCAAGCTGGTTGCCATGCGGTCGCGAAAGTCAGTCGAAGGATCAACTGTCACAGCGCATGTGAGCATTGGGAAAGGGGAAGGTCCCGGTTATATTCTCGCTGCAGACCTGCATGTGAAGATTCCTGGACTCGAGCCTGGTGAAGCGCAGGAACTTGTAGATAAAGCCCACAAAGTTTGTCCCTACTCGAATGCCACGCGCGGCAACATTGAAGTTAAGCTGACCATCGAGTGACCCGGAATGCACTAGCGACCAGAGTCTTCCAGAAACTCAACGGGAATACCATCAAGAGCCTCGATGGGTGTCGAGGCCAGAAACGATTCATGCACATTCAGGCGTAATCCTGGGGCTTCAATAACGTAAACGGTGTGAATGAGCTGCTTTTTGAATCGCACGTGGGTAACTACTGCGACTCGGAACTGCTTGAGTATTGCCGGTTCATTGAGCAATGGAAAACTACCAGGCTCCCGACGCTCTTCGAAATGAAGATACCAAACCAGGTCACCAACAGCATAACGAGCCGCGCTTGCCTCAGTCGGCTCAACAGCACCAAAGCCAAACCACGACTTTATGAGGTCCCAGATCACGATCGAGCGATCTAAGGATCGGGGTCGGCCGACGGCAATACAAAAAGCTCTATGGAGCGAGTAAGGTGAATAGCTTATTTTTGTTCCGATTATTGTCACATTCCAGTTGCGGCATGCGGACACTCCGCGCGCGCCAGACCGTTGTCGCCTGACGCTTAGAATTTGTATTTCCAAGATTGAACTACAAGCACTTCTTGGGAATAGTTGTGTGGTCGCATTGGACTTTTGTTCGTCGAATCCTCACAGGAAGCGCGTCATGATTAACGTTAAAGTTTTAGTCCCCATATTTATTGCGCAAATAACTCTGGTAGCCTGTTCAGGTTTTCCTTCCAACCAGGCGGATACCCTTGCAGCCTCGCTCTTACTAGGCGACGTGAACCGGACATCGACAGCTTCGTCGTCGTCCGGTTCCTCATCAACCGGAACCGCAGGACCGTTCGTTTTCAACAGCGGATGGAATTGCGCGGCCTCCACAGACTGTCAGGACGTGTACGACTTTACTATCACAAATCCGATTGCCAGCGACACACTCACCGTTGCTGCCACGGCCATCACCGGATCTTCGGCCATTCGACTCGCAGTATTCGCGCCTGGATCAGGCTTGAACGGTGTGAATCAGATAAACGGAGGAACTACCGATCACAGATGTGTTCCCTTTAACACGAATGATACGGTGAACGTGACCGGCCAGACACTTACGGGCACTTATCGGGTAGCTTTGGGTCGCGATTGGAACAACAGCGGCGGAAACTCAGGCACTTATACGCTCACCGTTTCGTTTAACGCTGCCAAACTTACATCCCTGGGCCAGACGGTAGACGACACAGCGACACTCCTCACTGCAGCAACCACCTGCCCTTAACGCCAGCCAACCAGTAGAACGGACATGCCTGATGATTTCAAAGACAAAGTAGTTCTTGTGACCGGTGCCAGTTCCGGCATTGGTCGGGCAACGGCTAAACTCTTTGCCGTTCGCGGGGCAAAGGTTGCCATCATGGCTCGCACGGCTGCTAAACTTGAGAGCCTGCGAAGCGAATGCCTAATTCCGGATAACGTCCTGATAATCGTCGGCGACGTTTCTATCGAGGCTGATTGCCAGCGCGCCATTCAGAACATACTTTCAAAATGGGCCGGGATTGACGCGGTGATCCACAACGCGGGCGTAAGCATGCGGGGTGCAGCGCAAGAGACTGATGTTCAGGTGTTTCGCTCCCTTATGGAAGTTAACTATTATTCACTCGTTTATCTCTACAAGGCTTCGGTTGCGGCGCTCAAGGAGCGCCGAGGGCATTTCGTTTCGGTTTCGAGCATGATGGGGAAGTATTCGACACAGCTTCGCGCCGGGTACACGGCAAGCAAGCATGCAATGGTTGGATTTATGGACAGCGTTCGGCTTGAATTGCTAGCGGATGGTGTTCATGTCATGACAGTGATTCCGGGATTCGTCAACACAGATGTGGCACAAAATGCGTTTGCTCCTTCCGGTAGCAAGCACGGGGTTCAAGACCAAGCGATCCTCGGGGGCCTACCGCCGGAGCGAGTTGCAATTGATATCTACAATGGGATGAAAGCTCGGAAACGAGAAACCGTCTCGTCTCACTTCAAGGAAAGGTTCGCGCTTTTCTTGAGCAAATGGAATCCTTCGCTCCTGGACAAATTGTTACTGAAGGTTAAGGCAACCTAACCCGGAATATGAATGATCCCCTCCGGGCAAAGTGTGCCATTCCCCGCAAACGTTACACGATCAACTAATCCAGAAGGTTGGAACTGTAGACGATGTTGCTTGACCGCTCCCGCCGGGAGGGCTGGATATTCGCCATGACGTTTCGCAAAATCTGGAATTGGCTTATGGCCCGGGATCTGATTGCTTCGTTGGCGGATGGTGAGGTCCGTGCTTACCGTGTGGCAAATTCCTTTTGCTTGATTGCACTTTTTTGTACCATCTTGATGGGTCTGGGGCCCATGAATCTCGTCGGCCACCCTGTCAGGGTACTGATTGCAATGCACATGATCAATTGGACCTTCACCGGCGCATTGATCGTAAGCCTGATTCTTCTCCGCCTTAAGAAGCGCTCGCAAGCGATGGTGCTCTCATGCCTGACCGGGAATGTCTTTGCAGCTTCACTTTCCTTCGCCGTTCCGGACGAACCCATCTACCTGGCATCATTTGCTCTTGCGATGATGCCCTTTCTTCTCCGCGCCGGAAAATCCCCGATTACACGTTATGCGCTCTCGATTTTACCGATGGCCTGGTTCTTAGCTTATGAGATCTATTTCAAGGTTGTTGCCGGAGCAGCCTTCTTTGGACCAATGCAATGGGTCATTCCTGCTGACCGATTGATACCTCCCGTCTTCCTGGTCCTTGTCCTTACGTTTGTCATTGTGCAACAGTTCGTGAGCGCCGTAGATCGCGCGGAGGCCAGGCTAAGGGAAGAAAATAGAAGAACGGAAGAGTTGTTACTGAACATTCTTCCGCGGCAAGTGGCAGATGAACTAAAGGCCGGCGGCAACGTTGAGCCTTTGTTTTTTGATTCGGCGACGGTATGCTTTACGGATTTCCAGGGATTCACAAAAATTGCCGAGAGTATGCTTCCGCATGAGCTGGTGGAAGAGTTGGATCGTTGTTTTAGTTTTTTCGACAGTCTGATGGACAGACACAATCTGGAAAAACTGAAGACAATCGGCGATAGCTACATGTTTGCCGGCGGAATCCCAATACCGAATCAGACCCATGCAATCGACAGCGTCATGGCGGCTCTGGAGATTCAGGCTTTCATGAACCAGATGAAGGAGATCAAGACTCAGCAAGGCTTGCCCTACTGGGAGCTGCGCCTCGGGATTCATTCCGGCGATCTCGTTGCAGGGGTTATTGGCGAAAAGAAATTTGCGTACGATGTATGGAGCGACACTGTCAATACGGCGAGTCGCTGCGAGTCCGCCGGAATGCCCTGACGCATCAACGTTTCGAAAGCTACTTATGAACTAATAAAAGACTTCTTTGATTGCGAGTACAGAGGCCCCGTTCCCGCCAAGAATAAAGGTCATATCGACATGTATTACGTGAACGGAATCTTAAAAGATCTGCAGGCAGACGGCAACCATAGAGTCCCTAACGAGAAATTTCAAGAACTCTATGTTGAACTGCAAGTCCAATCAGGCTGGAGACATCGGGACGCGTAGCCCCCCAGTGTAGTCCCGTTAGGATATTGAATCTGGATCCGTTGTCAGTAGCGTCGGTGTCGCATACGGAGTTACGCCGGGCCGGAACTTTTTCTAGAAAGGAAGTACGCGATTAGAAGTAATGCATCAGCGATTAAGAAGCCAAGGACGCCTATATTCATTCCCAGCAACGTTTTCTCACTTCCGTCAGGATGAACCATGGAGCCGCCGTAGAAATCTCGTATGAGAAAGGAAATCATAAATCCAACTGTCACGAAAAGTCCAATCGCCACGGAAGTGCGGATGTCCTTCTTGCGCCAGGTCAGCCAAAGAGTATAAACCGCCAGACCACTGTTCGTAATCAATTGCCAGACTTCATGCAGTCGGGCATGCGCTGGCCAATGTGGATTGAAAACATGCGTAGTATTGACTTCCAGAATGGGTACTGCCAGTCCATAGATTAGCGCACATACAGTTAACAAGATCTTCGCTATCATTTGATTCTCCTTTCACTTTGCTCCGGCTTTCCGGGTTGATTCCCACGGCAGAGCCGAGATATTTTGATTCTACCTCAAATGATCGCCTGAGTATTGGAGGAACTGGCAATTCTATGCTCTGGTGGCTCCGTACTGCTCGGCTTGACGCAGTTACGATCCGTGGGTCTTTGGGACGATGCAATCTGATCTCTTCTTGTGGAAAGGGTGCATTCTCTTTATAGGTTCTTTGCCCGATCTAATGAAACATTCCCACCCCACGGAAGCGATCTGCGCGGGCGTGGATGCTAAAATCAAGATTCGTGGCCAGGGGGTTTCAGATTGGAGGGAGACACAAACTGCCTTCTTGCCGTCTCATTGTGAGCATGAGATCCAGATCCCTGAAGGCAGGTTTGCGTCACTTTTGTTTGAACCTGGTGGAGGACTAAGTGAAACCGTAAAACGCCAGGTCTATGAAGGAGGCCGGGAATCAACGAGGATCGTTTGCGATCCACCTCCTGGCGATTTGTTCCTGGAATTTCTAAAGTCATTGGAGCCGGATTCATCGAGCGAGTATCAGGAAGCAGCATTTGATTCCTTTTTAGGACGGATAAAACCAACTCCTGCGATCGATGCTCGAATTGTTCATGTTGCAGAGCAGATCCTAAAGAACCCGGTTCCGGCAATGTCCATCGACAGTCTTGCCAATTCGATTGGTATGAGTGTTTCCTGGCTTGTCCATGCTTTCAGCGATTCCTACAACCTCCCAATCAGAAAATATCGGAACTATGTGAGGCTCAAGGCTGTGGCCAACTTATTGAACTCAGGAGAATCGCTGGCGGCGGCTGCAGTCGGGGCCGGATTTTACGACCAGGCGCATTTCAACAATACATTCAGAGAGCTGTTCGGCCTTCAGCCCGGGTTGATCTTTTCCCAGCCGCATGGTATTCGCTGGCATATCGACAATCCAATTCAACCCGTGTTTGAAGAATGGAACCCGGGGAAAGAGGAATCGTCAAGCGACCCGCGCGTCCGAACTGGTGCTGATTTTGTGGAGAGATGAATTGATTATGCCACGCTCTTGGCCAGGCGGCGTCAAAACGACTAGATAGCATACGGGCTCCCTGCCTCCGCGCGCATCAACTCGAATCTCCCATTCGGCATCAGCCCTTCCACATCGGCGGACAACTCTGTCTTGATGCGCTCCAGGAAGTACATGTCCACTTCCCCTTTGCCCTTAGCCTTCACCTTGCCGCGGTATTCGCATTCGAAGAAGTTCTTCACCAACTCGTATGTATCACCCGAGATATTGACCCTGCCGGGTTCGCCTGACGATTCCATGCGGCTTGCCGTATTGACGGTGTCTCCCCAGATGTCATAGGCAAACTTGTTGATCCCGATGACTCCCGCCGTTACCGGTCCTGTGTGAATTCCAATTCGGATCTGAAAGAACTCCTCCCCAACGGAGTTTCGAAGCCCATGGGTTTGCAGCATGAAAGCTCGGAATTCGAGAGCGGCGAGGCACGCATCCACAGCATGGGTTGCGCTCAGCTGCGGTAGACCACTTGCGCACATATATGCGTCTCCGATTGTCTTGAGCTTCTCGATGCCGTTTCGAGCTGCAACGGCATCGAACTGACTGAAGCAGGCGTCCAATTCCGCAACGAGTTCGTCTGGCAGCATGCGCTCGGAAGCCTGCGTAAATCCAACGAAATCCGTAAATAGAACAGTGACCGATTCGAAAAAGAGCGGCTCTACCTCTCCACGTTCCTTTAGCTCCCGTGCAACCGCCACAGGCAAGATTCTTTCGAGCAGCAGATCAGAGTCTGCGCGCGCCCTTTCGACCTCCGCAAGCGCTTGGTCTGTCAGCTTCCTCTGGATAAAATTGCTGCGAACCTGATACTCAATCACATAGCCCGCCAGAGCCGCGGCAAAGTTAATGGACAGGAGGAAGAAATTCGCCGCAAGCCGATCGATAAATCCATGGCGGGAACTCAACGCGATCACAAGCTCAAAGGAGACGAGAAACAGGACTCCAAGCCAGAGCGTTGTGGTGAACCGTATGCGCGAGAAGGTATACATGAAGACCAGAATGATCGCAGTAATCCCCCAGCCATAATAGGGGGGCGCTTCGGTGAAAAGCATCAAGCCTATGTGGCCCGCCTGAGCGCCGCCAATCGCCACCACAGTCAGAACTTCTACCCAGCGCAGAGCCCGGGTCTCAAAAAATGAAACAATAAGGCCGGGGAGCATGATGAGCAGCGTTACGCCGAGCCGAATTGCGAGCGCCACATGAAAATCACGCGGGATCAGCCAGTAGTCCAGCGCGAGGAACGCCGGGTACATGAAAAAGCCCAGAAGGATTGCCAGCCTTGCCTGGAACAGCATGCTTTTGCGATTCTGCTCTTTAAACTCCCTCTCAAGGTCGGCATCCAGAAAGAACAGCCCGCCCAGATGCAGTTCAAAGGGCGCCGGCTTGCGCAATAAATCAAAGAATCCCTTCATACTGGCACCTCGATGGTAAACGTTGTCCCTTTCCCCGTCTGCGTTTCGAACGAAATCGTCCCGCCATGCGCTTCCACCATGCTCTTCACAATGGCCATGCCAAGGCCGGTGCCGTGTGCTTTGCCATGTGTGACGAAGGGCTGAAACAATGTGTCGCGAATTGACTCTGGGATTCCTGGACCATTGTCGGATAACGTGAAACGGATATGGCCGTTCTCCTTCGACACCGAAAGCTTGAACTCGCCGCCCGGCTGCAGAGCATCCGCTGAATTACCCGCGATGTTTACAAGAACGCGCAGGAAACGATCCGGGTCCAGCATCATTGACCCTGCATAGTCTGATTCAATATATGCGGAGACACCTTTTGCGCTCAGCAAGGGTGTGATAACCGTGCGCACACGCTCTACGTAGGCAGTAATGTCCACGCTCTGCTTCACGATGGAGACGGAGCCCCGGCTGAACTCAAGCAGGTCTTGCACAAGCGTCAACATTCTGTCCGCTTCCTGGTCGATGATGCGCAGAAACTCGCGCCGTTGGTTCCGATTCGTGCTCTCTTCATCCGCCATTTCCACGGAACCTTTGATGATACCCACCGGATTCTTGAGATCGTGCACAATCCCGGCTGCCATGTCGCCTATTGTGGCCATTTTCTCCTTTTCCGCGAGCCTCTCCGATGTACGGGCAATCCCCGCGATTTGATCAGCCACGCGCATTATAAACTGCCGATCGGCGCGACGTGGCCGATTCTCGCTGCGAGTCAGCATGACAAGAACACCAATGACGCGGTCTTGAAGCATCAGCGGCATCTGAAGCATCCATGTAAAGGACCAAAAGACATCTAGAGCAACGTCAAACGACTTTGGACTCCGCCACAATGCAATCGCAGGCAGCTGCACCGGCCGCTTCTTACGAATAGTGCGCACGATCGACGCGGACACGGATCCGAGAGGTGTCGTGCGCAAATCCAGAGGTGCAGAGGTCGCAGGCACAAGATGCCCGTCGATGAGCATTGATTTCAAATCCAACCGCGAGTCTGTCTGGTCCGTCATAAACATCGCAATGGCACTTTGTCCCATTCGCTCACGAATCGCAGAATGGACAGCGAGGAGAACATCGTCCAGACTGCTGCCTTCATTAGCGCTGCGGGCCACTTTTGCCAGAAGCTCAGTCTCAGCGCGCGCCGCCGCTGTATCGCGCAGTAATTCGTTTGTACGAATTACGCCTGCAATCTGATCGCAGAAGCGCCAGATTGATTCAATGTCGCGGGCGCTCAGCTTCCTCTGGCCGGAAGAGCACCATAGGATTCCAATGGTCTCCTGTTGCACAATCAGTGGAAACTGGGCAAGCGAATCGAGCTCCAGCGTGGCGGCAATGCGACGGTCCAGGTCTGAGATCATGCGGCTGGCCGCCGCGGACTGGCGCAGATATTGCGGATTGTCCGGTCGCGGCGGCAGATAGAATGGTTTCTGCCGCGAGTAAGTTCGAAAGAGAGTGCCGCTTGATTCATGGAGCGGCACGCGAAGATGCTTTATGAAATTGATCTGCGCCTCGGTTAGTTGGCGAGAGGAGTTCCCCTGCGCGCTTGTGAATAACTGCTGGCGATCTTTGTCCACAAGCTGCAGGACCAGATCCTCCAGGCCAAATGCAGAGCGAAGGTGTGCGAGCACATAAGTCGTGATGATGTCGAGATCCGCCGTTTCATTCATGCGCCTTGAAAACGCCGCCAGGTGCTCGGATTCCAGACGCGCCTCGTCAGCATGCCTCCGTGCAACTTCAGACTCATCGCGGGCCTGTTCCAGCTCTCTTGTGCGCTCGTCTACTTTCCGCTCAAGATTTATGGATAACTCTTCACTTGTGTTGAAAGCGCGGGCTATCCTCCCCGAAAGGGCGGCGGCCTGGGCAAATGTGAAAAAGAAAAGGCCAACCGGAAACAAAAGACCAGGCCCGATCAAGAATTGCGTGTAAAGAATATCATTCACTGCCGTGCCAAAGAAAATGATAGTGCCTGCCAGTATTGTCACCGCTCCGTCGCGGCGAGCTAGACTTGCGCGGATTAGAACAGCGATAGCATACACGCCGGACACAAGAACAAGCAACTGGAAAGAGGGGAGCGTATGCGTGTAGAGTCTGGCAGGAAGAAAGATTACCGCCAAAGAGACAAGCGCGCTGAAGCCTGTGATCACTTTTACCGCGGCCCGAGAAAACTCCGCGGGAAACAGAACGAGCAGAAAAATCGCAAACGGCGCAATGGAGCCGTAAAGGCTCAGATATTCCAGTTTCAAGAGCGGTACAAGTGGAATCGAAGGGAAGAATTCCTTGGCCAGGGTCGCTCCCGTTAACAGCACGCGCCCGGTTACAACCAGAGACAGGACGCCAAACCAGAGAGCCCCACGATCTTTGCGCCGGTAGAAGAAGAGTCCCAGATGATAGAGGCCCATGATCAAGAGTGCGCCGGCCAGAAATCCATCCGTCAGGCGCTCTTGATCGCGCAATCCAAGAATCTGATCGGTGGTGCCGAGTCTGATAGCCTGCCAGAAACCGCCGCGACGATGGAAGTGATTGGAAATTTGCAAAACCACGTCTGCACTCTCTGCAAATCCCGGATTTACGTAGCGCCGAACGTATTGGGGAACTTCAGCCTGGATATCGGTTCCGACTGTACCGGCGCTCGAAAGGCGTTGCCCATTCCAGAACATAGTATACGCCGATCCTTGATCCGGGACACGAAGCAACAGCTCACTGTGATGCACAGGAAGCAGCAGACGGAAGCGATAGGTAGCGTAACCATCGCCACCGGCAGGCTTTCCGTTCACGGAGTATTTGTTCCACTCCCCCGGAATCTGGATGTAATCGGTAACCAGGACGCGCCCGGCCGCTGATGCATCAAAGTCAGCGGGAATAAGGAGCTGCTTCCAGTAGAATTCAGTCTCACCCTTGAGCTCAAGTGGTCCGTCTTTTTCAAAATCCCATTGGCGAAGATCCAGAACACCTTTAACTGCTTCAGGCGGTTTCTTGCCGGAATAGGACGGCGCGCAAGATGCAAACGACACGAGGAAGAAGGTGCCAAGTGCCGCGCCCAAACGCCCAGCCTTTGGCAAGCTCATCGCGGCATCTCGATGAAAAACGCGGTCCCTTTCCCGCTTTCACTTTCAAACAAAATCATTCGACCGTGCGCTTCCAGCATGATCTTACAATTGCCATGCAAGAAGTGGTGCATTGTGATTCGCGCATTCCGTCCGAGTCACAGCTGACACTCATTTCCAGATTGTGCGACGCAGCTCGCGGTTCAATCGCACAGGTAGTTTGTTTGAATTCCAATTCGAATATTCCACGAGTCAAAGCCACAACGCGCTGGCTCATCTGAGCAGCTCGAGGGCGCAGTCTGTGGAACGATGGGGGTTCTGCAAGGCAAATCCACCTCACCCGTCCCCCTGAACAGGGGGTCTGCACCGTGAATGCCCACGACTGCCTGAGCGAGCGACTACGCAATGTAAAAGTCTAATATGAAAAGGGTTCTGCTGGTATTAGTCTCTAATGCCCGAAGGGGGACTTGAACCCCCACACCTAATAGGCACAAGCACCTCAAGCTTGCGTGTCTACCAATTCCACCATCCGGGCGATAGCTCTAAAATAAGAGTTAAACAAGAAAAGTTTTGACCGAGCACCTGGTCCAGCGATTTTTTCCATTGGCCTTCAAACATGTCACATCACGACCTAAAAGCAAATCAAAACCTCATGATTTCAGTCTCCGGAATTCGAGGTACGATTCCTGAAGGACTCAATCCCAGCCTGATCGCGGATATTGCGCTGGGGTTTGCAGCGACTGGTGGTAAGCGTGTGATACTGGGAATGGACAGCAGAAATACCGGACCACTCATCCGCGATCTACTGAAATCGACGCTGATCGCTTGCGGAAAGGAAGTGCTGGATGCGGAACTGGCTCCCACTCCTACCGTGAAAGCAGCAGTGAAGCTACACAAGGCCTCTGGCGGCATCATGATTTCTGCCTCTCACAATCCGCCGCAGTGGAACGGACTCAAACTGATTGCTCGAGAAGGGTTCTTTTTTGCAAAAGAAGATCTTAATACAATGCTTGCATCGATCAAGAGCTCAAAGTTTCCGCTCGTCGATTACAGGAACCTGGGATCATACAGAAAAATTGAAGCTGTCAAGGATCACGTTGCGTCAGTTCTAAAATTACTAAGTAATACAGAACAAATCAAAAGCAAGAAATACACAGTGGTTGTGGACGCAGTTGCCGGGGCGGGTAGAGAAGCTCTGCCATTGCTCTTAGAAGAACTGGGCTGCACTGTGATCCCGCTCTTTTGCAATCCGGATAACTCTGGTGAGTTTCCGCGGCCGCCAGAACCAACGCCTGCAGCACTCAAGAAATTCAGCGAAGCTCTGCGAAAATCCAAAGCAGCGTGCGGATTTGCACTTGATCCAGATGCAGACAGAATCGTACCGGGAAGCGCGGAGCTTGGCGCAATCAACGAAGAGTATTCGCTCCCCCTGAGCTTCCTTGGACTTCCTGAAATCAAAAGCTTACCGAAGGCCAGGCCTCGCGGCAAGATTCCATTCGTTGTTAACCTTTCCACTTCCACCCTGCTGGATCAGATTGCTGAACCCTATGGATACGCCATTCTGCGAAGTGCGGTCGGTGAGGCCAATGTTGTTGCAATGATGCGCAAGAACTCATCTTTCTTTGGTGGAGAGGGCAATGGCGGAATCATCCACTCAAAGGTTCCATCCTTTGGCCGAGACTCTCTCCTGGGTGCAGCGCTCATCCTTTCTGCGATGGCACGGCATGATGCGGCGAGCCTCGACGACCTCATGCGCCAGCTCCCGACGCTATTCATGGAAAAGCGAAAGTTCGACCTGAAACAAGGCGCAGACGTGCGCGAAGTCTTCACTCGCATTGAAAGCCTGTTTCCTGGAATGAATGTAGATCGCCGGGATGGCTTACACCTGGCAAACAGCGAGGGCTGGGTTCACGTGCGGGCAAGTAATACGGAACCTGTGATGCGTGTCATAGCCGAGGCCAGGAACGCTGCCAATCTAAATCAGCTACTTTCACGCGCTGCGCGCGCGATCAAGTGAATCTTTGCCAGGGAGCAGCTGCTCAATCTGAGCGCTGATTGCCCGGTGGATCTGCGCTGTCAGGGGACGGGTGCAGGAGGGACACAGGGTTCGGGTCTCTAGATGCAGCGGTTGCATCCACAGTAAAATCGTATGTCCACAGCCTTTGCACTGGATTTCCACTTCAAACGGATCAAACGCAATTTCTTCAGCGCGGGCCATACACTATGCAAATCGGCAGATTGTCCGGAACCTTGAGAATTGCTGTCCTGGGCAGCCATCCAGAAGGCAAAAAACCTTGCGTTTAAACACGCTTGAGACCTTTGAAGGAAATGAAGATTTATACCAGGCTCGGCGACGACGGAACCACACGGCTGGCAAACGGAGCTAAAACAGGCAAAAATGATCCGCGCGTTGAGCTGTACGGAACGGCAGATGAGCTGAATTCCACCATTGGTGTGGTTCTTGCGCATGCAGGAAACCATTTGGCAGAGGTTCAAACACACCTGGTTTTGACACAGCACGTGCTATTTGAATTGGGCGCTGAACTCGCTGGCTACTACAAGGAGAAAGACAAAAGCGTAATTCGCGAAGATGACATTCTCTACCTCGAGAATGCAATCGACACATTCCAGGTCAAACTTCCGGAACTGCGCGCCTTCATCCTCCCCGGGGGTTCAGCCGTGGCTGCCTTCCTACATGTTGCAAGAACTGTTTGTAGGAGGTTGGAGAGAAAAATGGTCGGGGGACTTGCGCAAAAGGATTCAAACGGAAGACCTCAGGTGTATCCAGAGGCCTTGCGATACATCAATCGATTGTCCGATTATCTTTTCGTTGCTTCACGTTATGCGAACTTGAATGACGGCGAGCAAGAAATCGAATGGCAAACCAGAGAGAAACGCTAAGATTCGCGCTCTACAATCAAGTCCAGTGTTACTGGAGACACTCCAGTTTCCTCAGGGAAACATTCCCGGGCCAACAGATACAAATCAGTGACGCAGACAATTGAATGCACCGGATGGTTGGTCTCTGCTTCCTCCCGTTCTTTGCAAATACCATCTTCATGAATCCATGCGGTGGCTGTCGTACCGGCAAGGCTGCGAAGCTCGGCAACTACGGAGTACACATAACCACCGAGATCCCTCAGGAATATTCTGATCCTCGATGTATCAGCAACCGAGACTGCTTTGCGCATGAAGTGAGTCTCAGGATCGTTGTATTTCAAATAACGTCCTGTCTTTTCGTCGAATTCGACCAGGAGACGAACAATCTTGCAGAACTCTTCCTTTTTAACCGTGAGCTCCCGCCATACTGAAAGGGAAATGTCCTTTGTTTTCATACCACATAGTGTATGAAACGAGCCAATCGTTCCGAATGAAACGTAGGCTACCAGCTGCCTGATGAACCTCCGCCGCCGAAACTCCCGCCTCCTCCGCTGAATCCGGAACTGGAACTCGAACCGGATGATCTCCAGCCGGAGCCGGAAGTTCCGCTGGAGACACCCTTAACTCCGAACAGCGAAAGAATGCCACCGCCCAGGACGGTACAAACAACGCCCACAAAGAACGTTAGCCAGGCCGCTGCAAAAAGCGCAAGGAACCAGATTCCGGACAGCATGTAAACAATGACAGCGGCCGTACCACCGACCAGCGGCGGTACAATCGCCAGCAGCTTGTGAACAAACATTGGAACCAGGGTTCCTACTATGATAAAGACTGCAAGAAACGCGATGATTCCAAGTTTGCCAGCCCAACCCATATTCTCAAAATCGTCTGAGCCGGAAACGGGTGGCGGCAGCGGTTCTCCGTTGATTCGCTTGATAATCGCATCCAGGCCCGAGTTGATTCCCACATCAAACTTGCCAGCTTTGAAATGTGGAACAATTTGCTCATCGATGATTTGCTTGCAAGTTGCATCGGGCAGCGCCCCTTCCAGGCCGTACCCAACTTCAATTCGAAGCTTTCGATCATCTTTCGCAACGATCAGAATTACACCATCGTCTACGCCTTTTCGACCAATCTTCCATTTTTCAGCCACACGAATCGAAAAAGCCTCGATGGTTTCTGCACCCGTCGTTGGCAAGATTAGAACAGCAACCTGTGCCCCCTTAGATTTTTCGAGAGCCGATAGCTTTGTTTCAATGGCTTCTAATTCTGCAGACGAAAGCGTTTGAGTGAGATCAGTAATTCGTCCCCTGACTTCGGGAAGCTGGATCTCCTGTGCGCTTAACGGTGTGAGGAGGAATGCAAGTAGAAATAAAAACCCGACGTTCGCTTTCACTTTAACTCGCGCAATACTCCCTCCAGGATTTCAAGGCCTTCTGCCGCGGATTCCAGTGAGAGATTCAAGGGCGGGACCAGGCGAATCGTCGTCTCTGCTGTGCAGTTTACAAGGAGGCCGCGGTCGCGGCAAGTTTCCACAACGCCGGCACCAGGACGATCAAGTTCTATCCCAATATGCAACCCCATACCCCGGACTTCTTTAATGCACTTGATCGTGGTTTGCGCGGACTGCAATCTCCTAAAAAAGTAGTCGGAAAGTGCCGCAACGTTGTCCAACAAATCGCGCGTCACAATGATTTTCAGTGTCTCATACGCAACGCGGGCTGCCAGATGGCTTCCGCCAAAGGTTGTCCCGTGAACTCCCGGGTGAATCAGGTCGCAATGTTTTTCAGCTATGACCATGGCGCCAACCGGGAATCCGTTCCCAAGCGCTTTGGCCAGCGTCATTGCATCGGGAATAATTCCAAAATGCTCGTAAGCAAACAGTTTGCCTGTGCGGCCCATTCCTGTCTGGATCTCGTCCAGGATTAGGAGGATGTCATTCTCTTGGGTAAGCTTGCGCGCAAGCCGCACGTACTCAAGATCGAGTGGCCGCACCCCGCCCTCTCCTTGAATCAGTTCCAGAACCAGCGCGCACATTTCGTGCCCATTCTGATCGATTTCTTTTTCGAGCATGTCTGCGTCATTGGGTGTTATGTAATGCATATGATCCAGCAGGGGCCCGAATCCCTTGTGAATCTTTGCCTGTCCGGTCATTGACATGCCAGCAACAGTCCGCCCATGGAAGCTATTCTCGAGGGTGACAATGCGATTTGCATTTCCCTTCTTCTGGCCGTGCAACCGTGCGAGTTTGAAGGCGGCTTCATTTGCTTCTGTACCGGAGTTACAGAGGAAGGCTCGTCCCGGAAATGAGTACGATACCAGCGCCTCCGCAAGGAGTGCGAGCTCTTGATTGTAAAAGAGATTCGATGTGTGTATTACACGATCTGCTTGTTCGCGCAATGCTTCAACAAAATCTGCGTCCCCATGCCCGAGCGATGTAACTGCAACACCCGAAAGAAAATCCAGATAGCGCTTGTTTTCCGTATCATAGAGATACTCACCCTGTCCAAAGTAGAAAGCGACGGGGGCTCGCTTTATGTTGTTCACCAGGAATTTATCGGACTTTTCTTTGATCTCTTCAAACGACAGCGGTTGGGAAAAAAGCCTGTCCGGTTTATCTCCGGGCGCAAGGTCACGAGACTGATCTACGTCTTTTAGCCTGGATTCCTTTTGCGTGGGTGTTTCTTCTACTTTCCATTTCATCTATGATTAACCTGCAAGTCCTGTCTTGGCAATAAATACACCCGAAACGCTTGCCAGTTCGTTTTCGAGTTCCAGGCGGCCCTTCTCGAGTTCCTCAAGACTGGTTGGCGATCCGGAGCTTTTGAGGCTCACGTACAATTTCACTTTTGGCTCTGTCCCGGAAGGTCGAATTGTAAGCTTTCCTTCCGGTTCCAGAATCATCTGAATTACGTCCGCCGGCGGCAACTGACCAAACACGGCCGGTGCCTTCTTACCATCTCTGGTTTGATTCAGGTAGTCCAGAACAGAAACGATTTTGCGTTCCCCTACCGGCAGACCTGTCCAGTTTTCATTCCGAAGGCGGAGCATGATTTCTTTGATTTTCTTCTGCCCGTCTGCACCCTTCATGGTTACGGATTTCAGATCTTCCAGATACAGCCCGTACTTCAAATAGACCTGGTTTAAGTAAGCAAGAAGGTCGCCCCTTTGCGCTAATATTTCGCACAAAAGCAATGCAGAAGAAAGCGAATCTTTATCGCGCACGAAATCAACGGGAAGGTATCCATAAGATTCTTCCCCTCCAAAGAGATAGATCTCCTTGCCCTTCTTATAGTTCATCTCCTTGCTTCCGGTGTCAAGGAGTCGCATTTGCTCGGCAATATATTTGAAGCCGGTCAGCACATCGTGAATTTTAATTCCATTCGCCTCGGCGATGCATTTTTGCAGGTCCGTCGTAACAATCGTCTTGTAGACGTGGTAGCTGCCCGGATTTTTCTTCTCTGCGGCGATTTTTTCACAGAGGTGGGCGCAAAGTACACTGCCGATTTGGTTTCCATTTAGCAGCGCATAATTCCCTTTATCGATCTTCACCCCAATACCGAGTCGATCCGCATCCGGATCCGTTGCCATAAAGAGATCCGCATCTTTTTGAATTGAAAGTTCGCGCGAAAGCTTCAGCGCGTCAGCTTCTTCCGGATTTGGATATTTAACCGTTGGGAATTCGCCATTGGGTTGTTCTTGCTCCGGAACCACTGAAACCTGAAAGCCAAAATGGCGCAGTAGATCTGGCACCCACTTGCCTCCGGTTCCGTGAAGTGGGGAATACACCAAATGGAATTTCTTCTTATCTGGCTTTGCGGGTGTGGCAAATGGAGTTTTCGCAATTTCCTGAAAGTAGGTCTTACGGATGTCAGACCCAATCCGCTTAACGTTCTTCTTGAAAGCCGGATCTGTTTCAGACAGAAACTGGATTTCCTCCCAACGAATGCTTGCGATTTGTTTTTCTATTTCTTTTTGGTCGCTGCCAACGATCTGCGATCCATCCGATCCGTAGACTTTGTACCCGTTGTATTCCGGCGGATTATGGCTGGCAGTGATGACAACGCCGCCAGTACCGTTCAATTTCCGCACGGCGTATGAGAGCATCGGCGTAGGGGCAACATCGTCAAAAAGGTAGACCTGGAAACCCTGGCCCGCGGCAATTCCCGCCGTAATGAGTGAGAACTGGTCGCTTTTTCTACGAGAATCAAACGCGATTACCAGTGCCGGTTTGCGGGATCTGGCCTTGAGGACGCGACAAAGGGCCAGGGTGGCCCGACCCACTGTATAAACATTCATTCTGCCACTGCCGTTGCCCAAAATCCCGCGCAAACCGCCAGTTCCGAATTCAAGCTCGCCGGAATAGGCTTCAATTTCGTCTGATTGTTTGCCGGCCATGCAATCGGCATAGACCCGCGCTGCTTCCTCACGGGTTTCCAGGGGGAATGCTGGACCGGCCCAATCCAGAATTCGCGTACGTATTGCTTCTGATATGGACGATTTCGAGACTTCAGGCATAATTGATAGCTTTCCTGTCCTTTCTCGCCGGTAAATTTTTATTTGACCGTGAGGACCCAGGAGCCAGAATTTTATTAATCACTATGATCACTGCCGAGCCGCGCAATCATACCCTTATTTTACACGTTATGGAGCCCCGCGTGGACATGGTTGTCGCACGCAAATTTCGTGAAGGGCTGACAGCCTACCTAAAAGACAAACCACAACGTATCGTCCTCGATTTGAAGGAGACAGAATACTTCGATAGCTCCGCGCTTGGCGCCCTTGTGGCCTTTATGAAAGACGTCAAGGGATACGGCGGCCAGCTCGTCCTCTGCAATCTTTCGCGATCTCTGCTGACGCTTCTTAAGCTTTCAAAACTCGATCTGCTTTTTGAAATCTCTGAAGATCTAGAAAAAAGCATCGTCTAAAACGGGCTAGAGGCCCAATTCCGACCCTTCGCGGGTCGATCTTATTCCTATGCAGGGCCCGGTCTCCCACTCGGAATCCGTAATAGATTTGCTCAGGGACCTCTCTGGTTCCAGGTCCGAGGATTACACTGAAGAAACAATTATTGGATCTGATATCAATCAGATCCGACATGTATTCTATTTCCTCCGTTCGGAACGCCAGCAAGTACTGATTAACTACATGGGAGAGTCCTACCGGGCCGTGGTCGAGCGTGTCGACAACCAGCGCATCATTCTATCCACACCCGACCTGATCGAAGGTTCCGCAAGGCGCTGCCGAATCAAATTCGAAATCATCAATATCCTCTATCAGTTTGAAGTTCCAATTCTCGATCTCAGCCGGGACAGGATTGTAATTCGCATGCCCGCGTTTGTGCAATCTGCTCGTCATCGAAAGAATGTCCGGGTGTATCCCCGGGATCTGTTCATGCGTTTCAACCTGTTGTATCTGCCAATGTTCGGAAGACGCGGTGTTGGTCAGATTGTGGAGAACCGGTATCCGAAAATAGTTCGCGAGCTCGAAAAAGATGTACCGGATCTTGCCCTCTTGATTCGGATTGTGAACGAAGCCGTGTCAGAGATTAGCTCGGAGTACGAATTCAAAATTTACGATCCAAACGTGAAACGCAACTTCCTGGAGCGTGTCATGATGAGCGAGAAAAAGACCCTGTATGTGAAAGACACATCTCGCAAGGATAGTTACTATTCCCCGCTGGGTCTGTATGGTATCATCAATTTTGAGAAGGAATTCAGGCGGATTGCGCGCGAAGAGACGCTGGAAGAGGCAGAGAACTTTTTCGAAAAGTACAGGCGGGAAGAACTAACTCAGTTTCTGGCCAACTACATCTGTGCCCCACTGGTGGTGTTGGACAAAGTTGTGGGACATATCTTGATCTACTCAACGGTCCTGGACAAGAAAATGATTGTTCCGGAAGACGCGCAAAAAATCGACCTGCTTGTGCAATTGCTAAACTATGCACTCAGCAAACGGTCGCTCGCGGACGCTTACTATCGTACCCACAATACACGAGTCGTAAACCTGAGCATGAACGGGCTGCTATTTGAGCTCCAGGATCAAAACGTTTTCAATTATCTGATCGACCATGACCGATTGAAAATCCGGATTCCTATTCATAGCCATGAAGTTGAAGTGCGCGCAGAGATCACTCGTCTCCTGCCGGCCGAGAAGGGGTTCCGAGTTGCCGTGTCTTTCTTTCACGGCGCCCCGGACGATTTCCGCGCGCTCGAATCATTCGTGTTCGAACGCGTCCAGCATATGTTCCGATGAGGCGGTGCCGAGACCTGCCTGCTGAGAATTACCGCTATTCACCATCGCGCTTTTGTCCAGCGGGTCTCCAGGGGTTTGGTTTCTGACGATCCGATTCCTGGTCCTGCGTAGTCTGTTCTGTTGGACCTGGCTGATCCTTTTCTGCATCAATGAAAGTGACCGAATAACGTTGCGTTGTCGCCTGACCACCAACACCCACGTTGGCAATCTCGACGTTGCAGGTCGTGTCCACGGGAACACCGGCAGGGAACGTTGGTACCCACACCAGAGTGTTCTCCCCATAGCCACCCTTGTACTGCTCTTGCCGTACCGGAACGTTATTCCCGCCGCAGACTAGCTTGACTCGGCTTTGAGAAAAATCAGCGCGCGACATTGAATACGACCACCGATACTCCCTTGGACCAAACAACTGCTTTGGTGTGAACCCTGCATTGGGCCAGGCCACGAATGGGACGACCGGAGCAACCTGCTTGTGTTCTCCAAATACCCAGAGAGCATTCGCGCGAGCCGTCGAACCGCTGCCCATGACAAGTTGCGTTGGGTAAAGAATCCAGCGACGGTGTCCTACAAAGAAGTTTCCGCTTCCCGGATCATACATGTATAGATCGATAGCTTCCGGGCCGGAGGCTCCTAGAGCTATATTGGAACTTCCGGCTGCCTCTGCGCCATCTTTTGAATAGCATTTCCAGGACGAAGGTGGGCCGTGCGAAAGACTGTTGTTGGCCTCAAACATAAGGGAAGCCTTCGTGTCCTTGTCACTCCATTCAGACTTTAGCGTAATGTCACCTGGAAGACCGGCCATTGCGCGAAAGTAGTTTATCCTGAGGGCTGTTGCATCCTGGTATGCGGCGCTGTTTGAACCCGCTTTACAGCTAGACACATTGCCCGTCCAGGCATTGGACACGTTTGATTTCTTATAAACGTCGCGATAGAAGCGAGCAACAGCTGCCCGGTTTTTCGTGTCGACGCTGATTCCCAGGGCGCGCGTTCGAACGCTGCTGGTGCTGGCTGGAGCTTGCGCTTTGGGAGCATCACTGAGGTTGTCTGCGTGAACCAGGTTCGCGCCAGCAGCCATGAGAATGCAAACAAAGGAAACGGAAATTATACGCATGGAACTGAGACTGGTTCAGCCTTCCAAAGGTTCAAGCAAATGCGCAGGCCAATTTCAAATCAGACGACGCTTCTCAGCTACGACAAGTAGCCAGGCAATTCAGGCAGCGGAACCAAATTTGGCCAGCCTGCCACCAAGGGTGATTACGGCAAGGCCCGCAAGAACCAGAAGGCCTGCTCCAAGTTTCCAACCGGGAAGTGCTTCACCAAGCAACAGAGCGGAGGCCCCGATACCAAAAATCGGGATCATCAAAGCATAAGGAGTGACCGTTGCTGCCTGGTGTCTCGCCAGCAGCCAGTTCCATGCAGCATAACCAAAGAGTGTATTTCCAAGAACCTGCCAGGCCAGAGCGAACCAGGAATGAAGGTGGGCACTTTGCAGCGACTGCATATCCAGGGATTGACCCTCGAAAACCAGCGACAGGATCAGCAACGGCGGGATCGCAAACACACTGGACCAGACCATGAAACCCAGCATGTCGATTCGCTCAATTGATGCGGCAGAAGCTTTCTTAACCACGAGATTGGAGCACCCCCAGCAAAACGCAGCCAAAAGCACGAGCGCCATGCCAACCGGTGTCACAGTTGCATCGATGTTGAAAGCGATAAGCCCAAGACCCATTGCCGCAAGGCCCATGCCAACCATTGCCGGGACCCTAATACGTTCGTTGAACAAAAAGACAGAAAGGCCAATGGTAAAAAACACCTGCATCTGCACCACCAGCGATGCGAGGCCCGGCGAAATGGACGATTGAATGGCAAGGAATAGAAAACCGAACTGGCCTCCAATGCAAAATCCGTAAAGCCCAAGCCATTGCCAACTAACGTTTGGTCGCTTGATGAATCCAATCCATGGCAGCGCGCTGAACACGAACCGTAGCGTGGCAAACATGAGCGGGGGGAAATCGCCCAGTCCAACCTTGATCACGACAAAGTTTGTTCCCCAGATCAGGGTAACTGCGACTGCGAGCAGGATGTGTGGGATGGTCATTAGCCCGCAGTTTTAGTGCGGGCTAAGTACTTGTGTACCTGCGCGGCACACTTCCGACCTTCGGAAATGGCCCAGACGATCAGAGATTGTCCTCTACGTACGTCGCCGCAGGCATAGACGCCAGGAAGTGATGTGGCAAAGCTTCCGTCTTCCAATCCAAAAGTTGCTTTAACACTCTTTCTTTCGTCGAGTGCCATTCCCATTTGCGACAGTTGAGCCAGCAGTCCCGTTTGGATTGGATTCACAAATCCCATTGCGAGCAATACAAGGTCAGCATCCCATTCGAACTCAGAACCAGGAATATCTACAAACTTGCCGCCTTCAAATGCAGCCTTGCATCCCTGGATTGCAGCGACCTGACCATCAGCATTGCCTTTGAATTGCTTTGTGCTAACAGCCCATTCGCGAATCACACCCTCTTCATGACTGGAAGAAGTGCGAAGAATCCTTGGATACGTTGGCCACGGTGTTGATGCCGGCCGTTCCTTTGGAGGTTCATCGAAAATTTCAATCTGGCGAATAGATTTTGCGCCGTGGCGGTTTGAAGTTCCCACGCAGTCAGACCCCGTGTCACCACCGCCGATTACAATGACATGCTTTCCTTTGGCAGATATGAGATCAGGAACCTGATCGCCTGCGTTGACTTTATTCTGGCGAGTTAAGAACTCCATTGCAAAATGAATGCCTTTCAGTTCCCGACCGGGGAGCGGCAGGTCACGCGGTTGTTCGGAACCCAACGCCAGCACAACAGCATCAAAGCTCTTAACCAGTTCGTCCGCCTGCATATCAACGCCAACATGGACAGATGTCTTGAAGGTTACGCCTTCCATCTTCATCTGTTCCATCCGGCGATCAATGAGCCACTTTTCCATTTTGAAATCAGGAATTCCATAACGAAGCAGGCCACCAATGCGGTCGTTTTTTTCAAAGACGGTTACACTGTGTCCGGCGCGCGCCAGTTGCTGTGCGCAGGCAAGGCCGCTGGGACCTGAACCCACAATGGCAACTTTCTTTCCGGAAAGTTTTGCTGGTGGTTGTGGTGCTACCCAACCCTCAGAAAAACCGCGATCTATAATGGATCTTTCGTTGTACTTAATGGTTACGGGTGGTTCGATAATTCCCAGAACACAGGCACTTTCACATGGGGCGGGACAAAGCCGTCCGGTGAACTCCGGGAAGTTGTTAGTCGAATGCAGGTTTTCCAGTGCATCGCGCCATCTTCCCTTATAGATCAGGTCGTTGAATTCAGGAATCAGGTTATCTACGGGACAACCGTATTCACCGTGGCAAAACGGAATGCCACAGTCCATGCACCGGGCACCCTGGCTCTGCGCCAGTTCTGTATCCATGGCTTTCTCAAACTCTTTGTAGTGTTTGATGCGTTCCGATGGAGCTTCTGCCGCAAGTGAAGCGCGGGTAAACTCCCTAAATCCAGTTGGCTTACCCATGCGTGACTCCCTTCTCGGTAGGCTCAGTCAAAAGCTGATGCTCTTCTTCCAGTTTCTTAAGAGCGATTTTGTAATCCCCAGGAATTACTTTCACAAACTTACGGCGCAGCCTTTCCCAATCACCAAGAATAAACTCCGCAAGGAGCGATCCTGTGTACTGTTTGTGGCGAGTCACCATTTGAAGGATTTCATCTTCATCGCGCGCATCCGGCTCTTCAAGATCCACCATGTCCTGGTTGACGAGCCGAGCAAATCCTCCGTCCAGATCAAAGACGTACGCAATTCCACCGGACATTCCGGCGGCGAAGTTGCGTCCTGTCTTTCCCAGGACCACAACGCGACCGCCGGTCATGTACTCACAACCGTGATCGCCAAGGCCTTCCACAACAGCGTATGCGCCGGAGTTCCGAACTGCAAACCGTTCGCCGGCAAGGCCATTGATGTAAGCTTCACCACCGGTTGCTCCGTAGAGACACGTGTTGCCAGCGATTATGTTTTTTCCAGGATCGTATTGTGTTCCTTCCGGTACGCGAACGATGAGGCGACCACCGGACAGACCTTTGCCAACATAGTCGTTTACCTGTCCCATGATCTCAAGCGTGATGCCTTTGTTCACAAAGGCACCAAAACTCTGGCCCGCTACCCCATGAAGCTTGATATGAATGGTGCCATCTGGCAGGCCATTCTCGCCGTAGCGCATGGCAACTTCGCCACCAAGCATTGCCCCAACCGTGCGGTTGGTATTTCTGACGGTAATGTCAAAGGCGACTTTCTCGCCACGCTCAAGAGCCGGCTTGCACCTTTCAATCAGCTCTTTGTCCAGCTGGGTTTCAAGCCCGTGGTCTTGCTTCTTTGTGCAATACAAATCCGTTGGGAAATTTGGTTTGATCCTGGTAAGTATGCGCGAGAAATCCAACCCGCGCGCCTTCCAGTGCTTGGTTGGGCGCACGAACGTTAGGCGCTCAACCTGACCTACCATTTCATTGAAAGTGCGGAAGCCCAGTTGAGCCATGTACTCGCGCACTTCCTGTGCGATGAATGTCATGAGATTCACAACATACTCAGGCTTTCCGTGAAACTTCTTGCGAAGATCCTGGTCCTGAGTAGCGACCCCTACCGGGCAGGTATTCAGGTGGCACTTGCGCATCATAATGCAACCAACGGCAACAAGAGCCGATGTGCTGAATCCAAACTCTTCTGCACCCAGAAGCGCACCAATGACGACATCGCGACCCGTCAGTAGTTTCCCATCTGTAGCAATTACGACGCGATCGCGCAATCCGTTGGCCACGAGAGTTTGATGGGTTTCCGCGAGCCCAAGCTCCCAGGGAGATCCGGCATGATGAATTGAGGAAATGGGGCTGGCCCCGGTTCCGCCAGAGTCACCACTGATCAAGATATGGTCTGCATGGCATTTCGCAACACCAGCAGCAACAGTCCCCACACCAACTTCACTCACCAGCTTAACGCTGATTCGAGCCTTTGGGTTAACGTTCTTCAAATCAAAAATCAGCTGTTTGAGATCTTCAATCGAATAGATATCGTGATGGGGTGGTGGGCTAATCAACGTAACACCGGGGGTGCTATAGCGCAACCGGCCAATGTGCTTGTCGACCTTATGACCAGGAAGTTGTCCGCCTTCACCGGGCTTTGCGCCCTGTGCCATTTTGATCTGTAGCTCATTTGCATTTACCAGATAGTTTGTTGTTACTCCAAATCTGGCCGATGCAACCTGCTTGATGGCGCTACGCATGCTATCGCCATTTTCCAGAGGTTGATAGCGAATTGGATCTTCTCCACCTTCGCCGGTATTGCTTTTCCCGCCGGTGCGATTCATGGCTATCGCAAGAGTCGTATGAGCTTCCCAGGAAATTGACCCGAAGCTCATGGCACCTGTGGCGAATCTCTTGATGATTTCGGTGACCGGTTCAACCTCTTCGATTGGAACTGGTGTTGCTGTCTTATCGAACTCAAAAAGACTTCGCAAAGTAATGCGGCGTTTGGTCTGATCATCAATCAGCTTGCTGAACTGTTTGAAGATAGAATAATCGCCACTCTGTGTTGCACGCTGAAGAGTGTGAACAGCAGTTGGCGAATACAGGTGGGCTTCCCCTTCCTTCCTCCAGTAATGCACACCACCTGGATCTAGCAATCCAGGATGGAACGTTTCATCGTAAGCCTGAACGTGACGACGAAGCACTTCTTCCTCGATCATTTCTGCACTACAGCCTTCGATTCGGCTTGAGGTTCCGGTAAAGTAAGCGTTGATCAATTCTGAATCAAGGCCTACGGCCTCGAAAATCTGGGCGCCGCAATACGATTGCAATGTTGAGATACCCATCTTGCTGAAGATCTTGAAGAGACCTTTGCCTACGGCTTTGATGTAGTTCTTCCGCGCGTCTTTGAAGCTCTTGATCTCAGGCAGGGCGCCTTCCTCGATCATATCAGCGAGCGTTTCAAATGCGAGGTAGGGATTGATCGCGTTAGCTCCGTAACCCAGCAGCAATGCGAAATGCGATACTTCGCGGGGTTCACCCGACTCAATTACAATGCCAGTCTTGGTACGCAGTCCGGCGCGAATCAAGAAGTGATGCACGGCCGCTACAGCAAGCAGACTTGGAATAGGAGCAACGTTTGGACCAACGCCTCTGTCAGACAGGATGATCAGGTTTACGCCGCCTCGAACGGCCGTTGCTGCTTCGTCGCAAACTTGATCCAACCGATTGCGCATTCCACTCTTGGCTTCCGGATCGAACAAAATATTGAGTGTTATGGCCTGGAAATGCCCGCGGGCAATTGTACGGATCTTTTCAAGGTCGTTATTTGTTAGTACCGGATGTTCTAGCTCCAGTCTATGCGCGTGCCCGGGCGTTTCATCGAGCAAATTGCCTTCCGGTCCAATATATGCGGTTAGCTCCATCACGAGTTCTTCGCGAATTGGATCAACAGGAGGGTTTGTTACCTGCGCGAACAATTGCTTGAAATAGCGAAACAGTGGTTGCGGACGATCTGAAAGTACGGCAAGCGATGCATCGACGCCCATGGACCCGACGGCTTCTTCGCCTGTTACGGCCATCGGCCGCATGGCACCATTTATGTCCTCGGTGGTGTAACCGAAAACGCGCTGTCTCTCAAGGATGGTTGGATGATCCGGCTGATGAACAAACGTTGGATCCGGAAGTTCGTTCATCCGGATCATGTTTTCATTCACCCACTGGTGATAGGGTTTCTGTGTTACAATGGACTTCTTAAGTTCCTCATCATCAATGATACGACCCTGCTCTAGATCGATCAGGAACATTTTTCCGGCCGTCAGCTTTCCGCTCTTCACTATAGAAGAAGGTTCAATCGGGAGCGCGCCCGCTTCCGATGCCATAATACACAAGTCGTCTTTGGTAACCACGTAACGCGCCGGCCGGAGACCGTTGCGATCAAGCGTAGCTCCAATCTGCACGCCGTCAGTGAACGCTACGGCTGCCGGGCCATCCCAGGGCTCCATCATGGTTGCATGATACTCGTAAAAGGCGCGACGATCGGGATCCATGTCCGGATTTTTAGACCACGCTTCTGGAATCATCATCATCATTGTATGGGCAAGGCTGCGCCCTCCCATAACCAGCAATTCCAGAACCGTATCAAACGTTGCAGAGTCGCTTTGTCCCTCCATGATGATCGGGAGCATGCGCTTGAGATCTTTTCCGTATAACGGCGATTCCATAACCATCTGGCGAGCCGCCATCCAGTTCATGTTTCCGCGAAGGGCGTTGATCTCACCGTTGTGCGCAATCATCCTGAATGGGTGGGCCAGATCCCATGTTGGGAAAGTGTTGGTAGAGAACCGCATGTGAATCAGCGCCAGCGCGGACTCCACATCCGGGGATTGCAGGTCCGTATAGAACTTTGGAATCTGGTCTGCCAGGAGCATTCCCTTGTAAATAATGGTGCGCGAAGAGAAGGATGCTACGTAATACTTACTTCTGTCGAGCTTATGCTCGGCTCTGACCCGACGGTCAATAACGCGCCTGATTAAATAGAGGCGCCGCTCAAAGTCGACCCCGCTCTTTACATCCGGGGATGCGCCTATAAAACATTGGCGAAAGTGCGGCAGGGTTGAACGAGCTGCTTCCCCTGTGAACTCAGCCTGCACGGGGACGTCACGCCAGCCCAGGAATTCCTGTCCCTCGTCGACGATTACCTTCTCAATGATCGTTTCAACGGCCTTCCGTTGAGTTCTATTCTGAGGCAAATACATGAATCCTACAGCATAGCGCCCTGCTGGTGGCAGCTGGATCCCGGACTCGGAAGTGACGCGACGGAAGAAGCGATCTGGCATCTGAATCAGGATTCCGGCACCGTCTCCGGTTAACGGATCCGCGCCTACAGCACCCCTGTGCTCCAGATTATGAATGAGTTGAAGGCCCAGTTCGACAATGCGGCGGCTCTGGCGGCCCTTTATGTCTACGACAAAGCCTACGCCGCATGAATCTTTGTCCAGTGCCGGGTCGTACAAACCCTGTACTTTATTGTTTGGTTGCATCGAGATCATCTTGCCCGCCCCGAATTGTCAAAAAAGTGTACTATCGCCTGTACTCAAAGCAATTTTGATGCCGGGAGCAGAACCTTTTGCATGGTTTTTTTTGCCCCGGCTCCGCCCGGCCCGAGATTCCTAACATGCACTCCTTCGCATTTAGAACTTTTGTCGTATTCATCCGGATAAGATGGTTTAGGTTTATCAAGTGTTTTTGGTTTTTGAATTCGCAAATGGCCTTCTGAGTTTTTATATTTGACTCAGGGCCCTATTTTGAATTTCATGAACACATGGCATCCAATGATCTAATCTTGTCGATGGGCTCCGCATTTCGCGGTTCCATGGACATCATCCGCGAAGGAATGGCAAAAAAGGAAAAACAGTCAACACTTGCATTATCTATACTAATCCACGTCGAACGTCAGCCCGGAGTCTCACAAGGAATGCTCGGAAAGATTCTGAGGAGAGACCCAATGACCATGAGCCAGGCAGTTCGCGCTCTCCAATCCGCCGGACTTATCTCAAGTCAGCCAGATCAGGAAGATCGCAGAATTAAGCGACTCACAGTCACCAAGAAAGGCAAGGTGCTTGGACAGGCAATGTCACAGGGTGAAGGGAAATTACTCGGAGCTCTGTCGCGCAACTGGGGTAAAGCAAGAATCAACCAGTTCACAAAAGACCTGGCCGAATACAATCAGTTCCTGACTGAGCAAGCTTCCTAAATTGCTCGCGCCGGTGTTCCAGCCGGCGCTTCCGTACTTACCGCCGGTGATCCCTTAAATCTCAGAATGTAGTAATCCTGTCCTTTGAATCGGAATTTTCCTCGCACAAGCGGGTGCCCCACTCCGGGCGAACCAACTTGAACTCGATTCTCTCGAGAAATAATCGGCACCATTAATTCATCGAACCAGACTGCGTGCAAGTGATCACGATTCCCTTCAAATACTGCAACATTGAGTTCATCGCGATTGGGCGCAAAGTAGTCAATGCTCTCGTCTCCGGGAAAGAATTCCATGTGCGCAAAATCCTCGCCGCGCCTGTGAACTGCAATGCCGCGACGAACTTCAATCGGTTTGTCAAAAATACAGAATCGCATTGTGCCCAAGCGCAACAAAGTATAGTCAGCGTTACGATACAAAGGGCTCATTTCGGATTCCATACCGGTTTCCGCTCCTGGCTGCTCGTCGGCTAACGGTTGTGGCGCCGGAGGCAAGAGCACAGCTTCCGCATCGCGGCGAATCTTGTTTAATTGTTTGTGCATCAGCGCACAATCGCGACGGAAGGTAGCAAAGATTTCGTGTAGGCCCATGGTGTTTCGCGTGAGTCGCAGTGCGCGCTCGCGAGCAAAACCCCGGGATGGAAGAAGGCGATGTATTTCTCCGGCCCTGGACGCCAGATCAGCCACCAGCGATTCAGGCTCTTTCAGCAGCCGCTCGATTTCTAGCAGGCTCTTTTCCACCTGCCCGCTAAGATCATGTAGTTGGACCAGCCGTTCAGCGCTCACAGTAAATTATCGGCCAGAGTTTGAAACTACCCTCCAGAAAGCATGCTCTCCAGCCGCTGCAGCCCAGGGTGTAGCGGGTCAATTGCCCGGGCTCTAGCACAGGTCTCCTGAGCTCTGACTCGATCCCCGAGAAGCCTGTAGACATCTGCCAGGCTGATCAGGTTTCGAAGATGTGTTGGATCGCGCAATTTACACCGTTCCCCGTAAGCGCGGGCCAGGGTAAGCATGGCCGGGTCAGATGGGTATGCCTGTTTGATCAGCCCGGAGGCGAGGTATAAAGCATCAGCGTCTCCCGGGAAATCCTCGCAAATTTCGCGAGCTATTTCCTGGGCTTTAACATAGTCCCTGGACTCCCGGGCCCGAGCAAGCTCAGCCTTGTAATTCTTTTCAGACGTTAAGCGTCTTTCCGGCTGGAACGGTGCGTCTTCCAGATAGCCGAGCCTCATGAGTGAAAGATCGTCGATTAGGGACCCTTGATTATAAATCTCCTGAACGATCAGTGGCAACTCACCGCCTGCGCTTTCCACTATCCGCAGGAATAGAGTTTCGTCCTCGTTGATGCTTCGCTCTCCATCGGGAGAAATACGTTCCAGGTCATCCCGTCCGTCCGATCCCAGTATCAGGATATCGCCAGGCTCCATTTGCAGAGTATTGATGAAGAGATTCCCCTCAATTGCCGGCGTTCCAATTTTCCGGATCTGCTCCACCACGGGTGGAAACGATGCCTGGGAATTTCTGTACAGGACGGGCGCAGGGTGTTCCGCGACCAGATAGTATACAAAACCGTTTTTCTCATTCAACAGTCCAAGGACACATGATACAAGCATGCTTCCATCGAACGAGGTAAAGACATTCTGGAGTTCCGCCAGACAAGCCTTCAGCCACAATTCTGGAAACTCGTTGGACGATTTCTCCTGGGTGCGCGTAACAATCATTTTGAATACTGTTCCCAGCACAAGTGCACCGCCCGCTCCCTGCATTGATTTGCCCATGGCATCACCATTCAGGAAACAAACGTATGGGCTGCCGCCTAGATCAATGCGGTGCGCCGCACAGAGATCGCCGCCAATCTCAGAATCCCACTTTCTAAAGTGGAATTGCTTCTTGGCGCGAGAGAATATTTCGAGAGTGAGGGGACCTCCGGAGACAAAGTTACCGTTAAGCGGTTTTGTGAGCAACGAAGTCAGGAAGTAGTCGCCATCCTGTTGGGTTTTCAGTTGTTCAATTTTATCATAGCTGTTCTGTAGTTCGCGCGTTCGATCGATTACCTTTTGCTCCAGAGATTCGTTCAACTCTTCGACCTGGTTGCGAGTCCGCACAAAATCGTTTGCAAGTACCAGCGCGATACTGAAGAGCAACGTGGGGAAAGAATAGCCCATCAGGAATACGGCGCCGCGTGCTTCCGACAGAATGATGATCACATCATTGACGGTCATGACTGCGATAATGAGAAATGAGGCCGATACCAACTTTGCATTGCGATCACCTGCGCGCCATCCCTGAACAATGCAAGTGGCCACGTAGAACATTACGAGGGCTCCCGCGGGCATGATTATGTTGTATCTGGCTCGAATAGACTGCAAGTCACCAGCAGCTGTAATGAATAGAACAGCCGGTAGGAAGACCAGCGCAAAGATCCAGGTAGCAACCCTGTGGAATTTAGTGTTCAGTTTGAAAAAGAAGCGAAAGAAGAGTGCAAAGCTGAGCGGTATCAAGGGCCCATTTCCCATGATGATGCGCTCTTTTGTGAGATAGTCAAGGGGAAGGGAAGGTGGCAGCGCGAAATTCAGACTCTGCACAGCCCAGACCAGACACAGAAACGCAAAATACAGATTCTCGCTGTCCTGCCTTCGTCGGAGAAACAAGAGCAAGTGGTAGATGGCCACCGCAATCAGAATGAACGCGAGAATTCGGTTGAGGTCGTTCAGCAAGAAACTCTGGCGGGAGAAAATCTGCTCCATACTTTCTGTTGGCCCAACACGAACATCGTCGTTGATCCAACCTTCGTTGTTGTAGTAGAGACGAATGACGATCTGGTTGCTACCAACTTGCAAGAGATTCTGCGGTATGTGATAGAGCCTTGGTGTATTCCAACCAGAGAAGAAGTCGGACGTATTAACCTTTCCGGGTGGAGGCCAGCGACCGCCTGTACCTATTCTAGCTCCGTTGATATAAATCTCTTCCGCAATAGCAACTCGCCCCAGGTAGAGAGCATTGGGACCTCCGGAGAATCCTGGTGGAACTTCGAACTCGCGTGCGACCCAAACGATTCCAAACTTCTGGGGGAAGCCCTTGATGACGGATCCGGGCACAGGAATTTTTTCCCACGAACTTGTATCAACTCTCGAATCATCAAAAGTGATTGGGGCTACCTGACGTTTCCATTCACCGGCCAAATCGATTGAATCCCCTCTCGATACACCACAATGCAGAAACGTGAGTGCTGACAGGAAAATTGGCCCTGCCGCTCCATAGCGAACCCTTGCGCGTTTCAACGGCTGACCTTCAATCTCCTCACCTGCAAAGCAGCACCGATCAGGAACAATACTAAAAGCAGGCCGGTGGCGGCCTTCAGCGCTGGTTCTTCAGGCGAGGATGCCAGTGGATTACCGTAAGGCAACCGCGTGGCTATTTCATTAAGGGCCGGAATCATATGAAAGAGAAATGTAGCAGAAAAGGAAACGATTTCGAGAAGAAGAGATGCTTTTCCAAAGAGCTTTTTGCTCCCCGCGACGGCCAGGGCCAACGCCAGCAAAGTGAGGATTGCCAGAATATGCGCGCGGCCAAATCCACCGTGCTGATAGATTCCCAGAGCGGTAGCGCATGTAATGAACGTTGTCACGACATAAACCTGGCCCAGTCTTCCCGCAGCGGTAATCGCCTTCTCTCGGACCAGGAGAATTGCACCGCTTGCCACCGCAATGAGGCTAATCGCCAGGTGAAAGATACCAAGGGGGATGAGTCCGTACATCAGGTTACCTCTTTGAAATGTCGATTATGCCAGGAACGACCTCAAAGAAGCAAGAACTTTAGTTTGCGAAACGTCGGCGTGAGATGCTGAGCAAAATGCCCAGTGCCATCATTGATGTTAACAAGTGTGAGCCACCGTAGCTCATGAAGCTGAGCGGAAGTCCGGTAACCGGGAGAACGCCCACGCAGATCCCAATGTTAAAGAACATATGGAAGAAGAACATGAAGGAAATCCCGGCCGCAAGCATGGAACCGAATCTGTCCCTGGCATCGAAGCTCAGGACCATCCCGCGCAGAGGGATACTCATGAGGCAAATCAGCATTAATACCGCGCCGAGGAAACCGGTTCGCTCCGCCCAGGAGGTGAACATGAAGTCCGTAAAAGCCTCGGGAACCAACGGACGATCCCCGGAAGTCATTTCTCCCTGGAACAACCCTCGCCCACTCATCTCGCCCGATCCGATGGCGGCCCGTGAGGCTCGCGTTTGATAGGCCAGGTCTCGCGGGAATTTGTCGGGATTAATAAATGCGGTAACCCGGGCAATCTGGTGGTACTTGAATGAGAAGGTTACGTGAACTGCAACCGCGGAAAGGAGAGAAATCCCAATCACACCAAACGGAATGTAAAGCTTTCTCAGATTTGCGAGCGGAGTTCCCTGGGTCAGTCTAAGGATTAAGAGCACAAGCGCGCTAAGCGAGAAGAAGATCCCAAGCGCAAGAAGGAGGGTATCGTTTTCGAGGATCCGGAGAAGCAGACCTCCACTGTCCGCGCGCACGGTAGTCACGGCTTCAACCAGACTCGACTTCAAGTTGGGATTGGCAAGAATCCCGTTTAGATAGTCCTTGTCACTGCCCTCTATGCCTGCGGGAATTCTTCCCTTCAGAGCAAATTTCCAGATATCCAATTTCAGAACACGTACCGCAGGAATCAGTTCAGACTTCCCTAGATCGGCCAAATGGCCGGCTAACGGGTCCACTAGCGTAATGTTGTGATACTCAATATAAAGCGGAATCGTAATGGCCAGGCCAAAGAAGAGTACGACAGAACCAATATGATAAAAGTCTGCTCCACCAATAAACAAAAGACACAACAGAATTGGAATAAACAGGAAAGCGTCACCGAACGCGGGCTGTACGACAATCAATACCATTGGGACCAGACAGATCCCAAAGGCTATCAGTAGTGTCGGGATCCGATCCATCTCCCTCTCTTTAATCTGCAGATACTTAGCGAGAAGAAGTACGGTCGCAAGTCGGGCCAGCTCCGAAGGCTCCACGCTAATCGGACCGAGCCGAAACCAGGATTTTGCGCCTTTGATAGTCGCCCCAAAAATTAGAACAGCCACCAACAGAAAACAGGCAAACCCGTAGAAGGGCAGCGCGTAAATCTCAAGAACCTGATAGTTCACGCGCCGGATCGCAAGACAGAGAATCAGACCCACGCCAAAGAAGATTGCCTGCTTTATCCAGCGGCCAGAGGGTTCCGCGGACTGGTATTCTTGAGTGTAAAGGACGAAGATGCCACCAAGGATCGCAAAGATAGCCGCACCAAGGAGCAAGATGTCTATCTTGTAGCGGCTGATCACTGTTTCTTCTCCCCAGGGGCCGGGGCCGGTAATGGATCTGCAGGACCTGCAGGATTGGGACGCATGCTTTCCTGACCTTTAATGGAAGGCCTAACGTTAGGCGTCCAATCAGGCACAGCGGCATCCAGAATCTCGCCAGCGATCGGAGCTGCCGCAGCCGATCCGCCCATTCCGTATTCCACAAACACGACGACAACGACTTGCTGCTCAACCGGAGCATCATACGGAGCCCAGCCAGCAAACCATGCGTGATTGGCCGCCTGACGGTGACTTCGGGTCTGAACTGTTCCTGTTTTTCCTGCAATCGGGGGATAATCAGGACGATTCAAGTTCTGAGCTGTTCCGCGCGAGACCACGGCGCGCATCCCCTCGAGAGCAATGTCCACACTGCTCTGTGCCATTGGAACTTCGTGCATCAAATCCGGCCTGATCCTTCTGAGGGGTCGATTGCTGACAGGATCGCGAATTTCTTTAACGAGATACGGACGATAGATCTTGCCTTTGTTGACCATGGCAGAATATAACACCGCCAGCTCAATAGGCGTAACTTCCAGAAAGCCCTGTCCAATTGCCAGGTTCACCGTATCGCCATCATACCAGCGACTCGACCAGGTGATTTGTTTCCAGCGTTGATCTGGAACAAATCCGGCAATCTCGCCGGGCAAATCGATCCCTGTTTTCTTGTCCAGGCCCATAGCCCTCGAGAAGTGAATCATCGCATTCGGCCCAATCTTATAGCCAAGCTGATAGAAGTAGACCGTGCATGATTGAGCGATGGCGCCGATCATACTGTTGGTACCGTGGCCAGAATTCCAACAATTGAACCTGGCCGGGGGCACACCGGCCAGGGACGATGGCAATAACCAGGTACCAGAACAATAAAAAGATGTCTCCGGGCTTGTATGATTTTCCTGTGCATTTTCGAGTGCAGCAATGGCGACTAACGGTTTGAAGGTTGAGCCCGGCGGAAATTTTGCCTGAATTGCAATGTTCAAGAAACCCTCGTAATCCTGAACAATCTTGTTATGCTTTGAACGCTGATCCGAAGAACCGCTGGCCAGGATATTTGGATCAAAAGAAGGATACGACACGAGCGCCAGGACTTCGCCTGTGGCAGGACGCATGGCAATTGCCGCCCCTCTTCTTCCGGATTTCTTCAGCGCCATGTAGGCAGCCGACTGAACCTTGCGGTCAATGGAAAGAACTACGTTATTACCTTGCTCGGACTCAGCGAGCTGCTCTTCCTCATCAAGGAATCTATGACGTACCCGCACTCCATCCGTACCGCGCAGATCAGAATCGTAACGTGATTCTATCCCGCCTTTGCCGAGCATTTGATACGGCAAAGCCCGGCCCTTATCAAGCTCGGAGCGACTTGGTAAACCAATGTAGCCGGTGATATGTGCGGCTGCCGGACCCATTGTATAATAGCGAATATGGTTGGTCAGGAACGATCCGTACTCGGTGACCATGCGAAGCTCACCGAGCCTTTCATGCTCTGCCGTGCTCATGCGCGATAGAAGCGTTATGGATTCGTTTCTTCGAACCAGGAGCTTCCAGGTTGTAGGCTCAAAAGAATCGGCGTACTGTGCAAAGTCGCGACCCATGATCTTGCAAAAATCATGAACGAATGCCAGGCCTTGATCCCTGTCTCGAAATCGTGACGGGAAGATCACAAAATCAGTCGTAATCAGATTCTTTACCAGGGGATTTCCAGGTTCAAGCGTTCGATCGAGTAGTAGGCCGCGGGGAGCGACCGTAAATTCCTGCCGGCTCACAAATCGTTTGGCCATCTTGCGATTTTCAGCGCCGTGCAGCAGCTGCAAGGTTCCCAGTTGAATTACAAGTATCGCGAAGACCAAAGCGGCGAATCCGGCAAAAACAAAAGTTCGCCGCTGAAACTGCTGCTCTAATCTAAATTCTGACGCGGAACGACTCATCGCTATTCCTGCATCTTGTATACCAGACCCAGTACAAAGAACCAGATTGGTGAAAGAAGCGCTGTGTAAACGGCCGGACCTAGAAATGAGTAGGACTTATTGAAATCTTCGAGCACACCGAGAAGCAACCAGACGAGAATCCTCTCGGCGAGCGTTGTTCCAAAAACCAGAAGAACGATTGTAGGAACCCTGTCCTTATCTATGAGCCTATTGATCTTCCCGAGAATGAATCCTGTCAAACAGTAGACCAGAGCATGCGTCCCAATTACGGGCAAGAACTCGCCGGTCTTATCTGAAAAACTGAGCAGTCCCGAATCTTCCAGAAGTCCTGCAACGAAACCAATCCAGAGTCCTGAAAATTCTCCTCGCCGAAGTGCAAAGAAAATAACAAAGATAAGCAAGAAATCCGGATAGAGAATTCCTCCGCCCATGAATTCAAAATTAAGGCTAAGGAAATTAATTCCCTTCAAAAAGAATGAAAGGAGAATTCCAAGAGCAACGACTGCGATGTTAAGGAACATTTACCGGGCGCCTGGAACTACATTCTGAATTCTGCGCGGCTCGTTCTCCGGCCTTGCAGGTTGTTGTTGAGTTTCGGGCTCTGCTGTGTCCGGAGCCGAGTCCGATTGAGGCTTCTGAGGCCGGGCGCGCCCTTGATCGAGACGAATCAATGTTTCCGGATACTCAGGATCTCCGAACTCAGTCTTAAGATAATCTTCAAGCTTCTCTTCGCCGCTCTTGCGTGCCCAATTATCGGGCCTCTTTAAGATCACCGAGACACTGTCGAGCTGCGCGATGGAAGCAAAGGGGCGAATGAAAAATGTCCGCGACTGGCCCTGACGAGGTCCTTCCGCCATGATACTTCCCACCGGAATCCCTTTGGGAAAAACTCCACCATCGCCACTTGTGATGACTGTTTGACCCAGAGGTTTTTTTCCCTCCATGGATCCGTCCCCGGAAATCACTGTAATCAAAGCCTGCAAAGGATTCCCGGAATTCCCGGACAGCATGGCCCACTCACCAGAATCAGGAAGCCGAACGCCCAGCTGGAATCCAGGATGGATCATTGGTTGAACTACCGAAGTTGTGCTATCAACTGAAACAACTATTCCAACAACGGCACGAATTGTATTTCCATCCTTGTCGAATGCACGCGCCACAACCGGCATGAAGGGTTTGAGTCCCGCGTCCGCACCTTTACCAATCGTCAAACGAGGGCTGATTGCATTTAACCGAACTCCGAGGACTTCTGCGCGCACTTCCGGATGCTCTGTTGGAAGTGAAAAACCCAGCGTCTTGCGAAGCGTTTCGTTCTCTTTTTTGAGCGCGTCAAACTTATCCTTTTCCAGACGATACTCTTCGATCATCTTCTCCGCTTGCGCATAACGTTTCTCTAATTCACGAAACTTGTCGATCTCAACCCAGAATCTGCCAGTTGCTGAGAGCCCGGAGTTCATCGCACCACCGGCGCGATCAGCCAGCTTTCCAAAGAAGCCAACCATACCGGCAAGCGGGTTGCGTTGCCAGATCATACAGAGGAGAGAGAATAGAATGCAGAACGTGAGACTAAAGGAGTTCTTGTTTCTCCAGAGTACGTCCCACAGCATGACTACTTTACTTTAGGCCGCGATTGATGTTCTTCAGCTCGTCCAGATATTTACCCGTGCCGAGAGCCACACAAATGAGGGGGTTGGGTGCTCTGAAGACGGGAACACCGGTTTCCTTGCTAATGTATTTATCGAGTCCTTTCAAAAGGCAACCGCCACCAGCGAGTACGATTCCGCGCTCAACAATATCTGCCGCGAGTTCTGGAGGAGTTTTTTCCAGAGTATTCTTTACGGCTTCAAGTATCTGCTCAATAGGCTCCTGCAGAGCCTTTCTGATCTCATTTGAATCGATTTCGAGAACGCGGGGAAGACCACTGATAGCATCGCGACCTTTCAGCTCGCGAACTTCTGTTTTCTTTTCTGGAAACGCATTCCCAATGGTAATCTTTACGTCTTCTGCTGTGCGGTCCCCAATCACAAGATTGTATTGAGTCCGGAGATATCGAACAATAGCTTCATCGAACTCATCCCCGCCAATGCGGATCGAGTCAGAAATCACCATTCCACCCAGAGAAATGACGGCAATCTCGGTAGTACCACCACCAATATCCACAATCATACTGCCCGCGGGCTCGTGAATTGGGATGTCTGCACCAATTGCAGCCGCAAGAGCTTCTTCAATTAGAAATATCTCACGCGCACCAGCCTGCTCTGCAGATTCGCGAACGGCCCGCTTTTCCACTTCCGTAATGCCGGAGGGCACGCCGATGACCATCCGAGGCTTCACAAATGTTGTGCGCTTGTGAACTTTCTGAATAAAATAGCGAATCATCTTTTCAACGGTTTCGAAATCCGCGATTACACCATCACGCATTGGACGAATCGCAACAATGTCACCCGGAGTTTTTCCGAGCATCCGCTTGGCTTCGTTACCAACTGCCAGGACTTTACCCGTGGAAGATTGGACCGCAACGACTGACGGCTCAGAGAGCACGATGCCCTGCCCTTTCACATAGACCAGCGTGTTTGCTGTCCCGAGGTCGATGCCCATATCGTTGGAAAAGAATGAAAAAAGACGATCAAAAACCATGATTGCTAACTAAAGACTGATTTAGAAAGCGCCTGATTTTTGGCCATTTCTATTTGAATTATTGGTAAAAAACTGGCTCAGGGGGCTTGTCGGACCGTTGTAACGGGCCCAAAAATCTGCTGAATCCGTTCCTCGACGAATTTGTCCTTCCCGTCACTCAGCTTGAGCGCCTCTTCTAGATACGGCTTTGCTGCGAGTGGTCCACTCTGAGCCAGGAAGATTTCACCTTCCACGCGCGCCGCATCGATTTTCCAAATGGGTTCCGTGGACGCATTGAATTTCACAAGGCGCGCAAAGTTAAGCGCACGAATGTAATCCCGGCCGACCAGACATGCATGACTCATCAAGAGCCGTGACTCGTTCACATCGAGCGAGATATGCTCGATTGTCCGACTATCCGGGGCCGGCGGGGGAGCAAAATCCTGGAGCATCTTGCGTTCATTGAGCTCCTGTTCCAACTCAATGGCTTTGCCCTGGAGGGCAAAGAGCGCCCATCGAATCCAGTCATTAGAATCCGTCATGGATTTGGTCAAATCCTCGCGCTTAATAGACATGGTCACGGCAAGCAGATGGGGATCCGTCCGCCCCGTAGACAGAAGCTCTCCCAGTGACAGGGCGGCCTTCAGTCGGGATGCAAAGGGTGGCTCCGGGTCAATGGCCAGAGATTTCCGGGCGAGAGAAGCTGTTTCCTGTGCCAGGGCTGAAATCGAGACCGGAGGAAGATTCAGGCCTGGCGGGGAATCGGGCAGATAGCCGCGTCCGGTAAGGCGCAGGAGTGACGGGCCGTCCAGTGGAACGCGTATCAAAATTTCATAATAGTTTAGTAAACTATAGTAATAGTAGACTTCCGCACTTGCCGGCTTCTCGCGCTCCATGAGCTGGACGATTTTTCGCGAAGATTCCACGAGATCGAGCAGCTCAGCAGGACTGCGCCCGGATTTATTGTACTCGGTTTCGAAAAGCGCAATGCGTTTTTGGATCCGCGCATCCGCCGATCCAAGCAACTTCCCGGAGGCGAAGGCTACGACCTGGTCCCCGTAGAAAAGGCCGATAATTCCAGCCCCGATTAAGAATAGCGTGAGACTTGCCAGGACAACGGGTCGGCGCCCGCCGCTCGGAGACGATTCATAGCGTTTCATTCAGACTGAGTTTTCCCGAATGAATGCCTTCACCCGGTCCGACTCATCCGTCAAGAAAATGGCAATCGGCGATTTTACAGAAGCGGGAAGGAGAGCCACTCCTGTCTCCAGAAATACAATTTGCTCCAGATCGCCAACAGGATACTGGTAGCTCGCATGCCCGGATTTGAAGAAGAATCCTGACCCCTCGCAAACCAGACTACCTTTGCCAACGCGCTTGAAGTCAGAAAAGACCCGTGCGGGCAATTCTTCGGGATTTCTTGTGTTAAAGATGGAAAGATTACGAGCATGATCGAGGTACAGGGCGCCAAAAACAACGATCTGCGCCGGCTCCGCGCGCCGAATCGGTCTTCCTTCTGTAAGAACGGGGGCCGGTGAAGCCGGAGTCGTCACGGCTGCTTGCGCGAGGGCTTCAGACATTCTTGCAGTGTGCTGCGCATCACCGCTGTCCGCTACGCCCGGACGATAGGCCGGAGTCGTTACAGGTGCCACAAAAGGTGCGGCCGGGGCCGGTCCTTCTGCAGTGCCTTCGACTCGCTTTTCCAGCGAGACCGCAAAGAAAAGCGCAAGGAGGCTGAGTAGCCCAATCAATATCAGCCCAAGGCCCAGAAAATACATATCCGATTTCATTATCTGGGTCACAGGCCCGGGCCTTGAGGATTATTTTGTGTGGCGAGAATCTTTCTTAACCCAAAGGTGGCCCCATGATCAAGCGAATCGGTGCCGGCCTCATCATTGCAATTCTGGCCGGTATGTTGATATTAACCTTTGGCCGGGTTCCTCCGTCCCAACTTGCCGAACTCATTACCGGTCGGATGGGCAGTTTTGACGGTGAAGAAATCACTCCCGCAATGTACGGTATGGCGGAAGAGAATTGTAAGCGCAACATGGGGGGGCTGGGAGAGATTCCGCCTTTCATCCTGAACAACTGCGTGTCGAATCAGCTAAAGCAGATTTACATCCTGCCCAAAATAGCTAGCCGGCTCGGTGCCCTGGTATCGGAAGAGTCACAGCAGGAAGACCTGCTCAAACAATCTCAGCAAATCTTTGAACAGCAAAAAAACGCAGCCGCGGATGATCGCCTGACAACCAGAGAAATCTACAACCGTCAATTGCTGAACTTCCCCATGGACCTTCGCGTCCGCATGCGAGCCGCTCAAAATGCTGGTGAGATCATAACTAACGTAGGTGACAGCCTGCCGGAAGCAAAAGCTCAGGCCCTTTCAGAATCCATAACAATGAATCTGCGCATTCTTCGTTTCACAAATACCGATTTGCAAGGTAAGACAGGGAACTTTGACGTAACGGAAGAAGAGATCAAGGCAAAGCACGAAAAAGAGCAGTCCATTTTTGAACCGCCTCAAAGAAAATCATATGAAAGCCAGCGGGACTTTGTTAAGAACCGGCTCATCACTGAGAAAAAACAGACTGCCGTTTCCGGCTTGAAACAACAACTCAGCGCCCTTGGTGCAGACTTCAAGATCGAGGACCTGGAGCGGATAACGGGACGGAACGCAGTCGCAAAAGGCGCGAAATTGCAGGAACTTAAGAATCTTACATTACCCAGTGGCGAAATTGTCCACCTGGATAAGCCGGAATTCCTGCTCGCCCTTTCTGGCAAGGGAACTCATAAAGTTGGGCCAATCCAGGATGGAGAAGCTACCATCTATGTTGAAATTTCGGGAATCACGGCACCACCCACAGCTGATCTAGCCGCGGCGAAAGCGGAGAAACTCCTCGAGGAGCAAAAGAACTCTACGGGACGGGCTTTCTATGAGCTGATCGTCAAGACAGAAGGACAGCGCGGCAATTTCCGGATCAGACAGAATCCACGAATGGGCAACGCTCCCATTCCGGCGCCGGACAACTTCTAAGGAAACGCATTTTGAAAGCAGAGTATGTAAACCCATTCTTGCAGGGCGCAGTACTCGTCTTTCGCGACCTTTTGAATGAGGAGATAATTCGCGGTAAGACTTCGGTCAAACCGGACGCAACGCCCTCGCATGAAATTGCTATCCTGCTCAACGTTACAGGATCGGTTCAAGGGCAGGTCGTCTACTCACTTAACGCGGAAACAGCTTACAAACTTGCAGAAAAGCTAATGCCTGGGACGGATCGCGCCACGATTGAAAAAGAATACCGAGATGTCCTGGGTGAACTCGGGAACATGATTACCGGAAACGCATTGAATATTTTCCTTAATAGCAAGAAGGATCTGGACCTAAGCGTTCCTTATGTCGCAGACACTCGCTCGCAACGGATCGATATCCCCAAACGCACGGCGCTGGCCTTGAACCTTTACTCTAAGCCCGGGATGATTGAACTAAATATCGCGCTCGAATAGTTTTTTTCGCCGGCAGATATTTTCGTACTGCCGAACATATAAATGTCATTCGTGTAACTCCGCGGGCTCCCCGTAAAAAAGGGAGACCCGCATTTTTCAAAGAGTTACAGGCCAATTGGCATCCTCACTCCATAACTTACAAAGTTTGATCCACACGTTGGGGGACACATCAGTCCGAAAATTCCTGACCTGTGATGAATGCGCAGGAAAGTTTCAACAGGTTGGCTTGTGGGCAGATTGAACCCAACCTCAAACATCAAGTAGTTCAGGAATTGACTGGACTTCTGAGAACGCCGCACCCACGGCCACTTAAGAGGATCAAAACGACGGTTCTCCATACTGGGATTTTCCGTAGCAACTGAGAGACCTTCACCCCCGCGCAAGAATAGCGGAGTTCCTGGAACACCAAGATGCAGAATCCCAACCGCAACTACTTCACCGTGTTTCATGACGCCGGTGTGCTTGGCCGCGAGTACTTCACCCTCAGCGCGAAACGCATTCCTGTACATGAAGATTCGATTCACACCCAGGACCCAGATGTTTGAATTCCGATAGTCCGTTCGTTGCCGTGTCACAATCGGAACTAAATCTGTCTCTGTCCACTGGCCACCGTACATAACCGCCGACAAAGGCGCCGCAACAACTGCCTGGCCCATCAGGACCACGCAAAAGACCACAAAAAATCGCGATCCAATAATGCCCAGGATGCGCTCCAGTCTGGTTTGTCTCATCAATCCTCTCCCCGTTCGCACAAGTCGAACTCGGGGCTGATTGTAGGGCAATTTCAGCGGCGTGACTACGAATGGGGGGTGAGTTGCACTCAGGCGGGGTGAGAATCTTCGATTTGCTTCATTCGCGCATAAAATGAGCGACTAACGGGTAGTTCAATGCTTCCGGGCAGAACCAGCGTGTATTTTCCGCCGGAAGCCACGCGAATCGAGTGAACCTCCGTGGCAGCAACAAGGTAACCTCGGTGAATCCGCAGGTATGCATCAGCAAGCAGGCGTTCCAGGGAATCCAATGTTTTTCTGTGTTTGAACTTCGCGCCGTCGCGGCAATGGATCTGAACGTAATTGTCGTCTCCTTCCAGGTACAGAACCTTGCTCAAGGGAATGAGACGCACGCGATCGTCTTCACGCACAGACAGATACTTTATCCCTTTTTCCGGACCAGACGTTAGTCGATCTATTGCTCGTCTTAAACGCTCTTCCGTAACGGGCTTGGGGACAAAATCCACGACTCCGTAGTCAAAGGCTTCCACAGCTCTGTCAGTATTCGCAGAGACAACAATTGTGTGAAAGGAGCCCGCCACGGCCTCTTCGAGCAGCAAGAAACCGTCGTCTCCATTCAAGTCAAGATCAAGGAACAGGACGTCAATCGCAGAATCCTGGATAAAGCATTCCGAGCCGATCAAGGTTTTCTCAATCTTGAGGCTCTGAATTCTTGACCCAAGGATTGTCCTAAGTTTTCGCTCCAGGCCCCTTGCGGCGACGGTTTCATCTTCCACGATCAATAAGCGCATTCTTGAACTCTAGCGGGCATTCAATTCTCGATCAATGCTTATGGGGTGAAGTGCATCTCCAGCGGGTCAACTGCAATCCAGATGCTTGTCTTATAGCCACCCTCTACCGGGCCATGGTGCAACTTCCACTTGCCCGGGAAGGCCTCTCCTAATCGTGAGGCAATGTATTTCATGCCCGTGCCTGTCCCCTTTCGGTCCGAAACATCGCCGTCATTGCTGATGTGAAACACTTCAAATCCTGGTTCCTCGGTTTTTTCTATAGAAAAGACCCCACCCGGCTTATCGTGCAGCCCATGTGCGAGACCGTTCTCAATCACAGTGTGAAAGACCAGTGGCGGGATCATTTCATTTCCCGAGATCCCGTTTACCAGCAATTCGTATTTTTTCTCCAGTCGTAAGCTCATGACATCCAGGTGGGCTTGGCAAAGAGCCAGTTCATCCGAAATCGGAATTACTCTCTCGGGAGAAACTCGCAATAACAGACGCATCTCTTCCGACAAAGCTTCGATTAGCCTGCGCGCGGTAGCAGGGTCTTCCTCAAGCCAAACGGTAGCCGCGTTCAGCGAGTTCATTAGAAAATGCGGTTGAATATTCTTCTTCAGTAGTTCGATTTCCAAACGGGCCGCTGTAAGCCTGGCGGCCTGTTTCTCTCTAGAGCTTTCCATTGCCGCGTGCCTGGCCTTCTGTTTTTCTTCTTCATTGACGCGGATTCGGTCCGCAAGACCCAGCGAAAGCAGACACATCTCAAGCGCCGAACCCATTTGCAAAACATACTCCGTAAAGAAGTTAGCGGGCAATATCCCCAGCCCCTTCAGTGCGTAGGCGGTCACGCCAACCAGTAAAGAAAACCAGGCGACCAGGAAATATCGCGCAGGTCCGTACCCACGCAGAACACAAGCAAAAGCGGTCAGGAATATTGATCCAGTAAACAGAAGGGCAAGAACGGCGGCCGCACGTATACTCCAGTTGTAAGGCAACACGAAGGCAGCCGGCATCAGAAAGAAGAGCAGTAACATTAAGACGTAAAGAAACTTATCAAGTCGCGGCACAAGTCGACGGGACCGGAGAAACTCCCGGGCAAACATGATCCCAAAAAAGAAAGCCCATCCAATGGCGAAAACAAGGCTCTTACTGTTCCAGTATGGAGATCCTGGCCAGAAATATTCGTAGGCAAAGCCATTCAACACTGTCTGAATCAAACCGTATCCGAGCACATACAGCAAGTAGTACAAGTAGCCCGGGTCCCGAACCATAAAAAATAGTATAAGATTATAAACTATTAGAACGGTCAGTATTCCATAGTAAAGACCAAGAACAAGTTGTTCTTCGTGAATCCGATCACGAAAGGTATCAGCCGTCATGACCAGGATCGGAAACTCAAGCGTACCTTCGCTCTCAAATCTAAAGAGCATTGTGCGCGCCTGTCCGCCGGGAATGTGGACCGGAAAAACGTACGTTCGATGCGGAACTGGCCGCGTGGCAAATGGCAATGCAGCTCCGGTCTGAATCATCCGACCTTCCTCGGGAATGAAAAAGTCGATTCGTTGTAACGGGGCATAGTCCACCTGAACAACGAAGTCCGCAGCCGATCCGGCATTTGATAGGATGAATTTGAGAAAATAAACCTGGTTAGAAAAACCGAAGTTTGGCGTCGGGTTGGAAATTTGCGTGAAGGAGACTCCAGTGAAACTGTCAGTTAGTTTGAGATTCCGGGTCCCGTCCATGAAGATGGAGCAATTCTGAGAACAAGGTGCGAGGACTTGTCCGTGCGGAGGCGTGGCAATTGGATTGGCAAAAGCAGCAGTCGCAAAGAAAAAGAAGACTACTGAAACGCACCAGCGGGGAAAGATATCAAGCAAGCGCACTGTTCCTGCAAGGAGGGAAGCTTCTGCGCGGGCCCTGACAACCTCTTTTTTCTAATAATCGATCGCCAGTTCCCTGATCTTCTTATCGAGAGTGTTACGGTTGATCCCGAGATACCGCGCCGCCTGTGTTTTTGTGTACTTGAACTTCTTAAGAGCATGCAAAATCAGGCGGCGTTCCACTTCGGCAATCACTGTATCATAGACCTGCCCATCCATATCGCGGAAGCTGTCCTCTTCGGGAAGATCGAACGAGCGAGGCTGGCTAACTGCCGGAGCCGGAGCAGCTTGCACAGCAGGCGTCTGCTGAGCGAACGGCAGTGTTGTATCTACAAAATCGTCCACATCGAGAATCTTGTTGCGACTCAAAACAATCGCGCGCTCGACCGCGTTCTCAAGCTGTCTAACGTTGCCGGGCCATTCGTAATCCTCGATCATCTTGAGCGCGGCGTGAGAAATACCATTGATCTCTTTTCCATTTTCCTTGTTGTACTTTTCAATGAAATGAGTGACCAAAAGCAAAACATCTTCCTTGCGTTCGCGCAATGGAGGAATCTTCAGATTGATCACATTCAATCGGTAGAATAAGTCCGCACGAAACCGTTTCTCGGCAATGGCAACTTCCAGATCCGCATTTGTTGCAGCAATGATTCGAATATCAACCTGCCGTGTGCGCCCGCCAACAGGTTCGATCTCGCGTTCTTGTAACACACGCAAGAGCTTGCTCTGCAGGTTGAGATCAAGCTCGCCTATTTCATCCAGAAATATGCTTCCGCCATCCGCAGTTTCAAACTTGCCCTTCTTATCTGCAATTGCTCCCGTAAACGACCCCTTCCTGTGACCAAAGAGTTCGCTCTCCAGAAGATTCTCTGGAATGGCGGCGCAGTTGATTTTTACAAAGGGCTGATCCTTACGTGGACTGTTATAATGAATAGCAGAAGCGATCAGCTCTTTTCCTGTGCCCGACTCACCTGTTAGGAGAACCGAAGCACGCGAATCCGCAATGATGCGAACCTTTTCAAACAAACGGAGCATGGGTGGTGCGCGTCCAATCAGGCTACCGAACTTGTACCGGGCCGACAGCTCTCGCTTCAGCTCAATGTTCTCAGAGGCTATTACACGTGTTTCTTCTTTTACCAGACGCTGAATTGTGATAGCCTGTGAGATCATGCTACCGAGAATTTCCAGAAACTCAATCATTGAATCCGCATCGAGCCCTTGTTGTCGCGTAAACGTAGAAAAGACTCCTACAACATCTGCACCGGAAAAGATAGGACAACAAAAGAACCCCATATCTCCAGTACCGGCGTAGGTCTTCATCCGATTCAAGAAACCCGGCTCGTTTGAAACACTGGGAATGTAGACGGGCTTCTTATTCAGGAAAACTGAACCCGTGATGCCCTCTCCGGGCGAGTATGTCACATCAATCAGTTCGTCCTTGGTGAATCCGACGCTCGCTGCAATTCGCAATTGATCGAGCGAGCGATCATAAAGCAGAAGAGTACTGCGGTGCAATCGAAACGCCTTTTCCGTGATCGTCATGACTTCGCGAAAGACATCTTCTAGATTGAGCGAGCCCGAAACGACGCGTGAAATTTCGTGGAGAACAAGATGGAAGCGATCGCGGTTCTTCAGGATCTGGTTGTCTTTGAAATCGACGAATATTCGCGTCGCGAGATTGGACATGATGGAAAGGAACTGTTCGTGATCTCGATCAAAGGCCTCTTTGGCCGTTGAGTCCACGGAGATAACCCCGATGACAATACCACTGACAATCATGGGCACTGCCAGCTCGGAGCAGAGACCCTCTTTGAGCGGGATGTAATCGGTCTCGCTGGCCGCATCACCGACGATCCTTGCCTTCCCGGATCGCGCAACGCGGCCGGTGACTCCCTCCCCCATTTTGAGCTTCAATCTACCGAATTCTGCTGGCAGCCCCTGGGAGCATCGGATGGTAAGATTCTCACCATCCTCATCTATAAGCATAATGCTGCCAGATTCAGCATATGTCGTCTGGATACATGCTGAAAGAATACGCTCCAGGATGGCTTCTGGGTCACCGCCCTGATTTACAGCATGTGTTATCTCGCTAATGAAGCGAAGTGCTTCTGTTTTCGTGATCTGATTGGGCAATTGGGGTTCCTGTGCTTAGAATAAAAGCAATAACAGTACCCGCGAAGCAGCCTTTTCTGGTCGAGCTGGAATTTTTCGCATTTTCAGGGCAAACTGCAATAGCAAGGGGAATCGCTCGATTTTGGTTGGCCAATGCCAGGTAACCAGGCTCGCATCCTCGAGTTTCGAGGGCTGAAACTCGCCTTTTCAGCATTTGAAGGGGGTAGTCGACCGCCAATCCTGTTCTTTCACGCTACGGGATTTAGCGCCAACTCCTACGCACCTCTGCACCGGCTCCTTCATGAGGCTGGTTATCCGGTATTCGCTCTAAACTTCATGGGCCATGGCGGTTCGGACGCGACACACGATTTCAAGGACTGGACCTTCTTTGGTGATCAGGTCGAAGCCTTTGCTCACCATTTGAAGCTCGAAGGTGTCATAGCAGTCGGTCATTCGATTGGAGGGGCTTCCGTGCTACATGCAGCCGCCCGCAAGCTAATTCCGTTCCGGAAGATCGTACTGCTCGATCCGACTGTCTTTTCCCCGTTCAGTTCGTGGTGGGTTCCACTATTTCCTAATCCCCTGGCCAGAGCGGCAGAATCACGGAGATCCACTTTTCAGAACTTGAAAGTGGTCGAGCGCAGTTTTCGCATGCATCCACTCTTCAAAAACTGGCATCCGGATTCGTTTCAAGGGTACTTGCAGAGCGCATTTGCGCCAACATCGAACGGATTTCGCCTTCAGCTCGACCCGGACCTTGAGGCCAGAATATTCCGTAGCTTTCACCAGGGACAATGGAACGTCTTTGCAAAGTCACGACTACCGCTTCTTCTCATTACAGCTCGCAAATCAGGTGTTACCCCACCTTCCGCGATAAAACGTCTATTAGCCCGATCTTCACATGGCGTTTGGATCGAGCATTCGGGAAGTCATTGCTTCCCTATGGAAGACCCAGGTGGAGTAGCAGGCCATATTGCATCTTTTATCAAAGACGTCTAACGTCTGAAACGGCAGACATGTATCGTGCAAAATCAGAGAAGATCCCGGACTGGAGACATTGTGCCTGGTACTACTCCAGGTCGCGTTAACGCAGTGCGGTCAAATTTTCGGTATCGAATCAATTAAGACGCGTACTAATCCTCGAATCTGAAAACCGGATCAAGATCGTTGATCTCACCCATCATCACATTGAGGTCAGTGATACGGCCGTTCTCCAATCCGTAAGCCCAACCATGAATCTTAATGCCACGCTTCTTCCAGGCCTTTTGAACCAGGCTGGTCTTTGCCAGATTACGCACCTGTTCCATTACGTTTAGCTCCACGAGACGATTGGCCCGCTTTTCCTGATCAGCAATCTGTGAAAGTTCAGTGGCGTGCTTGGCATAAACCTCTTTGATGTTACACAACCACTTATTTACCATGCCGTGATCCTTATTGTCCATGGCATAACGGACGCCGCCGCAGCCGTAATGACCGCACACAATGACGTGTTTAACCTGGAGAACTTCAAGGCTATACTGAAGAACACTCAGCATGTTCAAGTCAGTATGAACAACCATGTTGGCAATATTGCGATGAACAAAAATCTCTCCCGGCTCCGTTCCGGTAATTTCGTTAGCGGGAACACGACTGTCTGAACACCCTATCCACAGAAATTCCGGGTTCTGCAGTTCCGCCAGATGTTTGAAATAGTTTGGATTGTCTCTGACACGCCACTCTGCCCAGGCCTTGTTGTTTTCGAGGAGCTTTTGGTAGGAATCACTCATTCATTTTAACACGTAGAAAAAATTTCGATGGTCAAGGGACCCGGGACAACTGTCCAATCGTCAAATGGTTCATTTTTCTCGCAGCAACTTTCTTCTTCTAATCCTCGCACTGGCATGCATTGCGCCTGGGTGCAAAAAGAAACCCAGAGACGTCCAGGGACTGATTCTAACGTCCATCCGCGGAAGCGTGGATGTGACAGACAACATGAATATTAAGCGAACGCTTGCGTCCGCTGCGTTGTATACGCGCGACGCCATCCTCATGCCGGGATATTCCGTCAAGACCCGTTCCGACACCCAGGTCGACATGGATTTCTCCGAGAGCGTGCGCCTTCGGGTTGGCGAGGATACGTCAATGCGGCTCGAAACAGCCCGGTGTCTCAAGCATAAGGGCTATGCGCGCCTGCAACTGCGATTGGACAGTGGAAAGATCTACTCCGTCGGGAAGAAGATTTCTTCGAGTTCGCGCATAACCATTATTACACCCACATCGGTCGTTGGCGTTCGAGGCACAGAATTCATGGTCCGCGAGGAAAAAGGAAAAAGTGTCACGCTCGTTCGAGAAGGCTCTGTGGAAGTTTCGGACGAGGCTTTGAATGTCATCAAGATTGTCGAGGCCGACCAGAAAGCCGAGATCGATTCCAATGGAGAAATTCAGGTGGTTCCACAAACTGATGAAGATCGTAAAGAAGTCCAAAACCTTGGCGCAGACATTGCTACCATTACCGAGTCCGGTCGCGAGCAGATGCAGAATCTGGTGGATCAATTTGAAGAACAGAAAGTCCTAATTCAGCAAACGCTGGAAGAACAGGAGAAAATCAATACTGCGAACATGGAACAGCAGAAAGAGCAGGACAAGGATCTAATCAAGAACCAAATCGAGAGCGATAGACAGAGTCTGAAAGAGCAAATAGAACGCGACCGCGCCAATATGGAGGAGATGCGCCAAAAACTTCAGGCAGAATCCACGCAATTGCAGCAAGCCGGAAAGGAAGATCAAAGCAAGATTCAGAGCGAAGGCAAAGAGGGAATCAATCAGATTAAACAGAACTCGCCGGTCGGAACGCAGGACGCAACTAAAGCCGAGCTGGAAAAACTGAAGAATCCGCAGTAACGGCCAACGCTCGCGATTTGCTAGTTACCATCTTTGAACAAGCGCACGCAATCCCCCATCATAAGCGTATCACAAAGCTGTGACATGGTCGCTTGACATTTCCTGTTCTTCTGCTAGAGCGTCCCTGCTCGCGCCGGCCTGCCCCTCGCGGAATAATCATCTCTTGCTCCCTCCCCCTCGAAAACCACCCACGTTCGGGGGTGGGGGAAATCTGTACGAGTGGCGAGCCAGGCAGTTTCGGCGGAGGCAAAAAAAAACCCCGGTCTGCACCGGGGCTTCCTTTTCTATTCCTTTGATCTGAATCAAGGAGTAGCTTCAGCAGAAGCTTTCTCAGCGGAAGCTTCAAAGCCTTTTTGTCCGCCTGGATACTTCATAACGCCAACGCACTGGCACTGATCCCAGGTTTCAGCCTGGCCAGCAGCCACGCAAACCCCTGTTCCTTGATCAAGCGAGCAGCAGTTGTAAATAGATACACCGCGAATCAGACCCTTGTTCTGAGCGATGATGACCTGGCCGGTTGACTGACCATTCTTTACACCAGAAGCTTGTTCCAGGTATTCACCGAGGATCTTTGCAAGACCGTCAGATGAGATCTGATCCTTGGCTGCTTTACGGCAAGTCGACTGCTTCATGGCTACCATGCCCTTGTCGATTGCTTCTTGCGCAGCTGCAGCACTGAACTTCATGTAAAGATAGTCCTTAGGCTTGTCGTCCTGGCAATATTGCGCAGGGCTCTGCCGTTGCAGCGCTTTTGCAGCATCCGGAGCACATGCCCAACCTTCAAAGATCCAACCATCCGGACCTGTGCTTGTTGCGTCGTTACGCGCATCATTACGAGCGCCACCGCAGTATACAAGCAGGCCAGAAAGGGCGATTGCCCCGATCAAAAACCATTTCTTCATAGACTTCTCCTGTCCCCTAAAATTGTTGTGATGGAAAGCCTCGAGGGATTTCCCCGTCCTTGATCAGACGAACCATTCCACGCCTGCGTTCAAGAAAAATTCATTTTGCGCGCGCGCTTTTTGCGCCATTAGCGGGGTTTTGCCTCGCTTCGACGCTATTTGCCTTCCCGGCCTGGGCCCTCCCGGCTGAATGCCGGCTCTCAGCCGGTGATTGTAATTTCCCTTTTCCCGACGATCGATGGATGCAGAAATCGGACCGTAGCCCAACAGGTCGAATCTGGCGAAGTAAGGATCAGAGTGGCTACACAGGTCTATGGGCTATTGCTCGCGCCGACGGGTTCAGCCCTGATTCGCACATATGGCTTGAAACTCCATGTGAAATAACTGGTAAGTTCCCGTTCCGGATGGCCGCTGCTTCGGATCCGTTCTTGCTCTGGAACACTTCCACGGAGAAGAGTACGCCCGTCCTGGTGCGCCTTCACCGAGGGAGTATCTGTTTGCTTGAGGTAATTCCCGAGCAATTGCTGAGGCCCGGAGATTTGTACGTCCTGATTGTCCGCGACCTGCGGGACAAGGGCGGGCGTGCGCTAGAACTATCGCGAACATTTGAAGAACGAGACCCAGGCGAGTTGGCCTTTGCGGAACGAAATCAAATGATTCCAGGGTTTGTTAACCGATACAGCGTCCAGACAGTCGTGCAGGTAACGGTGCGATCGTTTGAGAATCTCCTGGGTCCGTTGCTGCATTTACGGAATTCCGTTCTGGCGTATACGGATGCGAACTCATTGCTCCCAACGATCACAGAGGTGATTCGAAGCGGCAATGAGCTCACGGTGTTCGGCAACGTCAATTTGCCTTTGCTTTGCGAGAAGGATCTGTTTGGCCACTGCCGTTTCAAGCCCGATCCGTCTGGGCGAATTGATTTCAACCAGAGCACCATTAAACGGCCATTTTTTGTTCGCCTGCCCGCCCCAAATGTTGATCGCGCGGTTTTCCTTCCAGCAGGCGCTTTTCAGGATGCGTTCAACGCAGCGTCAATCTCTGGCTCTGAAAGAATCATGCGCGGAAGCAAGTCGGCTCTCTTTGGATTTCGTGATCAGAATTCGTTTCTTGATTCCAACACCAAACCAATCCAGGGATTACCGGACAACATCCCGGGATTTGCCCTCTCGCCGAGCGACCATAATCGCCTAACGGCTCTACCGGACCGCGAGGCTGTGCGGATCATTCATGGAATTCTGCTGACACGCATGATGCAATTGAGGTTTTCGCAGGCGCTCAATTCAAAATACAAAACGTCAATACGGATGGATCGCATAAACGGAATCGCATTGGAAAAGGAGAAGGACGCCCTGGCGCTTGCCATAAATCCTTTCATTAAGTCATTTGTGATCATTCATTCTGAGCCGGTAAAACGATCACCTCCGTTTGGAAAATCCGGTACGTTTCCTGAGAAAGAGTACGTCCATCTCTTCTGGGACGGGCTGCATTTCCCCAACTACGAACCGCTGTTGCAAAAGCGGAAGGCGCTGCCCGATACACCGCAACAAAGGATCTTGAAGGTGCAGAGCATTCTGTTTAATGAGGATATCGAAACCATTACCTCGTTCCTGAGGGAACGTTGAGCATTCTACTGCACCTGCTAGTCGCCTCGACGGCGCTTTGTTTTCTGGTGCCGATTGTCTTCCCGGGGGGGGATCAGGCGGTCTACTACTTTGAAAGGATCATCTGCGGTGCCTTCTTTTTAACAGGCTTACTTTTCATCTGGCGTCGCGAGCGCACGCGGGATATACTCCCCCGATTCCGGTTGGTGATATGGATTGTCTTTGCGGGCAGCGTGGCTCACCTGGGAGTCTTCACCTGGTCTGCTAGAACTTCGCTCTTTCTAGCCGATCAAGATATTACAAACATCTCCTCCGCAATAGCGAATACCGCCAATGGTTTTGGGATTCTACCAACTGCTTATGTACATACCGGTGAGTCTGGAAGCTATCTAGGGCATCACTTTGCGCCGGCACTGTTGTTCCTGTTACCGGCGTACCTTGGTGGCAACATTCTTGGCCTCGATCATTTTGTTTATCCGGCCAGCTTATTTTTCGTCTCCGCTCTGGGCCTGCTTGTTTGGATTCGGTTGATCGGCATTAAATTCTCAGACGATGCCCTATCAAGCGTACTGGCAGCATGCATGCTATTGAATGCCTTTCCGTTGTTGCGACTGAGTCAGTCGTTTCACAACGAAATGTTTGTGATTCTATTTTCCGGGTTATTTTTCCTGGCGCTTGAACTGGAGAAAACGTGGCTCATCTATTCCGCAGCGCTTCTCTGGATGATGGTCAAGGAAGATACATCCGTCTACGTTGCACTAATCGGAGTTTTCCTGGCAATCGATCAGCAAACCAGGCACAATAAGTCTGGAGGGAGAGTCGCTCTGGCCTTCCGGTCGCAGGGGTTTCGCCTTGCACTTTTCGCCTTGTCGTACTTTGCAACAGGACACCTTCTTCAGGCCTGGTTTGGAGGGAAGACTGGTCCGGACTGGTCAATCTTCTTTCACGGAGAATGGCCGCAGGTCACTACACTCTCCATTGCTGTTGCGAGGCCAATCGCGTTGGTAGGAATCGTGGGCGCCTTTGCATTCTTACCACTGACGCGACCTTTGTTCTCGCTCGTAGCAATCTTGCCGATTGCGGTTCTACATTTACTATCCAATCACCCCTGGCACAGCACCTACTATGGACACTACGCATACGCTATTCTGCCCTTTCTGATGTATGGCAGCCTCCTGGGGATTCATCGTGTTTCCAGGCTTCGAGAAGAGGCCCCCGCGGGGATTGGTCGGTTTTTCGCGAGTCAATCTTTCCGGACCGGCTTGCTCTGTTTTTGCCTGGGAATTTCTTTCTACTTTAACTCAGGCGATAGACAGACTCCAGGTAAGCTTTTCAAAACGGACCCTGAGTATGGATCCGCGTGGAGCCTGGCGCGAGAAATCCCAAAAGACTACTGCGTCTTCGCAGAAAGGAATCTGAGTCCCCTCGTTCCCGTAGATCGTCTCGTGCTCCCTTTGGCCCCTGTGGAGGGAAACCCCAATTTTATCGAAGGTTCGCACGGACTGACTTCACATTGCAAGAAGCGCCTCGAATTCATTGGCTTCGAGAAGCCATCCTCGAGCGCCACTCACCCGGCGCGAACGGTGCTGAAGCAAGCCGGCCGGTTCAGTCTGAGAGAAGTCAACTGACAATGCAGAGCCGGCAAGGAATTCAATAACTCTGTTGAATGCCAAAAGCGCCACGCCCGGCAATTGGCTGGAATTCGTAGTTGGGAAAAATTTCCTTCAAGGCTTCTGTGACCATTTCTGCTGTGGGCAATGAAGTATGAATCCCGGCTCCCAGAAAGTTTGATCCCGCATCCACTATGAATCGTTTCTTGTCCGTGCCCTCACTTAGAATCTTGATGTGCCCGGCATGGGTTGGTTTGAATGTGAAATGTTCTCTTCCCAGCGCCACAATCGTTTCCTGATGTGGTTTGGTCCCAATGGTATAGAAGAGCGGTTTGTGATTCTGATCACCAGGAATGAATGCAACATAGGTCATGTGGCCTCCTTCAGAGAGCGCTTCAATTGCAGCCACGAACTTTTCATCGCGAACTTTTTCCCAATCGATCTTTTCTTTGAACTTTCCAATCTTGAATTTCTGCTGAACGGGCACGAAGACTTCGCGCATGTTGCCGGCTTTGTTTAGTTCGATTATCTGGATTGGAAAATAGACACTTTTTACAAATTGAAGAATCTCTTTCTGGAGCTCCGGATGTTCACGGAAAAGAGTCCAGTTAACGACAATCTGCGTTGCTTCCAGGCTGCGCTTACCGTCGTCGAAAGGAGCGGTTGCCAGAAGAATCTTGTCGTCCGGCTGAGGACGAATCACCGCAGCTTCCGCGGCAAATGAACACTCTAGCAGATCAACTACATCGCACAGTATTAATCCGCCTTCCGGATTGTGTTTAACAAAAACGCCCTGCTGTTTACGAGTTGGGGACTCGCGCCGCAATATGTCACCTGCTTTCAGTGACTGAAGATCTGAAACCTCTACCAGCAGCTCTTCCATGACTCCAACCTGAACCAGGCACTAAAAAATGCAAAGTCTTCTAGGGGTGCTTTGTAAAAAAATTCAATCAAGGGCCCCGAACTGTCTTCAAGAATTTCCGTACTTCCTCAAGGAATTCCTTGTTCTGCTCAACAAAGCTATAATGACCGTTGTCCTTCATTACGACAAGCGTCGATCGCGGGATGGTTTCGCTTGTCTCTTCAGCGACGCTGACTGGAATCACATCATGATCAGAATGAAGAATGAATGTGGGTGCGCGAATACGCGAGGCTTGAGGGCGCAGATCGTACTGCAAGAGTTGGCGCCAGATCCATGTTCTGACCTGCTCGTTGTTCTTAACGGTTAAAGGGCTTACCTCGTAAGCCAGCTTCGGAAGTTTCTCGAGGTCAAAGAAATACGGTTTGATTTGGAGCTCGCTGCGGCGCTTGTAGAGGTCCAGATCCCCAGCAATATACGCCGGATCCTTGTCAATAGCCTTGATCTCTTCTTTCTCTTCTTCGCTTCGCATTTTGTCGAGGTTATCGAAAAACTCTTTCTGTGATTCGCCCGTAAGCCCGGAGGAATTGATAAGCATGAGTGAACGAACGTTCAAAGGATGGCGAACTGTGTAGTGAACCCCGAGCAATCCTCCCCATGAATGTCCCAATATGTTAATCCGATTCAAGCCAAGGTGGCGCCGGACTGCGTCAATATCCCTGACAAATTGCTCAATATTGACAGTCTTGTCCGTCAGCTTGCATTGGGATGCCCCGGTGCCTCGTTGATCATAGAAAATCAAACGATGATCGCGCGCGAGGTCAACGAGATGTGGGTAAAGGTATCGATGATCCATGCCCGGACCACCGTGGATAATGAGGATTGGTTGACCGGTTCCAATTGTTTTGTAGTAAATGGATCCCTTTGGAACGAGAACGGAAGCCTCCCGTATTGGCATCATCCTTCCCTGCGCAACAACAGCTGCCCCAAACAATAAGCCCACGAGGGCCAGTGTCACGAATAGCCTGGACATTTCTAGTTATGTCCGGGGACGGCGCTGTAGACTTCAAAGCTGGCGCGTTCGCCTCGACCCTTAAGAGGATAATCCTTTCGCAGTGGATGGCCCTCATAGTCTTCGGGAGTCAACAGTCGCTTCAAATCTGGATGACCCTTGAAAACGATTCCGTACATGTCGAAGACTTCTCGCTCAGCCCAATTGGCACCGGTGAATAAATCTGAAACGGTTGCAGCGGAGGGGTCATTCTCGGGAAGGAAGACCGTTATCTGCAATCTAACTCCATTGGAAATGGAAAGCAGAGAATAGATAACAGCAAAGCGGCCAGGCTGCGGAATGGAATACTTAGAATAGTCTGCGCCAGTGATGTCTGTGAAGAATCGGAAATCGAGCGCAGCGTCATCGCGCACCGTCTTAACAAAATCGTGAATGCGATCACGCTCAACGCGACAGAGAACGGCATCGTTCTGAACCTCAAGACTTTCCGCGCCGAGGGACGAGAGTTTGCTCTTAACTGTTTCTAGTTTTGCGGCCTGGAATTGGAGCATATTCAACTTGCCTGAGGTTGAACAAAATCCTGAGACTTTGCCACGCCCTTCTTCGCCTTCTCCTGGATCATCATGATCGCGTCTATGAATGCTTCTGGACGCGGCGGACATCCGGGGATGTACGCATCAACGGGAATGAACTGATCCACACCCTGGACGAGTGCATACGTGTCAAAGACACCGCCACTCGACGCGCAGGCTCCCATTGAAATGCACCACTTGGGTTCTGGCATCTGTTCCCAGATTCTCGTGAGGACTGGCATCATCTTCAAAGAAATTCTTCCCGAAACGATGAGCAGATCTGATTGCCTTGGAGAGAACTTGAGGACCTCCGCTCCAAAACGCGATGTGTCATACTTGGGCATATAAGAAGCCATCATCTCAATGGCACAACAGGCAACGCCGAACGGCATGGGCCAAAGACTATTGGCGCGGGCCCAGTTGACGACTGCGTCCATTCGGGAGGTAGCAAAATCGGGACTGGTGTTTATTCCCATTCGAAGACCTTCAGCTTAACAACGTACCATAAACCGCACACAACAATGCCGGAGAAAATTATGACCGCGACAAGGCTCTCCCATCCAAAAGAACGAAAGCCAATCGCCCAGGGCAATAGAAAAATCGTTTCGATGTCGAAGAGCATAAACAGCAAAGCGACGACGTAGAACTTGAGCGCGAACGGCTTATGCGGCGAGTCGGCTTGATCCAGTCCGCATTCGTAAGGATCAAACTTGTGTTTGCTGCTAAGCCTTGGTCCAAGGAAGGAGGCCAGGGTAAGGCCGCCAGCTGCGACGGTCAGAGCCAGCAGTAAGAATACTGCCATTGGCATGTACTGCTCAATGATCGGGTTCACAGACGACATCTGCGCTCGCGGGAGGTGATTGTAAATAGAAAAAAGGCCTTGCGGACACAGGCGAACTGAGGCTCGTCATGGAAGTAAATGCTGCGGGAGGCACATTTTTGAGGCGTCATATGCCGAAATACTAAATAGTCGGTAAGAAAGTGGAACTTGTAAGAAACATCCCCCAACCGTTCATTAACTTCCTGCTTGTTGCTTTGTTTTCCCTGCTCATAGGTCTAGAGCAGCGGCGGCACCAGACCAAGGATGGTCCGGAGAGTCTGGTTGGCACAGACCGAGCATTCACCCTGACGGGAATCCTCGGTTACATCCTGTATGTAGTTAATCCGCTCAATCTTACTCTTTTCATTGGGGGCGGCATCGTACTGTCGCTCTTGCTGGCTGTTTACTACTATCAAAAGATTGCCGCACACAAATCCTTCAGCCTGACATCAATTATCACGATGCTTGTGACCTACTGTCTGGCACCGCTAATTTTCACGCAACCCCAGTGGCTTTCTCTCCTGGTAGTTGCCAGTCTCTTGATCATAACAGAACTCAAAGAGAATCTGGTTCAGGCAACTTCAAAGTTCGATCACGCGGAGTTCATCACACTTGCGAAATTCCTGCTGCTCGCGGGAGTGATCCTGCCCCTGTTACCAGAACAACCGCTGTCCGCGTCGGTTGACGTTTCGCCATACCGTATCTGGCTC
>JAEUSB010000108.1 GCA_016788865.1 Leptospirales bacterium
CCTTTTCCCCACGATGCGCGACTCAGACGGGTCATTGAGTACCTACTCGATCAGAGTTTGGAAACAAATCCGGCCGTGGAGGAACTTTGTGCCGTAAGCAACCTATCGGAATCGCGGTTGCAGCATCTTTTCAAAGAGACACTTGGAATCTCGATTCGCAAATTCCGAACATGGTTTCGGTTGAAAGCTGCGGCCATTCTGCTAAAAGAAGATCTAAGTATCACAGATGCCGCGATTGGCGCGGGATTCTATGACGCCGCGCATTTTGCGCACTGTTTTCGGGATACCTTCGGATTTGCGCCATCGTCAATTTTTCGAGGCCGCCCTGTCCGCTGGTACATTGGCGATGAAGCGGAAACAAGAAGAATGTTAAAGCTTGTCCCTGAGAAACATTGACTTTTTCTTCCTCCATTAGCCTGAACTGCGATCGTTTCCTGCTTGCCCGCTAGCCCCCTCCGCCAGCCGATCAGTCATTATGAAACTGCACCATGTCCAGTCCTATTCTCGCCCCGGCGAGGTTTCCCAGGAAATGCTAGTTAAGGCCATAGCAGAAATTGAGAGTCTGCCCGGTGAGCTGACAGAGACGCTCAGCAAACTTAACGCGGAACAGCTTGCTACCCCTACTCTTCCGGGCAAGTGGACCGTATCGCAGGTTGTGCACCACATCGCTGATAGTCATATGAATGCGTTCATCCGATGCAAATTGGCCCTGACAGAAGATAAGCCTACGATCAAACCGTACGAAGAAGCTGAATGGGCGCGCAAGATAGACGCTGGAACGGCAATTCCGGCTAGAGTATCTGCGGAATTGTTAACTGCGCTTCATGCACGTTGGTGTCTTCTATTAAAGTCGCTTAGCCCGGAGGAATGGCGGCGTGCTTACTTTCATCCCGAAGCCAGGCGGGAATTTCTCATGGAGGAAGTTGCGTGTCTCTACGCCTGGCATGGGCGGAATCATCTGGCACACATTCACGAATTAATGAAAGCCAAAGGTTGGATATGACTTGATTTGAGGTGTTTGTCGCAAACACTAAGCAAAGTTCCATGCAACTGAACCAAATCGTCGAATTCTTCTGCAAGAATCCATCACTACTCGACGGACCTGGGACGACTATCCGCACGGTAGAGACTCACATTTCAATTGTCCTGATTACTGAGAGGCTTGTCTTCAAGTTCAAGAAGGCCGTAAAGTTCCCTTTCGTTGATCAATCTCAATTGGGTGTTCGCATTCATTTCTGCAAGCAGGAAGTTGCACTGAATAGCCGTACCTCACCCAGCGTATACAAAGGGGTTTCTTTTGTTCACAGAGACCCATCCGGGTATGTCCTGAACAGCAGGGAACAAGGTGCAATCGAATCGTGCGTAGTGATGCGGCATCTCGAAGATAAGTTTCGTCTTTCGGAGTGCACGGATCAGGCACTCGACGATGAGTTGCTGCAGCGGATCGCCCTGGCGCTTTCCGATTTTCACCGTCAGGCGACTAAGCTGCCAGCCACCGCAAGAAATTTTGAAGCCTACTATCGGGAGAATCTCGACACCCTGGCAAACTACAGTGACCTGGTGCCATCTTCCGTGCTGAGTCAGGCGCAGGAATTATTCGGGCGGTATCGCACTGCTTGTCTGGCTCGAGCTCGAAAGGGGCGAGTTGTAGACGGTCATGGAGATCTGCGCCTTGATCACATATATTGCTTTCCGGATCGTATCGAGATAATTGATTGTGTTGAATTTAATGCAGAGTTACGCGCCGTCGATCCGTATGAGGACCTGGCCTTCACATTGTTGGGATTGCGCACGTCCGGGGATGCAGGAATCGCTGCCGCAGAGCGATTGACCAATCTCTATTTTGAACGTGGGCCAGATCCTGTTGGATTGGCACTGCTACCACTCTACGTCACTTACAGGGCCCTTGTTCGGTGCAAGGTCGACTGTTTGCAATTAGCTCAATGCGTCGAGAGAAACCAGACTGCAAAAGTTGAATACTATCGCGGGCGCATTCGTACTTATCTAATGGTGCTTGCCTCGATTCACGATCGGAAACAGGAGGAGCCATGCATTCATGTTGTTGCCGGGTTGCCCGCAACCGGCAAATCAAAATATGCAGATGACCTCTCTCGCAAAATGGGGCTACCGGTATTGAGTTCGGATCGCGTGCGAAAGGCAATGCTGGGAATTGCGCCTGCAGAGGTTGCCGGCGCCGGGTTATACAATGGCGCCTATCGTTCAAACACGACCAGGAGAACCTATCGGAGACTGCGGGCTATGATCAAATTCCTGACGGAAATCGGAATCAATCCGATCGTCGATGCGAGCTTTTCCTTGCGGGAACAGCGGCGCAAATTGATCTTGCTGGCAGAGCGACTCAAGGCAAGGATCGTCTTCACTGTACTTGACGCGGATGAAGAGATCATTCGCAAAAGACTCGAGATTCGATCTCGGAATCCTTCTGTATCCGATGTGCGAAGCTTTGAACTCTGGAAAGAGATTCAGGCCAGGATTGAGCCGGTGTCGGAAGACGAGTTTGGTTCCGGTTTTCAGATCATCCGCCAGAGAGCCGCTGACTAAGATCATACGAAAATATTGAGATTCTGCCGTGCAGTTTATCCAAACATCCCATTAATGTGTCCATATCCACCAGGGAGGACACTATGTCAGGCAAACATGCCATTCAAGTTGAGGAAATCATGACCCGAGGCATTTTCACGGCAAACCTCGATCAGACATGGAAAGATGTGGCCCGGAAAATGAGCGCAAAGCAGATCCATCATCTCGTCATCGTCGATAAGGACCATCGCCCCGTTTCTGTTCTATCAACTTTTGACTTTCTGCGTTTTGCGGGCGGAGAAGCTCCAAATCCAGAGAAAACCCTGGCTGAGACCATTAACTCACCCAAGCTTTTCTCGATCCGGCAGGAAGCGACCCTGGCTGATGTGGTCAATGAATTGAACAACCACCACGTGGACTGCCTGGTAGTCGAAAGCGCAGAAAATAAGGTTGTAGGCATAGTTACTCCGCGAGATGTTATGAACGTTCTATTCCGCGACGACGTCTAAATTTTTATTCGCGGTTTCCTGGGGGCATCATGAGTCTAAAAATTCCAGTCCTGATATTCTTCCTGCCCGTAGCCCTCTTTGCGGCGCCACCAATCAAGGTGACGCACGCTGTAAGTGGCAACAGGTTGGATATTACCCTCACGAATGTTTCTGCTGATAAACAGGACCTGGAGTTTTCTGTAAAGAATCCGGCCGAATTTGAATGGCCGCTTGGTTGGCCCTACAAGACAACATTGGAGAAAGGTAGAAGCCGCATTCTAACAATGAATATACGCAACACCAGCTCCTATTCAAAAGATTGGACAATGAAAACGCGTAAGTCTGGCACAACTACCTGGACCAGTCACAGTTCTACGTCCAGCACTGCGAGCACTACCCAAACAACTACAACTCCACAACAGGCAACTCATGTTAACGTGCCTCAGGATGATCCTGCAATTGCGGCCAGAGACGCCATGCTGACCTCCGGATCATACTTCCTTCCGTATTCCAATGGAGCTTCATTTAGAATGACCAACGGTCCAATGCAATACGGATGGCATCAAAATCAGAATGCCTATGACTGGCCAATGCCAGTTGGAAAAAACATCTGTGCGGCCAAATCAGGAACTGTGGCCGCCGTTAAGAGCGACTCAAATCGCGGCGGTGCCTCGCAAACCTATCTGAACGACGCGAACTACGTGATCATCAGGCATTCAGACGGAACCCTTGCCAACTACTTGCACCTCTCGCAAAATAGTGTTACGGTTAGAGTCGGGCAAAAGGTAGCCGCAGGGACGTTAGTTGGCAAGAGCGGACAAACTGGTTGGGCAACAGAACCGCATTTACATTTTCATGTTGCGGACGCTAGCGGAAGAACTCTACCCTTGAAGTTCCTCACAAGGAATGGAGTACAAACACTCACGTCCGGGAACGCGTATCCGGGACACCATCCCTGGCGCGGGCAGAATTCGTTGCCTACGGATTGTCCGTAGGCCTGACTCTCAATGCACAACAATCAAACCGCGCATGCCGGCCTGACGATGGCCGGGCACTGAGCAATAATACTCAAAGCGTCCGGCTTTCAATTGTACCACCGTTGATGCCATTTCCCCCGGTGCGGCAGCCAGGTGAATTTGGTCTCCGATTTCCGCATTCGCAGAGTGCGTCTGATGGTGGTTATGTTCGTGAAGGTCGGGCGCACCTATCGGATCGAGATTCCTGACGATCAAATCGTGAACTGCGCCCCCGTTGTTCTGGAGGATCAGTTTGACAGTTTTGCTGGAATCAACATGGATTTCTGCCGGCGCAAAGGACATTTCCTTTGCGATAACTGTAACTGTGGATTCAGGTAGATTTGTGGGTGAGCAGCTAATTCCCATTACCAATAGGACAATAACCAGTTTCTTCATATTTCAACTCCTGGAACCAGTCGGTTCCATGCTGGGAAACGATCCCCGTGGCTTCCGGTTACACTTATTTCGCGATTGCACTCTAAATTTCGTATCGCAATACTAGGATTCATGGACCAACTCAGCGAAAATCCGGATGCCGGTGAAGCCCTGAGCGTGACATCACTCTTAAACCATAGATCTCGGCTGCTGGCATTTGTGCGACGTCGGGTCTCTGATCCAGATTTGGCGGAGGATATCTTTCAGGATTCCTTGTTGCGTGGTCTGCGCCAGGCCCCGACCTTTGAAGACGAATCTTCGCTTCTGGCGTGGTTTCATGCGGTACTTCGCAACGCCGTCATCGATACTTACCGTAGAAATGCCGCCGACGCCCGCAAAACTCAGTCAGCAACCGCTATGCTTGGTGACATCCTCGATCCCAACGATGCGGCAGAGTTGTGTCAGTGCTTCCTGGAATTGCTTCCGGCTTTACGTCCTGAGAATCGGGATCTCATTGAGAAGATGGAACTGGGCGACGAGCAACCGGAAACGGCCGCACGGCGCCTTGGAATCAAACGCGAGACGTTGAAAGTCCGCCGTTTCCGCGCTCGACAGGAACTGAGACAGAGACTGGAAGAATCCTGTCGTACCTGCGCCAAACACGGATGTCTCGACTGTACCTGCTCCAAATAGCCAGTCTCGCTGAGTCCATGAGGAGCCCCAAAAAAATTCTCGGTAACCTGCCGAGCTTACTTGCGTTTCAGTTTCTATAAGGAGGCTTGTTATGCAGACGCTAACTCGCGCACATCAATCATCAGGAATAGAAAAAGAGGAGCAGCCATCGACTGAACATGACCACACTTTATGCGTCACCGGGGATACACACGATGGATCCGGGATGCATCAGGGACACGATCACCATGGTCATTCACATGATAACCGCTCTCACAAGCAGACCGGCTCAAATTGGAAACTCGCAACAATGGCCACACTTCACTGCTTGCTGGGTTGTGGAATTGGCGAAATCGTTGGAGTCATCGTTGGGACTGCCCTCGGGCTTGGAATGTGGGAAACTATGGCACTTGCGATAGCCCTGGGTTTTGTTTTTGGTTTCGCCCTCGGTGTCATCCCGCTCGTAAGGGCCGGTTACGGAATGCGCCGGGCGTTTCAAGTGATTCTGGTTTCAGAAGGACTCAGTATTCTCGTGATGGAAGCTGCAGAAGCATTAACGCAGATTTTTGTTCCGGGCGTGATGCAAGCGGGACTGGCAGATGGCCTTTTCTGGGCCGGCATGCTACTGGCTCTCATCGCGGGATTCGTAGCGGCGTTTCCGGTGAATCTAATTCTGATTGGTCGGGGCATCAGACACGCTCACTGAGAATATGCTTGTGCTCCAAGAGTTCCAGGGAATCGCCAGGTGGGATTCTCTGGAATTCGCGGCAATGTCAATCGCGTGGCAATCAGCAATGTAGAAAAAACCGATCCTGGCTTTCGATCTCCGTATCTAAATCGTTTGTTGATTTTTTTTGACGATTTGGAGGATTAGGCAAGTCCGCAACAGCATCAGGCTGGACCGGGCCGGACATTTTGCCTTAACTCAAAACAGCAAATTCGGAGGATCCATGAAATTAACAGACAACACTATTCTCATCACAGGTGGAGGGTCGGGCATTGGCCTGGGGCTGGCGCAGGCGTTTCAGGCCCTTGGCAACAAGGTCATTGTCGCCACTCGATCGGCTCAGCGACTGGGAGCAGCAAAAGCGGCGGGGTTTCCTGCGTATGAAGTAGATATGACCAAACCGGCCAGCATCGCGGCAATGGCTAAACAGGTTCTTAAGGAGCATCCAGCTTTGAATGCAGTAATTCAAAATGCCGGAATTATGCAAGCCGAGGACTTGAAGAAAGGTGACTCACAACAGGTAATCGATGACACAATTTTCACCAATCTAATCGCGCCAATGCACTTAAACAATGCATTGATCCCGCATCTTTTGAAAAAGGATACTGGCTTCATTATGACCGTTACGTCCGGGTTGGCATTCATGCCAATGGCAATGTTCCCCACATATTGCGCGACGAAAGCCGCAGTCCATTCATACTCCCAGAGTCTGCGTTACCAGTTGAAGGGAACCCCTATTCAAGTGATTGAGCTTGCCCCACCGTATGTGCAAACTCCTTTGACGGGCGCACATCAAGAGAGTGATCCCAACGCCATGCCACTCAATGATTTCATTAAGGAAGTAATGGCGATTTTGAAAAACAAACCAGATGTGAAAGAGGTACTCGTCGAGCGTGTTAATTTCCTGCGTCTTGCTGAGGGCAAAGGCGTGGACAACTACTACACTCAATTTGACGCATTCAACGATCAGATGTCCGGTGCGCGATAGTCCAATCGAGGCGTATGGCAGCGAGAACGACAATTCCACCGGAGCTCATCGATCTTGCTGAGCGGTACTCGGGTGAAGGCCCGATTACCGACACTGCGATCGATTCTCTGAAGATCGTACGTCGAGATCAGAAAACAGGGCCCAAGCATTCTCTGTACGAGCCCTCCATATGTTTTGTGGTTCAGGGCGAGAAGCTGGTAACGGTCGGAAAGACCCTCTACCGTTGCGAGCCGAGTAGATTCTTTGCAACCGCAGCAAACGTTCCGGTGGTTGGTGAGGTTGTGAAGGCGTCGACCGGGCATCCGTATCTGTGTCTGTTCTTAAAGCTGAATCAGAAGATGGTATTCGATCTGGTCTCAGAAATCGGCCCACCTCAAAATGGTGCAACCCCGGAGGTAGGCGTTTTTGCGGACGACGTTAGTGGACCACTCACAGATGCGTTCTTGCGCTTGATGCGCACGCTCGGAAACGAAACTGACCGTAGCGTGCTCGCTCCGCTCATCATCAAGGAGATTCTCTATTACGTAATGAAGTCTCGCTTTGCCCACGTTCTCTATCAACTTGGAGTCAAGGGCAGTCAGATGCAACGAATCTTCGGCAGTATTGAAAGGATCCGCCGCGAGTTTGCTTCATCGCTAACCGTGGAAAGCCTGGCGCGAATGGCGCACATGAGTCCGTCAGCCTATTATCAAAAATTCAAAAAGGTAACACTTCTGAGCCCAATTCAGTTTCAGAAACACATTCGTTTGCAGGAGGGCAGAAGACTGCTGGCTACCGAGGTGGAGGATGTAACGTCAGTCGCTTTTATGGTGGGATATGAAAGTCCCTCGCAATTCAGTCGAGAATACTCGCGACTGTTCGGTCTACCTCCATCCAAAGACATCAAGAATCTGCGCATGGGAGCCGGATTCTAAACTCGCTGGAAAGCGGATTCAACACCGCTGCGGTGTTGAATCCATGGCCTTCGAGTCGGTCACGTCAGAAACAGAATCGGGATTTCACTCTTCTCCCTTTGCCACCATCTCTTCCAGGAATCGGATCCTGTCGTCTTTTTCCACCGATGTCCATTCATGATCACTGAAGTCGCGCGCAAGGTAGTGGCGTGTCACATATTCATCACCGGGTTTTAAATTCTCAAACTCCGGTTCGTTTTGCTTGATATTCTTTGGAATTCCGCCTGCCTGCATGAGACCTGCAAGTTGTCCTTCAACAATCGGCAGATTGATTCTGTGGCCACGTAGTTGAGTTACCTGGTATGGACCGTCCAAGCCCTTGTCGTTGATTACCTTTCCAAAGAAGATCAACGGGACCGTCTGGGTTCCCTTTTCGAGATGTCCCTTCCAATCCGAAGAAGCGATAGGCGTCTGGTCTCGGCTGTCTTTGAGGTTTGCCTGGAATGAATATGTACCTGCCTTGTGAATGAGAACTGGAACATTGATTTGCAAATGCCCTTCTTTCATTTCTTCGTTGGTGCCTTTCAAGAATTCGGCAACGGTGTGGGGAGTGCTGTACCACCCGGTTGTCATGCTATGCTCCATGCCTTCCACAATGATTCTCACACCAACAAGCAACCAGCCCCAATCTGCTTTGCGAGGTCGCACAACTGCTGTGTAAATTCCATCTTTGGCTTTTGCATCTCCGTCCTGACCATCATCGCCTTGATGAATGGCTGGTGGCAGACGACCTTTGGTCATTTGATTTACTATAGTAAGCTCTTTGATGCTGACAGGAATTGGTTCTCGTATGTCGTCGCGTTCTCTATGGCATTCAATGAATAGCTTCTGGTCTTCTGTGCCAACAGTGGCACGCTTGTCCAGGGACAGACTGCATGATACGTCTGACATCTTTGCGGGTTTGCTACATTTTTCCTTTGAGGTTGGGTCGGTCGGGCAACCTTCGGGCCATTCTTTGACAACAGGCGTTGCCGGCTCCACTCCGCGATTTGGTTCGAGTAGATCAATTTGATCAGCCCCAAGAGGCCTGGAGAATGGAGGATACTTGGCCCAATTCTTATAATATTCAAGCTGTTTAGAAGGATCGACACCAACGATGAATCCACCTTCGGTAATCTTCGCCCATTCTTCCTGGCTTTGGCGATCAGATGATGGTCCGTTTCGATCTGCCCCCCCCATAAAAACAGCTGCAACATAAACGACGACTAGTAATGCGATTGCTATCCACGACATGCGTAGCAAACGTTTGGTATTTTTGGTCATTTTCATTCTCCCCTTGAAAAAATCAGACAGTTATTTCCGTCGAAGATTGTCGCCTTCTCCGGTACCACGAAAAGCCCGGGAGAAAGCCCCCGGGCGAAATGATTCGAGAGATCGATTCGATTGAATCGCATCTACGAAAGTGCTTTCAGTATGTGGCGTAAGATCTCCAGTACTTCACACCCTGGTTGTGATCTGACCCGTTCTGCTGAATCGTGTAGTACGGAGTGTACTTGCCGTAGTACGTGTAGCAGTTACTTGCATACAGGAACCCGCATGCATAGCGATGGCGGAAAGTTACGTTCCCCATGCCGCAGACTGCTTTCACATCGGTTACACCGTTCACGTTGCATAAACTGTGGTTGGCCAGAACGCTATCGTCCAATCCCGGGAGTAGCGGGCCGGTCACTCCGCCAACGCTGGAGTATCCAGTGCCGGAAGTTGTCTGGTATCTGTAACCAAATGCCTGGTTTTTTCCTAACCACTCCGCCCTCGCTCCATACGTAGTTACGGTTGGATCTACACCGACCGTGCTTGGTGTGAGAAACCACGCTGCAATTTGGCCGTAGGATCCAGCGCACGCGCCGGCCCGAATACACTCGAGAATGTTCGCAAGTTCGGAACCACCTGTTGCAGCCGACATGAACTGAATGCGATTGATTCGAATACCAGCCGCGTTGATATCAGCATTGTGATGTGCAATGAATGTGGATACGACAAGCGATCCGGTAGAATGAGTGTATATGTTACAAACATTTCCGTTTCTGCAATGTGCGTAGAGAGCGTACCAGATCTGGGTGCGCGCACCGCAGTATTCCCAGCTCCACGCTCCACCATTTACCGATCCACTCCAACCTACGTAGCGAACGTTCTCCAATGAACCAATCCAATCCGCAGCGCCGGTTGCCCAGTACCCTGATGTATTGGATGGTGTACCACTTGCATTCCCGTCTGCCATTGCGACACTCTGGTATGCACTCCCGAATGGATCAATCTGTCCACCTTGCGATGCACAGTAGTCCTTATCTGAACGTCCATGTACAACCAGGTTGAACGTGGTCGCTGAAAGACTTCCAGCCATGAGCATGACCAGCAAGGCGGAAAGACCGAGCATTCTACCTCCTGAAATCTCCGTTCTAATCTGTTTCATTTTTTTTGTTTCCCCTCTGATGAACCCTTGTGCCTTCCAGATTCCGGAATGCATGACTCACCAACGAAAGCCCTAGAGCAACAACCGTGCCCGGACAGATTCGCATTGTGTCCGGACAGTTATGCGGAACGAAATCAGACATGACGCTGGCCGAAAAGGCTGCGAGGATCCCACGAAAATGAGCCGGTTTGGAGGGGTTGGTGAGCATCTGTGGATTTCTGCCCCAGTTGAATTCGCCGTGTTGACAGTCTTGTTGTCCGGGATCTGGACGCGCCTTTCCGCGAAATTTCGGTCCGTTTTTCGGACAGTACTGTCCGGTGGCCGACCGAAAATCGGACACAGTCTGTCCGAAAGACCAGGAATCGTGCTGGTTTTATGCGGCAGAGAGGCTGACAATGCCTGAGGCGCGGATCTTGCAAAATCACAGGCAATGGAAACACCGGTTGTAGTAATTCTGATTCAGGGATTTTCCGGTGGATCGCTTTTTCTTCTGACGCTCTTTGTCATCTGGAAGAAGCGGCCGCTCCTTCCGGTGCTGCCGTTTTTGCTCATGACAGGTTGTTGTTCGCTCTGGGTCCTTGTCGATGCGATGCGCGTCTGGACAGCATACGCACAGGGTCCTGTTCACCTGGTAAGTCCCATAGCCGGAATGCTTGTAGTCCTGACAGGTTGGACGGTCTTGAATTTTGGTGCGCGCTTCCATGCAAAGCCCGATCGCAATCGAATTCGCATTCTTACGATTACCTTTATCGTTGCTCTCTGCGTATCGATGCTGACGTGGACGGACACCTGGTCTTACAATAGAAGATTCGATAGGGGAATGCCCGTTGCGGACAACGGCTGGCCTTACTTTGTGACGGCCGGATATGCCTTTTTGCAGATTCTCGCCGGTCTGGGTTATCTGCTCCGTCGGTATCTCCGCGAAGATTTGCCTATTCGAAAAGCTCAGATTCTCTACTGTATTCTTGGGATAGCAATTTTCACATTTTGCGCATACTTATTCTCGCTCGTCCTTCCTTTGTTGAATCTAAAACACTTATTCTTTCTGGGACCATCATCTGGAATTATCTTTGTGGGCATTCTTTCCTGGGCAATTCTCACCCGTCAGTTCTTTAGCATCCGAGCCGCGGCTCTTACGTCCGTACTCGCCCTGGTTTATTTCATTGTATTTTCGTTAGGGTTTTTCCTCGCCACTTCGCCATTCATTTCAAGCAACTCGATCTCTGGTTCGACCCGGTTGTATCTGGCCTTTGGCTTTGCTATGGTTCTTTCCTACTTTTACCTGAAAAAGCTCCATCCCTATCTGGAGCGGAAGGCTGCAAGGTATTCTGTTGATGTGAATGAATTGATCCGAAGTATCGTGAACACTACAACGGCATTTGCTCTTCGACAGTACGATTTTCTATGCTCCCGTATCGCGCAAAGTTTCCTGGAAATTTTGCGGATCGAGAAAGCAATTGTTTGCTACGAGAACGAGGACAAGCAAATCATCGCTCTTTCAGTCAATGGTAGAAACGAGCGTTTTCAGAAAGTTTTGCGTAAGCACCACCGTATTTTACATAGCATCACTCCGCGGCTCTTCCGAGAAAGCGCTCCAGTGAGTTTCTGGGTGGAAGACATTGCGGGAATTCAATCACTCGTACGACCGAATCGACATCCGCGCATGACTCGCATCATTGATGCCTTCAGAGACGACCTGATGGCACTCGGCATAGATCTGTTTCTACCGGTCAGCTATCAGAATCGTTTTCTGGCACACATCTTTCTTGGAAGAAAGAAGAACGGAGAGCCATATTACACCAAAGAGGTATCCAGGATTACTGGTCTATCCGGTGTTATTGCAGTGGCACTAAAGAATAGCCAGGTGTTCAGTGAACTGCTCAGACTGAAGGAGAGCCTGAAGACCGAAAATGAAGCGCTTATCCACTCTTCCAGTATTCTGACCCAGAAGATCGTTTCACTATCCGAGGATAGAAAGATCATCTATTCCGGTCCGGCCATGGCTGCTGTGGTTGAGTCCATCGAAAAGACTGCGCTCAGCGATGAAACGGCCCTGATACTTGGAGAGTCCGGGACCGGAAAGGAACTATTCGCGCTAATGATTCATGAGAAAAGCGCTCGCGCGAAGAAGGCCTTTTTGTCTCTGAATTGCGGAACCCTGAATGATTCTCTGCTCCAGAGTGAACTTTTTGGACACGAGAAGGGTGCTTTCACCGGCGCAATTGATCGGCATCTGGGTGTTTTTGAACAGGCTTCGGGTGGTACTTTGTTCCTTGATGAAATTGGAGAGATGAGCGTCGCCGTGCAGGTGAAGTTTTTGCGTGTGCTTCAGGAGAAGAAGATCACGCGGGTAGGTGGTACGCAAGAAATCAAAGTAGATACCCGGATCATTGCAGCGACTAACGCAGATCTCAAAAAGATGGTTGATGCTGGAACGTTTCGGCTGGATCTCTTTTATCGATTGAATGTGATGAACATCTCTCTACCGCCGCTTCGGACAAGAAAGGAAGACATTCCCGTACTTGTTGACCATTATCTGAGCGCCTTTGCTGAGAAGCTCAGCAAGGGGAAAAAAGAAATCACCATGGACGCTATGCAACTGCTCCAGGAGTATGAATGGCCCGGTAATATACGACAGTTGGAGAATGCTTTGCTTCGAGCCATTATCAGTGCGAATTCAACCACGCTCACCGTCTCCGATTTTGCGGAGTTGGTACCTAGCGGATCTAGATCTCCAGGTCCCGATATGGAAGAATCCAACCTCCTCGAGAAATCGGAAATCCAGAGCATCAAGACTGCGATGGAAAAATCGGCAGGTAATAAATCCCATGCGGCCAAAATTCTTGGACTCAGTCGCTCCACGTTCTATCTGAAATTGCGAAAATATGGCCTGAGCTAATCCGTCCGAAGCCTGTAATTTCTCCGCCTGGAGCTCTTGGCCGCCAGGTCGGGATCACAGTGGGAATCGCCCGGACCCGGGAACTAGCATCTCATGTTTTTGTTGCGTTCTAATGGCTTACATGTTTTTGAATTGACTATGCGAGAATTCAAATCCTTTCCTCTGAAGCTCGCAGTGATTGATGCACTCATGGAAGAGGGCTTCCTGAAAGGGGAAATAGCAAACTTGCGAAAGCAATTTTCCGAGACGCAGGTTCGGCAGTACTACAGCAATAATCCCGGCAAGTATCAACAGCCGCATCCTGGAGTTTTCAAATACTTCAATGACCTGGATATTGCAGAAAACCTTCTCCTCCGGGTGAAGTCTCTATCCTTTGAAGGTGGCAATGAAATCTACAGAATCGTTACGCCAGAATGGGATGGGGAAGACGAACAGTTTACTGTGCGCGATCTGTCCGATCTCATTCACCTGCCCAATTTAGAAATCCTGATGGATACAACCCTGCTTGATATTGCTGACGCGAAGATTCTACTTCAGCTTGCGAATTTGTCGTCTGTTGACGTGCAGTACGGATCGAGCATTCGCGACCTCGAGACAATCGCAGCTCTAGAGAAGAAGGGTGTTCGCATTGAAAACAAGGAGCTGCCCCCCTCCGAATCAGTTGACTCTGGTCCTGATCCGGAACTCCGTCTGTCCCTGGACTATAGTCGCGCGCAGGAATTGCTCTGGGACGACGAAGACCCTGCAGCGGCTCTGGAATTGTTGGAAAAGATTCTGGCGCAGAATCCCGGCGACGCAGACTCCTGGTTCGAGAAGGGCAACGCTTTGGACTCGCTCGGGAAATCAGATGCAGCCGCTACTGCCTGGAAATACTGCCTGACGTTGAAACCGAATTATCCGGAAGTCAACTATGGTCTGGCAAACTACTACAAGGACAAAGGCAACCTCCCGGAAGCGCTGGTTCAGATTAACGCGGCGCTGAACAATGGTCTGAAATCCTGCCCTGAAGCCTGGCATATCAGGGGGCAACTGGGTCTTGCGCTCGGTCAGGATACAGAGGCCATTGCAGATTTGAAAACAGCGCTGGAGCTATACCGGATGATGAAGAGGACAGGGCGGAAAACTTGTTTCAGATCGCCTGCCTGAGTGCATTGCTTAAAGATCCGATCGGCGCAGTCGACTATTTGCAGCAAGCGATTGCTCTCGATTCCTCCTTGCGCAAACGTGCAAAGTCGGATCCGGATCTATCAGGGATCAAAATTTAGGTTGCGCGTTAATCCCATTCCGGCTAATCAAAGTATCGACCATCTATTAACAACGAGGTTTCTAAATGAAGAAGATTCTTATTCTAAGCGCGCTGCTCGGCCTTCTGAGCACAGGCCTTCTGGCCGATGAGCAAGTCGTGCGCGGGGCATGCAAGGCAGACAAAGAGAAATTCTGCAAGGATGTACAGCAAGGAGAAGGACGCATCATGCAGTGTCTCTCCGAGAACAAGGCGCAACTCTCTGCAGACTGCCAGAAGAAGATAGGCAATTTTGACGGAAGTTTTCAGAAAGCCTGTGGAAGTGATCTGGAAAAACTTTGCGCCGGTGTCGAAAAAGGTAAGGGCCGCAAACTCAAATGTCTGAATGAAAAATCGGCACAGCTTACTCTGGTTTGTAAGACGAAGATGGATGAACTGAAAGCTTCGCATCAGGGCAAGATGGAAGAACGTAAGCAATTCCGTGAAGCCTGCAAGGAAGACACAAAGAAGCTTTGCAAGGGAGTTCCGCACGGTCAAGGTCGCGTGCTGCAATGTTTGCGTGAAAAGCAAGCCAGCGCTTCGCAAGCGTGTCAGGCGGAGCTTGCAAAAATTCCAGCTCCGCAGATGTAAGTAGCGCACTGATTCACACGCGTTGCCAGCAACCCTACGGCTTTCTCCGCTTCTTCATCCAATCAGGAAGCGGAGCCTGTTTGCCGTCGCTCGGTGGTTTCGCTGGCTCGGGGCTTGGCCGTAACAAATTCAGAATGATATTGGAGAAAGTTCGTTAATCCTGAAAGAGACATCCAAAAAGTCCTGGATCAAATCTATCGCGACAGTTCGCGAAGGATTCTTGCGACGTTAATTCGTCTGCTCGGCGATTTCGATACTGCAGAAGAGGCGCTGCACGATGCTTTCTCTGCTGCTGTCGAAAAGTGGCCGCAAGACGGAGTTCCCGGGAACCCTGTGTCCTGGCTCATTTCCGCGGGACGCTTCAAAGCAATCGATGCCATTCGCAGGCGGGCCCGCTTTGACGCGTCGTTAGCCACTATGGCCGCACAACTGGATCAACCAGCTGCGGAAGCTGGCACCGACGATACATCGATAGCTGACGACCGTCTGCGTTTGGTTTTCACCTGTTGTCATCCTGCGCTGACCGATGAAGCGCGAGTCGCCCTGACTCTGCGCGAAGTTTGCGGACTCATGACGGAAGAAATTGCCCGTGCCTTTCTTACCAATGTCGCCACCCTGGCACAGCGGATCGTCCGCGCGAAAGCCAAGATACGCGAGGCGAAGATCCCGTTTGAGATTCCTCCTGAGGAAGATCTTGCAGAGCGTCTGGACGCGGTGTTAAAAGTTATCTATCTGGTTTTCAACGAAGGCTACCATGCTTCGTCCGGTGATGCGCTGACGCGCCCCGATCTTTCGGCGGAAGCCATCCGTCTGGGGCGCCTTGTGCTCGACTTGATATCAGAAGAACCCAATGCAGATACACTAACCGCACATCGCGGCGAAGCAATGGGCTTGTTGGCTCTCATGCTCCTCACAGAATCGCGCAGGCCGGCGCGCACTTCGCCGGAGGGTGACATAGTTCTACTCGAAGAACAAGATCGATCGCTCTGGAATCACTCGCTGATTGACGAAGGATTTCAGCTCATTGAACTGGCCGTTGCATCAAAGCGCGTTGGTCCGTATGTCCTGCAGGCAATGATTGCCGCCGTGCATTCTGAAGCTCCTGATGCTGCCCTCACGGATTGGAGGAAGATCGTCGCTCTCTATGAAGAGCTCTTGTCGCTTGCTCCTTCGCCTGTGATAGAACTCAACCGTGCCGTTGCCATAGCGATGCGGGATGGGATGGGCGTTGGCGGACCCCTCATTGACGTCATTCTCGAACGAGGTGACCTTGTGGACTATCCGGCAGCGCATACCGCTCGGGCGGAGCTCTCGCGCCGGGCAGGCGATATTTCATCGGCACGCGTTTCGTATGAGCGTGCCCTCAGCCTGGTTCATCAGGTACCGGAAAAAAGATTTCTCGAAAATCGTCTAAAGAACCTGGGTTAGTGTCGAAAACGGCAGTGGCCAATCGACAAAGGGGAATATGAAGTACATTTGCCTTGCATACGAAGACGAAAAGATTCTAAACAACCTCACTGCCGGGGAGTGGCATTCGCTACGAGACGAGACTGTCGCTTACCTGACCGAATTGCAGAAGAAAGGCCACATCCTTGCTGCGGAAGCGCTGCAGAGCATAAACCATGCAACTACGGTTCGCATGCGCGGGGGGAAAATCAATCTCAGCGATGGTCCCTTTGCCGAGACCAAGGAGCAGTTGGGCGGTTTTCTTCTAATTGAAGCACGGGATCTCAATGAAGCGATTCAAATTGCGTCGAAATGGCCCTCAGCACGTTTCGGTAGCATCGAAGTCCGGCCAATCGAGACGGAATTCAGAGACGAGGGACGATACGAGGTCCTTCGATAAAAATTTTGCGCGTGATGTCGATTTGAGCGTTACCGTTCGACTACAGGCAAAACCCAAAAGGAGAATTTATGAAAGTCCTCAAAAGTATAGGAGCAGTATTCGTCGGACTCCTGCTCATCTTCGCTCTCTCGCATGCCACGGATCTCGTGCTGGAAAAGACCAACATGATGGTCATTCCGTTTGATAAGAATCCATTATGGCTCATGCTGTTTGTGACCTTCTACCGACTGGTGTATGTTACAGTTGGAACATATGTTGCTGCACGGCTTGCACCTGCGCGTCCAATGCTACACGCAATGATTCTTGGCGGCGTCGGCTGCGTGCTGGGCATTCTTGGTGCTGTTGCTATGTGGGACCAGGGTGCTCACTGGTATCCAATTTCTCTTATCATACTCGGTTGGCCTGCCGCGTGGCTGGGCGGCAAGATTGTAGCTAAATGAAAGACCTCCACTTTCTAACATTGACGGAGACAGCTGAACTCATCCGCACCGGAAAAATTTCTCCGGTAGCGGTGACTGAAGCTTGTCTTGGACGAGTGGAGCGATTGAATTCCAGGCTCAATGCATTCATCATTGTGCTTGCAAACGAAGCTCGGGCAGCAGCGCTCGATGCAGAACAAGAAATCAAATCTGGCAACTATCGGGGACCTTTGCACGGAATACCTGTTGCCTTCAAAGATATGTATGACACTGCAGGTGTCAAAACGACGGCGGCTTTTGAGTATTTCAAGGATCGCACGCCTCAAAAGGATGCGATTGCCGTTCAAAAACTAAAAGCGGCCGGCGCCATTCTCATCGGCAAGACCAACATGCACGAGCTTGCAATGGGCACTACTTCGGCCGTGAGTTTTTTTGGTGCGGTCAAGGAGGCGCAGGCGCTTTCCCCGCAAAACACGTTTCTTGCTAATTATTTTGGCCTTCCGGCAATCTCAGTTCCTTGCGGTTTCACTTCCAACGGCCTGCCAACGGGGCTTCAGCTTATGGGTAAACCGGGTGAAGACGCTACGCTGCTCCGTGTTGCAAAGTCATTTGAGGATGCAACGGAATGGACAAAGAAGCACCCGCCATGTCATATTGAACCCTGAATCCCGAGAGGGATTCCTGGAGCGGTTTGCATGGCTAAAAATCAGTTCTATGAACCACTGCGCGGGGCGGCCATGATGGGGAACACTCAGGAAATACGCAAGCTCGTAGCTTCCGGAGCGGATCCAAATTTAACCGGCGGCTACGGCACTATACTGGCTGCTGCCACGTGGTACAACAATTTGGAAGCTGTACAGACCCTGCTCGACCTGGGTGCCAAACCAAATCTAAACAACGGCGAGGCGCTGTGTAACGCAGTAACATCTCCAAACCAGAACGAACAGTCTCCAGATGTTGTGCGCGTACTGGCGCAAAAGGGAGCAGACGTCAACCGCATCTACAAAGTACAAAGCGAATTACCTGAGGCTACGGCGCTGATGGCAGCAATCTTTTTCGGATATGTTAAAACGGCCGAGGCCTTAATTGAACTGGGTGCGGACCTTGCCTATCGGAACAAGAAGGATCAGAGTGCATTCAATCTGGCTAGCGATAACAATCTTTTGAAACTATGTCAGATGATGCTGGATCACGGATACAAGCCAAACCCGCGAAGCAAAGCGTATGCGGCTTTTCTTAAGAAGGTAGCCGCAACCCCCGATCGTACAAACAACTACCTGGAACAAAGATATTTTTTGATGCCGGAGAAAATGCGCACGAATCATATCAGCGGTGAGAAAGACCTCAGACAGATTCTGGACGCGGAATTGTTGCCGCTCTGTCCCAATCCAGCCGTGAACTTGCTCTCATTGGACCTGCGGGAATTCAATGATCTCCCGGCGAAGATTCGTAGGATCGGCATTTTGCATGTTCCATTCTACTGCTGCAGCGATTGCAACGGCGAACCGGACGAGCTGGAATTCAAGATCTCGCAAACAGGGAAGCTGAAACTCCTCAGCAACATTGAGGGAGACGTAAGTCACTGTGACAGCGAAGCGGCCTGTGGTCCCCACGAGCCTGCGTACCTGAAGATTGAAACGGAGGAGCCCGAGCGGCGCTGCGGCATTCTCATCGGCGGCAGTCCGGATTGGTGTCAATCTCCAGCATGGGCACAATGCTCCGAATGCGGAGAGAATGGATTTTTCATCGGGTCGATTAGCCAGGCACTTGTGCCGCCGGGCCATGGTGGGCCGGATAACGTGCTCTACATTTTTGTGTGTGGTGATTGTCGCACAGAGACGATTGTGCGTCAGATGACTTGAAGTCCGGCGATCACCCTATCGTCCGACTAAGACTCAGATTTCCGCTTGTGTAAAAAGTTTACACCTTTTCTATTCTATTCATGTGTTCACAGATCACCCTTCGCCGGCCCTTTGGCATGACGTTTCTCCTTCTGCTTTCGCTGTTTGTGATTCAAACTGGCCTTCATGCGCAGGAAGAGAAAGAGATTACTTCGGTAAGAACAAGCAGCAAAGGTACGATTGTGCTCCGCCGTGGCCGAATGCTCACTGATCGCGGCTGGCAGAATTACGCGGGGTACTCGGTGATTGTGGACACTGATCCTCGCATGGATTTCCCGGCCGAATGCAACCTCGATCAGACTCCAGAGCTTTCTTTGGGCCCCAAAGCGGAGCGGGCAGCCGTCCGATGTGCAAAGGGCGCTCCGTGGACCGTGTATTTCCTCAGGAAATCTGCCCCGAGAGCTTTTCTCATGTGTTCGGGTGTGCAGCTCCTGGACTGGAAAATTGTTCCATCGTTTGCGCAGGAACGTCCCAATCTCTTAAAGTGTGCCGCTCCGGAGACCGGACCATTTGAAAACTCCTTCAAGGAAATCTTGAAAGAGTCCAAACGGTCTGGTGGTGAGGATGAAGTTCTGACATTCTTGATCCAAACACTTGAGCTTGACACAGGCGGAGTAATGGATCCTGCCTCCGGCGACGAATGGGACAAGGCCTGGAGAGAGTTGGGTCGAAGTTCAAAGCAAAAAGGCTCAGTCAGATTGCATGAAGCATTGCGTCCCGGTTCCTCACGTTATGCGCTATTTAGAAGCCTGCGCCATTTGGACCTGAACCAAATGCCGCAGAGCCTTGAAAAGACCGCGGAATATCTGGCAGACTTGCCAGAACCGGAAGGCCTCGGGGGCTTTCGTGAGGTCATGCTCCAGCGAGCAGCGTTGGACATTGCACTCCGCAGGCTTGCCTGGAGCAATTCGGCTGCCTCGGCCCGATTGGCCTGCAGATACTCGGCGCGTTCTGCGCAAAACGGGAAATCTGTGTTTCTTCCGCGATCACAACTAGCCCTTTTTGTAAAAGAGAAAACAAAATGCTCAATTGATCCCGTGTTCGAACGCGGCACCTGCAATATTACGTTTCTCTGCTGCCCAAGGGGATTCACTTGCGCGGACACTGTCCGTAAAGAATGTACGGATCAGCAAATCCGTGACCTGAGTGAGCTTGAACTCTCCCGCCCGCCGCAGGAGCCCTGGCCGCCGATGGGTGGTGGCACCGGCTTTGAACTATTGCTTGGGACGGCGCGTATCCAGAACACAGATGCGGCCAGAAAACTCATGACTCGTGTTGCGCCCGGATGCAAGGAGTAGGAAGTAGGCCAGTTGCGAACTCAGGCCCCTCACCGAGAGGCCGTTAGTTCTTCAAGCCCGCCGAATCCGCTTCAAGAGAACAATACCTCCAGCGCTCACGACCACTAAGGCGAGCGCCAACCATATGATCCCTTTAGACGGAGTGTTCTGGAGGAAGAAGGCAGAAAGATCGGATCTTTGCGAATCACCAACACGCGTGATTGTGATCGACTCAATCTGCAATGAGAGCCCCTCCGTCGCTGTTTCAGGATTTGCCCAGGCCACATTTAGCTTCTTGTCGCCGCGCCTGAGATCCAACGTTGTTTTTCCAACCTGAGACTTTGTTTCGGAAGCCGGGATCGATGCTCTTCCTTCCACACCGTCACCAAATACTCGCAAATCGAAAGATTTGAATGTTGCTGGAAGTTTGCCATGGCTTCTCCCTTTGATAGCCACCTCATATTTCCCGGAGATCATATCTTCAAAGCAATAGGCAGAAATTCCACCAGGGTCATTTGCAAAGATGATTTTGGTATCACCGTAGAAGCGCCCAATCATCTCGCAGAATTTTCCGGCTTTCGCAGTGGAAGCTGGCGCCGGGGGAATTCCCTTCATTGCAGCGAGTGTGATGCTCTTGATCTGCAAATTCGCATCGTAGACGTCCGTCAGATAGGCGTCATTGGTCCATTTCACCTGTAGATCAGAATCACCGCTGTCTATCCAAACAGGTACTGTTGCTGAACTGTATGCCTCCCCGCTAGCCGGGATCGACAGGCCGTAGTTCTTTTCGTCCCTTTCATTTCTGACGCTGACATAGAATGCCTTATACCAGGCCGGTAGTGGTCCTCCGTGATTCATTGCGGTGATTTTCAGGTTGTACCAGCCCGGCTTGCAGTTCCCGCGAACGCGCACGTAGAGTTTTTCATAGTCCCAGAACGAGTGAATGCCTTTTACCTTGAGGGTTTTTCCGGAAGCAGTTTGGATCTCTGTGGCAGGTGTTTCGAACCAGCGCCCCTGTGTTGTATCTACCGTGATCTTATTGAGACATTCTGTCGTTGGTGGAGGTGTCTGCTGTTGCGTGTTGCAGCGAAATGCGTTATTCGCATACCAGTATTGCGATTCCGTGCCGAGATACAGGCTTGTGTTTGGATATTCCTGGTCTGGATCGATCGGTTCGGAGCGAATCCTTACAAATCGATCGCAATTCTGCTGCGCAGTATTCAGGTCAACGGCATCTGCAACAATGGCCTCGGTAAACTCATTTGGTTCACCCGGGTGGTGAATGCAGAGTGCAACCGGTGGATACGCCGAATTAGACCCGGCTGGAAACATTGGCGTTTCCCAGGAATCACCCACTGCCGGCATGATATTCCATGTGCCCGGATTCAATCGTTCAACAAGAGTTGGCCGCAACTGATTGCAAGATTTGTCCGCGGGATCTACAACATCAAAAGCCGGCCCGGATCCCAGTGCGCGACTGTAGTCGCGCGGAGTTACAGGCGCTACTTGTCCTGGTGCATACGCGCTGAAGTGGCGCATGAAATGACACACTCCATGGCCATAGCCACCCTGGGTCGCTTCATAATAAGATGGGTAACAAGGAGCGGCGGCAGTTGTGAATTCAGTGCCCAGGAAAGAATTCGGCGTGCCGGAGATGTCGCCCAGTGCATTTGTATCTCCTAAAAGAGTACCGCTCTGCGCCTGGAGAGCCGGCGAGACTAAGACTCTGTATGTAGTGTTTGGTTCAAAAGCACTTCCGTTCAAGAGCCCGGAGAAATCGCCCGAGTCAAATTTTGCCTGGCGAATTGCGTCATCATAAACGCCCGGACCCAAATGCATACTGCTGACACCGCAATTGATTCGTGTCTGTACCTGCGAAAAACTTCCATCTGAATTCCTCTTCCAGAGTCCCACAACTTCACCTACAAGCGACGAACTGCACCGGATAGACTGGTTGAAAAACAGTGTGATACCGTATTCCGGGAGGTGTTTACCTTCGTAAGGATAGAGCGCCACTCGATCCAGAGCAAAGTCTGCCACTGGCTCCGGGGGGGCCGGAACCATTGGTGCGTTGTTCACAACCACGGGCGGACAATAATCTCGCAGCAGTGCATTCAGTTCTGGCGCCAGAGGAAGGGTAACTTTGCCGCGTTCCGGGATGTAAATCTCGTTTCCCCCGGCTGCGAGGGAATAATTTTTGCACACGTCAGCTACCCATTCGTCATCGTAGCTGACCGGGTGACCGGGATACACCTGGGGCTTGTTATGGGGAATATATACAATATGCGCAGGGGAATCTGCGGATTGATAATTGTATCTGACTACGCAGGCGCCGAAATTGGCAGCCGGTCCCCAGGGACTCGGGTGACAGGCAATTTTATAAGGTGTCACACCCGCAAGTTCAGTGCTCCACATCTCAATAGCAGAACCGCTGACCTGCGAAGGAGCAGCACTTCCCGAAGAAGACGATGGACTCACCGGAGCCGGTGATCCTGCCATGCCAACCAGGAGAAGCGAACTGCCGTCAGATCCCTTGGAGCCCGAGCACCCCGCTTGAGTCAAGATGCAGACGAGAACGACAGATAGAAGATTTTTCACTGAGAATACAGTTTGCGACATAGCTTCCTATAACCAGCCTATTACGGATTTCTTGCGCGAAAAATACCAACGCGACGGTCACCTGCAGCGGCTATTTTTAGCTTATAAATGGGTAAGGGCGCAGGATTTGCCCAGGGCAGCGAAAACTTTCATCCCGATGAAGACTAGCGGCACATAGAGCCAGGGACTGATACCGGAGCTCTCCTTGCTGCCCGATTTTGCAGATGGCAGAACCTCTGCGCGTGTTCGCTTCATGTGGCGCATCTTCGCGTAGATTTCATTTAATCGCAATTGGTGATTGTTCGTACCACTTGAAAGTTCCTTCCATCCAAACACAGGCGCGCAGATTTCCATGATGTTTTCCGCAAGTGGGTAAAGGCCCCATCCACCGTCCTCCTGAACAAGCATATCCTGCGTAACTAGATCGAGCATTTCCAGGGTTGCATCTTCCAGATCCTGACGAAATACCAGGTCTTCATTCGCTCGAGCGATTTTGAAATGTTCTCGAAACAGGTTCACCGCGCTCATGACGCCTGTTCTTTCGTACTCTTCGCGAACCTGGCGCATTAGGATCTGGTTAGGACTTTCAGAATGTGCTGGACTCAGAAGTTCTTGAAACTCTTCGCTCTCCGGGTGCGATTGCTCGCGAAGATTCTCGAAGGTGCCCTCTTCAGACTGTTGATTCTCTAGTAGTCTCAAAGCAACGGCTGGATCTTCAGTGTGCACCCAGGTAACTGACTCAGTCCCTGAATCGCAAATCAAGAGTGCAAACTCGTATGCACTTCTGAGCTCCGTAAATGCACTCGAATCCTTCTGATCGAGTGTTTTGAGTTTTCTTGCATAGGCCTTTCTTACCGCCACGCGATCGGAGTCGGCCGGGATTTCGAGAATGTTCCAGGGGTATTGATCCAAAGCAGCCCTCTTTATCCGAACGGATCTTCCTCTATTTCATCGAGCTGTGCTGCCATGCGATCTCGCATTTGCGCAATCTCATTGGGGTCCTGGCGATTCAATACGGCTTTGAATTCAGCAATCATTTGACTGACGTATTCCCGCTTATGTTTCAAACTCTGACTGTATACTCTCTCCGCGCGACTCAGCAATGCCCGATTCTCTGCAGCGTCCGCCGGGGCGATTTTCAAGTGTTCCAGTTGTTTCAGTCGCTTTTCGATTTCCTCTCTTGCCATCATGCCCGGAGCTTCTTCGATAACAACCCGAACCTCTTTGCCGGTTGACGTCACATGCGCCTGAACTTCCAGGACACCATTCACATCATACGTAAATCGAATGTCAGCAGATTGTGCCTCAGCTTTGTCTCGTGGCACAGGGATTCTGATGGATCCGATTTTAACATTCTCTGTCGCGGATCGATTCTCTCCTTGAAAGATGCTGATGTGCATTTCCTTTTGATTGTCCTGGACTGTGCATATGTTCTTTACCCTGCTGGCCGGAATGACTGTATTCCTTTCAATGATTGGCAACAGGACGTTCCATTCGTATTCCTTTTCAGAAACCCTTTCTGCGACACTGATGCCCAATGTAAACGGAGCAACATCGGTCAAGACTCGCTCTTGAAGCGAAACGTCCTTCATTTCTAATCCGGCCGCAATTGTTGCCCCAAGAGCCACTGCTTCGTCAGGCTGGAGACCAAAAGAAGGCAGCCTCCCAAACATTCGCGCAACCAGATCTCGAATCATTGGCATTCGAGTGGCGCCGCCAACCAGGAGGACTTGATCCAGTTCGCGTGCGCGAATCCGCGAATCTCTCAGGGCTTGTTCTACCGGTCTTCGCAATTTTTCCACGAGGGGAGCGCTCAACTCTTGAAACTCATCTCGAGTGAGTCTGTATGAGTACGATTTGCCATCCATCTCAAAGGCAACTGAAACTTCTGGCTGGTCAGTAAGTCGAACCTTCACGGATTCGGCAAAAGCTTGAATCATGGATTGCGCTTCCAGTGACATACTGCGTATGTCTAACTTTCGCTTCATGTCTGCAGCAATAGCGGTTACAAAATCATCACCGCCAAGAAAGTTATCTCCGGCAGTGGCGCGTACTTCCATTACGCCCTCAAAATACTCGAGTATCGAAACATCAAAAGTCCCGCCCCCCAGATCAAAGATTAGAACGCGCTGTTCCTCTTCTTCAAGATTCAAGCCATACGACAGCGCGGCTGCAGTGGGCTCATTCAGCAGTCGCCGAACCTGGAGCCCCGCCAGTTCACCGGCAGTGCGGGTTGCCTTTCGCTGCGCGTCGCGGAAATAGGCGGGCACAGTGATGACTGCTTCATTAACGGGCTGTCCCAGAGCCCGTTCAGCATCCGCTTTCAGGGACTTCAGAATCAACGCGGATAATTCCTCAGGACGAAACTCTTTCTTGCCGAGCCGCAACGTTTTTGCTGTGCCCATGAATCTTTTGAATCCCGACGATGTCAGGTTCGGAGCCGTTACCTGTCTATCCCTGGCGACCGCTCCCGTGACAACTTCTCCGCTCTGGTCGATTCCCACAGACGAGGGAGTCAAGAATTTCCCGTGCGAATTTGGAAGGAGCCGAGGCTTGCCTTCATCCATCCACCCTACGAGACTATTGGAAGTACCCAGATCGATTCCGATGATCATTATCTCCTTCCGTGGCAAATGTTGTGCGGTCGCGCAATAACATTTCGCAGGCCTTCGCCTCGCTGCCGCTGTACTTGTATGGTCTGGTCGGCGAGAATCCCGCGTTTGTTGTTGAGCATTGAGTTGCCATCATATATCAGTGGTGTGGACGGGGTTTCTGTTTGCATGCGGCAAGGGCCAATCCAGCACTTGGCTGGAGTCACTCGCTCCTTTGAGCAAGCTTCCAAAGCCGTTTTTGAAAAAATGTCATGAATCTTGAAAGATACAACCGCCCAATCTTCTTCTATTTAATGTCGCTCATCATTCCCTGGTGCTTGTGGCTTTTCGTGGCTTATCTGAGTCACCTGGAAAATCGCGACGTGTGGCTCCAGGCGATTCAGGCAGGATTGGGGATGATGGGACTGATAAGTCCCGTGCTGGTTGCAGGCTATCTGTTTTCCCGGGACAGGAGCCTTATTGAAGACTTGAAGGTTCGCTTTCTTTCATTTGCTGGTTTTCCGGTCCGCTACACATTCATTACGCTCCTTCTCATCCCTGTTTCCATCATCGCTGCGCAGCTTCTCTCTGTCTTGATTGGGCATGGGCTTGAGCAGTTCGTCATTTCCGGTAGACCAACTTTCACCTCGATGCTACTTCCCCCGTGGTTCATTCTCTTGTTTGCGCCCGTGGTTGAAGAGATTGCCTGGCATTCCTACGGGACAGATACCCTGCGGCGGCGATTCAATCTGTTTACGACATCCATGATTTTTGCCGCCTACTGGGTAGTCTGGCATATTCCCCTGGCATTTATTAAGGGCTACTATCAAAGCAACGTGATTGCAGAAGGCCCCATTCATTCGCTGAATTTCGCATTCAGCCTGTTTGTTTTTGTCATCTTGATGAACTGGCTGTATTACAAAACGAATCGCAGCATTGTCGTTGCAGTTCTGTTTCATCTAACAGCCAATATCTCGAACGAGATTTTTGCCACGCATCCGGACAGTAAGGTTATACAGACCGCGATTCTGCTTCTGGTAAGCGGCTACGTCCTCATTGCCGAAAGAGAAATGTTCTTTTCAAAGACGTTACCGACTAACGCATGAGAACACCTGCCGCTCAAGGCTTGACATGCCCGAATACCAGAGCCGAATGTGGCTGGTCATATGAGAAATTTCAGCTTTACTACTATTGTCTTTGGTTTGATCTGCTTATCCCTGACTTCCCTTCGAGCAAGTCCGGAGGATGACTTTGTAACCGCCGCCGAGCGCGGTGAACTTGAGACAGTCAAAACAGCACTCAAATCCGGAATGTCGATCAACGCGAGACGCAGTGACGGTGATACCGCCCTCATGGTGTCTGTGCGCGAAGGGCAAAGCGACGTGGCCCGGTACCTAATAGAAAAGAACGCTGACCTAAACATTCAGAAAGAAAACGGATTCTGTGCCCTGTCCGCCGCTGCGTCCAACAATCGGCTCGAGATTCTGAAACTGCTACTTCAGAAGGGCGCCCTTGTTAAGGGGCCCAGGGCTCCCAAGATAGTGGGAGTGCTCGGCGCATATCACGGCGGGCATCATGATGCCCTTGAACTTCTTTTGAAAAGTGGAGCAAGCCCGGAAGAAGAAACGTTCGTTGGCCACACCGCACTCATCTTTGCATCCGGAAAAGGCGATGTCAAGAGTATCCGCCTGCTTCTCAAATACAAAGCAAATCCAAATAACGGCGATTTCAGGAACTCCACCGCATTGCATGACGCCGCGTCGTTGGAGTCCTCAGAATCCCTTGCTTTGCTCCTTGCTGCTGGTGGTAATCCAAACGCGCAGGACGAGGATGGGATCACGCCGCTAATGGAGGCTGTCAAGAGCAAGAAGATCGAGAATGTGCGCTTACTCATGAGGGCTGGCGCAAATCCCAGTCTTAAGGATAAGAACGGAGAGGACGCTCTTGCAAAGGCTGGTGATTCAAATGAAATCAAAACCATCCTCAATGCAAAGGCTGATTCCTCCAAAGCGACCAGGAATTGATCTCATCGATTTCTCGTTAAAGCTCGGCTCCAGGCACGCGCTCGGAATGCTGAATTGATTGGAAGAAGCTAGCCCTTGTCTCTTCGGCCGGAATCGAACGTTTGTGGAATGGATGTAGCCTGGGTCAGGAATGAAAGGAGTTCGTTAAACGGCATAGGTTTTGCCCACCAGTACCCCTGCATGAGGTCGCAGGCGTGCAATTGAAGGAAGTCACGTTGCTCGTTTGTTTCAACTCCTTCGGCAATCACGTTTAATCTCAGACTGTGCGCCAGACTTATAATGGCCCGAACGATGGATGCATTGTCCGCATCGACGGTTACATCGCGGACGAATGATTTGTCAATTTTCAAATAGTGTATCTTCAGTTGTCGCAGGTAGCTCAAAGAAGAATAGCCGATACCAAAGTCATCGATAGAAAACTTTATTCCAAGATCGGAGAGGTATTGGATCGCAAGAATCGATTTCTCGGTGTCTTCCATTAGCATGCTTTCAGTTACTTCGAGTTCAAGACGATGCGGATCGAACCTGAACTTCTGAATTGTTCCTTCAATGCTCTGGCAAAAATGTTCATCCTGGAGTTGCCTGGCGCTGACGTTAACCGAAATTCGGACATGTCCCAGAGAGACTGCGTCCAGATCAGCAAAGCGCTGCGCCACTTCTTCCATCACCCATTTGCCAATCTCAAGAATCTGTCCCGATTCCTCTGCGATTGGGATAAATCGCTCGGGCGGAATGTTTCCCCAGATGGGATGTCGCCAGCGAATTAGCGCTTCGCATGCGTCCGCTGTTCTCGTTCGAAAATCAAGTTGCGGTTGGTAGTGGACTTCGAGTTGATTCAGATAGATCGCGTCTCGTAAGGCCCTTTCCATTTCAATGCGTTCATGAGTGACGCGATTCAGTTCTGCCGAATAGAACTGAAATTGATTTCTGCCGTTCTCCTTTGCATGATACATTGCAATGTCTGAATTCTTCAGCAGGATATCGGGTGTAAGGCCGTCGCGTGGATAAATGGCAATTCCGATGCTGGCGCTGGTCGTGATCCTCACACCGTCGATCATCATAGGCTGAGCAATCGATTCGCAGATCTTGCGAGCCAGGTGGGCTGCATCATCGGCATCCTGCCCCGGCAACAGTAAGATGAATTCATCGCCGCTGCGTCGGGAGACAGTGTCAATCGGACTAACGCATTCCAGGAGCAACTCTGTTGCCCGTTTCAACACCAGATCTCCATGGTGATGTCCAAGTGAATCGTTAATCTTTTTGAAATGGTCAATATCCAAAAATAGCAAAGCAAATGAAGTCTGTTGCGTATCAGCGACAGTGATTGCATGCTCTAATCGGTCGGCAAACAATACCCGATTGGGCAAGCCAGTGAGCATGTCGTGATGGCCAAGGTAACGAATTTGTGCTTCTGCCTGGGAGCGTTGAATTTCTGAAGCGGCTCTGGCTGCAAAAATTTCGAGCATTGTTCGCGCGTAGCCGGCTTTTTGTAGAGGTTGATCGTGTAGCAATGTGAGCACGCCAATCTGGTTCTGGTCTCTATCTGTCAGCATAATCCCAAAATGAGTTATATTGGGCTGCGCCCCGAGTTCCTTCCATGGGATTTCTACCACTTTGTATCTAAAGTTGCCGACGAGCTGATTCCGCGACCAGACTGCCAGCGATTGAACTTCTTGTTTGCCACCTAAAAGTTCACCGACGATTGCATACTGGGCGGAGAATGCTCCAGCGAGTTCTCTTACCATTGCGCGAAAGAATTCCTCTCCGGTGCCTGTCGTTCCTGCGGCAACCTTTCGAAGCAGCGCCTCGCGCTGTTCGAATTCCAGAATGGAACCAAGCAAGCGAGCGCTGAGTGCAATAAAGAATGCAAGTATACCAAAGTGCACAACGTGAACTTTACCAGAGAATAGGCCCATCGCATAGAGCAAGTCCGTGACGCCCGTAATGCCCATCATCGTGGCTCCAACGATGACGGACAGATTCTCACGATCTTTCCGAATGGTAGGTATCAGCACGAGCATCCAGATAGGAATCGAAACCAGCAGGCTGATCTGATAGATCGGAAGGAGCGATTCTAAACGTCCGTCCGGAAGAAGAACATAGAGCAGAGACCCCGTGACCAGGACCGCGTAGAATTGCCAGAGACGCCTCAGTAAATTCTTGTATCCGCTGCCAAAGAGCACGGCGAAAAACAGAGCGAGTGCAAGGGGCATGCTGTAGAAGGCGGTCAGCTCCACGCCCCGCCAGGAGCCCTGATAGATAAGCCCCCTGGCCGAACTTACGCTGAGGGTCCAAAGGCCAATGGCACATGAGAAGGCTGAGTAGGATAGAAGGAGTGGTCGAAATCGTCGCGTCAGGGAGAGTGCAAACCCGAGCAGGCCAGCAGCAATATAGAGCAGAGCAATTATGAATGTTTCCAAGACCGCCCTCCTACCGCCGCGCCTATCCTGGGTGCTTGAGTCTCTGTCAATTGCAAGAACTATTGGGTTTGAAATCGAACAAAAAAAAATGACGCTTCACCTAACACCCGTTCGTCAGGAGCCTGTTCCGAGGCAAGACGGGAACGTCGCATAGATGCCGTATAACGTTAGTGAGCGTAAAGTTCGAAGTGATTGGCGCAACCAAAACTCAGTCATGCATGTGTGATTTGCATGCGGCCGACAGTTGTTCCTGTTTCGTCCTCAGGCAGGCATATTGAGGATGTTCTCCGCTAACGGACCCGCAGTGAGCACGCAAATCCTTCCCGCAGTCAGTATTGAACTTCTTCTGTCGAGCTCTGCTGTCCCGTCGATCCTTCAAATGAGCACGACAAACTTCTGAGACACGCGATTCGTTGTCATACAGACATTTCCCGGCGCTCACCCCTTGCCTTCCATAACAAATGGTCTGTCTCTCTTGATCGCATGCGTTTCGATTCAAATAGGGCGCATCCGATTTCTTGATGATCCCAAGTTCCAATTTGCAATCATCGCTGAGTTCTGTTTCACGCTTGCCCAGGCAGGCCAGTGCTCCATCCACGGATGTCTCCGTCTTACAGAGCTTTGCCCGATCAAGAATGCAACCGGCGCGTTCCCATTCATCCCGAAGGCGAATGTCCGATCCCGGTCCAACTGGACCAGGTGTCGGCGCAGTCTTGCAAAACGAAATAGCGGCCAGCAGAACCAATGCGATGGTTAGTATGGCGCGTTCTGCTGAGGATGTGTGGAATCTATAATTCATCCAGCCGAAGCTTTCGGAACTGCAGGGAGACGGTCAAGCGATTACAAGCTCAAGCCGGGGTCCAATTTATCGGTGTCCCTGAATTCTAGTGTTCACGCAACCTGGCATTCCGATTCAAAGAATTGCGGAGCGATTAGACGGGGCTATTCGGGCTTCAGTGAAGTCAGTACCTTGTTGCGGGTGTCCACGACAATTATCCCACCCGTTTTGAAATCAGGGAGGAGCTGGGTGATGGTCCAGAGGCCGACCGAATTGACCTTTGGTCCCCCGGATTTGGCAACGGCCTCATAAAACGTATCGATCGAAATCTCGCCAATGTCGAATGTCCTGTTGGCCTTTGGACGGAGTCGGATCAAGCGGGAACGATCCCCAACGGAGAACCATGTTTGTCTGTGTTCCGTGTAACCTGTTGCGGTATCTACCTTGCCTACCGCGACGCTGTCGATTTTTGTTGCCAGAGCGTACCAGATATCACCGTTAGGCGCTATTGTCGGCCCGGTGAGATAGATTCCCTTGGTAGGGAAGCCCAAGCGTCCCAGTGGTATCATCTCTCCTGCGGGCGTGAGTCGATAGAGAAAATCTTCAAATGCGTTTACAAAGTTTTGATTCTCGTCCACGCATCCGCCGGCGAAGAATGCATAGAGGTTCTTTCTTGGAACTGGTTTTCCGTTAATCGTTGGCTCCACACGTTTTGCCGACCATCCGCCATCTGATTGTCTTTCCATGAAGAACGGAGTTGTGGAATAGTTCTTGCCTGATGTGTCTTCGGGGCCTTTAACAAACAACCAGGCGTTACCTGCTCGTGTGGAGAGAACTGTGGACGCATCCCCGCCGGTCTTCCAACCGTTTCCAATCTTTGCAAGCTGTGAGGGTTTGGCGACGAATGCAGGTGAGGCAAGGTTTTCATCAAAGCTCATGAATGCGTTGTGATCCTCAAGGGTCATTCCAAGGATCAATCCCTTTGGAAGAATTTGCAGCTGATGAATAGGATAGTTGCTGAGAAAGAACGCGTCCCCCTTCTCGCCAGCTTTCTTTGCCAGATTCAACACTGAAAGCCGTGTGATGGCAGTTGCCTTTGGCTTGTCAAAATTTGTCATGCGAGAGACGGCAAGTGCCCTCTCCGTGTTTGCGTAGGTTCCGAAAGTTTTCTCTATTAAGAAGATTTCGCCCTTCTCATTGCGGGGAGTGAGTATTAGATCTGAGTCGTATAAGCCAACGACAGACACGGCCGTTCCACCCGAGATGGTAAACTTCACTGGAGTGAGCTTTGCGGATTCTGCTTGGATTGTTCCGGAAACAAACTGATCCGCGGCGGGGCCGGTTTGCTCGAAGATGTGTGTTGCCGTGGCAGGCTGATTGTTTGCCTGCGTGTTTGCCGCGGTGCTGGCCGGTCTGCTAATCGCTACTGTTTCCAGTAGTGGGCTCCATACTGCCACTATCGTTCTGAATTTTGCTGCGTTGTCTGACATTATCACGAAGGCCTGCATTGTGTCCGCTGAGGTTCCAAATGCGTAATACAGCGCGTAGACAGTCTCCTGGCCTTTTTGGAGGACCCTGGATTGCGCAACAAATGGAACCCCGCTCTTTGTTTTGCCGGATGCAATTTGATCCGGATTCTTTTTTGCGACGGTGTAGTCACGCTTCATGCTTTCCATAAAGCGTTCCAGGAATACTTCCGGTTTGTCCTTCCAGGCAATGACCTTTGTTACCAGGGCGATCCCGTCATCGCGACTCAGGGAAAGTCCAAAATCCTGTTCCTTTTTGGAAGTGGGGCTTCCATCGGATGTGAACGTGAGGGATCCAAATGTCAGTGGCGCAGCACTTAATGCCCCCGAGCAAACTATTGCAAGTATGGGAAGAATCTGGCGCATACATACAGGACGCATCCCCTGAATAATCGTGCGACTCTTTTTCCTGGCGTGCGGGAAAAATGCTCATGACTGACGGAACTGACGATCACCAGGTGCCCTGTTAGGAGAAATCCTCGGAGCATGTGATGCCAGACTCAAATGGTTTTGTTCAAAGATTGGTTGACTTAGTTAAAAACAAGAAGTTCGCCGACTACATTAAAGACTCACCGGAAACAGTTGCTGAAAGTTTACGCGGCCGGCACGTTTTTGTTTCGGCGGAGTTTGGCGAAGGAGAACCCGAACCAGGTCAATCAAAAGTCGGCGGAAAGCCGGATCTTCCGGAAAAGGTGGCATGGCCGGCTGAGTACGACTCGGAGAGCCCGCTGGCTTTCATCGCCCAAATCAACCTTGCGGAGGTGCATCCACATGATTTAGTGGGGCGCCTGCCGGAAAAAGGAATGTTGTGGTTTTTTACAATCGCTGACGGCGACAGAGCATACGGTGAAGGAATCGACGAGGCAACTTCCGCTCTGTTATATGACGCCAATCCGGGCCCTCTTTCTCCCCGTGAAATTCCGGCAGAACTTGACGAGAACGAATATGCAATGATTGAGGAGCGAGCCCTGGAGTTTGGCGCCGCCATCTCTCTGTCAGGGTACCACGATAGGGGGATAACGGATCGAATCGTTGATGCTTTGCGTGAAATCGGAGGCAGGTACGGTCCTGTGCACATGCTGACTAAACATCACGCCGAGGATGGTTCGGAAATGGTGTCCTTAATCGACATGAATGGTTACGAGATCTCAAGCGATGTCTTCATTGAAGGAATTCTTGAGTTCGTTCTGAGCGACGCTGATCTTGCTGCCGGAAAACTTGAACTGGCTTCGTGTAAATTCACGCCAGGAACTTAGCCGTGCAGATCTCGGAATCACGATTAAAGCGCGAGGACTGAAACTTTCAATGGCGGCGGGCAACAGATTTGTTTCCATTATTTTCGTTTACTCGGCCATCACGCAAGCCCCGAGGATTCGATCAAGCTCTTGAAACAATAACGGAATTTCTATTCCAGTAATTTTCCCGTATTGATGAAGGCGATGCCCGTCAGGCGGCCCGTGTCGTCTGTCAGCGCGAGAACGCTCAGGTAGTCGTGGATCATCGCACTCATACGCAGCACGATCTTCCCACATTCGTACGCTTGCCCCATTTTCGAACGCTGGCCTTGCAACTTGACGGCAAAGGGAGTTGCGTTTGTAGTTAAGCGGGCCGTATTGAGATCGAGTCCTGCGGGGACTCCGTCGGCTACGAGCACGGACCAGCGGCTTGTCGCTTTGTAACCATTTACGTTTAGCAAGCGGCGCATCTGGATTACCTGGCCGCATGCAAGGCGAGCGGGTTCCTGGATTTGCTTTTGATTGTCGTAATCCAGGTGGTTACCTTCCCAGAATGACACCTTGTGCGCGCTCTGAGCCAGGATTGTGGAGCTACCCAGAATCGCCACGGCGAGAAGCAACCAGAAGCGGTACCACTTTGCTTTTATCATGATCCAATTGGACGGAGTTCCTGGCTTTGAGTTCATGCTTTTCGGTAGCATGTTTTCCCCCTGCAATAGCCTATTGACCTGGAATAGATCCCTTTTCAAACTTGGTCGTGAGGCTATGCTAAGCGTTGAGACGGGACCAGAAACAAGAATGAAAGAGTACGAAAGAGTATATTCCGCACTGAAAACACCTGAGATAGGGTTACAAATAATCGAAGGTAAGATTAAGTTACCTTCATACGACACGAGCCAGCCCGCAAAGAAGGAGTATGGCTTTCCACCGGCGTTTATTCCATGGTGGAGTTCATCCTCCATTCCACACTACTTCGGCTATTGGATGCACTTTTTTAGCTCATCAAGAAAATTGACATTCGCACAATTGAATACAAATATTGGTCTTGGTGGCCCTCATCACGCGCTCGAAATCGCGCGAACCTTCGCCCAATTCTTCTCAGCACTGTCTTTGCGCACATTTGCATATTCGAGGAATTGGGCGAAGAAACTAAAGAGTTCGCACGTGCCGCCGGGGTCAACGCGCCAGAACAGCTTTTGAAAATAGCAATGGAGATTGACTCGACTCCCCGGGGTCTCCGGAGTCATTCCGCATTCAAGGAAGACACGCCAATCGTTTGCTTCAACGATGATGAGTTAGATTCGTACAAGTTTGATTTCCCTCATAATAAGATGAAGTTAACTCCGGATACTATGAGACAAATCTGCACAGTGGAAATATACGACACACTGCATAAAAGAATCTCTGAAATGGTAAACCCACCGGAATGGTTCATCACAACTTCGCAGAAAGATACATTTGATCGGCTAATAAAGGAAAAAGACTTTACTGGCGCATGGATGTGCCTGAATTCCAAAGGGTGGCTTTTTAAGGATGCACGAAAAGCACTTGAAAATCTCGCCGGCGCCGTTGGAGATCCAATTCTCAACCTGGTCACGGAAGCCTGGGTAAAAATTCCGCACGAGGGGTATGAGGACCATTATTGATGTATTGATGCACTCACAATGGCCGTATTCCTTTGAGGGATTTCTCTGCGTATGGATGACCACCTACTCATCGATGTTCATCAGCTGAATCCAGAGACATTTCGTCTGGGTCTTTCCGGAGATTGGAGCATCGATAGTTCCGGTGTGTGGACTGCTTGCCTGGCGAACCTTCTGCCGGGCAAACAAACAAAGATTATAATAAACCTGTCAGGTGTAAAGTATCTCGATTCAACTGGGCTGGGTCAGCAGGTTCGCCTCAAGGGTATGGTACTGGAACTTGCCTTCTCTGAAATGACACCGGGAATAAGAAAAGTATTCTTGGCTACATCATTGCATTCGGTTCCCTTCGCAGAGTTCGCGAACGATGAGAAGGCAATAAGATATTTGCAAGCACTCAGATCTTCTCCTGATGCCACAATTGATGTCGAAAGCCAAATTGACGCGGCCTATGCTTTCCAGAAAGCCGGGGATCATGAATCTGCCCTTCAGGTGTTCTTCGCTCTCGATCGGAGAAAATTGAAACTCTCTCCTAATTTACAGTCCGGCATCTGGGCGGCAATGGCATTGAGTATGGAAAAGTGCGGTTACGACAACTTTCGCTTCTGGCAAAGAAAAGCCAAACGGATTCTGGAACAAAATTCCAAATGACAAACTCTTTTCACGCCGACCCGGCAGGGCCGGCGTGTGATCAATTGTTCGAAACATATGCTTGAGTGCTCGACCATTCTGCAGGGCAATCATCTTGCAGGTCGCACAGCAAGGTGATAGATGGAGTCAATCCCATCAATCTTCCGAGTAGGAGACTGCAGAATACTTTCCGCAGGTATTGCACTTAACTTCATAATCATAATAGGCGTCCCCGGATTGCGGTGATACTACGCCCTGGAGTGCAACCACGAGCACATCTTTACCTTCGCAGAACAGACAGTCTGCATGATCCATCGCATATTCCAGAACGCGCATTTCGTCGCGCATTGGATGATCGGCGGGACGAATGCCAGTGCCGTAGTACCAGGTCTGCCCGTTCCAGTCCACGCTCTGGCATGGCTCACTTGACGCCAATGCAAGCTGCCGCGTAGCTTCGAGGATTGGTCCGTCCGACCGTCGTACGCTCTGGTTCAGCCATTCAACCTTGTGTTCTTGCAAAGCTTTCCTCTGTATGTAATGCCCTGATCTGCACCACTGCCGATTGCCGGTAAACGTTCTCTGGCTAACTGAACTAATGGATGGAGCTCGAGCATGTCAATTCTGATCGGGATTATTTCTTCGGAGAGGGAAGGATGGAGCGTTGATCTGGTTGACACATGTCCGGACTGCTACAAACTTCAAGTCTGGTCCATAAATGAGAAGAGCAACCTCCGAATGAAAGTCCTGCAGCTGATTCCGCCCAGTGTCCTACTGAGCATGATGCTGATGCTTTTTTCTGCGTGTTTCCTGCTTACCAAGCCCAAGCGGGGTCTTCACGATCTGATAGGTCTTTTCTGGATCGCCTTTGTTTCGCTGGCCATAACGCGACGCGGGATTCAAGCGAACTTTGGGCCAGATGCTTTCCTTCCATTTATTCGAGTCACGGGATATTTCCTCGCATACGGACCGTTCCTGTATCTGTACACGCGATCTCTCATGGTTGAGAAGCCCAGACTCAGATGGATTGATGGGCTACATTTTCTACCTTTTCTGATTTCATTCTTACTGGCACTGACTACGGACTTTAGATTTGAACTCGCTACAATCGGAGATGCTACACCAACCCTTGGACCGGTAATCCATTTGTATCTCGCAGCCGGTCCGATCAGTATGCTCGCCTACAATGTGCGAACCATCTACGTACTGCGATTGCACAAAGGCAGAGTGCGCGATTTTTTTGCCAATGTTTCAGAGGCCAATTCGCTGGCATGGGTCAACGTGATTTGTTGGCTATTTATGCTAGGGTTTTGCGCTCAGGTGACATCTCACTCATTGGAGTTGAACGATTCATGGAGACTGTACACGACCGAACTCGTTAACGCCACCTTCATTGCCTATCTGACTATGCTTTGCTTTTTCATCATGAGACAGCCGACGATCTTCAGCAAGGCCGGACCTACCGTTGAAGAAATCGACGGGCGACGGGGCAATCCAAAGTATGCAAAATCGCGGTTGGAGACGGACAAAGCCAGGCAGCTACTGGAAACCCTTCTGCAACATATGGAGGAGAGAAAGCCCTATTTGAACGAAGATCTCGACATCACCGAGATTGCCAGATCCATCGGTACCACAACAAACAATGTGAGCCAGGTTTTGAACACCTTGCTGCAAAAGAATTTCTATTCCTTTGTAAATGACTATCGAGTCAGAGAAGTCACAACACGACTACAGCAGGACGAGTTCAGGAATTATCCCATCATCCGCGTGGCCCTCGAATGTGGATTCAATTCCAAATCAACGTTTAATGCAATCTTTCGCAAGTACACTGGATTGACCCCGAGCGAATACAAAGCTACGCTCCTGGTCCGCGACGATGCTCCTACTTGAAATTTGTCTCGTCGTTGAACTATCCTCCCGGCGGTACGGCGACAGCAGGCATAGTTGCAGTTCTCGCCGGGAACGCAAAGCCGGGTTGCTTGGCCAGGGGTGAGGCAAGCATTCCTGCTTCGATTGCGCGCGCTGTTTCGGGAAAACCGCGTTTGCGGGCAATCCGAGCGGCGTCCCATCCGCCGACGGTTGCGAATGGATTGGCCCCGGCCTTGAGCAGCGCCTGCACGAGAGCCGTACGGCCAAAATATGCTGAATACAGGAGTGCCGTCCAACCGTTATACGCACTATCAATGCGGTCCGCATCTAGTTTTCCCATCTTGCTACTGTTACCGGCGTAGGCAGCGGCCAGAAACTTCTGATGCTTGTCAGAAAGACCTACGGAGAGCGTTCGCATTGCCATAACGGGCATAAGCTTTCTGTGCTGTTCGTAAAGAGCCTTCATTTCGTTGTCGTTCAACGCTCTCTCGTAAATGAACAGGTTGTCGATAGATCCTTTCATTATCCAGCCGCAGGGACCGAAATCGAAAACGGCCATATTGCTATTTTCGTTCTTTGTGTACAATTTTTGAAACAACCCACTCAAAACGACGTCTTTCTGCCGTTTGCCATCCAGAGTCAATGAAACCCTTTTTGTTTTAGGATCCACACGAGCAACCAGGTCGTGCCACGTGTTGAAAGTAACAACGTCGTCGCTGACGTAATCGCCATCAAAGTAGGTGGAGTTCTGCCCCTGGGGTAGACTTTTATCTGCGCGAAGGGAGACGTGCAATCGATGATTAAGGACAGAAACCTTGATGTAGTCGCCCCACGCTGCCAGGAGAAAACCGTCACCCAATCCTGCCTCGCGCTGCTGGAGGTTGAAATTCAGGTGAATGGTCAGGCCATCCTTCGGTTCGTCACGAACGATGCCAAATCCGGCGCCTGAATCGTCGCGGATGTCTTCTCCCGTGCTATTGAGCGTTCCGCCAGAAATGGAAAACGCAGACTCACCGTTGCTCACCAGGAATTGCTGCGTGGCCCCCGGCGCGGAGTTTTTGGGACCGTTGTCAAAATTAAACGTACCTGCAAGTTCGTCGGAAAGGCGCAAATCCCCGGGCACAGAAATCGGTTCCGCGATGAACGGTTCGTCGGGACCCAATTCATACGGAATGCCATTCTCCCTCAAGGTTTTCCTCGCCCAATTACGAACGAAAGATGTTCTCACCTCCTGATCGGCAATAGCGGCTTTCACGACCTTCCCCTTCCAGATGAGATATAAGACATCCCAGCCAAAGAGGTCGTGATTTAAAATATTGCCCCCGTCGACATCGATAGTTGCAACATTCACACCTTTGAGGTCGTGCAATGCATACTTGAATACCGACGAAGTTGTTCCGCATGCGAAATAGGCGACGGCGATGATGGGTTTCACGCGGCTTTGTTCCTTCCAGTTTGCTTCGGTGAGTGTTACTATATTAGTGGAGGCGGTCGGGCTCGGAGACGGAGCTTTCTTCTCCAAATATTGAGCGAGCTCAACGTGTCCGCGCTTTCGGGCAAGATCGGCAGCAGAGCAAAGCATGCCGGGATTCCCAGGCTCGCACCAGTCCCCGCTGGCTTTTGGACCTGGATCAGCGCCCTTGCTGAGCAGGAGTTCAACCAATTGTCTGTCTCCCTGCTCTGCGGCACCCATCAACGGTGTGCGTTCGGTGGCCGGGTCTACGTAGTTTGCATCAGCGCCGCGTTCCAACATTAGAAATGCAACCTGGCGCATTGGGTCGTTTGGGCTGACCGACTCGTAGCTCTGAATGGCCCACATCAGTGCGCTGTATGAGTTCCGTGGGTGCAGGTTCACTTTGGCTCCCACGGAAAGCAAATAGCGAGCGATCTCGGGACGACCCCCATAGCAGTAGCAGGCTATCAGGAGTGGATAGTTGTCACCGTCACCCTGCTTCTCATTTACGTTGGCCCCGGCGCGTACCAATTCCTGCACCCGCGAAAGGTCATTGTCGCAAATGGCTGTTTCCAATGGAGTTTCCGCCGATAGCGCAACCGGCAGTAAGACAGCCAAAACAATGGCCAGTGTCTGGATTCGTGGGGCGCCCATTTTCGGCATGGTAATCTCCGTGGGGCGCCGATGGGCCTTGTTCCCTCGCCAGTGAACGCGACTGCGAACAAAGGGCAATCAATTTTACACCATCTGCGGAAACATCAGTGACGTTTCCAGCATCGTTATGGATCAGAGTCTAACAGCCAGTATGCGCAGGGATATGTTATTCCGGGAAACATCTCTCCGCATCACAAAACAGGCATGACGAGGTCAATGGAGTGACTTAAATACTAAAATTCCTTTAGTAGTTTCAGTAGAACGTCCGGCTTGTTTGAAAGAGTATTGTCTGGCCCAGCCTCTATCGTAGTTTTCCCTTGCGGTCGCAAACTATTGCCGCATAATCTCCTGATTTATTTGGGCCCTGGACCTATGACTGAAAAGATCGGAATAGCGCGCTCATGACGTGCGCCACTCATGTGCACTGCATGACAATGCTTGCAACTGCACACGCTTCGCAGAGAAAAACGTTCAGCAGTTGATCGCCGCCGGCATTTCCAGGTGGGACCTGAATGGCTTGCACCTCTGCGATGAAAAACATTGGTTGGGCGCAGTCAGGACAATCGGGCCATTCCGGCGACTGCCACCAGGTTGGCGCTCCACCAACTCGGATTCCCCGCACATCGAGGCGATCGGGATCGGGCGCATCAAGGAAGAGATCCCACTCCGGACCGCCCTGCACATCTTCCGGTTCTCCGCCGCCACATGACGTTTCGAACTCCTCGGCTCTGTCGATTGCGACACGACCATCCTTGCCTCTGCGAAATGACATTCTCCCGCTTCCATTCGGATCATCGAGCATCCAGGCGTCACACTCCTCATGGTTTGAATAAAGGATATGCAGCTTTCCGTAATCGCGCACTTTCTCAGGGAAAATTTCAATTTGGTCGAGGTCGATTGTGGCCACATGGATTGGCGGGAGTTGACATCCAGGGAAATGTGTCCCGTCAAAGATCGCCGACAAATCGCGCAGATTTGCAGAGTGAGGCGACTTACCCTCATGCAATCCAAACGAACCGATCAGAAATTCTTTGCTGAAACGCCCGGCAACAGCATCTTCTTCGCGAAGCTCTGGCGGGTCCTCTGGCTCATCAACGCAAACGAATCCATCTGATTTTCGCTTCTTTGCCAGATCGAGTGCGTAAAGCTGTGCCGCCCTGTAAGAAGGAAAATCCTGATCTTCAACTTCGTAAGACACGCTTTCGCTATCTTTTGTGACTTCTTCTATTGTAGTAACGCTTGCCGTTCCCTTGTAAGAAGGGCTGAGACTGATTTGCCATTCCGTCCCGTTTACCTTGTTCCCCTTGAAGAAATTTAAGCCGGATTTCATGCTACCAGAATACGGGAGTCGGAAAATACTTGCATTTAAAAATTGCGGACATAGCAGAGTCAATGGTCAGGTCATGCGCATTGGTTTCACAGCGAGGGAAGAAACTGCCTTGAACCATTTCCGCGTATAGCTGGTCTTTGTAGAAAGCTTGCTTCCTCCACTAGAATTCGGACATTAGCGTATGAGGTGGCTTGCGCTCTTTGTGTTGCCCGCTTTCGCGCACTGTAGTCCGGAAGTCACCGGAGCCGCCCGCGCGGGTTCGATTGACCTCGGTAATCTGAGCCGTCCGCTTGAAATCCGCGGAGAGTGGAGTTTTTACCCGGCGCGCTTCTTGTCCGCAACGCCACTGCAAGAAGCTGAAAAACAAGATTCTAAAAGTGTTGTTCGAGTTATGGTGCCCGGTTCCTGGAACTATTACAGATCGGGTGGTTTTCCGGACGGCAAAGGCTTTGGCACTTTCCGCCTGGCTGCCCGCGTTCCAAACCAGCGCCTCAGCCTTGCAATGATGGAGCAGGGAACTGCAGTTCGCGTAATTGCAAACGGAAAAGAAGTCTGCAAGTCTGGAGAACCATCATCAGATCCAAAGACTTTCCGCCCTGACACCGTTCCCCTCTTGTGTGAACTCAGGGGCACCGAGGATGGGCGCCTGGAGATCCTCCTCGAAGTCTCAAACTTCAACTACAGAAAAGGAGGCATGTGGAGCGCGCCAGTTATAGGCGAGCGATCAGCCATGGAAGCGGCCTTTCGACTGCAGAGAGAACTCGAACTCATGGTCGTTGCTATCGCTTTTATCATGGGTCTATACCATGTAATGCTTTATGTGTACCACAGATCCGACAACGTGCCTCTGTGGTTTGGACTTTTCAGCCTCGCGATTTTTGTGCGTGCTATTTCGACGAACTTCAGGCTGGTAACAGAATTTATTCCGGGAATCCCATTTGATGTGTACAGTCGCCTGGAGTTTTTTTCCTGGTTCTGGATTCCGGCGCTCGGCCTGAAATATACTTCATGCGTTTTCGCGGGCCGTATTCCCCAGGTTGTCGTTAAGGTTTTTCTTGCGGCGGCAGTTCTGCAGAGCAGTTTGCTTGTATTCCCCGTGAGTTTCTACAGTCACCTGGTCGTTCCATCCCAGATTCTTTCCATTCTGGCCTTTGCATTTTGCCTCGCTGCCCCTATCCTGGCTTTGCGTGTGAACGTCGAAGGAGCTCTGGCCTTCTTCCTGTCCGAAATTCTAGGGCTAATTGCAGTAGGAAACGATCTACTCCACACAAACGAAATCATACGAACAGCGCATCTTGGACCCTATGGACTTTTTTTTGTAATTCTGTCACAGTCATTGATAATTTCGCGAAAGCTACTCCGGACTCACAGGCTCTTAATAGAATCTGATCGACGCTACAGATCCGTCATCGATGGCTCGCGACGGCTGGTGTTTTCTCTCGACCGCGAGTTTCGTTTTATCTGGGCCAATCGAGCATTGCTGAACATAGTCGGAGCATCGGCGCGCGAAATCGAGGGAAGAGATTTTCTGGATTTCGTGCGCGCGGAAAGCATGGAGGAAAAGCAAGTCATTCGAGCCGCGCTTGAGGAAGCAGTGCGCACACAAAGAAATTACGGTTTTCCCATTGGTCTACAGCAGGTAATTGGCGCGGAGCCCGTTACCTCTGATTTCGTATTTGAAGTCGTAGAGGCATCAGGTCGATGGGAACTACAGGGGCGGGCAGAGTCTGAGATGCGCGATCATTTGCTTCCAAGATTTGTTAGGGAGCGCCAGTGTTTCGAAATCACAAACAGCCTTGTTGAGGCGGAAGAGATTTCACACCGACTTGTTCAGAATATTGCGCGATATACGGACGTTAGGGACGCGCAGGACCTGCGTCTGGGCCTTCGTGAAATCGTGATCAATGCTATTGAGCACGGAAATCTGGCCGTAAGTTTTGAGGACAAAACCCGAGCTCAGAAGGACGGGGATTATCTTAAGTTTTTGCAAATGCGATGCCAGCTGCCTCAATACCGTATGCGTACAGTTCGCATAGATTATTCCCTGAATGAATCGCGAGTGCTCTATAAGATCACTGATCAAGGGCTTGGCTTTCCATTTGAAGACCTCCTTGGCGAAATTCGCGCCGTGGAATCATCGCAGCTTGAACATGGCAGGGGGATCTTGATTACTCTGGGATTGTTCGATGTAGTGCGTTACAAAGCGCCTGGCAATGTTGTCTATTTGATTAAGAAGTTCAAGTGAACGCACTGGCAATGCCAAAGATTGCAGCCGCGCTGGACTTAGACTGGCGCAATGCCGTCCACCATTCGTTCGGTTTCCAGTGGTTTGATTCAAAGTAGTTATTTCTTTAAAGACGCGTCTAACCAGAGAGAAAGCGGATAACGTTTGCAGTCAGAGTATTGTTCCTGCCATTCGCAGTAATCCTTGTGCGGATCCCGATATTCGCTCGGCCAGACTTTGGGCAGGGTTTCCGTGTTTTCAATCTCCTTATCGAGCATCTTGACCTGGGGCTTTACCCGGTAACTGGTCAAAGCCTGGATTGCATACACCTGCGCCGGATGAACGTCATAAATTAAGTCGTCTCTGTGGATGCTAAGAACCCGCTGCAATGCGGCAGTGAGCCCGGGATTGCTCAATGGGAGTTTGTGCGCGTGTGCTGCAATGGCCCAGAGCATTGGATTAAAGTCCCAGTTGTGATAAACCCGGTAGTTGCTGTCAGAGTTTTCCATTTCCTGAGTAAACCGCAGCAGCGACTCGGCTAGAAGTTTCTGGTCAGACTTGTCCGGAGCGGCGGACAGAATCATCGCAGCATAGGAAACTGCATTCACGCCCAGATTCTGTTGCCCCAGGTATTTGTGAATCAACGGTCTTGCCTGAGGGTACTGGGGATAGAATCGCATCAGGAATTCTAGCCGCTCTTTTGTCAGTGGGAAGTTCCGTGAGACTTCAAGTGCACCCTTCAGTGCAGCCATGTAAATCTTTTCGTTGACCTGATAATCCTGGAGAAACCGGTCGGTGAGCTCAACCACACCATCCTCCGACGCTGAATCAATTGTACGAAAAGCTGGAGGTTCCTCTTTGTATCCGGCGGTACGAAACCTTTCGTCCTTTGTAAACTGTAGATCAGCAAGCAGCATTGCCGCGTACTCTTCAAGAGGTGGGAACTCTTTCCAGAAGCCTTCGCCCGCCGGCGGGTGAAATGGTCTTTCGCGGTGAAACAGGATTGCGCGACTCTTAGTATCAAGGGCAACGTAACCGTAGACCTTGCCGTCATATGTAATGGCCAGCTTTGTTCCGTCCGGTGAGAAGCGCAGGTTGTAATCCCGCGAAACAAGCCCGTAGATATATTCCGATTCCGATGTGAGCGGGAGCGTTCCCTTTTCCAGAATGAACTCCTGGTTTTCGGCTCCCGGTCGGTACAACCGCAGGTCCACTGTGATCGTATGAAAAGTTGTGCCACCTCCATGGCCGCCGGCGTAACCTTTTTCGTGACTGGTAGTAACAGTGGCTCGCCGCCAGTACGCGTTTGCAGGTGCTTCCGCGTAACCGCTTAAGCGGTCCCCAGGCCAGATGCCCAACCGGGCAGTGGTGCTCCAGCAGGACAAGAGCAGCGTAAGCATCGGAAGCAGGCAGTAGCGTGTCATGGGAAAAGTCTGTCATTAGCAGGCCAGGCGTAAAGAACTTGTGAATCACCTGCTACGGGTACTGTTCGAGCCCTGATATGATTTTCAACCAGGTTTCCGTAACGGGACTGGAAATGAGTCAGCTTGCACGATCGCTGGAAACAGCAATTGATTGGGGAGGTGCTTTTAAGAGGGCTCTGTATATAACCATTCGACTCACCGATACTTGAGACAGTGAGCGAAGATGCCATAATTCAGTACGGTCGTCGCGGGACCGACCTCCTGCCTGGTGTGCTTGTGCGCGAGGATGGACGCTACTATATCAGGGCAGCCCAGCTGAATGGTCTGCACAATCAGCTCGCGCGGCTGTCTCAGCTCATGGACGTCGCGCGGTCCATCATGGCAGAGATAAGCCTGGACACGCTGCTCGGCCAAATCATTGAGAAGGTGACAGAGGTCATGAGTGCGGACAGGTCCACGCTTTTCATACTCGATTCACAGAATGCACAACTCTGGTCGCGCGTTGCTCAAGGCGGCGCAGAGATTCGCATTCCCCTGGGTGCAGGTATTGCCGGTGACGTTGCCGCATCCGGTGTGACGGCAAATATTCCTGACGCGTATGCGGACCCTCGTTTTAATGCGGAGTTCGATCGCAAATCCGGCTATTTGACAAAATCCATTCTGTGCATGGCCATTAAGAATCCCAGAGCAGAAACTATCGGCGTAATTCAAGTGCTGAACAAGAAGGATGGCAGTCCATTCTCATCTACCGATGAAGAATTGCTCAGTGCATTCTGCTCTCTTGCGGGCATTTCTCTGGAGAATGCTCGCGCGTATGATGAGCTTGCAAAGGAAAAGGACTCTCTCGAGATTAAGGTTCAGGATCGCACCAAGGATCTCGCCCTGGAAAAGAGAAAATCCGATGATCTGCTCTTGAATATCTTGCCTGAGCAGGTTGCAACCGAGCTAAAGACAAAAGGTCGCGCTGAACCAAAGCGGTTTGATTTGGCTACTGTTCTATTCACGGACTTCAAGGGATTCACAAGCGCGGCAGAAAAATTGGATCCTGCCGCTCTGATTGAAGAATTGGATAAGTGCTTTTTCTATTTTGACGAGGTTGCCGTTCGGTTTGGTTTGGAAAAGATCAAGACGATTGGGGATTCTTATATGTGCGCGGGCGGTCTACCCAAACCAAACCAAACTAATCCCGTGGATGCAATTCTGGCCGCCCTTGAGATCAATAACTTCATGTTGCAAATGAGAGAAATCAAGATCGCTTTGAATGAACCATTCTGGGAGATTAGAATTGGAGTTCATTCAGGGCCAGTCATTGCAGGCGTCGTAGGCAAATTCAAATTTGCGTACGACATCTGGGGAGACACCGTCAATACCGCAAGTCGAATGGAATCCAGCGGCAGCGTAGGCAAAGTAAACATCTCTGAGGTAACCTACGCGTTGGTAAAAGATTTCTTCACATGCGCTTACAGGGGTAAGGTGGAGGCCAAGAGCAAGGGTGAGATCAGTATGTATTTTGTTGAGGGAATCAAACCGGAATTGTCCATTGGCGGGCAGGGCACAGTCCCAAATGATGCGTTTCGCGCCATGCTTGCTCAACTTTGATTGTTGCTTAATCTGAACGCGTTTCAAAAAGTGCAGGCGCTTCGTCTAATGCTGTGTGAGGCTTTCAGTCGTTTGTTCGATTCTATTGTTGTCATCCGGTCTTTTTGCGGACCCCTGGAGCGGCACGTATTTCCCTTTTGTATCGCACGATGGAAAGATCACAATGCAGTTACAACCCCAGGTCTCCCGCGGCGACGGTTCGAGTTCCGCAGACGATTGGATGCTCAACATTGTTCGGACTGGTGAGGGATATCTGGTAGTGCACGCAGGTTTTGTGATTCCGATGCGGGAAAAGAATGATCAGTTGGTTTCAGATGTACTGCCAGCCACTGACGACTGTCCATTTCAGCGCAGGCAGTGCGATCCCCCAATCACAAGCGTAAAACGAATCAAAAATGGGTTCGCCGCGGGACAGAGAAATTACCGCGCTCCCGATGAGCCGCACTTCACGGCACCGCGGAAGCGTCTCGAATTGAAGTCAATTCAGAACGGTCCCATGCGCGCGGTGTTTGAAAATGGGCTGGTAGGGTTCGGCTTTAGGCGGAACGAAAAAGAAAAGTGCAGCATTGGAATTCTAGCTCCGTATGGAAAGAATGAGCAACCTCAGAAGTCGGAAGAGTATTCGCTCAAAGCCTTTCCGGTTATGCTCGTTTCACTGAAAGAGACGGACGGTTGCGACAAGATTTCGGTAACCGACGACTTCCGGCACTCAAAGTTTGATCCGGTCGGAGGCCTGGTGGTCGATGCAAGCGGCAGACCGGTGTGCATAGTGATTGTTGGTTATATGTTCCAGGAAATGCTAGTGGATCCTTCTCTTTCGCGAGAAGAAATGAAAGCTGCTGTGCAGCTGGGCTTTAAAGCTATCGGCATTGGTAAGGATGAGACGTATCAGTGACACAGTCGTAGAGAAAGAGCGTTGCAAGAATACACAGGTTGATTGGTTCAATCAGTGCGCGCGACGATCTGACGGTTCGATCCTTGAGGCTACAAGGCAGGTTGCCCTGGCGTCGAGTAAACTACTGTGTTTCCTGTGCACCCACTTGCGGTGTTAAACCAAGGGTTACATTCCTGTGCGTGAACGCGTAGTAATCTGCAGATCGGAGCGTGTCCGAGATTCGCACTTCATCGATGATGCCGGAGAAAAAGAAGTTGGCAGCTCCAAAATTCTGAGCCCCAACCGAAAGGGGCTGCGCCCATGTGTTGCCCGGAAGTGCGCCGGCACGTGTTTCGGCGAATGCACCGTCGAGGTAAAAATCTACCTGGTTGGATGTGTCGTTCAAATTGGCGGCTAGCGTGTGATATGTCCCGGTCGTCATGGGCACGGTTCCTGTAACATCTACATATGTCGATGACGCATCGCGGAACTCAAAGGCCGCACATCCCACGGCGGCTGTGCAAGTAAAGGCACCGTTCTTCTTTAGATACAGCGCGTAGTTATCAAAATCACTGTCTCCTTTCTCTACAAGGTAATGCGCATTTGCCGAGTAAGGATTGGCTCTGTAAATAACCTCAATGCTAGCGTTGGAGGGAATGCGCAGCGTTGCAGAGTCAGGTGCTTTCAAATATTGCGTCGTACCGTTGAATGTCATTCCATATGTAGAATTTGTGGCCGTTAGATTTGCTGCCGTCATAGCCGTGGCCGTCAGCGAATTGGTATTCGCGGAATCAGGAACCGCGGATGACGGGTCAGAACTTAAATGGTACACTGCGCGGTACGAAGAATCCCAGACACTGCCCGCCGAAGGACAACTCGATGAACTGCCATAGTAGACGTAGATAGAGTTATCTCCGGAGGCAAGATCGGTCCGTATCCAGAATGCCGCATCAGAAGAGGTGAACACATCTTTCTCTGAAGGCAATTGCACAGAAGCCGCAGATGTAAAACATACGTCGGCTCCGCTGGCCTGAGCAGTAGAAAATGAAAAGTTCGCGGAAGTCAGGTGGACAAGAACAGGCATTCCGGGCAAGGCCCCACCGGTGTTGTTGATTGTGATGGGTCGCCTGGCGCTCCAGGAGCGATCCCACCAGGGACCAGAGGGGCTATTCAACGCAAGAAGTGCGAACCAGCCCTGGGTTGCATTGTACCGAGCACATTGTGAGGCTAAGAGGAGTATCAGAATTGCAGTACTCCGTAAGAAAAGCATTGGATTATCCCTTTACGATTGTGGGCCAGGCAATGCCATGATCAATCACTTCTTCCTCGACACATCCGGAATTTCTCTTGCTCACGATGGCGCCAAAGCTTTTGTGAAAGCGGAGTACTCTGAGTGTCAAGAATCTGCTTTTTGTGTCTTTTGATCGCCTTCTCGGGATCCTGCGTCCGTGAACGGGAGAGTTTCGTTCCGCCCAGGATAGCCGATGGTCGGGCCGACTTGCGAGAATGGGATTTCGGAAAGCGAGGCCCGCTCCAGCTTTCAGGCGATTGGGAGTTTCATTGGAACGAACTGGATGCCCCCGTAGGCCTTGAGGGTTCGCTCAAAGGGGCGCGTACCGTTCCCGTCCCCGCGCATTGGACCTCTTATACATTAGAAGAAAAGCCCCTGCCGATCGATGGCAAAGCGACGTTTCGTCTCGTCGTAGAACTACCTCGCGGCTCGCGTGATCTGGCCTTGCGCCTACCTTCGGCGGATACAGTGTTCGTGCTTTACGTAAATGGAACCGAGCGCACTCGCAACGGCAACATTCTTGAAGGATCCGAGCGTACAAAGCCGATCTATTATGCACCGATCGTCCTGCCTCTGGAAAGTTCTGATAAACTCGAAATTGTGATGCACTTTGCGAATTCAATTTATCCCCGCCCCGGTTTCCGTGACCCGCTTGAGATCGGGACGCGGCAGGACCTTGAGGGAGCTCAGAACAGGAAGATCTGGTTTGATATCTTTCTCTTTGGTTCTCTTTTCGTGATGGCGCTTTATCACTTTGGACTTTTTGCTCTACGCCCGCAGGACCGCTCGCCGCTATATTTTGCCGTTTTTTGTCTTGCGATGGGTGTGCGGCTGTTTGTTACCGGGGAAGCATTTGCGTTTCGCATTCTGCCGATCACCTGGCAAGTTTCTACCTTCCTTGAATACCTGACCTTCTATCTGGCCGGGCCCGCAATTCTGCTGTTCCTTTCGTCTCTCTTCCCGGAGGAACGATTGATCTGGATCGATCGCTCAATTGTCATTGTGACAGCTTTGTTTTCGGCTGTAGTCATCTTCGCTCCACTGCCCATCTACACACAGACGCTTGTAGCGTACCAGATACTCGTCCTGATCTTTGCCGTGTATGCGGTATATCTAGTCGCGGTTGCAACAATCCGAAAGCGCGAAACCGCTCGAACATTTCTCGTGGGCGCGAGTATCCTCCTCCTTTCCGTAGTCAACGACATCGCGTACGCAATGCGACTTATCCAGTCGACATTTCTGGTGCCCCTGGGTGTGTTTGTGTTCTTTTTCTCCCAGGCATTCTTGCTATCGCGTCGCTTCGCAACGGCATTTAACACGGCGGAGGTTCTTTCGAAGAAGATGGAAGAGAAAGTAGTGGAGCGAACTGCGGAACTAGTCGAAGCCCGCGATCGTTCAGACGGCCTGCTTCGCAACATTCTGCCGGCAGCGGTTGCAGAAGAGCTCAAGGAAACCGGCCGGGTTAAGCCAACCTACTTGCCCTCCGTCACCGTTCTTTTTACCGACTTCGAAGGGTTTACGTCCGCCGCTGAAAAGATGCCACCGGACGCTCTTGTCACAGAGCTCGATCGCTGCTTCCGCTATTTTGACGGGCTAATGGACAAATACGGACTGGAAAAACTGAAGACCATTGGCGATTCGTACATGTGCGCTGGTGGTCTCCCCCGACAGAACATGACTCACGCATTGGACGCAACGTTATGCGCTCTGGATATGCTCGCATTCATGCAATCCCTGGCCTCGCGCTTTCAAAGTCAGACATCATGGAATATTCGGATCGGCCTCCATACCGGGCCGGTTGTGGCGGGTGTAATCGGCGAGAAGAAGTTTGTCTACGATATCTGGGGGGACACCGTGAATGTAGCAAGTCGCATGGAAGAAGCGGGTCAGATTGCTCGCCTGAATGTATCGGAGACAACCTACGCATTGATCCGCGAATACGTAGAAGCCGAAGAACGCGGCCTCATTCAGGTTAAGGGTAAGAGTGACATTCGGATGTTCTTTATCAACGGATTGAAGCCGGAATTTGCCGCGTCCCTGAAAGCTTAAAAAACGGGTCCGTCGATCTGCCCAATGAAGGTGATTCTTCCGGCGGGCTATGCGATGTTCTGTCGTATTGTTCCACAACAGGCCACTAACCGGGCACTGTCTCTCGCTCGAGTTTTCAGATTCTGGCATTGCCCGCGTCCCATCATATGCTCTAAATGGATAGACATTTCGGAGGCCGAAATCCACCTACAGAGGATATGAGGTTCAGGCCGCAAAAAGTTTCGCCTGCGTGGCTCCTCGTAGGCATGATCCTTCTCGCCGTGGCTTCGACGATCACGACCATAGCGGTTCTATACCGAACAGCATACCGGGAGACAATCCGTGAGATGGAACAATCGGCGAGCATGCTCGCAGGCCTGATGGAAGTCGTGGGGGAGTTTGACGCGCAGCATGGTGCGCACACGAAAGCGGATGGTTCGCGGTCTGCAACGTTGATCCAAATTAGCCAGGGCCTGCTCCGCGCAGAATCAGCGCATCGCGGTGAAGAACTGGTCCTCGGCGAGCTTGATGAGAATGCAAATATGCGCATTATACGGCGCACGCCCTCCGGTGAATTGGGAGAAACGATTGTTTCCGCGCAAGACATCCGTCCATCCGAACCAATGCGGCTTGCCCTTGGAGGAACGCGAGGCGGCGGCGAATTCACGGACTACAAAGGTACAATTGTTCGCAATCTTTAATAACTCCAATACCATAATGCTGCTGCTGGATCCGGATACCGCCGCCATACTTGATGCAAATCCGGCAGCGTGCAGGTATTACAATTTTAGTCGAGAGCATCTACTCACACTCAAGATTACAGATATCAATCCGTTGCCGGCAAAAGAAATTTCCGGGCAACTGAAATCCGCAAAAGTCGGAGAACGCGGGCACTTCTTCTTTAAGCACAAGCTTGCCAATGGAACGTTACGCGATGTTGAGGTGTATGCCGGGCCTGTCGTTCTAAGCGAGGGTACGCGGATTTTCTCCATCATTCACGATATCACAGATCGTCTTAGCATGGAAACGGCGCTCCGTGACAAAGAAGAACGCTACCGAACGCTTGCAGAAGCCAGTACTTCAGGTATCTGGCAAATCGACTCCACTGGCCACACTGTCTACATGAATCACGCAATGTGCCAAATGTTAGAGATCTCAGGCATCGCTGATGTTTCGGGTCAGACGTTTCACGACTTTTTCCCACAGGCAAGCCTGGAAAAGATGAAAGTTGAACATGCAAAACGGGCTCAAGGAATCATGTCCAGCTATGAAGTGGAACTGATTGGTCGCAAGGGCAAACGACTGAACGTGATTGTAGGCGGAGCGCCTCTGATCGATGCCACAGGAAAACTGCAAGGGTTGATCGGTACTTTTACAGACGTCACCCAGCATAAAGAATTGGAAGGAGCACTCAGGGAAAGCGAGCGTCGTTTTGCCTACGCGCTGGCAGCCACGTCCGACGGTGTTTGGGAATGGAATTACGTAACCGGGAAGACGTACTACACGGCTCGCTGGTACGAAATGCTGGGTTACAAAGACCAGGAGTTCTCAATGGATTTTGAAACCTGGAAAGGACTCTGTCAGCCTGATGATTTTGAGATGGCTGTCCCCACAATTCAGAAGGTCCTGGCCGAGCAGCAAGATGGCTACGAGGTGGAATTCAGGATGCGACACAAGCAAGGGCATTGGGTGTGGATACTGGGGCGCGGAAATGTTGTAGAAAGGAACCCTGATGGATCACCCCTTCTACTGGCCGGAACAAACACGGACATTACGGAGCGCAAGCTTGCCAGTGAGCGTATCCGCAATACTTCTGCTCGATTACAAGCGCTGCTGAGTACTATACCCGATCTTATCTGGCTAAAGGACGTCGAAGGAAGATATCTTGCCTGCAATAAGATGTTTGAGCGATATGTTGGAGCTAGAGAGAAAGACATTGTTGGAAAAACCGACTATGACTTCTGGGACCAAGAGTTGGCGGATTCTACTAGAGCTCAGGACGCCCGGGCAATCGCGGTTGGCGGCTCGATTACGAATGAGGAATGGATTCGGTTTGCGGACACAGGCAAGGACGCGCTCCTTGAAACAATCAAAACACCAATGTTCGACTCAGACGGAACGCTCATTGGCGTGCTGGGAATAGGCCGGGATATTACGGCTCGCAAGGAAACGGAAGCAGAACTCCGGCGAAAGAGCGAGGAGATTGAACGTTTCACTTACACGGTCTCCCATGATTTGAGGAGTCCCCTTGTAACGATCCAATCGTTTGCGGGCTTCGCAAGGCAGGACGCACTCGCAGAAGATAAGGAAAACTTTGAGCGGGACCTCCGTACCATTGAAAGAGCGGGACAGAAAATGGATAGCCTGCTCCAAGAGCTGCTTGAGTTCACCAGGATTGGACGCAAAGACAATATCCCGGTTGAGTGTGTGCTCAGTGACATTGTTCAGGAGGCAACGCAATTGGTTGCAGGGCGTCTGGCTCAACGCAAAGTCAAAATCGCCATGGAAGATTTGCCGTGGAGAGTCAGTGGAGATCGATCACGTCTAGTAGCCTTGTTCCAGAACTTAATCGACAATGCCGCAAAGTTTATGGGTACTCAGGAATTCCCAATTATTGAGATCGGTAGTGAGATCCAGGACCAGGGACGGGTATTCTTTGTCCGAGACAATGGAATGGGAATAGATCCTAAATACCTGGATCGATTATTTCGAATTTTCGAGAAATTGGATCCGGCAGCAGAAGGAATCGGGATGGGTCTGGCCATCGCACAGAAAATTGTCGAGGTTCATCGGGGGCGAATTTATGCACACTCGGAGGGACAAGGCCGAGGCACGACGATCTTCCTCAGTCTGCCCATCACTGGTCCATAACTCGAGCACTGGCCAATCTCAAGACTGATTTGCTGGTTGGCTGGCAGCATGGGTCTGTGTTTCGGAAGATGTCCTACCCAACCTCAGTGCTACCACTTTCATCTCCTCGCGGTTCTTCAGGTGGAAGCGGTAGCCGCAATAAACTGCTTGAGGGGCGATGAGAAAGAAAAGTAGAACGGGAATGAGTGCAATCGCCAGAGCGGTCAGAATTTGTTAAAGTATCCTGACAACGCTATGGGACTGCAGAAGTTCCCGCGTGCGTTAGGCTGAATGTAGCGATAGGCCGTATTGTTAGCTGAGGCAAGATAGATATTTCCGTTGAACGCGAGCACCCCTCCGATATGCGCACCTCCGCCCGGCGCAGCAGGGCCAAACGTACCCACGGAATCATCCGTTGTGTCAATGTATCGATAAGCGGCTGCACTGTCCGGTACCAGATAGATTCTCCCGTTAGGTGCAAGTACACCTCCGGAATACGCTCCGCCTCCCGGCGCGGCTGGCCCGAACGTACCGATGGTGTCGTTTGACGTATCGATGTATCGGTACGCTGTGTTGCCGTATGGAACAAGATAGATTCTTCCATTGGGGCTAAGGACTCCGCCGACATAGGCTCCACTGCCAGGTGCCGCAGGTCCGAATGTGTTGACTGTATTGTTTGTCGTGTCAATGTATCTGTACGACGTGTTGTTAAACGGAACCAAATAAATCTTGCCGTTGGGTCCGAGCACTCCGCCGCGATATGCGTTCACGCCCGATGCTGCAGCGAAAGTAGTTACGGTATCGTTTGACGGATCTATATACTGGTAGGGTTGATTGTTATACGGGAGGAGGTAGATTTTCCCGTTGGGTGCCTGGATAGCGCTGGCATATGCGAAGGCTCCACCTGCAGTGGGGCCCAATACGCCCAGGGAATTGTTTGTTGTATTTGTGAATTGATAGGCCGTGTTGCCCCAGGGTGCATAATAGATCTTCTCGTTTAGAGAAAGTGCCCCGCCACCGGTCCCGCCGGTGGATGATGCGTAAATTGTTACTGTATTAGAGGACGGATCGATAATACGATAACTTGGGTTATTGTCCGCACCAAGATAGACCTTACCGCTCGGTGCAAGCGTTGCCGCGAAATGGGCATTGCTTCCCGGCGCCGCCGGACCGAATACACTTACGGTCTCGGTTGCGGACTGTCCCCTGGCAATCTGTGCGCGAATCTCCCTCTGAACAAGCGGCCAGTTCGAAGGCTGAATGACAGTCAGGTGATCCTGATAACAGATCCCGGTGCGGTCCAGATTGAAAAGGAAGATCAATTCGACGGCAAGTTCGTTTTCTTTGGAAGAAGAAGGGAACGCTTTTGCACAGCTCGATCCCAGGAGGCAGATGGAAAGAGTCAGGATGGCACTCCAAACGGATTTATGCTCAGGGTAATACATTTGGACGTTCTACTCTGAGTGGAGCACCTCGCGTTGATTCGGTCAAACTCTTTTCATCAGTTTCTACTCGCTCATCAAGGCACTCCGGTGGCAACAGATGCAAGATTTCTCGCAACCAGAGTTGAGGCCTGGCTCCCGGAGCGGCTAAAAGACGTAACGGCGGAATGCTGTGCAGCAATCACAGCGCACATAGCCGTTATCGGTCTCATGCGTATTCTGGATTTTTTCTGTCCTCAGGCTCAGGTCGTGTCCCATGAACGTATTTTACCAGAGTAACCTCATTGCCGCGGTCATTGTACCGCACCAGATCGAACATAGCCCGCGCAATAGCGATGCCTCTGCCGTGGCTTTCGTCAAGATTTCGAAGACGCTCGTGCTCCTTCTTTGCCATAGAAGCGTGATCAAAGCCGGCTCCCTCATCCTTGATGCGAAACCAGGCGCGCCGAGCATTCAGCGAATACCAAACATCCACTTTTCTGTCGCGGAGAGCGGCTGATTTCTGGCGCCTGGCAATCAAGTCCAGATAGCTGTCGTCCTTCTGTGCGGCGGTTTTTTCATCGTAGGTGATTTCAAGATTTCCGTGTTCTACGGCGTTTGTGAGAATTTCTCGCAGCCCGTATTCTATATTGTCTGCATCCTCGGTTGAAAAATACCTGCTCAGATTCCGCGTAATTCTTCGGTTGATCAACTCGGCAGTCGTCACATAGTTGGGAATTGTATATCTCCCTTTGCTCTGTCTTAGAAATTCAAGCAGTGAGTCGTTGATAGAAACAGACCCTCTGCCAAGAATCATTCCATCTCCGGCGGTTCCTACGGCCTCCAGTCGAAATCCTACCTTCACAGGTTCGCCGTTTTTTTGTGCCAGCCGCGCCTGGAAGGTTACGGGAGCAGATTTTAGCGAGGACAGCCAGTCGCGCAGGAGAATTTCTTGTAGGCCACTCGAACCAGCGGGGCTCCTGTAAAGGAGCTCATACAGGGATTTGCCTGTAAGGGAGTCCGGCTCGTAACCAAGAAGATTTCTGGCGGCGCTATTGATTGTCACAATTCTGGAATGCTTGTCCAGTGAGAAAACAAGATCGCGCGTATCTTCAACTAGAGTTCTGTACTTCTTTTCAGAGATTTCGAGACCGTGACGGAGCAAATTGATTCGATGCGACAGTGCGAAGGCGAATAACGTCAGCTGGACCAAAACACCTCCTTGCAGCCCGTATTCCGTTAGTGCATTGTGCGGAACTACACCGTTAACTTCGAGAATCAAAGTGACGGCGCCGGCGGCGAAACTGAAGAAGGCCAGCACAAAGAACTTTGCCGGAGCGTAGCCGGACTTCCATCTATAAATCCCGATTGCCATAACCTGCGCAATGAGAAGGAGAGCGATCAGAGAGTTCGTGCGGGGAAAGAAAGGAAACGGGATTTGCTCGAGTGGCGTGACCAATAGGACGGCCAGAGAAGCCCCGACAGTCACCTTCAGAAGCAGGTCGAATGGCCCCACCTGCTCTGTGCGAAGGAAAGCTCGTGCAAAAATTCCGAGCCAGATGCAGTAGAGCGCAGTTCCCGCCGGGAGAAGACGCATCATTGCAAATTCGCTGATTGATGGAAAGAACTGAGCAGCAAACCCTTGCTGCGCGAAAAAGAAGAACGCCGTCGACAATGTCAGACCCGCGTAGCCTGGGTAGCCTTTCTCTCTGGTGCTAGCGTAAACGACGAGATGATAGAGCGTCATGATGAAAAGTGCTCCAAAGAAGAGGCCGTAGCCCATGTTGTCTATGTCACGCTTGCTCTGGAAGGCTTCTGGTGTCAAAATACGAAGGGGAAAACGAAACGCCTGATGGGCGCGCACTCGAAAATAGAACGCAGTTCTGCCCGCCTCCAGGTGGACTTGAAAAAAGGGCAGACGGTACCGGTTGGCCGGATCTTTCAATCTCGCGGCGATGCCTGCATCCACCGGCATTTTCTGATTCATGACGGTTCCCGTTGCATCAACCTGAAACATGTCGAGTTCGCTGATGACGGGTGATTGTACCAGGAATACCCACGCAGACCTCTCTTTCACGTCTACGATGACGCGAAACCACACCGTCTCGTCGATGATACCGAGATTCGGATCTCCTGATGAAGAGTGCCTGGTCCATGTCTCTGAAGCGACAGCTTTGTCTATTGTCTGAATGTTACCGCGGAGCACTTCAAGGGACTCGGCGGCCGAGTTTTCCCTATCCGAAACTAAAGTGAGAGGCTCTGCTGCAATGGATGAAACGGTCAGAATGACCAGTGCAACGATCTTCTTCATTTCTGGCGTCAGTTGAACAATCTGCTAACAATGCTGCAAGGATTCTCTTGCGATTTTCAAGGGAAAAGCAGGTGCTTTGCCCTGGCTGCGCGGGCAAAAATGTGAGTGTATTGCCAATGAGATGATCAAGGACCGTGATGATGCGACACTGGAGCGGATCGATACTTCGGCAGACAAGACAGAAGCTGCGACCGCAGTGCGGGCCGCGATTGCAGCCTGTCCGCAATAGACACTCCAACCGATTCATCGCTTGGAGGAGGGCCACTGAATCCGGGCTAAGTCAACTTTCCAAATTCCGTTCTCAAGGTAAAAGTGAACGGAAGCCAATCATTCCTTCTGTACGCCATAAAAGAGCTAAGAAACGTGGAACTTTGTCATCGCAAAGGGCTAAGCATCCTTGCCAGCCACGGGAACTGAAATGAAGTTGCCGGTGTAGTTCGGTTACAGAACATCAAGCATGTTTTTTTCCGGCGGCGCCCGCCTGGCGTGGGGGGCAGGGTTTCTGATGCTCGCACTCCCGCACGCAGTATTATGGAGCCAATCCTCCGTCGACCGGCCGATTGTTATCACGGATGCTGTCGTGGAGTATCCCATTGATGCGCAGGCCGAATTTCTGGAAGACTCCTCGGGCCTGCTTACGATTGGCGAAGTGGCCGCGCCTTCAAGGACGGGCTGGCAGAGGCCGGGTCGCTCCGCCTTGAACTTCGGCATCAGCAAATCTACATACTGGATCCGGTTTAGCGTCCGGAGCGAGTCGGTCCGCCCGGATTGGGTTCTTGCCTTCGACTCTGCGATTTTGGACTCCATCACGCTCTACTCACCCTCCACGTCCGGTACTTTCACAGAGAGGCGTTCGGGTCGCGTACTGCCTTTTGGCGCTCGCGAGTTTGCGCACAGGAAAGTCGCGTTTTCGGTGGATCCGGGTTCGCGCGCAGGCGCTGTGCAGACTTTCTACGTTCGCGTCGTTTCGGAAGGCTCGCTGAACTGCACGCTGTCGCTCTTGCCGCGCGAAGCGCTGAATAGAAAGGCGATTCAGCAAGAGTTCTTGCTAGGCCTCTTTTTCGGCATACTCTTGATCATGGCGCTCTACAACTTCTCGCTGTTTATTTCAATCCGTGACGGCGCGTATCTTTTCTACACGCTTTTTGTCATGGCCGTCATCCTCTTGCAACTGTCTCTCGAAGGGCTGACTCTGAAGTACCTGTTTCCTGAAAGACCGCTCCTCGCCAAATCCTTGCTCATTCCATTCCAGGCATTGAGCGTCATCTTTGCGCTGGCCTTCTCACTGCGCTTCCTGCGTATCGAGAGCCATGCTCCGCGCCTGCGTTATGCGCTTCAAGCTCTCATGGCTATTGCCGCGGGTTACGGCTCCTGGGGTTTTTTTGATTACGGAGGGGCCGTCCGGATCAGTGCGCTTTTCGGAGGCTTAATTACTCCGCTGGTTTTGATGGCCGTCGGCGCTCTTGCATGGCGCCGCGGTTACCGGCCCGCCAAATACTATCTTTACGCATGGAGCATACTGCTGGTCGGCACATTGCTTTTTGGACTGCGTACCGCGGGCCTCATTCCGCCTTCGTTCGTAACCGAGCACGGCTCCCAGCTCGGCGGAGCCCTGGAGGTCCTGCTCCTCTCCCTGGCCCTGGCCGACCGGTACAATCTTCTACAGAAGGAACTGATCGAAAAACAAAGCGAAGCACTGCGCCTGGAGAAAGAACTCGTCGCGCAACAAAGGATGGCGGCCGTCGGTTCTATGGCTGCGGGAATCGCGCACGATTTCAAAAATCCGATCGGTGTGATCATGGGTCTTGCGGAAATGGCTGAGGACGATTCCATCAGCCGCGATGAGCGCCTTGAGTATCTGCGGATCATAGGACAGGAATCCAAACGACTGGCGTCGATGGTACAGGATGTGATGGATTACTCACGCGGGTCTATGACGACGGAAAAGAAAGCCGTCGATCTGGCTGAATATCTGGTGAATGCAGAAAGAAGTCTGAAGCCCTATTTTGCGGACAAAGGCGTTCATTTCGAAATCAAAAGGGAATGCGCAGGCCAGATCGCGATCGATCCTGACCGATTTTTACGAGTGCTCATTAACATTGCCGGGAACGCAGCCGATGTGCTGAGCCGCGAGGGACGATTCCACATTCGCGTACGCCAGGACGGTGCTTTCGTCGTTTTTGAATTGGAAGATAACGGACCCGGTATTCCGGAATCCATTCGCTCCACGCTCTTTGAGCCGTTTGTAACACTCGGGAAATCACACGGGACCGGTCTGGGAATGGCCATTACCAAAAGCATGGTGGAAGCGCACGGCGGACGGATTTCCTTTACAACGCAGGCCGGGATCGGGACAAGATTCGTGATAGCTATTCCCGCCTGATGTATCCTCTATCCATGACTTGCCCGGTGCTGCCGTAAGAACCATTTGGATGAACCTCAACGAGAACGGCTAACAGGAGGTTTATAAATTTCCTGGGTAACTTTTTTTCCCGTAAGGGACTCGAGAGCCTTGAAAATAAATTCTTCCTCCGTCATTCCTCTTTGCTTGATCATCTCAAGAATCGTCATGTTCGACATTGCCGAAAGTTGTTCTAAGTCAACTTTCCAAATTCCGCTCTCAAGGTAAAAGTGAAAGGGAGCCGTTTCCTTGCCGCCTCGAGAAACGGAAACTTTCGCAAATTTATCGTTTATGGTTACCTTTTCCACACGCAAGTCTATGACGGACGACTTTCCAATCATTCCATTCTCTACGCCATATACGAAAACAGATTCTCCGGAATAGTCACGGCTCAGTAACTTTTCCGTCGGCGTTCGCGCTCGCATCGACAAGGCCATAAGTCGATTCATAAATGACAGTTTCAGAAGTGTCGCCTTGTCAGCCTCACGCGCGTGCGCAAATATGGAAGCAAACCACTTAAGAGTCTGCGAATTCACGTAGCGAACTGCAGTCTTGCCATCGGAGTTCAGAATCGCTTTTTGATACGCAAGAAACGATTTCTCCGGGTCCGATGTTTGAGATGCAGGTTGAATTGTGGCTTGAGTTGTTTTTGCGAAAAGCCCAGGTACAAAAAGGTCGCGCGGAATTTCTTCAATAGACAGAAGCTTACTTGTGCCGCCCTGACGGAATACAACTCTTGATTTCAGATTCGCATCCGCAGTGTCAAAGCGACCGTCGGGCGTGTAAAAAATCGTGCCGGACTCAAGGATACGCAGAGTCCCCACATGCTCCATGGATGGCAGGGAGTAAATACGAAGCGTGTCATCGCCGGCGTGACCTGCGATTGCCAATTTTCCGTCTGCGGAAAATTCTACTGACTCAGGGTAATGGGAATGGCCTGCGCTGCTTCCAATAAATCTGCCTGTAACTGAATCGTGCAGCTTGACGGACCTGTCTGCGTCACCTGGCAGCAGAAGGAAGCGTCCGTCGCTAGACAGCGCGTTACCAGTTACACCCCGCTTCGGTCCGGGGGCGACCCTTGATACGCGCGGGTCCGCTACACTGATGAATTGGATGAGACTGGCATCACCGTCAAACGTAAGTGCAATCAATGTACTTGCATCGCGCGAAAACAAAAGTGAATCCAGGTGGCTGAGGGGTTGCACCAAGCGAGCAACTAGCCGCCCGGTCCGGGTAGACCATACAGTCATCGAATGCGCGACTACCTCGATGGCGCAGAGGCTGCCGTCAGCCGATAAGACGACCGTACGAGGCCCTGATTCGACTGCAAACTTTTGTAGAACGGAACCGTTCTCAGTACTCACAACAATCACCTGATTTTCGGGGCCGATGATTGCGGCGAGTTTTCCGTCAGCAGAAAAATCGGCAGGATAACCGACAGCCTCCGGGAAGTCCAACTTTCGCAACAGCGATCCGTCTTGCGTGTTCCAGGTTTCGATAGAACGGGAAGCTGCGGTGAACGCCCGTTTTCCGTCGGCGCTGAAAGCAACATCATAAGCGCTCGCCCCCTGCCGAAGCCGTTTCACCAGCCTACCTGTAGTGAAATCAATCAGGTAGACAGAATCGGAATGAGCAACCAGTAGAGTACTACCGGCGGGAGAGATGCGTACATGTGAGGTTTTGTCGTGCCAGCCTTCGGTCTTCCGAGCCAGGCCACAGTCGCTGGCGCGAAGAATGGAAGCATTACGCTTATGATCGGCCAGAACGATGTGCTTTCCATCTCTGGTAAATTGAGCCGCATTGCCGGTTGCTTTGGTCTCGCACAGAGTCTTGCCGGACGCAATGTCAATCAAGTGTGATCCGAATTGTTCCGGGGTCATCTTCCCATTTACAAAGCCTTTAACCGCGAATACGGACTTCCCATCCGGCGACAGCGCGACGACTTGAAGGTTTGTCTGATTTGTTAAACGAGCTATCCTCTCCCCGGTGCGCGTGTTCCAGACTCGAATCCCTTCGTCGTCCCCAACTGTGACGATGCGGCTTCCGTCCGCGGAAAAGTCCATGTCGCGAATCCATTTTGAGTGAGCGATAAACTCTCTTACTTTGGTACCGGCATCATTGTAAATCGCAACCGATCCTTCAGCGGGTTGTCCCGCAACCCATTTGCCATCCGTGGTTGTTTCCATCAAAGGGGTGGCCAATCTTCCGATCTCTTTCCCTGTTTCAGGTGAAATGGCGATGGTATAATCGAACTGGCTGACAAGCGCCCGCTTCCCGGAAAATCTAACATAAACAGAACGATCCTGCATGTTGGCCGCGAGTACGCGCGAGACTCCTGTTTCTATATCCCAGAGCCGGACCGTCCTGTCCTCACTGCCTGAAAGAGCGAATCGACTGTCCGCTGAGAATGCCACAGATGAAACAACGAATGTATGCCCGGAGAACACTCGAATCAAACGCCCGGTTTTAAAATCCCAGAGCCGCACGGTCCAATCCTCGGCACCGGTCAGCACGAACCGACTGTCAGGCGAGACTGCAACGGATGTGATGCGGCTTGCATGCCCGAGCTGCTCCACAAGAAGCGGCTTGCCGGGTCGCTCGGATTCGTTTGCGGAGGCCGCGTGAAAGCAGAACGCGGAGAGAAGAAAGGTCAAAAGCAACAGTCGCATGGGTTTGAAAATCAGATTCAAACTCCCCGGCCGCGACAATACAGGTGAAAACTCGGGCTAATCAGCTTTGCGATCATTACAATTCCTTTAGTATCTGAGCTGCGGGCCTTCCATCTCGTCATTCTATTTTTTGATTGCAGAGGAGGACCATGAACAATCACACTCGTGCATTCTTTCGAACTCCCGATTGCCCAACTCCTGTCCTGAGGGTGAAGTCTTTCTTGAGTGTGAAAGAGCCAGGAAGCGTGCAACCTTGGTCATGGCTACCACGTCTAAGCTACGTTTCTACAAGAAGCTGGAGTCCAACTATGCGATTTGCCTTCCGTATTCTCGCCCTATCTTCGTTTGCGCTGGCTTCAGGGCCCGCTGAGGCTGACTCTGTAGCGTCAGCAATGGCGGCCAGAGCACAAAAGTATTCCGTTCCCGTGCCAGGGGGGCATTACGTCGGCAAGAATGATCCCACTTACACCTACTCCATGTCAGACGGGTATCTGACCAAACCAATCCTTGTGGTTTGCAAGAGCGGGCAGAGATTTCTTGCATACAATGACTCCGATTGGAACGGTCGCATAGTACTTCTCGACAACAATTTCAAAGTTCAAAAAGAAATCGTAAGGCTCAGCAACAAAAGAATCCAGGACATGATTGCGGATGAGGATTCCGTTGTGGCTCTTCTGGCTGAATTCACCCCCAAGCGGGAGAACGGATATGTGGATCGCGAAATCCACACGGCGCACATTGAAAAATACAATCTGACTGGTGGAAAAATTTTCTCAACAAGAATCGTTGGAACACTTGAATATAAGAAAGAAGGCGACCAGGGAATATCATCGAGCTTTGCCGCGTTCAATATTTCGAAAGGCAAAACTCAATATGCAACATACTTTACCACTTACCGCAGATGGCGGGATGGCATCACACACCAGAGCGAGTACCTTGCCCTTTTTGATCGATCGTCCGGCAAACTGGAAATGGATCCTGAAAATAAAAAATACGCTCTGGGCTTCACGTGGAACGTAAGTCATAGCTTTAGGCCCAGATTCGTATTCGATGGCGAGCGTTTTGTCATGGCGAAAGTGGGAGACGCATATCCCAGAGGTTTTGTAGTAGAAAGTTTTCCGAGACAAAAGCAGAACATGGTGGTTGCAGTTCCGCCGGCTGCACAGGGTGAGACATACCAGGAAGTTGCAGTCAGTACGGGAGATCTTTATGGAAGAAACGGCAATGCCTGGGTTGTTTTCGATTCTGCAATCGGTAGATCCAGCTATGATATCGGTTTGGTACGAGTGCAGGGTGGAAACGTTGGCGCGCCAATCTGGCTTACCAATTCATCCGGCATCAGGGAAAGAATCCCGCGGATAACTGCTTATGGCAAAAACTTTTTGATCATCTGGGGCGTGGACACCGGAAAACAGAAATGGTATCCAGCTAACGCGGATATTCAATTGCAGGCTGCCATGATTGGCGAATCCGGGAATCTGATTTCAGCACCGGCCAACTTTGGTGGAAAGGGTGAGTTTAAAATGCGCGGTGACGCACGCTTTTTTGAGATTCCTGAAGCTGGAATTGGATGGGTGAATGATCATACAGGGGATGCCAGCAAACTTGAAATCGTCTTCATTCCCTACGACGGGGTTCAGCCACCACAGAATACAAATCAGACAACAGAAATAGATCAGCCCTCGATCAATGCGGATCTGAATTATCCATTGCTCGATGCGATCTACGAAGGTCAGGAGTCAGACGCAATCCGCTTGCTTTCACAGGGCGCGGACCCGAATGCTAAACACGGCGAGTGGACCGCTCTACTCTACGCCGCAAATTTCGGTAGGACATCTGTAGTTAAAGAATTACTCAAGAGAAAGGCCGATCCAAATGCGACCGTCTCTGGGTGGACTGCGTTGAAACTTGCGGAGTCAGGCTCGTTTGAAGAAATTGTTTCAATGCTAAAACCGATTACGACAGCGCGAGCTCGGAATATGACGCCGATTAGCCCGACTCGTCCTGCAACTCAGTCTACTCGCTCCGAGCGATCGATTCGAGAGGATTTGAAATTGCTTGGTCCAGGAATCAAAAGGCGTCCGGATTGAATATCAATCTAGATTTTGTTGCGCCTCGGAGGCTACGCGAAGCGCCCGCAATCTTGCCCGCGCGATGGAGTTTGATGTCTTGCTCTTAAAAGGAGCGCGGTTGAGATTATATTCTTCATAGGCGATCGTGAATCCACTCATCAAAGCTGCTCTCAAGAATGATTCGTCTTTTCTGCACAATGCGAGTCTGCGCGGCACCGTTCTGGATCGTCCGTGTTTCGTTGGTTTAACGGCAGCCATGGTGGCAGCAGGAATTGGTCATCTCGATTTTCTGCGCTCGTTGCTCCACGCCGGCGCAAATCCAGACGCTAGAGACCGCGAGCAGGGGACGGCACTCATGTGGGGCGCCGCTCACAATCGGCGCGATTGTGCGAAGGAACTCATTTTGCAGCGCGCAAATGTCAATGCCAGAGAGAAGGCAGGCTGGACTCCGCTGCTCTATGCATCTGGCGCGGCTCACGAAGAAATCTGCGAAGACCTTCTGTTTACCGGTGCGGATGCCAATCTTGCGGACAACAAAGGCTTCACCCCCCTGATGGCCGCTGCGGCTCACAAGACATGCAATGTTACACGCCTGCTCCTCCATCACAGGGCTAACGCGCGCGCGCGAACTTTAACGGGCTATACTGCACTGATGGGAGCAGCGGCCCGAGGCGTGCCTGAAACTGTTGCTCTTTTGATCCGAGCCGGGGCGGAAGTAAATGCGCTCGATGAGGATGGATGGAATGCCGGATTTTTTGCAATCATGGAAGACGCACGTGAAAATCTCAAACTCCTGCTGCAAGCGGGCCTGGACAAAAATTACCGTAACAAGAAAGGGCGAACACTCTTTGAATACGCGGATATTTCAAGTTCCCCGGAATGCCTGGAAATCCTCGGCTGAATTTTAGTCCGCGCTCAAAATCTGACTCCTATGCGAGGTCGCAATCCATGAGATACTCGGTTTACCGTTCTCGTTCCAGAACAGCTGTAACTTCGCCAAACGCCGGGCTGTTGAAGCTCACTTCAAGGAGGCCAAAATCGAGCAGGCGGATTTCCACCTTGTCCGCAGCAATGTGGCTTGCCCCGCGCGCATAAGGACCCTTGAATTCGACCACATCGTTCTCCAACTTCACACTGCCCTGGACTTTTTGCTCCTGGCCCGTGAGGCGGAGATTCACGGCATGTACTTTGTGCTGACGGTCTGTGTACCTCCCGCTCCAGTTCCCGGCAAATCGGTCCATGCCTTCGTCAGAAATGCGCCGTTCCGCAACAACCGGAATGACTGCGTTAACAAACGCGGCGACAGCCTTTGAGTCGGCAGACTCTCCGCCAAACTCGGATTTTGCGCGCACTGTATAGAATAACATCTCTCCAGGTTTCTCTGTGAAAGGCGCTGAGTAGGATGTTCCATTTACGTTTGCAACGAATACAGGATCGCTTCCTTTCTTTGCTTTGAATACTGAATACACCTGCGCGCCGGGTACGGCGGACCAGCTCATGGAAAGCTGCGATCCCGTCACACCTCCGGTCACAGTCGAAGGTGGCGGCAGAACCTGCCCTCTAGCGGCGTGCGGATTCGCGCGTCCCGCCGATGGTTCAGCATACTCGCTAAGGCCGGCAGCATTGGCCGCTACAACTGTGTAGGCGAAATACTCGCCTGACCGAACATCTTCCGCCGTGTCTTCGTAGCGGGCCTGCTTTGCTTCCGCCGGGCCGGCCCATCGCTCGTCCGAGTAACTGTAGCGGAAGACATGGTATGTTTCCGTGCCCGGGACTGCGTCCCATTCCACCACTATTTTGCTTTTGAACTCACCCTGTGATACCTTTACGTTCGTAGGTGTGGCAGGAGCGGTCTGCTCGCCTCCGATGTGCAGCCGCACGGAAGCGCTCCACTTACCGCGCCGGGAGCCCACACCGCGCACCGCGTATGCAGGCACCGAATTAGCCGGTGTAGCGAGATCTTTGAAAGCCTCGGTGCGGGAGGTTCCAATGATGCGCCATGCGCTGCCGTCATAGCGCGCGATTTCGTAGGAATTTGCAGCAGGTGTGCGGCTCCAGTTGAGGACAACAACAGGGCGCCCGCCCTCGCTGATAGCACTGCCTCTGAGGCCGGTGACCTGATCCGGGTTCTCCTGTTGTGTCGGCGTCGCAGCAGTGTAGCCTTCCGCTTTTGGAGAACGGGCAGGGTCGGAGTAATGTTCGTTGTCGATTGCAGCCACCACGGAATAACGATAGGCGACATTCTGATTGACCGATTTGTCCTCGTAGGAAGTGGTCTGCGCGTATGCGATTGGCTTGAAATCGTCAGAATCGGGATTCGCGCGTGAAACGGCATATACTACCGCACCCTGAACGGCGGACCATGAAACCACAATCTTATCCGGATAGGTACCCTTCGTTGCGCTGACTTCGGCCGGTGGACTGACTTCCGCAGCATTGACGTCAACAGGCGGATTGTTTTCCTGCGTCTGCGGAGAGGGTGTCACGTTCTCAGCCGGGTAAGCGGCCAGAGTCCAGGGCTGCTCTTTGGTCCACTGCTGGTAGGAGATCCATCCGAACCCGCGGTCGCCCCATCCCTGTCCCCATGAGTTGATGATCTTGAATGCACCCTGGTGGCCCCGCGGAGATTTCTTATTGTCATCGTATCCGACAAGGGCCATCGCATGCCCGCCGTAGTCCCGGCCGCCTCTTTTATCATATGGTTCGCTCTTGAGCTGGTAGAATGCGTCATCGACACCCATGCCGAAAATTACGGGGCGCCCCGCTGCGAGCTCGGCCTTGATTGTGTCCAGGTCTGTGGCGGGAATCCTTCGGTAACGTGCGAGTTTATAGTTGCTTGCCGCGGCAATCTGCTGGCTGCTTGGCTGCGTCTTGTAGTCACGGTCGCTATAGGGCATGACGCTCCAGGGTGCAGCACCGCGGCGCACGAGTAACTCCAGCGCGTTTTCCATTACACTGCCTTCGTCACGTCCACCGTTGATCTGGTTGTAGACGAACGCGGGAGAGAATACATGATTGCCCTGTCCGCCGCCAAAGGGCGCATCGTAGCCCCAGTTGCGGATTTGCTGCTCATGAAAGGAGCGCATGGCGTACGTCGTCGCCCAGGCAACACAGCTGTTCTGCTGTCCCTGGTTTCCAACGGGTGGCATCCTGGGCGCTAGATCTATTTTTGACGGAAGCCCGCGGTGTGCTACCCGTGGCAAAACGGGTATGGAGCGCGCGAGCTCCGGATCGGGCGCCCGGAAACCGCAGTTGGTTTCCGTGGAGTTGCACGTCCGGGACCGGACGGAAGCGGGATCGAATGTTTGTGCTGCGAGGCTAACAAAACCGGCAGCAAAGAATGTAAGAATGAATGCCCGTGTTTTCATATGTTTCGGACGATACCTGAGAATTGGCGGTTCACTTCACACAAGCAAAAAAAGGTCGGGAGTTAAGCAGCAAAGGGCCCCCACGCGAGAAGAAGATGCACTCGCATTGAACCCTCTCATGCTCAAATCAGAATTATTCTTTAAACGCCCGGTTTTCCAAACCCCATGCTCAACCAGTCGGAAGTAAGATCATTGACCCCAGGCACGCCTGGAGTTCCTTTGGCTCTTCGACAAAGGAGAGGTGTCCGAGTGGTCGATGGTGCATGCTTGGAAAGCATGTGTGCAGCAATGTACCGCGGGTTCGAATCCCGCCCTCTCCGCATTTGGCGAGGCTGCGAGTTGCGGCACAGTCCGTCCATGTCCTGAGCCGCAACGCTCGCACCTCCTGTGCTCGCCTTTCGCAGACTCGCAAATGCGATGGGTGAGGACGAGAAGCACCGCCAATAGCTAAGCAGCGTAGCATGCTCACGCTTGCATTGATTCGGTGACCTGACCAACCAACACTACCGCGGGTTCGTCGCGTGCGCGGGGACGAGCGCATGATTTCGCAACCAGGCCTTTGTATCTTACTTGATAACCCTCCACGTTCTGGCAGAATCGATGTCTGGGAGTACGTCTTTGAACCTTAACGAACCAACCTTGCGTGCCGGCATAGCAGCAATGCTGCAATTGAAAGGCGCGCACATTCAACCCGAGCAAGTATTCGCCGCTTTCACCGGGGAGCGGCGCGGAGTCATCCCGAACTTTTTTTCTCACAGTGCGTTTCAGCTACTGGAGCATATGCGCCTTGCTCTTGCGGATCAACTGGAATATTGCATCAATCCCGAGTACGGGCAGACTTTAGTCTGGCCGGATGACTATTGGCCAAAAAATCCAGTGCCCAAAGAAGGGGAATGGGAAAAGGCTGTGGGCGGTTACAATGCTCTAATAGAAAAGTTCACAGATCTTGCACTGCGCGCGGATCTGACAGTTCCCGTTCCAAAGGCAGAAAAAACGGATCACACAATCCTCAGAGGAATACTCCTTATGTGCGATCACAACGCGTATCACCTTGGACAAATGGTTCTTGTAGGTAAAGCCACTGGAGTGAAGTTTCCAGGCGTCTGAATGTGACTCTTGCTGCACATTGGGTCTGGGCAGACTTCTTTTGACTTGGAGTTGGCAATGCTTGTTGACAGGTGAAATCATTCATTGGACCTTAAGTGAGCCATGAAAGAAATTATTCTGATTCTCGTGACCACCCTCTGGACGGGAATGCTCCATGCGGAAGAATTTACGCGGACAGGTTCAAAGCTCGGGTATTCCATGGTGATTGGAGACGGAGGTTACAAGAAATTGACCATTGAAAACGGACCCTCTCTCTGGGTTCCGGGAAATCTCTGGTCCGGGTGTGAGAAGATTTTCAAACGATACAGTAAGGGAATGTACAAACAGACGCTGAAAATTGTTCACAAGCGGCCCCAGCCGAGTGACAACGCTCCGGCTGGATTCAATCTTTTGTCCCGCTGCGAATTGAATTAGCCCCCGTTCTGTCCGGGTCGGGCCCGATCAAACACCCGTGCTGGGAAAAAGGGATCGAAAGCTATTTCAATCTCTACGCAGGCTATGCGTAGCGTTTTTTTTCTAACCAATACAAGTTTCGAAAATAACCGGCGCAAAAATCGCAGACCTGGCTTGTTAGGACTTCATGAGGTTTTTGCGCCCGAAGCGTTTCTTGATTCCAGCCTTTTGTTCCTGTTTGCTCCTGTGCGCTTCATCTTGCCAGGTGTCTAGCCGTTGTAAGTCGTTTGATCCAGGTTGTGACGCACTGGGGATGCTACTTTTCACACCCACGGATCCGAGATATAAGCGCTTTCTATTTGCCGCCCATTTTGGCGGAACCAGTTCAATCCTGCTTTTTCGGGTCAGCTCCACCGGGACTCTGACGCCTCTGAACCCTCCAAGCTTCTCAACCAATCTGATTCAGTCGCGCAATATTGCGGTAGACCCTCTTCTTCAGAACGTGTTTGTTACAACGGATCAGGGTGGATCCAACACGCAGCGCTACACCATGGATCGGTCTGCGGGCGTGCTCACGCAGAGCACGATTACCGGACAGGGAGGGGGCAGCTCGTTTGCGGTGGTTGTGGATCCTCAGCAAAGATATTTCTACGCCACCGACACAAGCGGGAACCGCGTCATTTCCTATGCGATCACAAACGCTTCGGGCACCGGAATCTCGTCGCCAGCAACCGGCGCGAACCCGGCCGCCATTGCCGCAGAAAACAGCGGACGCTTTGTCTATGTGGGAACCAACGCTGGAGTTGACCGGTTTAGTGTTTCCGCCAACGGGACTCTGGCGAACGTCGGCACGACGGGTTTGGCCGGAGCGGTCTCCAGTCTGGTTGTGAATCCATCCGGGACAGTGCTCTATGCTGTGCATGCGGGCACTCCAACTATTGCACCCTTTACAATCAACAGCGACGGCACACTCACTGCATTGGGAACCACAGCGATTGGTACTGCCGGTAATTATGCGGTTGTTACACCCGACGGAAGGTTTCTGTACTGTGTGCGGACTGCAGGCGACATACTTATGTTTTCTATAGCTTCTAACGGAACGCTATCGGCGTTGTCGCCATCAAGCATCGCAGTTTCATCTCCTGTGGCTATGGCAATGGATCCGGGGGGCAGTTTTGTGCATGTCACAAACGCAACAAACATCTTCACGTATTCCATCGGCTCGGACGGTGGGCTTACCCTTGTATCTCAATCCGTACAATCCGGGATGAACCTGATGGGTCTGACAGCACCAGCATTCCCCGAATACTTTGACCCCTTTACGGGAAAGATGGTTAACTGATCCAGAACTCGATGATGCCGGTGGTCAATGACCTTGCAAGTCAGGCTATCCGGTCAGACGTGTCTCCGCTATTGGCACTCGCGCTTTTGCATACTAATCACGTAGTTTACCAGGTCTTCAAACGATCGGCCAAACGCAGGACTCTTTTTGAGTCGGTACGCTTCGCCTACGTCTTGCACCAAATTGATTAACCGATCGTCCATGCCTCCTACCATTTTCAAGGAAGTCACGATCCTGCCGTATCGCTCGTGCTGCTGTTTGTCTTGCAGATTTGCCCGGGCGGCTTCGGGCTGCAATTGGCGCAGTCGCTTGAGAAAGCCGTTCAGATCGTCGCAATTGATACTGGAAGTTCTTTCCTCCGGTGCGATTGGTCTAACCGGCGCGTTTATGTTGGTTTCCGCGGGCGAGCCTTCCGGGACAAGTTCGTATTGAGGCTCCTGCTGTTTTGAAACGGGCCGCGTAGCAACTTCCATGATCCGGTCCCATGCGGCGTCGGATTTCACAGCTTCCGCGCGGAACGTGCGCATGAATTGTAAGGTGAAAGAGCCACCATCGCTCTGGGCCGCGGAGAATTGGCCGGCTTTGGAAGAGGAAGCGTAGATGCGCCCGCGGAACTGGAGAGCCAGTTTGCGGTAGGTTTCTTCACTGGGCTGCTCAAGCGCGCGGAGGTTCATGCGAACCGACCGGGACGCCGAGTCGCTATAATAGTTGCAAGAGTCGGAAAAAGCAAGAATCATCCGCGGATTCTTGTTCTCAAGGATTTTTACGACTTCGGCGAAATCCACACCCCGTGATCCAGGGACATAAAGCATGGGCCATTTAGTAGGAGTAAGCCTGGTGCGAAAACCGTGGCCTGAAAAATAGAAGAGCACCATATCCTCGGGCCCGGGGTCGAGGCTCTGTACCGTCTCAAGGAAGGTCGTTTCCGTCAGTTCTTCGCCGCTTAAAGTCTTGAGATTCAACCACATTCCGGTGCTCACGGCGAGCTCACGCGAGAAATCGCTCATCATCTCCATGTCCTTGCTTACCGAACTACCTATGCGGCTGTCAGCGGAGTCCACGGCAATCAGTGCGTACAATGTCTGAGCCGAAAGGGTGGCCGGCGAAATCCAGAGGACTGCCCAAAGGGCGGCGAGCGAGGCCCCTGTGCATGGCAAAAAACTGCACAAGCGCCCGATTAGCCTGAGCGCAGGATTTCTTGATGAGAATTGTTGGTCTTGTCCTTTCACAAAATCGCTCCTTGGATCACTACCGGCTCAATCCCGCCGAGACCGGACCGAACACAGGGTCATTGATTTCCATGTAGAGTACCGTATCTGATTGAATCGTGAGGTTGAGCATTTGTCCGTCTGCCGTCTGTGAGCCGGCTAACCGTCGCAGAACATGCTCTGCGCTTGCGCCATCAACTTGTAATTGTGCGTTCAACGCTTGCCCCTGGGGCACAAGTGTCAAAGTCACAGTGTGAGACTTCCCCGTGCGGTCGGTGAATAGTCCCTTCCAGGTCCCGCGAAACGTTCCTTCAAATCGATCCCCCATGACCCGGGTTCGCACGTTTGAACGGATCCCCAGAACCACGGGCGCAGACTTTTCAGATTCAACTCCCTGGCCACTTACCGCAGCTATCGTGTAAAAGTACGCGGTTCCCGGTTCGCCGCCGAAACTCCCGGTGTAGGAGTTGGTTTTCACAGACGCAATTCGTTCAGTTGCCCCGCCCTGTTTTTGACGATAGACGACATAGGTCGTCGCGTTTGCAACTGGCTGCCAGGCAATGCGAACCGTTGCCCCATCAATACTGCCCTCTGGCGCTTGCGGGATAAGTCCGCTCCGGCTCCCATATGGTGACGGGCCATCCACGAATCCGGGGAACGAAGTATCCGATTTTCCAGCCGAGTTTGCCGCAATTACATAAAACATGTACGAATAGCCCGCTTTCAATGAGTTCTTATCCTCCAGTGCATTCTGCTGCGTAATGCCCAGCTTAACGGGCGGCGGGTAGGCCGGAGGTGGAGCGTCCAAATCCGCAACCGGTGCGATGTCGATACGCTCAACATGATAACTGGACGCACCAGGCACAGGATCCCACGTTATGCGCACACGATCCTCGCTTAGTTTTGAAGCCCGGACGCGCAGGGGAGGCGCGGGAATCGTCAAAGCTGTGCCCACGATAACCATGAAAGGTTCGCTGTATGGCCCCGCCTGAGATCCGGAAATTGCACGTACCGTGTAGGCCAGTTTCTGATTCAAAAGCGCAGCGGCATCGGTGAATGTCGCGTCAGAAACGTTATGCGCGATTGGCTGCCATTGTTTTGAGGCGGAGCTGTATCGAAATACCTGGTAAGTGGCACCGCTGCCAAGGCTGCTCCAGGTTAGAACAACACCACCGGATGCGGATGCTGTCCGTCCCTCAAGCCCCACGACTTTATCGGGTCTTCCTGCGGGTGCCGTTGAAGCATATCCTTCCGCAATAGGTGAGGAAGCAGGATCTGACTGCGCTTTTGCATCAAAGATCGCAATTACGCGGTAACGGTGGACCACTTCCGGGAGCACGTCTCTGTCGGTTACGGATGCTTTCACTGTATAGTCAATCGCACTGAACCTGCCCGGTGACGTTTCCCTCTGAACCGAGTATGCGTTCGCATTTGGCACAGGCGACCAGCTCACAACAATCCTGTCCGAATACCTGCCCCTTGACGCGCGCACTTCAGAGGGCGGCGCTGTTATTGTCGCGGGCGGGGGTGAATCCTCGCGTGCATCATATACGGCGTAGAGCTCAGGGTACGAGACAAGCATGTGATTGTAAGCAATCCAGCCAAAACCACCGCTGCCCCACTGCCGGCCCCAGGAATTGATTACCTTGAAAGCACCTCTGTATCCGCGCGGAGACTTGATATTGTCATCGTATCCGACAATAACCATCCCGTGTGGGCCCCCGGTTCCATCCTGCGAATTGCGATCATACACTCCCGCGCCTAACCCGACAAACACACTGTCTACAAAAATGCCAATTACGACTGGCCTTCCTGCCGCAACTTCAGCCTTGATAGCCTCCACCTCATTGGGAAGCTTATAGAATCTGGAGATTCTGTAGTTCAATGCCGCCTGACGTGCGTAGGGCGTGGGTGGGGTGCGAAAGTCCGCAGGGGTATACGGCGTCACGGCCCAGGGGGCCACACCCTGCTCAACCATCGCTTCCAGTCCCTGAGCCAGCGACATTCCGTAGCCGCCCATTGTCAGCTGGTTGTACAAATATGTCGGGGAAAAGACTCGGTTTCCAGGACCGCCTATTACCGGCGAATCATAGCCCCAATTCCTTTCTGCCTGTTCCTGGTACGATTTCAAGGCATAGGCGAGGGCGAAAGCAGCACAATCGCCGGACAGCTGTTGTGCTGGTGGCGGCATTTTATCGCTCAGGTCCACTTTGGAAGGCAGGCCTCTGTAGGAGACACGAGGTGCCAATGGAATAGCACGCAGTGTTTCTGGTGAAGACTTGATCAGGCCGCAAAAGTATGGTGCTTCACATGGGCCCGCTGTAAGGCCGCTGGAGTAGAACAGCAATATTGCACATAAGAAGAAGGATACGCTCAAAAATCGCATTGCAAACCTCATGTTCTGCGTCGGGTTCATTCGAATTTTACGAACACCTTTTCTGTATTCTTGTCTTTTAGTGTGACTTTGTCTTCTTCAGTAGTTATAGTAAAGACCTGTTTCTTTCCATAGGATTGGAGAGTCTTCTCATCTGATTGAAGTCGCAGTGTGATCATCGATTTTTCTTGAGGCAGAAAATACATATTGTTGCATCCAAGCAAGACTTCGCATTTTCCATCTTTGCAATACTTGTATTTCTGTACGGGGCTCTGCGTGAGCCGGATCGCCTTGCGGTTTGCACCGGCTAATGTTCCGCTTACCTCCGACGCTGGTGTCCGTACCATATCCATGTCAAACTTCCAGAGCTTCTTTTTGTCTGACTGAAGATTAAATAGAATGTGCACCGTTGTAGTCGGTAGGTCCGGATGCATGGGGAAGAGTCCAAACGAGAAATCGGACGCCTCAAACTTTTCGAAATTTCCATCGCGTTCCGTAAAATACATCAGGTTGGAATCTCCCGTCTTCTCATTCACCAGGAATTCGCGGTTTTGAGGTCCCTTGCTGACCGCATCCTCACTTTGATACAAGAACATGCTATTGTAGGAGAGATCATCGGGCATGTACGCATACGCAATTTCTCGCACGGTCCGCTTTTGTGCCTTTGTCGTTTTACCTGTCAGCTGGAATTCGAACTCGTTTTCGCTAAGGGGTTTGATGGTAACGGTCAGCTGCTTCTCTGGTTTCTCACCTGGCAGAGTTTTTTGAAGTAGCATTGTTAGTGGGTAACTGGATGTGGATTCGTTTGAATTCTTCTGAGAAACAAGCGCACGATATTGTGCGTTTACAGGGATGGGATTCCCTTCCTTGTCCAGTGTGTCGAGTATTGTCCTGATAAAGATAATCTCCAGATCAGAACCGACCTTGCGAATCGAGATGTATTTTTCCGGCCCATGCTCCCCATTTACCGTGAATAGCCCGGTGCTCAGCGGCATAGCGCCAAGAGATTGAGCGAGAACAAGACCGACCAAAAAGAATCTACGCATAGCCCTTCGACTACGGAAAGTCCATGCGGTGGCAACTCTTTTCCATGGTCTTCCTAAATTATCGAATACGATGTGCGCTTTTGTTTCCATAAATGTTTCAACGTATTTGTCTCGGCGTCACCGGTTATTGAAAACAAAAAGCCGTCGTCTCCGACGGCTTTGCGTTTGTCCGACCAGTCGGATGAGTCTGAAGCCAAATACTTCAAGTGCAGTCAGGCCGGAGCGACAAGAACGAGCGTAACATCATCAATAAAACCCCGACTGCCTACAAAGGCCTTCAGCCTTTCCGTAAACAAATGTATTAAATCAGCAGGGGATCGATCCATAACCTCCGCAAGCATAGACAGGACGGTGGCATCATCGATTTCGGTACCATCCTCCGCCATGCACTCGAGCACACCATCTGTGAGAAATAGTAGGCGGTCCCCGGGTTCCAGGAATTTTTCGGCTTCTCCAATTCTTACATCGGGGAAGAAACCCAGCATCTGACCACGGCCTTCGATTGCGTAAGGCTTTCCATTCCGGGGCAGTACGATCGGCGGAGGATGTCCGCCAATCGCTAGTTTCAGCGATCGTGAGCGGGGATCATAAGCCGCATAACATGCCGTAACAAAGTGATTACTGGTTTTACCAACCAGCGCAGTATTCAAACCGGAGAGCAATTCCTTGGGCTTGAGCGCCACGCCACGCAAACTGTCGAGTGCGATCTTGGCCATCGATGCCATTAAAGCTGCGGGCACACCATGCCCTGTCGCATCGCCGATCAAGATTCCAAGTCCTCCGCCATCAAGGATCGTATAGTCAATAAAGTCTCCACCTACTTCTTCAAGGGAGATGTACTCAGAGTGTATTTCAACGCCGGGTACCTGTGGAGGAACGATTGGGAGCAGCTGTCTTTGAATCTGCCTGGCCAGCGACAATTCCGCACGAAGAGTTGCCTGCGCTTTTTCAAGCTCAGTCAATGCATTTCTGAGTTCTTCCTGCGTTCTGCGCAGCTTGCTCTGGGTACCGTCTCCCAGAGATGTAATCTTTGACACCTGGCGCAGAAGGGCCTTATATTGCTTTGTGAGTTCACGATATGATGCGGCGATGTCTTCTTTCTTGAGTTTCTTTTTCTTTAGAAAATCTTCTGCCGCGGAAAGTATTCCGTACTCTGATTGATAAAGCTCATCGGAGGCTCTTACCTTTTCTGATACAGCAATCCTATCCGGTTCCTCTTTCTTCTTGATCCCTGTAGAACCGGAGGTGGCCATTACGCTTCAATGAGTTTGAAAGGCAGTTTCAGATCTTCCATGAACTCTTCGCCGCTCTCTTTCATGTCTTCGTCGGATTTCTCGTAGATCCAGTGAATCTCATCCGATTTCCGTTGCTCATGAAGCTCGTTCAAGATCTCCATCAAATCAAGAAGGCATTTGGACGAGCTGGTGTTGAAATATGCGAGTTTGATCCTGAGTACGACCTTCTTGTCGGACTCCCTGGTAAATTCCTTCAGCCAGGTGAAAAGTGGTTGGAAAAAGCTAAATGCATTCTCAGGATAAGATTCACCCTGAACCAGGAGTTCTCCTGAGACAGTGAATCGAACCTCTGGTGTCGATTTGGTTGCTGCTAAAACAAGGTCTTCCATTTTCACTCTTTGTTAATCGATGCGCTCAAAATGAATAGCGCCCCTCGATCGATTGGGGTAAAATCGAAGTTCAATGCCTTATCCGATCTCCGAGCAATGTCAATGAGACCTAACCCCGGTCCCTTTTTCCCTGGTGGCGGTTCGCTCTTTCTCTTCTCGTTGTACATTGTTTTGAGTTCGTCTCTACTCTTCGAGTTAATTAGTTTCAGAAGTTCCGTGGTTGGAGCAATTTCTGAATTCGCGATCAAGTTCCCGGAGCTCACTTGATAGTGACTGCCATGGTCAGTAACGAATATCATGCCGTTTCCAACAGGGGTTTCTGCGCTCTGTTCCCGCTCACTTGAATAGCGAAGAACATTCTGACTCATTTCAATAAAGATTGCAAAAACATCCCGCATCTTGTTGGAAAAGGATGTCTTGGTCTTCACAACCTCGCCGAGTTCCACCAGGATTGATTGAGAAATGGCACCTTTGAATGCAATGATGATGTTGTATTCAGCCAGATCCTGAAATATCTTTTTAAGTTCCGCAAGATCCATAAATCAAAGCGCCCCCATTTTAAGAAACAAAGTCCACAATTTTAATACCAACCACCGTTATGTCATCTCTTTGCGGTTCAGTTCCCTGGTGAGTCGACAGGTACTGTTCCAGCCTTAGTTTCTGATTCTCCGTGGAGTCAGAAGAAACCTGCTCGAGCAGCCTCTTTAGCTCCATGCTTCCAATCTTCTCTCCATTCTGACCGGGTTGATCTGCGTAACCGTCCGAGGTTAGATAGATCATTGCGCCCGGTTTCAGCGTTACGCTATGCGTTTCAAAGAAGCGTGACTGCTCCTTCTGCAACCCGCCGATTGGTTTACTGCTTCCTTTGATGTCGGTAAGGGTCGAATCGTTCACAAAATACAGATGTCTTCTGGCACCCGCAAAGCGAACCTCATGAGTGCGCAGATCAATCCGAACAAGTGCCACATCCATCCCATCCCTGGAATCACCGCTGTCCTGTCGCAATGCTTTGCGTACTTGATCGTGCATGTTTCCGAGTATTATACCGGGCTCCTGGATGCGATTCTCAACAACGATTTCATTGAGAATTGTGTTTCCTATCATGGACATGAATGCGCCGGGGACGCCGTGACCCGTGCAATCGATTACTGCGGCAAGAACTATGTCCGGAAATTTAGCAAACCAGTAGAAATCGCCGGAGACAATATCCCTGGGCCTGGAAATCACAAAAGCATCAATCCCACGAGCGGCAATTTCGGAAGGCTTCCATAGCAATGCCTCTTCGATTCTTTTTGCATAGGAAATAGAGTCCAGGATCTTCTTGTTCTGTTCGCTTAACAGGTCCGCCTGTTTGCGGATTTCAGCGGTCCTGGCCTCGACTTTTTGCTCCAACCGGGCGTTTAGTTCAACCAGGTTTGAGTAGCTGACGCTCAACTCAGAACAGAGGGTGTTTACCATTTTTGACAAATGGCCAAGCTCATCCTGCCTTGTGGTCTCAATCTTGTTTTCATCAAGCTCATGAAACTTCTTTTCTGCAACAAGCTGCCCAATTCTTGTGACCGCGTCCGTTGTTTGTCTCAGCGGAGCGGTCAATAGCCTGTGGGAAAGGTAGGCAGCGACCAGCACTCCAGCCAGAATGGTTCCACCAATCAGGAATAGAATAACGCGAGTGATTTTCGCAGCAACTGCTTGAGATTCTGAAACAGGTTTAACAATTACGACTTTCCAGTAAGATTGTGGAACGTGAAAGATAAAGACCGTGGAGGCTTCCTTGTTGAGAAAGTCCCGACGGATATCGAACTTCTCATATAAACGCTTGTCGCCTAACGGATCCGCAATGACTGCAGCAATGAATTTGGCTTCGTCCGCGTCGATTTGATCGGAGGCGTCGTCAATCTTCTTGCTCAGGGTTGGGTCAAAGCCTGGGATCTTCTCAGCCCCATTGAGGATTGCCTGATTCATTCTGGTCACGGCTTCTGCGATCGGCAAGAATTCCTTTTCCCTGGCGGCAAAGTCATTCGCAGTCATGAATTCTTCGGTTCGCTTTCCCTTCTCGTCTTTGTCGATCTTCTTTACCAGCCCTGGATCCGGAAATACCAGGAATTTGTTGTTCCTATCCAGAACGAACAGGTATCCGCCAGTCTTCTTTCTCCACGCATCGATAAAGCTCTGCAGACCCTCAAGTTTCAAATCAACAGTTGCAACGCCCGCGAAGGTTGATTCCTTTCTGATCGCGACGGTGCAGGTGACCATTGGTTGATAGGAGTACGGATCCATGTAAGAGCGGCTCCAGAAACAGTCACCGGGTTTCGAAAATCTTACAACGGGATACCATTCATCGTTATGGTATCCGCGACCTGTGTTGTAGTCGTCATAGTATTTAAGTTTGCCCGCTTCATCTCGACCCCAGAAAAAGCTGCGCAGCTTCACGCCCGGCGTGAACGCTCCGGGTTCGGGCCAGACGCCTCCTCCGGCAACAGCCATATCATTCTTAAAATCAATCATGTTTGGGAGAACACTTCTGTATAGAGTTGCATCGGATGGCATTTTTTCCGCCGCGCCCGCCACGGTTCTGCAAAGGCCTTCTATTTGTTTGGATCGCGTCATGAGATCCTGAACAACGTTGTTACCCGTCTGTTCCATCAGCCTGGAAGATTCATCAAGCACGAGAGGCTTGCCAATATTTTCCATGATCGCGAAAATTCCAATCATGTCCCAGAGAGGAATCAGAGTTAGTGCAATTACACCCAGGAATCCCAGGCTCTTGTACCACTTAACGCTCGAATGCCCTGGCTTAAATAGTTGTTCAAGAAAGCCGAGCATTGGAGCGATTAAGATGTGTTCGGATTTGTGATGTCAATTTCGTTTTCGATGTCAGGCGATTTTGCGAAGCGCGACGATATTTTGCAATTCATGTCCAGGCTATCAGCAAAAACACGTACAGAACCATTTGACGAACGGCGCATTCTGTCCTGTTGACTCAAGAATTCTCGCTGACCAGGATCGCAAACCGCCAGAAAGACGCTGGTTCATGCGGCCAGTGAGATTGTTCTTCGTAGCTGGTGAGGGCCTGTTTAAATCACAGAAATGCCGACTAACGTCAGAGTTGTGCAGCTGCAATGTAAGCTAAGCTGGAGGATGCCTCGCCAGGTTAGCGTGACAGAATCTGCGACAAGACACGCTGGCTGGCTTCGCTTATACGTCGCTGCCCCATCTCTTGCTGTAAAGAAATGGATAGACGTCTGGTCTCCGAGCCGTAGAAGAATCCTATGAGACACCTTGCCTATCTCTGCCTTGTATTTTCTCTTTGTTTTATAGTTCAGTGCTCCAGCGGGATGACGCGTACCCATTACCCTGCTTTGTCTGGAGTATGGAACGTCGACCTGGAATGGACCATGCAGGATGAGACCTTTAAGCGGGTTGCAGGGACGGATCCGGACGCGATCCAGAAAGCGCGTTTCATGTCCCGCGTTATGTCCATGGCATTTCGTGAAGATTCTTATTCAGCGGTGATAGATTTTCGAATGTTGTCGCCCGCAGAAAGAGCTGAAGGAGACTTACCAGACCGAGCCATTGAGGATAGCGTCAAGGTCATGGATTCCAGGCTGGAGAACGGGGTGTGGAGGCTCACCATTCTCGGAAACAAGTCGCGTCGATTAGAAGTGAAAATGGTGACGCTCTTATCCGAAGATCACCTTAAGTTTGCCGCAACCCCCGCGGGTGCAGGGGATTTTCCGTTGCATTTTCGGCGTAAGCGGTGAAGGTTGCCGGCCAGATGCAGCTTGCTTTAGTCCCTGAGTGAGTGATCCTACTTCCTCTCATGCGCTGGTTCATATTTTCAGTCGGTATTCTTGTCCTGTCCGTTTGTATGAATGTCAACTGCAATGGTTATGCGCAAAGTGTCGAAGCGGAGATCTTCGAGAGCCCCGTCGATGAGCAACTGATCCTTAGTCGTCAGAACTACGAAAAGACAACCTTTGGCACGGAGCAGGCTCAGGGCCGGTATAACACCCTGAGGATGGGCAATACCGTCTTGATGCAACGGTCCGGACGGAAACGATTGTATGATCACAACCTGTTCTTGCGTGCTCTCTTTCAGGGTCGGATTGTACATAAACAATACGGGGACCTGCGCAAGATCTTCGTTAAGCCCGTCATGATTGATTTCGGAAGCGCCATTCTTCAGGGAGAAGGTGCACCAACTGTTCGCGACCTGTTCGAGGACTCAGCTGTATATTCTCATCTGGGTGACCTGTTGGCTACTGATATTGACGATCACAGAAGTCCTGATACTGAGTTTATTACAATATACAAGAAACAGTCGCAGCAGTTGCCCTTCAAAGTTCTCGAAATCGACATGTGCATGAAGGAGCCGGCGCAGATCAGTCGACTCAAGAAGGAGGCTGCCGTATCTCAGGGAACCCCGCTCATCCTCCGTTCCGCAAACTCTGGCCCGGACCTTTTCTACTCCGTTGATGAAATGAAGCAGCATTTCAAATCAATTGCGGCCGCAAACGCAGACTCAGACGTCCTCTACTTCTTTAACAAGTTTATTCTATATAAACACATGGGCTCTCGCAGGTTTGAAAAACTGGGAGAGATTGACGAAAACGTAGGGCTGGCGCGAGGTACGGATTTCTGGATGTGGATCAACTGGGAACTCCGCTCGCTTGAACAGGGCTTCACGCCCAACCAGGCTTATGTATTTATTAGGAATCCAGAGTAACATCCGCTAGCCAGGGTTCTGTTGCAGGCACTCGGGCTTTTGCATATTGAGGTTCCTAGCGAGACAAAAGCCCTGCGGGAGGGCTCTTGTTTTGTGAATCCGGGCAGGTATTGCCTGGCGCGCTCGTGGAAGTTCCTTCTTTTTATAGAAAGTTTTCCACCAGGAGCGTATCCAGTGACCATTTTCCTCCGCCACGCAGAATCAGTGCGGCGCTCGCAGCGAGTACGATCAGATGATATTCGTATCCTTCGCCTTTTTGTGAACCGCCCCAGTTCATAAAGAATCCGTTGGGCAAATGCGCCGTGATCACAGCACCAATCATCACGGCTACCACGCCGACAGTTACTACTCTGACGCCAAGCCCGCCAACGAGAGCGAGTCCGCCAAAGAATTCGATCCCGATTACCAGGAGCGCCACTACTGATGGCAGTCCAACCTGGCCCGTCAGATAGCCCATGGTGCCTTTGAATCCATAGCCACCGAACCAACCTAATAGTTTCTGCGCGCCATGCGCAAACATTACGGTTCCGAGCACTACGCGGATTACAGTAAGTGTGATATCGCCGTTTGTTTCTAAAAATGTCCTCATATCTTACCTCTCAAAGTTTCAATCCGACCAGTCGGATGAGTTTTCTGAAGCTAAATGCTTCAAGGTTAAATAGTTGAAATTTAAAGTATATGGCACGCAGAAACTATCTTTCGTTCCCTGTTTTTTTTTGGGGGGGGGGGGGCGAAAAGTTGCGTTATGCTGGCTACGGCGACGGTATTTCGAAGTTCGCTGACAGTAAGCGTGATCGATTCGTTTTCGATCGAGTGCGGGCAGGTCCCTTCAGAACTTAGCTTGCAGCTTTTCTTTTTTTCAATCCCAATCCAAGTTTCTTGCTCTTCGCGGAAATAGCCTCGAGATCGGCGTCGCTTAGATGTTCCAGATTCTCAACCAGTTCCTTCAGGAAAGCCGCAAAGGCCTTGCGAATTAGCTTTTTGCCTTCGTCGGTGAGATGAACCGTTACGAATCGCTGGTCATCGGTATTGCGGACGCGTTCAATGAGTCCTCTCTTTTCGAGATTCTGAACAATTACAGTTACATTCCCTTCTGTCGAAAGGAGTTTTTCACCCAGTTCCTTCTGACAGAGTGGACCCAGGTGTAGCAACGTCTCAAGCGTTCCAAACTGCCCGCCGCTCAGGCCAAAGCTGGAGAATACTTCCTCTCCAGTGCGACCCAATGAACCTGCAGCCCTGAGCAAGGTGATATACACATTGAGAGCGCGGGTTTCCCGACTGTTTCCTTTGAATCGAGTTGGCATAATCCTTTAAACTTGAAGTAATCGATTGATCTCAGAACAACAAGCTAAAAACTTCCGCAACTTCCTAGCCGAAAGGTGATCTTTCAAGGCAGGCAGCGGAAACTTTGCACAAACAGAGCAGTTCCGCAGTACATGTTCTTGTTGCTGGCTGTGGGATCGCAGGGCCCAACTTTTGCTTTGAGCGTTCCAATCGCTTCCACTCTGCTGCGGCACTCGATTTGAGCGTCACTGACGAAGATCCAGACGGAACCCTTGACCATCCAGTAACTTTCCTGCTTGTCCATTGACAGCCGCGGATGCTGCATCATTGGCGCTTCTTCCTCTGCAACCACGAGGACAGTTTTCCCGTCGCATGCCGACATTTTTGCACTGGGGTCACAGTAAGCAGCTGTACTGCGCGCAGGTCCGCACGTCAGAGCGAAAAGCGTGGATAGGATGAAAAGAAAGGGGATGAAGGGGCTTATGATCGCTTTAACGGCGGTAGAAGTTTGCATAGCTCAACTGGAAATCCAACCGAATTACAATCAATCAAAAAAGGTCATGCCGGAAATGCTCGAAATCCACCACCAACTTGACAATCCGATTCAGCATTTTAGCCCGTCCCTGTGTGCGGTCGGTTTAGCCTAACGGAACTCAAGCAGGTTCTCGAAGAGATGTTTTCAATGCAAATCGACTTTGAATTCATGAATAATCCGGATTTTCGTCCCACGGATTCTATCCTGGTATTTCACGAAATGGCGCAGTTGATGCGCTGGCAGCTCATTCCTCACTGGGCCCGAGAAATTCCCCGCAACGTGTCTAGCTTCAACGCTAAAAGCGAGGAAGCACATGAGAAACCATTCTTCCGGGATGCGTTCCGACGAGCGCAGCGTTGTTTGATTCCGGCTACAACGTTTTTTGAATGGAAACACGAAGGGAAAGAAAAGATTAAATACTCATTTGAGACAACAGACAGTCCAGTGCTTGCAATTGCCGGTTTGTGGGACAAAGCAACAATCAAAGGCGAAACTATCTATTCCTGCACAATACTTACAACAGAAGCAAACGATGTCGTTAGGCCAATCCACGTGAAAAATCGAATGCCTGTCCTGATTCATCCGCGTGATTTCAAAACATGGCTCAATCGGGATCTAAGCAGTGCCGATGCTTTCAAACTGGCCGTTCCGTATCCTGCTGAAAAGATGAATGCGAGACTGGTTCAATCCCCGCTTTCATCAGTAAAATCACCCACAAAACCTCGGGCTCAGCTCGATCTATTTTGATGGATTGGCGGAACAGCGACCAAAAAAATTCCGAGAATCATGGAAACAAGCCGCTGCTTTCCATCGTCTAACATTCCGAACCGAGTGTTCCGGGGGGAAACGTGAAGATTAAGACAATACTTCTGGTTATTTCTGTAACTGTAGTTGCTGGTTTGTTTGCTTATTCATTCTCCGAAAAGGATGCGGGATTTAGAGCATGGTCCTCCGGAGATTGCAAGGGCCTCATCAGAAAAAATGACGCATATTGTTCCAGCGGTGATTGCAAGGCGTTGTTGCGCGCCAATGATTCGTATTGTGAGACTGACGACTGCAAGGCTGTCATCCGAAACAACGATGCTTATTGCAAGACCGATGATTGCAAAGCGATCATTCGCAAGAATGATGCGTACTGCAAGACAAACGATTGCAAAGCCTTTGTCCGTAACAATGATTCTTATTGCTCAACCGGCGGATGTAAGGCAATTCTACGGAAGAACGACGCCTACTGCAATTAGTGGCGCGTTTCAACCATAACGCAGGCATCCATCAGGTAGTCAAACTTGCGGTCGTCCAGGAAATCACGGGTTTCCTGGTTGCCCGCACCCGGTTGAATCCACACTTTCTTTAGACCCAGCCGGTCCGCTTCTTCGAGGCTTTTTCGGGTCAGGGCAGGCGGTACAACGTAGACCACAAGGCCCACATCACCATCTTTCTGGGCGGCCGCCAGGTCCGGGACGGCAGGAATTCCTTCTACTGTGGTTGCGCGGGGATTGACCGGGACAATCGAGTATCCTTTTGCCACCATGTCGCGCAGGATGATATTGCCAAATTTTGTGGAATCGTTCGTGGCACCGACGAGAGCAATTCGTGGATTCGTTCTTAGATACGCGACAAGGTCAAACATAGTATAATTAAAAGAACAAACCGGAGACTCGAAATCAATTTTTCTTGGCTACTACCGCGCAAACTTCAATACGGCAGGATGCCGCGTCTGGGTTCCATCGAGGTAACTGCACCTGAAATCATTGGCGTGGTGGACAGCGTTATTGCGCAGGCAGATCTTGATAGGCTTTCCGCCCGGGGCCTGCGCGTACTTGAGTTTCGTTTTGATTCTTTTAAGGAACCAATTGCTGCTGCAGTTGAACTTGCGCGTGCCAATAGGCCTAAATTTGCGATTTTGGGCACAATGCGCGAGACAGAAACAAATAGCAAATCCCTGGAATCCGCGCATGCCCAATTTATTGAAGTGGTCGACGCCGTGGACATTGAAATCGCCACAAAGGAGCCACTCTGCTCGAGCCTGGTTTCAATTGTGAGAAACGCCGGAAAGCAACTCATGATTTCCCATCACAATTTTTCCAATGTTCCGGCCACAGGTGACCTAAACTCAATCTACGAGCAGGCAAGAAGGATGAGCCCTGATTTCATCAAATTCGCAATTGCGGCGCGATCGCGCGCAGAAGTAGAATCGTTGATGCGCTTCTTAGTCGCTCACACGGGGGAGGGAGTTCCACTCTCAGTTTTTGCAATGGGGAAGCCAGGTTTGATAAGTCGGGTTGCTGCAGGAATGCTTGGATCTCTATTTACCTACGGCTATCTCACAGAACCCAATGCTCCTGGTCAGCTTTCTGCCGTGGAGCTCCTTGATCTCAAGGACAGGCTCTATCCTGAAATTTGATCCCGCGACAATTTTGCAACGGAAGGCGCATTTGTTTCTGGATGAATCGCTCCAATCTCCACGCTGAGAATCGTAACGTCATCCGAAAAGGGACTGTTCTTTCGTAAACGTCTAATAGCCTCAAGCATCGCTGTCGGGAAATCCCGCGAAGAAGACTGAATCTGGGCGACCATGGCCTGATACCACGCCCTGGCGTCTTCCGATTCATCCATCTCTGGCCAATCCTCGTACACTCCGTCGGTATACAAGACTATACGGTCACCATTCCTTATTCCTATGGCCGCCGTATGGTATTCAGGTGACTCCTGCAGTCCCAGGAGTGGTCCCTCAGTCTCAAGGGTGTGCAGTACGCCATCTCGCTGTAGAATGGGTGGTGGATGACCCGCGCTGCTTAGCTCAACCAGGCCACGGTCCAAATCGAAATACATGTAACAGGCAGATACAAATCTGTAATCAAGTAACCGGCGCAACGAACGGCTCATGTTCTCAAGAACAACGTTAGGTGACTTTAAGTTAGAACGCTCATTCCTGAATGCGATCTTAACCGTAGATGAGTCCAGAGCGGCGGGTACACCGTGACCGGTGACGTCAGCTATGAGTACTCCAAAATGGCGGCTATCCTCGAAATGAAAGTCGTAAAAATCACCACCAATAGCCTGAAGTGGCAGGTAGGTCGATGCAATGGAGCCTGAATCAATCGCTGGAGGTTGTGCCGGAAGAATGGTTTGTTGTATCTGCCGCGCAAGTTCCAGGTCCCTGGATATTTCTTTTAGACGAAGGTTGGCACGTGTCCTCTCAATGTAGAGTGTTCGAATGCGCTTTCCGAGGGCAGAAGAGAAAAGCAGGACTTCAACGAATGTCCCCAACTGGATGCCGAATTGGCCGGGAATGCCACCGGCAATCAAACCAACATTGGTTGCGAATTCGGCCATCGACCCGGCAATCAGCGTCAGCCAGGCAAAAAGAAAATACCGGGCCAACGTTTCGCCGCGGAGGGCCGCAAATAATGCGTTGATCGTCAATGACAGAACAACAAGCGGAAGGAGAACGTTGACGATTCGAACACTGAGTTGATACGGAATAAAGAAGCTCAAGACCGCTAGTATTGCAGATGCGATGCTCAGGAATTTTATCCAGGCGTCGAGCCCGGGATTGAGCTTCCAGCTTTCGAGAAAACGGCGGTTGAATCCGCACATCCCCGCGAATCCCAGGTTGGTTATTACCATCAATCCCTCGTTGTTGAGCCAGTAACTGTCGTGCTTGATGAATTGAAGAATAAAGCCTGTCATCAGAAGATACGAGAGCAAGACGCTAACAAGGTAACAGCAATAGTAAAAATAACTCAGATCGCGGCCAATTGAAAACAGCACAACATTGTAGATCAGAAGGGCAAAGATAGAACCAAAGTAGATGCCGAGCAACGCGTATTCGACCTGGGACTTAGCGCGAAAATCCCCCGGAGACCATATCTGAATTGGTAACATGATAGGCCCTCGGGATTCAACTGTGAGATATATGTACTTGCTTTCATTCCCTGCGAGGGTGAGGATAAAGGCGGGGTTGCGATGAAACACGCTGCGTGATTGGAAGTCAATTGAGTCTCCGGCGCGCTGAAGCGAATTGTCGTGTTCTGCCTGCATAACAATTGAGTCGATCCAGGGCGTTTCTACTTCAATGATTTGGGTTACGGGATTTGCCGAAGCATTCTGAATAAGAAATCGTCCTTTGACTTGTGAACTTGAGAGGCCAAAGTTGGGGATTGCTTCTGCCGTCTTTGTCCAACGACCATCGGCCAGGATCTCAATGACAGGTCGTTCTGCCCGAAGAGGGGTAGATGCAATGAGTCCCAGGGCAAACCCAGCGTACAGAAGGTGCCGCACAGCAAGATGCTTGCAGGGCCGCGAGCGACTGCAACCCAAATCCTCACTTCATGCGGCTTACGCCGGTCCAGTTCGCGCTGATCTTGCGTTTGCTCAAAATCTCAAGGCGCTTGAGGTAGATTGCCGGAATCGTATCATTGGGACACTTCTTCGTGTATTCTCTGAGGATTGTGCCGCACTCAGCAAAATTTCCAGCCTTGTAATGGAAGAGAGCCAGCTGCAAATCCCCATAGAGATCTTGCTTTAGTTCGCGCAGCTCCGCAGAATCAGCGTCGAAACACTCGTAGAGAACAACTGGCTTCTCTTTGCCTTTGACAAGAACGGAATCGATCTCACGCAGACTGAAGCGTGATGTGTCGGGGAGTCTGCGATACACAAAGTCAGAAAGGATAATCTTGACTCCAAACGATTTTGTGAGGCTCTGCAGTCTGGAGGCCAGGTTCACGTTGTCGCCAATAATCGTTGTATTGATCCGATTCTCAGAACCCACCGTTCCAAGCATCACGTTGCCGGTGTGCAGGCCAGCTCCTATATCGATTGGTGCGTAATTGACTTTTCTGCGATCCGTATTGTAGATGGAAAGTTCATTGCGCATTGCGATCGCAGCGAGCAGCGCACTCTCCGCAGAATCCGGGAAAAGAGACATGATCTCGTCGCCGATGAATTTGTCCACAATGCCACCATGTGTTTCGATAACCGGACTCATCCGCTTCAAGTAGGCGTTCATGAATCTGAAATTTTCAGAAACGGTCATCTTTTCTGACATGCCTGTAAAGTTCCGAATGTCTACAAACAGGATGGAAACGTCTTTCTCAACCGCGTCTCCCAGGTTGATGTGCATGATGTCTTCTGCTTTAAGGTACTCAAGCAGTCGAGCCGGGACAAATCTTGAAAATGATTTGAGCATCGTCTCAGTGTTTTGCAACGATTGTGTCTGCGCCCGGATTCTATTTTCAAACTGGTTCGCAGCTTCCAGTTCAGTTTCGACACTCTTGTTGATAAGCCGCCGGTGAACACGCGCGATGTAGACGGAAACGACGCAGAAGGTCCCAAGGAAGATG
>JAEUSB010000015.1 GCA_016788865.1 Leptospirales bacterium
CTGGCTTTGATATAATTGAAATGGACTGGATTTAGTCCATGCGCCTTCTCGCATCCGATCAGGACGGCACAGGCGCAGGCAGGACGTAGAACAGTACCGCCATATAGTGGCAGATACTTCCAACCAGAACAAAAAGGTGCCAGATCATGTGGCTCATGGGCTTTCGTGAAGCATAGAAGGCGGTGCCTGCAGTGTAGGAAAGTCCACCGGCAACCATCCAGACAATTCCTCCGGGGGGAATCATGTCGCGAACCGGTTGCTGTGCTATGACAACCATCCAGCCCATTAGAATATAGACAACAACGGAAAGAAGCCGGAATCGATTCACAAAGAATATCTTAAACGTAATGCCAAGGATTGCCAGGCCCCAGGCAACGCCGAATAACGTCCATCCCCAGGGACCCCGAAGACTGACGAGTGTAAATGGAGTGTAGGTCCCGGCGATCGCAATGAAGATTGCAGAATGGTCCAAAATCTTGAAAACTTTCTTGGCCCTGGGGCTCAGGAATGCATGGTACAGCGTAGACGCCAGGTACAGGATCACCATGGCGCTTCCATAGATGGTAAAGCTGACCAGTTTCCAGGGGTCGCCCTCTTTTGCAGCAAAGCTTACGAGAATGGCGAGGCCTGCCATACTGAGCCCCGCACCAATTCCATGGGTCAGGCAATTGGCAATTTCGGCTCGCAATGCGGAGCGAAACTCAGTCATCCATTTCTTGTTTCGTCGGGGCGGCGCAGCCACAACCAGTGCCGGTTTTCGGACTCGCTTTGCAGCTTTCCTCGCGGCAGGAGCCCTTTTTTTGGCTTTGGCTGGCTTGGGCAGAGCAATGGCGTTCATGATTGTAGGAGGCCGAATTGCCTCGCAGGTTGCAAGAAATTGCGTTCCGGCCCTTTCCCTGCGCCAGCGGCGGGCTTCCCCGGGCTCAGACAGAAAGCAGGGGCCCAGGAAAAAAAGTTTCATTTTGGCTTGACGTTGTGCGCTGCATAAAAAATATGGCGCATCGCACAATAAAGTGCGAAGGAGAAACAAGATGCAACCAAATCTTCAAGATGTTCTGAACGCTGGAATCGGACTGATCCGCGCAAGCGAAGAGGCTGTTGGCCAGGCTGTAGCAAACGCTCAGAAAACTTTCGAGGATCTGAAAAACAAAGGCGCGTCTGATTTTTCAGACTCAGCTATCAAAGCGCGCGAAGCGCTTGCATCTGCTCTGCGTGTCACTGGCGCGCAAGGCTGATATTCCCCATTCTTAGCAATGGCGGCCGGGCATTAGCCCGGCCTTTATTTTGTACTTTTTGAAATCGCAATCAGCCCGGAATCAAATGCCGATCAGGGTAAATCAATGATCAACAGCGTCAGGTCGTCTTCGAACGTTCCATGAAAGCTCTTGAGTTCCGAAACCAGCTTCTCGGCCGTAGCCTCGGGAGTCTGACCGAGCATTGACTGCATGATCTCAAGGAAGCGCTCGTTACCAAATTGATCGCGGTTGCTATTCTTGTGCTCCGTGACACAATCCGTATAGAGTACGAGGCGCGTTCCCGCCGAATACCGAATGCGTTTTTGGCCAAAGGCCGAAGTCGTATCCATTCCCAGTAAGCTACCAGTGGGTTCCATCCAGACAAAGTTTCCGCCTTTGCTCAAGAGCAGGGGCGGTACGTGTCCACCGCTTGCGTAAATGATTTCGCGATCGTCTGTAGCGATTGTTAGAAACGCAGCCGTGAGATAATGGCCGGCCGCAACGGGTGCAAGCGAACCGGAAAGTTCCGAAAGCACGTTGCCTGGAGTGCTTTCGCGCAGGTTGATTCTTCCCAGCGACATTCGACACATTGAACCAACCAGAGCTGCCGGTACTCCGTGTCCTTGAATGTCTGCGATGAAGAAATAGTAACGACTGGTTGTATACTCTGCAAAATCGTACAGGTCGCCTGAAACTGTGCTGCAGGGAAAGAATCGCGCCGCGCACCCAATGTTTGGCAGAGTAGCCTCAGGAAGTGTGCCGGCCTGAACGTCTGCTGCGATCTTTAATTCTTTATCAAGTTGCTTTTGCTTTTCCTCAATGACTTTGGTGCGATCCACAACCATTTGCTCAAGATTTTGTGCGTACTTGCGTAACTCTTCATTTGCAAGTGCGAGATTGGATTCAAGCGCCTGAATCTTTCTAAATATGTCGAGCGTGCCACGCTTCAGGTCCAGACCGCCCTGTTTCTGATACCACTTAATGTAGAGGGCAAGGGGAATTGATAGCAACGTGGTAACCAGGATCTTTACGGATGCGCTGGGTCCGAAGTCCTGGAGAAGCGTGTCCGGGCGGGTGGCTGCAGTATAGATCAGCGAATCGATTGCCATGGAGCCGGCGAGCGAAAGGAATAGAGCGACGAATACAAACCGTCCGCGCAAACGATTGTGCACGAATTGAAAAAGCATGACTTCAAGTACGAGACAAACAGTTGCAGCGACTACGGAGACAAACAATCTCCAGGCAGACGGCGCAAACAGGAGCTGGGCCGCGTCTGCAAACTGTTGGGGTAGAGAGGATCTGAATTCAAAGATGAAGAACTGTGCACCGGCAAACAGCAGCTGGCATAACAAGGAAATCAGTATGAAGTTACGCGCTGCCTCAATTCCTTCGCAGACGTAGATGAGGAGGAGCGCGCAAAATACTATGGTATAGACGACTGTGGAATAGCGGATCTGAATTACACCAAATAGCGTTTCAAGTTTGAGCACGAAATGCATGCTGCTAAACAGGGAGCTAAAGACCCAGAGCAGCGAGAAATAAGCGACAAACGGCCCGCGAATGCTGCGCGTGCGCAAGGTGTGCAATAGAAAAAGACCAACGGTGAGTCCGATGGCCAGCGTAATGAGATTACCTATCTGCACGGCGAAAGGTGAACGTTACCCGCTTTAGCGCAATCCTTTCGCGTACAGGAGTTGCCTTTCGCGAAAATATTGGAAGCCTTGCCTGTAAGAGGCTTCCGGCCGAGTTCAGGCCTTGATCTTCTCCAGTTCGCGACCGATCTTACCGGTCCATATGTAGAAGTACATAATCCAATCTGATACAAAGGACTTAAACGGGTACGTGAACGTGGCTGGTCTGTTCTTCTCTACAAAGAAGTGGCCTACCCAGGCGAAACCATAGCCACAGAACGGCATTGCAACGAGGTAGCGCCAATCCTGGAAGTAGATGGCCAGGCCCAGCAGAACGAGTACGCCGGTTGAGCCAATAAAATGCAAGGTACGATTGAGCGGACTTTTATGCTCCGCAAGGTAAAACGGCCAGAATTCTTTCAGTGTTTTGTATTCTTGAACTGCCATGACAACCCCCCGGGCCAAACGCCCTGGTGCTCCATGCTACGGAGCATTGCCTGGAATCGGCAAGCCTATATTTTTTTCTGGGCACGGCTGAGGCGACGCGTAAGCCAGTAGGGTGAGCGCAAACCTGAACGAACTTAAGATTGGATTCCTGGGTGTAGGAAAAATGGGCGGTGCCATTGCATCGGGACTGAATGCAAAATTTCCCGGAATGAGCCTGTACGGCTTTGACCCGTTCGCGCAGTCGTCCCTGGTAACGTCAGTAGCCAGTGCGGTAGAGCTTGAGAGCAAAAGCGATCTCATCCTCTTATGCGTGAAACCGCAGGAAATGAAAACGGCCCTGACCGGATTTTCAGGTAGTAAGCAATACATATCGATTGCCGCGGGGCTGAGCATCGATACCATTCGCAGCTTCTTTGAAAACAAGGCTGTGCGAATCGCACGCGTTATGCCCAATCTGAACGCTGCTGTCCATCTGTCGGCTACGGGCGGCTATTGCACAGATCCTGAATTGAGCCGACTGACACAGGCCGTCTTTGAAGCCGTAGGCACAATTGAATTCGTGGATAAAGAGGAGCTGCTTCATGCAGTAACCGGTTTATCAGGTTCGGGTCCTGCTTTTGTGTTTGAATTCCTTGATGCGCTGGCCCAGGGCGGTGTCCTTGCGGGCCTTCCGTACGATCGTGCCATGCGCCTTGCAACGCAGACGTTACTCGGCTCTGCAAAGCTCGTAGCAGAAAAGAATCAACATCCGCTTGAATTGCGGAGCGCTGTCACTTCCCCGGGCGGAACAACCATAGCCGGGCTAAACGCGCTTGAAAAACTTGGCTTTCGAGCCGCAGTGATGAGTGCTGTAGAAAGTGCCAGCAAGCGCAGCAAAGAACTTTCCTAGAATCTGTACGTGAACGTGATTCCGTAGGAAGGTATGCGCGGTCCGGGCAGTGTCTTAAACTCCAGTTGGACAAAGGCAAGATCGGCAAGCGTGAGGCCATAGGCCGCAGCCAGAAGGAAAGCGGACGCTATCGTTTTCTCTGCGGCACGAACGGGAGCATCATGTCTCCTGTCGCGAATCTCTTGCGCCATGAAGTACCCGGCAAACCCGGACTCAAACAGCGCTGTGCGTGAAGCAGGCGTTGGAAGACTCAAAGCGGCCAGGCCATACATACGCGCATCTTTGAAAATACGATGCCGCTCGCGCTGGTTTCCTGTCGGTGTCAGATACAGTACGTTGTATAAGGAGGCGCTGAAGAGCCCAAAATATAGCGAACCCGTAAAATACTTGCCGGCGGACAAATGCCCGAGACCCGGATAGATCAAGCCCATGCGAAAGGCTCGGTCCTTTGCCGGGTTGCTCAAAGACTGTTTCTGCGTAGCTGGAACACCGAGAGCAATTCCCAGTCTGCCCACTGCCTCTCCAAATTTACTTTCCATTTCGCGCTGGGTCAACGGATCGCTCAGTAGTATTTCCTCTTTGCTCAAGACCTCCCCGGTTTCCACGCGATAGAGTAAGATCATGATTCGCTGCTTCTCATTCTCCTGAAATACATAACCGGCTAAAAGGTGGTCCGCCCCCGCCGATTTTCCAATGCGGGACGCTAACTCAGAATCCAGGAAGCCCTTTTGTTCAGGATTTTGTGAAAGAGCAGCTTCTGATTTTTGTGCTAGCACTGTGTCTGAAATACCGGAGCGGATCAAGGCGAGACGAAAGGCTGCGCCCAAGTAGTCAAGCTGGGAAGCCGAAACGGATTCTTCGCCCTGAAGACTTATCAGGGCTATGCGTGGTTTCGCAATCAAGACTGTGGGTAACATACACACCAGGGCGAACGCGAATGCGAACTGCTTCATCTCGAAGAGTATCCTGCTTCTACCGTGGTTGTCAGGGTTCATGGTTTGCTCCAATCTCAAGTGAAGTGCGAATCGGCTCATGCAATGTTCCGGAAGTGTCAGAATCGATATGTAAGACTCACTCCCAATTGTCCGCCTGCGTTCTGCTCCGGGCCGGTGAACAAGTTTATGCGATAGTCAACCAGGTCTGCAAGCGACCACAGATACGCCGCCGCGGCCAGCGAGTAGGCAAAGCGAACGCGCTTTCTAGCTCCGGTAACCTCGCGGCGATAATGCTGGTAACGTTCGTTCAAAAGCGTGGCGTGCAGCGCAATGACCCGTCCCTGGGCGCTTTGTGGGAATTGTTGCCCCGCAATCGTGGCACTCAGTAACAGGTTCTGGATCTCCCCGTCGCGATCGCGCGTCGCTTTGTTCTTCATATTCGTGGTTCGCCAGGCGGCATTGTAGAGGGCCAGGGTAAAGATCGTTCCATAGCCGAGCGCCGCTTCCCTGTGACCAGCTTTCCAGTGTCCCAGCCCCGGGTAGAGGAGGCCCCAGCCCACAATTGCATACGGATTTGTTTCCGGGATCGTCAGGTGTGGACTGTTTGTCTTTACCCCTGTCACACGGAACGTCAGGCGATCAGTCAAATCTTTCACAGCCGCATCGATGCTCTCAATCGAATCCGTCTTGAAGCTGCGCTCGTCTGCAAAGAGCAGATGACCTGTTTTCACTTCGTACAGAAACAGTCGGAGCGTGAGGTGTGTTTCGCTTTGGCCGATTCTCCCCGTTAACACCAGGTCTGCTGGAATTGATTTCACAATCCGGAGGGCACAGGAAACGTCGGTGCAGGTCCGCGAAGACCCTTTGTCCTGGCGACCGTCTTTGTTTAGAGCGGCCTGGAGTTTTGCCGATTCGATTGCATCAAAGGCATTTGGACCGGTCAGTCGCACCCGAATGGCCGGATTGATGTAATCCAGTGGTTCGATTACTTGACTGTCTTCGCTTTCGATCGGAATCAGGGCCATCGTTTGCCTGGCGTTCAATCCGGAGCTCATGACGAATACAAGAAGGATAGCCGCACGTTTGCTCATTGGTCAGTCCTCTTCAACTGCATCTTCGATTCAAAACCTGTACACAAATGCAAGGCCATGCGAAGAATCGCGTGATCCCGGCATTGCGATTAAGTTCAATCTCAGGCCAGCAAGATCAACGATTGACCAGGCGTAGGCCGCGGAGAGAAGCAAGAGCGAATAACGGGTTCGTGCTTTTGCCGCCTGGAGCTCACGGTCGCGCGCAAGGTACGCGGAACCCAGAAAGATTAGGCCGGCGCGAGAGTTTTCTCCGAGGAAGGTGCTTCCCGCTGGCATCAAGACATTGGTAAGGAGCATGGCCCGGACGTCAGAGTCACGGTCGCGGAGGCGATTCTGGTTTGTTTGAGGAGTACGGATTGCCGCATTGTAAAGGGTGAGTGTGAACAGGCTTGAATAGAGCAGGCCCAGCCGGTTCTCTCGAATCTTAAAATGGCCCAGCCCTGGATAAAGAAGCCCGCGATAGAGTATGGAATATTGCTCTTCCGGATCCCTTGAAGTTTGCGGGCTATTGCTGGTCATACCTGACGTGCGTTCAATCAGGACATCAATGACAGACTTGATTCTCTTCGCTGCTTCGTCGTCTTTATCCATTGGGATTGGCGTTTCGTCTGCGTAGAGGAGCTGCCCCGATTCTACTTTGTAGAGAAACAGGATCAGTTGCTGTTGCGGCTTTTGCAGAATCCGCGTTAGCAGTACCAACTCAGCCCCCTGGCGTTGGCCCAGATACAATGCGCACTTCGCTTCCGAGCATTCGCGCATCTCATCGATTTGATTCGCCAACTCGGTTTCCGATGGGATCGCATGTGCATCAGTCAATTCGAGCAGGCCAAATGCGTTTGATCTCGACAGGCGAATCCGGATAATATCATACACATACGCAAGATGGTGGTCCGAAACTCCCTGGCCCTGTGGTTTCAACACGAGCAAGGTCGGCTTTGCGTGAACGCCGACCGTGCATGTGAGCAGGCCTGCGACGAGAGCGAGCGATCGTTTCATGATTCTCTACATAGCACATTCCCGGTAGCCAGTAATCAATTCCGGGGTGAATTGCACCAGGCCCCGGTGAACGGATGCGGGGCTAGCCGGTTTGCGGGGCTTGTTTTCCACTGAGCTTTGCGCGAAGGAGTTTGAACCAGAATCGCCGCGCAAAAACACCTGACAGGGGACGACTTGCAGTCTCGTAGGAATAGAAACCAAGCCAGATTCGCTGCCAGATACTTAAGAATTCTTTACTATCTTGGTGGAGCGAAAGCGATTCAAGCCAGACTTGAATGGCTTTCACCGAAAGGGCCGTATGTCCCGTCGCTGCGTTGTCGATTGTATTGTGGAGTTCAAAAAAGTAAGGATCAATATTTTGCATTCGCAGAGCCTCAACGGCTGCTCCATACCCCTGGCCTACGCCTGCAATTTCCACAGCAAGATTTAGTCCCAGCAACTCCGGAAAAAATTCTCTGTGATGTTCAGAGATCGAAAGCCAGTACGCCGGCATTGCAAAAGCCTGGTTTGAAAATTTGTGCGAAGTGTAGAATTCCACTGAGTCAGCCTCAGGAAATGTCTGACCCTGGCTGGTCAAAGTATGTCGCATAACGTTACCGTGATGCTGATGAACCTTGCCGGATCCCAATTCATCTCGATAGATTTCAAGGAGCAGGAGTGTTTCTTCCCGTGAAACCTGCGTTGGTGTAAAGATGGATTGCAGCCAACCACCGTCTACAAGGGCACCTGGAGTCAGCTGGATCAATGCCCAAATGAGGTCGGCCCTGGTAAGCGCCGTTCCCAGGAATTTACCTGAAATCGAAAGTGGGGAATGTACCTGATCCGTGATTCTGTTGTTAAGCCACTGTTGAAGCGTGTCCGAACGATAGGGCAGCAGTCCCTTTCGCGCAAGAGCTCCAGGTGACAGACGGCCCCTGGTCTTCCGGAAGATTTGCTGAACGTACGCGTGTGCCCCGTTTCGAGAATCTGGATATTGTTCCAAATTCAAGAGCATGTGATAAAGACCGCGTGGATTGGACGGCGGCAAAATTGGATCTGAGCCAACGACGGAACCGGATGGCCTGTGCGTCTTTGCGGATGATTGTGAGTTACCTGAGCTTGCGACAGCAAAAATTTCTACGGAGTTGGTATTTGGAGACGATTCCGGGAATTCGGAACCTGACGGGTGGGAGGACTGGTTGCCCGTTTTTAACGAAAGTATCCAATCCCGAACGATCGCGATTTCTTCTTCCTTGAAAACGCCAAACATGCGCCCGCCAAAGTGCACTTCCTTTAGAAAAGGACTGCTATCCGGGTTCCCGGGAATAATCCATTGTGACCCTGCGAATGCATCTAGAAGGTCCGCGGGTTGTTTTTCTGAGAACCAGTCATCCAGGGACTTTCCATTCAACGTTATGCGTCCATGAAATCCAAATGCATGTTGCCGCCTGGCCTTCAACAGGTCTAACATTTGATCCTGGATTCGCGGTGCGGACTGAGGGAGGCCGGCGATCCATTCGCGCATGGTATCCAGGCAAATTTGAATTCCCAGGCACACTCGCTCGGATTGGATTCCCTGCTGGATCATCGCGTGGATGTGCTGTCTTGCTTCGTTCCGCAAACCCTCGAGGTCAGTGCGAATTGAACTTATTACAGGGTTATCGGTTTTAGCCAACTGCCAGGGCAAACCCAGCGTAACCTTTGCGAAATGGTAGCCAAGGATTTCCGGCATCAGGGTAGAACCACAATGCCCGAGCCAGAGCGAAGCGATCGCAGGCGTTAGGTCGGATTCTGAAATGCGTTCGTCCTGGCTCAACGCCCCTAGCCGCGGCAATTCAACCGCCTGTCCGGCGGCGAAGTTGCGGTAGAGATTGGAGCTTTGTTTTGCAACCGAGCCTTTGCCCAGTATGATGTAAAAAGCATTGAGCAGGGACTGTCCAGGTTCCGTATGGGTTTGCGGAATTCTTACGCTCGAGGCAAGCCAGGAGCCCCATGTAAGCGCGTCGGCCGCTCGGTGCACAATCCAGTCCTTGATCGCGATACGTTGTTCCGTAGCAACCAACTCTTGCTTGAGTTGCAACAACATAGGTTCGGCTTCTTCGAGACTCTTTGCAACGGTTTTGATGTGGAACAAAGTGTGGCTCTGCAGTGGCAGACCATCGATCAGGTTCTGTAACAAAGTTTGCTTGAATGACTTATCCATCTAATTCAGGGGCGGATGCCGGGAGCCGTATACCAGAACAACAGGCCGCGTGGTTTGATTCTGGATCTTGCCAGGTGGATCAAAGATTGGCCCGCTCTGGCCATGTAGATTGGATCCAGGAAAATATTGTCTTGCTCGAACATGGACACGGCTTCTTCGCAGAGTGGATTTAAAGTACCGTAGCCGTCGCCGAGGAAATTCCCATCGATATTAAGAGTCACGTCGTACTTCCTGCGCTCCCTGTTCGCGTCACTATCCACATCTTTCGCCCTTTGTGCCCGGCGTGACTTGAATCGTGAAAGCCACGCCATTGATTGTATGTAAAGCGTATTGTTCCAGAAACCCGGATAGACTTGCACTGCGTGAATGGCCGGTAGCTTTTGCAGGCGTGCTGCGCTCACGAGCCCGGCCGTAATTCCCCCCGTTCCCAGGACGCAGACCTGATAATCAATTGTCCCGGACATTTTGCTATCCTCTGCGATCCGTCGATGGATAGAACACGCCGCATCAGCGTACGCTGCTACGCCATCAGGGTTGCTGCCGCCTGGTAGAATGAAATATGGGCGCCTTCCGCTCCTCTGTAGATTCCTGTAAACTCTGTGCATTGTAACTGCAGCCTGCCAGGCATTTTGCACGTATGTTAGATTTTTGTTTATATCCCTGGTCTGCTCATGAATGTATTTTGCATAAGGCAATTCTGGCTGCGGCAAGAGAATGGCGTGAACGGTGAGATTCCGCGCAGAACCCATAATGGAGGCGGCATGAATGTGATGCGAACCCGTTGTCCCAACTGTGACTAGATCAGTGGAGGAGCGTAGTCGAGCGCTTTCGAGGATGCGTTCGAGCTTCCTGGCTTTGCTTCCGCCGATGCCGTGCAATGCATAGAGGTCTTCGCGTACAATCCAAACCTGCAATCCAAGAAGGCGCGAGACATTGTTCAGGAGATATACGTGAGGTTGCATTCCACTCTTCTCCAACAACTCCGCACCGGGTATTCTGCAATACGAACAAATTTTTATTGGGTGGTTGGTTCAACATGATTTTAGATTGCAGCCCGATCGGTCTTGTTCAGAACGAACGGTCGCTATGATTCGAGCAATCCGTGTGTGGATTCAAAAATGGCTGAACCGGGAGATTGACAGATCGATCATTCTGGTTCAATGGAATGACGTAATCATAGTTCGTTTCGGGCTGGTCAGCGCTTTCGCGTTACTGCTGGGTCTGGTTTCTTTTATCGCTGTCTTTCGCGGAATTGGCATTAGCAGAGAAGCAATGCGAAATCTACTGATTTTTTCCCCTCTGAATCTTATCTTCTTCTCCTTTGTACAGGGTATGATCTTCTCACGGGGTGCTGCTCGCGAAAGGTTTCGCAATATTTCGTTCGGCTTTTTTGGTGGGATTGCCGGAGTGTTCCTCACGTTCCTGTTTGCTTCCCTCTACTACGGATTGAACCTGTATCTTATGCTCGACGTAAGCGTTTTGCTTGCGGCCTTCATTCACTCGTACGCTAGAACGGCATGCATTAATTACGGCTGTTGTCACGGCAAAGAACGCGTTTCTACTGAAGACTCCCTTCACATGATCTACAAACAATCCATGGCAAAGGCCGTCCGCATTTCCTTCATGGCCAACAGGCCACTCTATCCTGTGCAATTCTACGAAAGTGTTGGATGTTTTGCAATCGGTCTTGTACTGCTCGCCATTGCCCTGTTCTGGCACAAGACGGGGCTCATGCTCGGCACATATCTGATGCTGTACGGCAGTCTAAGGTTTTTCTGCGAATTCTACCGCGGGGAAGCGGAGAGGCGTACCATTGGTTCACTCACTGTGTACCAATGGATCTGTCTTGCACTCATTCTCGTGGGAGTCGGGGTTGCGTTCACCGCGATCGTTCAGTCGGTCCCGGGTAAAATTTCGATCAGCAAAGAGTCGCTCCTTGAACCATTGCAATATCTTCCCTTCCTTATTTTCATGCCCTTCGTGATTCTATTTTTTTATGGATTTCACTACAGAACAGTGGGGAAATGGCGTTGATGACGCAACTCTACAGGGAAGAGCGGCTAACATGGCAGACCATAGACTACAGTCCTGCCGTCCCTGATTCCTTCCTGGTCCCGGAACATCACTGGCCAGGTATCCGGAATGAGTCGCTCCCCATGCCCGTCCGGATTCGTCTGAATCATTTTGCATCATATTTCATGTGTGAGATGTTCATCCACTTTGAGCAATCCATCATCGATTACATGCTCATCCACAAGAAGGACATCCTACAGTACATTTCTGAAGTCCAGCTCGGGAGATTTGTGAGAGAAGAACGCGATCACATCGCAGCTTTCGAAACATTGGCCAGAAAAATCCGGCCTGATCTCTACGTGGACAGACCTCGATTTCTTGTTCCCACTCTTCTTGATCGCGTCGTTCTGAATCGCACACCACTGGCTTGCTTTTTTATGATGGCGGCCCTTTTTGAAGAGATGACTTTGTATGTTTATCCCGTAATGCTGGAAAACCTGGAAGAATCCTGGGGGCCGTATCTGGACGTTATGCGGCTTCATGCATTGGAGGAACGGGGGCATATTGGTCTCGATCGGATCATCGTGGATGGCAGGCTGGCCTCCCACGGACGGATACGCACCAGAGCCGGGATGCTCTGGCTTTTGCCCCTGGTTGCCTATTCTGATAGGCGCATTGTTTCAGCCTGGAGAAAGGGTGTAGAATACTTTGCCAGAACAGAGCAACTAACGTCCGCGCAGGAGAGTTTCATTTCATCAAAAGGGCTTTCGCGGTCTGACGTGGACGGGATGCGCTCCTTTGTAAAGAAGAACCTCGAGAAGCCTGTTCCCGGGAATGGCCTGCTCTGTTTTGCCCTTTCCCGAATGACCGGATGAAGCCGGATGCCTTCTACGTGCAATCGCCGGCGAGGCGAGCGCGCGTCCTCAGAAGTTTGATTTTTTCCGCGAAGGAAAGCATTATCATGCAGATGTATTTGTTCGCTGCACGTGGCGAACTGCGCACTCTGCAGCCGGTTGAAGGTCCGCCCTGGGCAGAATTGGTCGCCGACTGGCTCATCGAACGAAAGGCGCAAAGGCCAGACTTGAAAATCCTGGTTCTACTTGATAGCCAGACAATCGCAGACGCGAAAAGGACAACAGGCAAGCAATTCCCGCTTACACGCCACCGGCTTGAGGATGCCGGGATTGTGGTTCTGACAGCGAGTCTACGGCGTACGGTTTTCAAGCCCAGTTTGTTTCATTCGTTGCATAAGGCGTGGGAAGGTAACGGAGTAAGGAGAGAGAAGGACGACTGGGCTACACTGCAGCACAACTGGCAAACGGCGCATAACGTTGAGGATCACAGGAAGAATATCGTAATTGATTCCGGAAGGGCGGGGATTGTTTTTTCTCACAACCTGATTGATCAAGCCAGGTTCTGGCAGGAGAACACGTTTCTGTTGAGAAACCAGCTGGCCAGGGATCTGTATGGGATTGCTCTTGTTGCGGGTCGTGACGCATTGGGACTGCCTGTACGTTTTTCAGAAAACGACTTATCGCTCCTTCCATGGTTGGAACGCCAGGCGCTTTCCCATGCAGAGGAAGCTACAACGCCACTTGAAGGAGATGCAGGTAGTCCGGGCACAATGGTGGAGCGGCAGAGGATATTGGACGGCGGTCCTGAAATTCGTCGCGCCATTCTCGATGAAATGGATCGCGTCGCGCACGGTGAGATTCGCGTGGCCTCTGCGTATTACTCTGATATGGAAACCCTGGCGAGGCTAAGCGATGTTTCAAGGAATGTCCGGGTCCGTATACTGATCGATAGCTGCAATGCCCTGGCCCTTCCGAATGTGCTGCATTACTTACTCAAAAATACAGTCAATATCCTGTGCATTCATTTCTGTCGCAAGTTTCCGCAGCTTGAGCTGAGAATCTTTCCTTCAGTGCGCCGGGAGATGATGCACATGAAAGCGATCTCTTTTAGTGAGGGGCCTTGTCTGATTGCCGGCCAGGCGAATTTTACACCCAATTCGTTTTCAGGTGCGTGGCTTGAGACAAGCGTCAGGCTCTCACAGTCGCGAATTGTAAAGCAGTTTGATGCTCATTTCGATCAATTGTGGGAGCGCTCCGACCGGGTTATCCCTTATGTTGAAATGACGTTCTTTCAATCAATTCGAACAAGGACGCATGAATTTGTTTTCCTGTTCATGGTTCGAGTTGCCGGTTGGTTAGGATTCCGGTACTGAAGCCCTTCATTTCTGGCATGTCACACAGGCCACCACCGCAGAATAAATGATACAGCAGTTGCGAACTCACGACTCCTGATAGACCAACGTCACGAAACGGATTCCCGGGAAGCCTTCTCGGGTTTTCGCGAAGTAGCATTTGTTTTTGCACGAGCTCTGGATCAAACAGACCTGTTTGTCTGAGCGATTCCGTTGAAAGGAGCTGGTTTACCCACGGCGGTCGAGCTGCACTGTGGATGACCGGCTCGGCGCGAAACAAGTGCTTCCTTCTCCAGGCGGCTTTCCGGGGCAGATACCGTTCGGCGACTTTGCGCAAAATCCATTTGTTTGCGCAGCTCCGCAGCTTCATGTTGTCCAGAAGACCGCTAGCCATTTGCTTTAGATCGCGATCGAGAAACGGGTAACGCGCCTCAACGGACGAAAGCATTGAAACGCGATCTCCCTTGTCTGCCAGAAGATGTCCTGCAAGAAGCCAATCGTGATCGAAAGCCAGCGACCGTTGAAGCCGGGAATACCGTCCCGCAGGTTTTGCTTGAAACTGGTAAGAATTGTCGGATGAGTCAAGTATCTCCTCACGAAATCGCGTCGAGTAGAAGAGGTTCCGGACTGAAGCAAGCCCAGCGAAGAGCAAATACTGATTCAAACCCAGAAACGGTCTGGTAGTGTGGCGGGTCAAATCACTTGAAACGTTATACGCTATCCAATCTGCGAATCGCCGGAGCATTCCACGGCTGAGCAAATGCCACGGATATCCGCCAAACGCCTCATCAGCACCTTCCCCGGTTAAGATTGCCTTCTTGGCGTCAGAATGAACCAGACGGGCCAGCAAGAGCAGGCAAACGTTCGCATGATCGAGGACTGGCATTTCAGCCGCGAGGACTGCTCGAGGAAAGTTCTCAATGAGGTCCGCGGGAGTAACTGGTAGTACCTGATGATTCAGTCCAAGCCGAGCCGCGGTTGCAATGGCAAAAGAGCTTTCATCCTGGTCGGGTCCGTTGGTAGTCAGCCGGACACTGTATGCAGTTAGCTGAGATTTTGCGACGCGGGCGGACATTGCTGCGATCAACGACGAATCTACTCCACCGCTCAGATACAGCCCGACGGGCGCGTCGGCTTCCAGTCTTCGTGTGACTGAGTCAAGCAACAGCTCATCGAGCCTGTCTATTTGCCTGGCAGGATCGCCAGACGGCTCTGATTGTCGATTGGTGTGGGTCGGTGGCCCAAAGGCGCCTGACGTTATTTTTCCGTTGCTGACGCGAAAGTAATGTCCGGGTTTCAAGGCGTGAATGCCCAGAAAACACGATTCGCCTGGAGCCAATGCCAACTGCGTTAGCATATGATCAATTGCCAGATGATTCAGAGCTGGTCTGATAAACCCCGATTGCAGGATTGCTTTGGCTTCGGAAGCAAACAAAATCCATCCATCCACTTCCGCATAGAATAGGGGAGCAATGCCGCATGAATCGCGCGCAAGTGTGAGATCCCGTTTTCTTCTATAGGCCAGCGCAAATTGCGCATCCGCATTTGCCAGGAACTCAAGTCCTTCATGCTGCAGTCCCTTGAGAAACACTTCGGTGTCGCTTGCCGTGTGGAACGCAATGCCAGCGCGACTGAGGCGCAGCCGATCTCTTGAAAAGGAAAATAGTTCTCCGTTCAGACAAATGGACGCTTCGCCATCGGACATTGGCTGTGCGCCTGTGGCCGGATCGCGCAGTATGAGTCGCTTTACGCTTGCCGCGTAACCGGGTTCTGAAAGAACTCCTTCTGCATCCGGCCCGCGATGCGAAAGAACCGCCGACATCCTCTGTAACAGTTCACGTGGAAAGAGGCGGTTGCCCTTCAGATCAAAAGCACCAACGATCCCGCACATGGAGTCTCATTGGATTGTGACGCGGTGCGATCAAGCTGAAAGCAAACGGGCACTCCGGTGTGTCACAGAAGTGCGGAAAATAGAGCTTCTAAATTGAAACGGGCTTATGCAATGGCGCCGTTGCTTCCAGGCTCATCGCACTTACCGAATCAAACTCTTCCGGCTTTCCACGCAAAGCGCGAGTGCTGCATTCGTACTGCAGCGTAAACGATTGCGGATCAGTTTTGACGTCCAGAGAGAATCTGGCAAGAGCGTTCTCGCCGGACACAGAATGCAACCTGCCACCTGGGATTTCATATCGCGAACGAGACATTACTGTTGTAGGATATGGAATCTCAAATTTATGACGCCGTCCTGGTCGCGGTTGAATTTCAATCAAATAGCTTTCCCATGTCGACAATGGTACAACAGCACTGGCTCCGGGAATGAAACCGCGCGGCGATTCCAGTTCCATCTCCAATCGCAATGGTCTGGTACAATCCTCAAGATCAGAAACGCGCACGGAGCGAACGCGCAAAGGCAATCCGCTGCTCACAAACAAATCCTGGAGCGCCGGGGCATGCATCTCCGGGTTCATTGTCGATAGAAAGCCCCGCAATGATCCGGCAAAATAACCGTCGATGGCGGCAGACTCTTGCGCGATAAGGCCATCGCCGTTGCGGCGAATTTGCCGTTCTGCTGTGACTCTGGATGAATGTGCAGGGTAGTCCGGGGTCTTCTTCAGTTCAGCGTCTTCCTTTAAGATAAGGGCGTGCTTCCTCCCAAGATTGGCCGGCACTACCAGGGCGGGATGATGGTGCCTCTGCGTGGGATCAAAGAACCGGCCCCCTTCCATTGAGCAGAAAATCACCATATGATTGAACTGGTCGAGCGAAGGAATCTCGGGTACGATGTCGGCATCGGTATGGACGAGGGCCGGCCAGGCATTGACATTGAGCGCGCGCAATAGAGCGACGCCAAGAATTGCCTGATCTTTACAATCACCGTACTTGCGCGAGAGGGTTTCGTGCGGCGCGGCCGGCTCGATACCGCGGGCACCAAACTCGATTGCAACATATCGAATCTGCGATTGAAGAAATTGCATTACGGCCAGTATTCTTTCAAGATCTGTAGAGGCCCCCGCTCCAAGTGAGGCTGCCAGCTCCCTTACCGGCTCGGCACTCAAGTCCCTTTCCACGCGTTCGACGTATTCGCGAGAAACCTCGGGCCATGAACCGGACTTTGCGCCAATCCTATAGCTCGGAAGCGTGTCGTACATGGGCGGACAGCAAATTTCAATGGTTGCGGGCTCTGGCTTTTCCAGTATCCACGTTAAGCGATTACTTTCATTCGAATACAACTGGCAACCATGGGGAAGAAGCGCTTCCGTATCAGCTATATCACCAGAAATTGAAACATAGCTTTTCAACGCAGGTACGCGGCATGAAAACGTGTCGAGACGAAAGGGCATGGTTGTTGAATTTCCCTGCATCCTTGTCAGTACCATTTTCACAGTGGCCCCGGGCGACAGACCCGGAACCGGTATATGCAACAGTTGTTTGTGGGTAGAAACGCCGCGCGAGCCGTCGTCCATCACGAAGTAGCTTTCCGGATCCCCCTGAAGCACCTTCCCATCTGCCGTAGTTACGGTGAGTTCATTTACATAGACCCGCTCGGAAAGTGGATCAATGGGCAGCTGCAATACGGTGTACATTCTTGCACCCTCGGGTCCGGTAATCACCAGATGTGAATGCTCTGTAGTCTTGAACCGTTCATTCTTCTGAAAATGATACGTCCTGCCCACAAGCGCGTAATACGCCTGGTGTGCTCCCGGATCAAAGGCTGGAGCCTTTTGCGTAAAAAATTCGGTGAGCATACCCGGAAGTGGAACGGGATCAATAGGTTCCTTTAATACGGCGCGACTTCCCTGGCCCAGGAGTCCGGCAACGCGTTCTTGCAAGGCAATTGTGGCCTCATCGTTCGGCATTCCCTTGCGCGCTACCTCGAGCGATTGTTGTGCTTCGCGGAGCAGGGAGAGGCCGAGTTCGGCCCGCCCTTTTAGAAAGTACACATAGGGATACTCGTACCCATGATCCAGGATGGTTCGCACTTCGGCCAGGGATTCCGAATAACGTCCCGCATCGGCAAGGGTTTCTGTTTTCTGGATAAGGGCTCGAACGTTGGAAGGATCATCTTTTAGAACTGAAGTAATTGTTTCAATGGCCCGATCCGGATCTGTCTCTGCTTCCATGTTTGCGAGAAGCAGGCGTGATCCGGTTGACCCAACCTGCTCCGCGCGCTTTTGGGCCAGTGCGTAGGCCTCTTCCTTTTTATCGCGGCGCCAGAGCAGGCCAGCAAAATCCCGAAAGATGTCTTCATCGTCAAAATCACCAGCAAAAAGTGCGCGATAGGTAGTCTCCGCGGCATCCAGTTGACCCAATTGCTGTTCAAAGCGGGCCTGGTATGCAAGGAGCTCTGGAGTACCCAGGTGATTGGGAACGCGTTTCTGAATTTCATCGTAGCCCCATTGGAAGAGTCCGCCGCGTTCAGCGGCAGCGCAGAGATTTGCGAGCACTGTGGTATCGTTTTCTATAGCCAGGGACTTCTGAAACAGGTCTGACGCCTGAGCAAAATTCCCCTGATGAAGGGCATGGATGCCGCAGTGGTTAAAGAAGTGGCGCATACAGGCCAGTTCGTACGCAGTGAGTTCCGGTTGTGTCGGCGGTTCCTCGAGAACCACCGAATCGAGTACGCCGGCGAGCTGACCGATCTTTGAGTTCCCGGCTTTAGTCACGAAGACGGCGGCAAGGTAGGCAATTCGCTGTCCGCGAAAAATCCGCGCAATCCACATCTCGTCCTGTCCGTCGCGATTGGTTTTGAACTCAAACTGGGTTCCGGAGAGTTCCTTATGCTTGATAGCTTTCCTGGTTCCGTTGTTAGCATCTCTTAGCGATGTTCCGGCACCGGAAAAGAAACCAGCAGCAAGAGTTTCGTTATTCAAATTAGTATCGTCGATTGCAGCCGGAATGAGAACGAATCCGCCTTCTCCCCCGAAGCTGCGCGCGGTGCCACCGCCAATTTGCATGTTGATATTTTCCCAGTTACTCCAGCCGGTTGGTAATTCGAATTTAAAACCGAATCGTTCTGACGCACCACCTGAGCTGCGCTTTCCGGCGGGGGGTCTGGGAGTCTGGGGCAACTGAGGGGATTTTTTCTCTGCAACTGATTTGTTAGAACTTGAATCCTTTGAAGCGTAACGAACTATCAGGCCCAGGACAAAAAGTAGAAGCGCAATACCGCTCAAAGTCATGGAGCGACGGTCGCCACATCGCCAGGAAGCGCCAAGCAAAATTAGCGTTACGTGCTAAATGAATGCGCGACGGATAGCCCGTCAGGCGTCACGCATTGATCATTTATAATGACTCCATTCGCGGAATAATTCGAAGAGAAATCCCTGCTTCAGGTGAGTGAATCGGGTGAGATTGAGTGCCTGGACCGATCGAAATAAATCCGATTATTCAGTAGTGCGCATCGGGACCTGCAACAATGTTCGCGTTTCCGGCCGAACAATCCCAACCATCTCCGCGTCTATCGAGGCATGGGACGATCTGGCTATATTCTAATTCTAGCGTGTGTAGTATTTTCCTGCAGTAAACCACGGGTTTCGTGGCTGACGCGATTCGCGCCGCCTGAACAGACATTTCAAATTGATCCGCGTGATCCAAATACGATCACGGGAGCCAGGGGCACCCGAATCAAGATCCCCGCGCATGCCTTCGACATAGATGATGATGTGAATCATCTGGAATTGCGCCTAACGGAGGCCATGGATGGTTTTGATATGGCAGCCACCGGTTTGCCCATGCACTTTGAGGACGAGCTGGGGCAAGACCGGACGTTTGAATCGGCGGGCATGTTTCGTGTCCAGGCATTTGAGGAAGGTGATCCTGTAGAACTTGCAAAAGGGAAGAGTCTGGACGTTCAGTTTCCAAACCTGACACCAGGGGAAAAGTTTCGCGTTTACAGATACGATGGCAAGAAATGGCAGCACGACGGGCACAATCAAGAGAAGCCCCCGCTGTTCGGGGAGTCGCCTCGACTCCCTGTGGCATGGCTGCCGGCCGCGAGGGTTCCCGTGGCAGTTGGAATTCGGCAGTACGCGATCACGGATCTGACATGGTGGAACTTTGATTACCCGCGTGTGGATTCGGTGTGTATCAAAGGTTCCGTAAAGAATGCCAGCGGAGATTTTGAAATCATAACCATTGGACACAAGCCGAAGGGCACGCACCTCGCGTACTCCGATGAGCATTTCAAGACCGGGGCGCTTCAGCGAGGGGATGTTACTGTTCTTGTAATCTCGCTTTCGAAGGGGTCGTTCGGAGTCTTGCGAAGAAAAACGGGAGAGATCTGGGGAACTTACAAACAACCAGAGAGTCCGCATAACTTCTGCGAAGACGTTGGTGAAATTGAGCTGCGAGAAATTCCAGAGAAGGCGCTACAGGACAGAAAAGATTTCCGAAAATTCGTGGGGCTGCCGGAGGAGGAGTATCAGGTCAATTATCCAAAATGATTGTCAGGACTCGATCAACTTCAGCTGTATCTTGACCTTTTGCATTCGGATGGATTCTTTCTTGCGCACGTCTGCCTTCACGGGAAGCAAGTAAGTTCCGGACTTAGTGTCCGGGAAGATCGATGTTTTCCAGACTGTCTTTCCAATCTTTGCCTCAACGCGAATGGAACCAAACGCTTTTGGCCTTTGGATCATTTGAGCACGGATTTGTGCCGTCCTGGATTTGGGTAACGAGGCGAAGTGCCAGGCACCCATTCCGGCGTAGGGAATCACAGCTGAATCGAATTCAAAAGTCACATGCATCCTGCCGACGTATGCCCGAGTGGCGGCGGCGAATGTATCAAATGGGACTCAGACCTTTTGCGTCAAGCCGATGGCTGACTTTGGTCGCAAAACCGTCCGTGGTCTTGCGAACCTGAATGTTCCGACTAACCGAACTTCTTACACGAGCGTTGCTATCTCTTCTACCAGTCGCTTCCTGAATTCAGCGTTTGCAAATCGCCTATCAGATGGGTTCACAAGGAACTGATTGCGCACGACGCCCAGTCGATCCGTGTGAATGAAAGCTTCCAGGATGTCGAGATCCATGAGGAAGAATGCCTGCGAAAGTGCGAGCATCAAGCCTGGCTGATCCGATCCTGAAACCGTAAGCATTGGCTTCTCATCAAACGTAAGGTCTACGTTGCCTTTCCATTTGCGTTCACGAGCTGGAATCTTCCGCTCGTTCTCTGTCAAGTATTCAAGCACAGAGACGCCGCGGAACAGCAGGCGCTCAAAGTCCTTCATCATTTCAGAGGCGCGCGCTTCATCGAGCGTGGATCTTGAATCCACAAGCTGCAGGAAGAATTCGTCCTCAATTGCGTAGTTCTTGGGCGATTGAATTCTGCCCTCAACTATGCTGAAGCCGTGAACGAAAAGAACAGCACAGAGGCGAAACAGCACGCCCACTTCATTCTTCTCAGATTCGATCTTCAGGCGAAATCCAGTGCGCTCTGCATAAAACGAGAGGCGAACTGGCTCCTGGCCGCGAAGTGTGTGGATCGATTGCCAGCGGGCTGGCTTTTCGAGTAAAGATTCCATTGGGTACCCCCGACCCCTTTTAGCAAAAAGCATGCCTGGCCCATGATGCGACGCACCACTCCCGGGATGCTGTTCTCCCCAAAAAACTATTGAGGGGGAATCGTGCTCTAAAAGATTGCACTATCGTGAGAGCTGAGCATGCAAACAAGATCTACCACCAGGCAATTGTCGATTATCACGTAGAAGATAGCATTGATAATGCGCCAAAATCGCCGTATACGGGCATAGATGGGCTACTCTACATCAAGGCCTGGATCGACACCGTTCAATGGCATCTTGAAGATATCATACGTAGTCCCAATCTGGGCGGAGATCTCTTCATCACGACAAAGCGTCGCATAGATAAGAGCAATCAAGAGCGCACCGATTGTGTTGAGAAGCTTGACGATCATTTCCTTTCGATGTTTGCACACGTTAAACGAAACCCGGACGCACGCATGAATTCTGAGACACCTGCCTGGCTACTCGACAGAATGTCTATTTTACAGCTAAAGATATACCATATGCGCGAGCAGACCGAACGTAAGGACGTTGATGCAGCGCACATTGACAATTGCAAACAAAAGCTAACCATTTTGCTGGAACAAGAGGCAGACATGTGTACGTGCCTTAATCAATTGATTGAAGACATTGAGCAGGGTCGGCGATTTATGAAAGTATATCGTCAAATGAAAATGTATAATGATCCTAAACTAAATCCCATTCTTTATGGTGGAGCTAAGTCCACCTGAAAGCTCCGTTTCCCACCCGTTTCCTGGTCCTGCGCTTCTCGGCCATGGGCGATGTTGCCCTCCTTGTGCCGGTGCTTGCAGCACTGGCAAAGGCCCATTCGCGTATTGCTATAACGCTGGTCACAAGGAAGGCTTTTGCCCCGTTTTTCTACAATATTCCAGGCGTTGAGGTAATTGGCGCTGATGTGGACCGGGACTACAAGGGAATAGTTGGGCTTTATAGATTGTTTAGAGAATTGAAGACATTGGGCCCCTATGATTGGGGTATTGATGTCCACGGGAGCATGCGGACCCGCATTTTGAAGTTTTTCTTCCGCTTCACCGGTCTAAAGTTCTCTTCAATTGTCAAAGGTCGGCGTGAGAAGAATGCCCAGGTTCGCAGGCATAACAAGGTGTTAGTTCCACTGCCGCACATGATCGAACGATACATGCACGTATTTCAGCGGGCTGGGATTTCCGCAGATCCCGGCCGCGGGCCCTGGATCAATCCGGATACGCGGTGTCGGGCCCTTGCAGGCGACTTCCTGAAAAAGGTAAACAAGACCAACAAGACAAATCTCTGGATTGGGATTGCCCCCTTTGCCGGACATCCGCAGAAGATGTGGCCAATTGATCGCACACGGGATCTGATTCGACTCATAACCGGAATGGATGCTACGGTCTTCTTGTTTGGTGGGGGTCGCGGTCATGAGAAGAAGATCCTCGATGAAATGCACGCCGAGTTTCCGGATCACACGATTGTGGTAGCCGGAAACGTAACTCTCGAAGGGGAAGTAGCCTTAATGCTCAGGCTCGACGCCATGGTGGCCATGGACTCGTTCAACATGCACGTTGCTTCGCTGATTGGCGCCAAGACGCTTTCCATCTGGGGTGCCACGCATCCATATTCCGGATTTGGTCCGTACGGTCCTAATTCTGTAATTGTTCAGATTGATCCATCAATGTTACCGTGTCGCCCCTGTTCCATTTTTGGAAACAAACCGTGCTTTCGTGGCGATCTTGCCTGTATGAATTGGATTACACCGGAAAAGGTTTTTGCTGAACTGAAAACACTGGTTGCTTCTAGCAAAGTTCAGTGAGCTCCGCAGGAGTTTCCCGGCCAGGACTCAACGCTGGTCTCTCAGAGCAAACCAAAGACCCATTCTAGAATAGCTTTCTGAGCATGGAGACGGTTTTCCGCCTGTTCAAAGATCGACGCGCGATGCTGTTCCATGACTTCCGCTGTGATTTCCTCACCGCGATGCGCCGGCAAACAATGCAATACCATATGCCCGGGAGCCGCAAGTTTCAGGAGCTCTGAAGACACACAGTAGTTTGCAAATTCCTTCTTGCGATCGGCTTCTTCAGATTCCTGGCCCATCGAGATCCATGTGTCAGTATAAATCACCTGCGCACCCTTAACAGCACCTGCGGGTTCGGTGAACTGCTGGAATCCGGCTCCACGCTGCTGAAGAACACTCAGTACATCAGGATGGATCGCGCTGTAGTTCCTTGGTGAGGCAATTGTAATCTCCGCTTTTGCGTAGACGGCAAAGAGGGCCAGCGAGTTAAAAACGTTGTTTGGTTCACCGACAAATGCGATGCGCAACCCACCATGCAGGCTGCAACCAAGCTGTTCCATGGTCATGTAGTCTGCAACAGCCTGACAGGGATGGTGCAGATCAGTAAGTCCGTTGATAATCGGAATGCGATTCATTCCAGCCATGAGTTCAAGATGGCGATGCGTCCTGGCACGGATCATGAGTGCATTCACATAGCGCGAAAGGACCTCGGTTGTATCCTCCAGGCTTTCTCCGCGGCCAATCTGCAATTGAGCCGATTCCAGTGAGATCGGGTTTCCGCCCATTTCGCTTACAGCAACTCCAAACGACAGGCGGGTACGTGTAGAGGTTTTTTCAAAAAGCAGTGCTACGGTTCTGCCTTCTAGCGACTTTGGTGTCAGCCGGCGGTCCTTCTTGTGCTGATGGGCCCTTTCAATGATGCGAAAGAAATCCTTTTCTGACAGGTCGAGTGGAGATACTAAATGTCTCATATAAGTCCTGTTAGTATTATCGGGCGGAACCGCTCGATCTTACAAAGCTTGCGATAGCTCGGGCCGCTTTTTCTCCGGGATTTCCGGAGCCCAGCGCATGTTTCACGTATTCCAGCTCGCTTACCATTGACCGGCGATAGGACTCATCTTCGAAGATTCGCACAATTTCCCGAGCAATGTTTTCCGGTGTTACCTCGGTCTGCAGCAATTCCAGCGCAGCCTGGCGCCTGGCGAGCAGGTTGACCATTCCAATGAATCGTGTCCGAATAACGGCCGTTGCAAGGAGCAGATTGGCCCAGCTGACTCGGTAGAGAATGACCATGGGGCGCAGGAAGTATGCAGCTTCCAGTGTAGCAGTTCCGGAAGCGATCATTACAACGTCGCAGGCCTCTAGAACGCGCAGCGAGCGATCTTTCAAATACTCAACTTTTAGGTCAGCGTAGTCCTGGAGCAGGGCCTGGATTGTGGGTTCCGCATGCGGATTAATGTTCGGGAGCAAGAACCGGATTCCGGGATATCCTTTTAAAAGCAACCTTGCACCCTCAAGCATATCAGGGAGGAGGCGATTTATTTCTGAGGCGCGGCTTCCAGGCATCAGCGCCACCGTCTTCCCTCGCCGCAGCGGGATGGGAGATTCCTGCGCCAGTCTTTCTGGAATCCTGCGAATCATTGGGTGACCAATCCACTCGCAGGGCACACCGGCCTCATCATACATCTTTTTCTCAAATTCGAAAAGGACGAGCATCAGGTCCACGTTCTTCTGGATTGTCTTGATTCTGCTCTGATGCCAGGCCCAGAGCTGCGGACTTACGAGGAATACTACCTTGATCCCGGCTTTGTGCAGCATTTCTGCGATGCGCAGGTTGAATCCTGGATAGTCGACAAGGACAGCCGTGCTCGCGCGCTTCTCTATGGCCAGATCAACCAATCTTTTTGCAAGGGCCTTCAGTCGCCGGTAGTTTTTCAGCGCTTCAATGAATCCAAATACAGTCATGGATTCAATATCCTGAACGATCTCAACACCCTCTTTGCGCATGCTTTCGCCGCCGGTTCCAAAGAAAGACTCAAAACCCTGGCGTTTCAAATAACGCACAACATCTGCACCTAAAAGATCACCGGAGTGTTCTCCGGTTACAAGCAGGATGGTTTCGGAGTTTTGATGACGCCTGAGGGGCTGAACAGCAGAAGCGATCTTTCGCCTGGTCTCGCTCGATGCGGTTGAAACTTTCAGTGGCCTGGACTTGTCCTTTGCCGAATCCTTGCCAGCATCCCTGGCTGAGCTCTTCATAGCCGCACCGACTTCCCGCAGAGCTTTGTGATTGTTTTAACGTCTGATTTGTCTGGATTGCACGACACAATCGAGATCTTGTACTTTTCTGCGGTCTTGATGAATTCTTTGTGATTCAGAACCATTGTCTTGCCGGATTCGATTGCGAGCACACGGCATCCCGATTCGCGCATTGATTCAAGCGTGGAAAGCCCGGTCACCGGAAGATCAAATCTCTTGTCGTGATTTACTTTTGCTACTTTGCAAACGACTGCGCCCTTCTTGTGGTAGAGTGTTCCTCCGCGACGAATGCACTGGTCCGTTCCCTCGGCGCATTCTACCGCAAGAACGGAAAGTTGAGCGGCGACTAGCGTTTGTCCAAGATCAAGCCGGTTGATTTCGCGTGCGTACACCATGCCAAAGGAAATATCTTCAATTTCCTTCTTGCTGAGCGACTTGCCGTACCTGCCTTCAGGTAAATACATATTTTGCAAATAGGTATCCTGTGGCAGGACGGTGAAGCCGTGTTTCTCAAATTCCTTTAGGACGAATTGAAAAAGGGACGTATCGCTCTGGCTGGTCATTTTTGCGAGGAGTAGAATTGTGCGCAGATCGAATCGTGGTTTTTGATACAGGATGTCACGCGTGGCTTTCCCTATCAAGATGATGCGCCTGGCGCCATATTCGCGAAAACTTCTAAAGACAGAGCTATACAGCTTGGTCAAAATAACTCGAACGGAAATTGATTTGAATTCTTCCGGTGGCTCTTCGTCTGTAATGCAGAAAACCCTGACTTCCTGACCCGCCGCAATTGCGTTGCGCGCGCAAATCCAGGGGAGTTCCCCGCGCCCGGCAAGGATGCCGAGAACCTCTTTCTTCATGAAGAGGTTCCGGGACTGGATGTGGACGGAGTCGATGGGGCGGGGGTTGAGGCTGGAGTGGAACCTGTGGAGGACCCGCTCGGAGGGCTCGCTGGACTTGATGTGGATGGGGACGAGGATGACTTTTTGTAATCGGTAACGTAGAAACCGGTTCCCTTGAAATGAATTCCGGCCCCGGCACCAATCAGGCGCTCGACCCGGCCCTTGCATTTGGGACAAACCGTGTCCGGTTCTGCTTTGATAGATTGGAGGGCGTCATATTCATGCCCGCAATCCTGGCACTGATACGAATAGGTAGGCATGACTCCAGAATTCGAAAAAGGGCGGGCAGGGGCAAGCAGTTTTGCTCAACCCGCCAGGTGTAACAATAGAGCCGCGCACAGCAGGATCCAGACTGCTATTACCGCGATCAGGAACTTGTCGTTTAACAAGACGTCAGATGGGTTTCCATCTTCCAGTTCGCTGCGATCCATGAGTGTGTAATATCGAAAGATTCCAAGGACAACCAGGGGAATGGTCCAGTACAAACGCTCGCTTGCGTACTTACCTTCCAGCGTGTAGATGGCATAGTTCATTACGCTAAGCGATGCAGTAATGCTAATGAAGTTCTTCAAGCTTTCAGCTGTATATTGGCCGCCGATCATGATTTCCGGGGGTGATGTCCGCAGCTCGTAGTAGCGTTTGAAGAATCCAAGAAACAAAGCCAGGAAAAGCGTACAGGAAAGGAGCCATGGACTTGCCTCAACTTCGATCGCGGAGGCGCCGGCAAGGACGCGAAACACAAATCCAACTGCGATGAAGAACACATCCAGTAGGAGGATCCTTTTTCCAATTAAAGTGTAGAAGATGTTTTGCGCCACGTAAATGATCAGGATGATCTGATACGTGTGCGGCAGTCTCGAGGCAAACGCAGCTGCAAGTAAGAGCAAAACACAAATGGCGACAATCGCGCCGCCAGCACCAATCCGACCGCTGGCAATTGGACGCTTCTTTTTTCTCTCATCCAGGGCATCCTGGTGCCTGTCCCGGTAATCATTGAAGACGTATACGCTACTTGCCGCAAATGAGAAGGCCAGGAATGCGCACGCCAGGCGGAAGACGATATCAAGTGCCCGAGTTCCGAATGGATCATTCAGAATAATGGGCAGTAGTCCTGAAAATACTACGGGAAGGAAAATGAAACCAGACTTAGTCCACTGGTAGATGCGCAGAAGTTTCAGGTAATCGCGGACCATACGCAACCATGCGGTCAGATTGAATCAGGTCAATCGTCTTTCTTGCGGAGGTCCTTGCGCCAATCCTTGCATTGTTTTGCCACGGCTGTGGCCAGAAGATCTGCGGCGTCGTAGAGCCAGCGTTCAGACCTGCGTGAGATGTCTGCGCGAATCGCTTCTGTTCTGTTTGGATCACTGATTTGAACATTTGCGATTTCTCGGCCCATGGCGGTGAGGAGTCGGGTTTGATCTTTTGCATGTTCAAGCACACCCAGCTCAAGTCGTGTGCAATCCGGAGCAAGCCTGCGAATGCACCATTGGCTGTCCATGACCAGAAAAGGATCGGGACTCATCGCACGGGTTGCTAGAATATTTGCCGCGATGCTGGAAACTTCATTGCCGAAAGCATTTTGTGCAGGAGGGACCATGGCCTTGGCTTCCCGCGCAATCAGTGCGCCATTCCAGGTGGCAAGAGCTACAAACCGCTTGCGTCCGAGGCTTCCCAATCCGGCTGTTCGGCGCTTCAGCTTGAATTCGACACTCAGGCATCGCGCGAATATTTCACGTGCCTCATCGTTTTCCACGTCGGGCATGGCCTGGAGTTTGCTCCAGAAGCGATCCGGATCTTTCAGTTCGTTTCTGGCAATGTCGCGCAGCCAATCGTTCTTCTCCGCGAGTACAAATATCCGGGGGCCTTTTTCAATGCCACGCGTGTAGCCTTTGAGGATAGCGCTGCAGGCGTCCTTGGGTCGAATCCGAAGGTGATCCGACTCGATAGCAAGGAGGGTACTTGTTGCCACCCGGAGCAAATCGTTTGTATAGGGGAGGAAAGCGGCCTCATCGTAATCGTTGATCCCCCAGGCCAGTCTGCCCTCCGCATCACGCCAGGTGCCAAAGTTCTCAATATGAACGTCACCGATCGAGGGAACAACAGGAGTTGCGACAAGATCCGGACATTCATCGGTGACAGTCGGGGACCAGTGATAGTACGTGGCGCGCAAGAATTCAAAAGGCGATCCCGCCATTGCCTGGTGCTTGGAAGCCAGATCCTCCGGTAGAATTGCAGTTACGGTTTTGAGCCACTCTTCGTAGCGGGCGGTGGAATCAGTTATATGCACAAACCAGGGGAACACAAAGCCTGAGAAGCCTCAAGCTTGTTTCACACTGATTTATGGCGTTTTGAATTTTGCGATCAGTCCTTTTTCAGGCGATCCAGGACTTCATTGATATCAACATTGTATTTCTGAAAAACCGTGTTGCGCGTCAGCTCGTAACGCACAAGGGATATGTTGAAATTAATGCGCGCCTGGGTCAGGGCAAGCTGCGCCTGAACAAGCGAATCAAGTGCGTTCTTCACGGCAACCGCAGTAAACCGGCCCTGGCGATAGCGAACCAGGAGGCCGCCATAAAAATAGTTCATCTGCTCCACGCCCGCCTGCGCGCGTTTGAGTCCCTCATGGGCTGTTTTGATTCTGTCCCATCCATCACGAACTTCGTCTTCGATTTGACGTTCGAGCTGACGTTGTTGAATCAAGAGCTGCTTCTGCGCGATCTTCGCATTTCTGATGTCGACGCGGTTGCCCTCATCCCAGAGTGGCATCTCAACTCGAAACTCAACTCCGGATTCCGGATAGGTTCCGTTGGGTACTTCATTCCAGGCTGTGCGCGCATGGCGGCCGTTGTCACGACTCGCGTATTTTCCAGCAACCGACATTGAAGGTAGCGCCCCGTTGTCCGCAATGTCTGCGGCGTATTGCGCGTTTTCCATCTGCAAGCGGATATTGCGAAGATCCGGTCTTGTTTGCTTGGCCAGACCAATGTCGCGTGCTTCATCAATGTCTGTGGGTAACTTATCTTCGAGATTGCCAGCGCCGGTCAGATCTAATGCAGGATCCAGATTCAGGGTTCTGAGTAGTTCGCGCTTCTTGCTATTGCGGTCAAGGATGGCGCCAGCAAGTTGGTTTTCTGCCTGTGCAGTGAGAGCATTCCACTGGTTGATTTCAAAGGCTTCTGCTAGGCCCAGGTTGGTTTTGCCGTAGGTAATGTCGCGAATGTTGCGTGTGTTTGTCAGAAGGAGTTCAGCCGTGCGAACATTCTCCTCTGCGATTGCAAGAGACCAGTAGTCGACCATTGTTTTAACAACAAGTTGCGAAAGTTGCAAGGTCAGTTCTTCGCGCTGGATAATTGATCTGTTTCGTGAAATGTCGTTGATACGTCGTTGGCTGTAACCAAACGCATTTTTCATTAGTTCCTGGCGAAGTGTAAACGTTAGCGCACTGGTGTGTAGTGGAGGTTGCGCAAGTTGTGCCAGAAGAGTTCCTTGCGCTGCCGCTGACTCGCCGGCGTTAGAATCAAAGCGAGTATCGGATGCTTCAATCTGAAAATATGTTCCGGAACTGAAAAGCTTATTCACGTACGCAGAATACTTGTCCTGATACACTCGATCGCCGGAGAAGAGAGTCCCCGGAGTGGTCTTGTCCTTTTTCTGATAGCCTTCATATGCACCACCAATCTTGGGCGCGTACTTAGATTCGTCTTTCATGAGGTCCGTATCAGATTTAAGGATCTCCAGTTGTTGAATCCGGACCAGGTTATTGTTTTCAAGCACCATCTTCACGATTTGTTCCAGAGAGAGAGGAAGCGGTTTGCCATCCGGACCTACCGGGAGTTTTCCATAGGGTGCAGGACTTGAAGGGGATGCAGTTTCAGCGGGCTTTGGCTTTTCGGTTTTTTGGACGGTGGGCTGTTTGATATCCGGACCGTCGGTCTTGATCTCATCTTGAACGGGTCCAACAGGGTCCTGTGCGGAGACCGCCGTCAGAAAGAGAATGCTGATTAGGATCGCAAGCCGACGAAAGAGTTGCATAGCCTGATTTTTTACCGGGGGCTTAACTTGCTAGATTTAATTGGCATTACGCAGGGTTTCGGCGTATTTCTGATCAAGGCCGTTTAACTGAAAGAGTACGGCGCGCGTACATCCTGCGTCTCGCAAGAAACGGATATCTTCAGTAAGACCCTCGCATGTGATAATTGGTTCCGTTCCCAGGATTCCTTTTGAAAGACAGCCCAGCCCCACGGTTTTTTGTCCATTCCGCGCGCGTATGCGAATCGATTTTTGCATCCAATGACGGATTCGCGCGCTCTGAATCATGCTGCTGTAGTACATTACACAGGATTCGTGCTCGGGATAAGAGATGCCTAGCCCCTGTAGTACTTTCTGACTAATCGGACCGATAGCCGGGTACTCGGCCAGGAGGAATCTATGGGAAAGTTTAAGAATTTCCCTAATTAAGCGACGATTCGAAAAAAAGTGGTGGGCGTTCTGAAAAATTAGGCCTGGCCGTCGAATGGGCAATTCAAGATCCAGGAGGACATCGAGGCCAGTCACGGAACTCAGCTCATCATGAATGCGTTTCAATTCATCTGGAAAAGAAAACGGTGAGATCCAGTAACTCCTGGGTAATAGAGGCCAGTATGCCGTTCGCAATTTGCGGTTAGCCGCTTTGAGGGATGCCGCATGACGGTAGTAGGTGGTCAGTTCTGGAGCCGCAATATAGACGAGAGTAGGGACCCGAATGTGTTTTGCCCGTGAGAATGCTTCGCGCGATGGAAACTCTTCAAAGAAGTCGAATTGCAGAGAGCGGTTGGTTGATCTACTCGGCATACTATGGGATTCCAAATTTATCGGCGATGGCGTCTTGCCAGTGTGCTACTGCGGCTGCCGGAGGCGTTCGGTGAAAGCCTTTTGTGCCAGATCAAAATCACCCTGACTGCCCAGGAAAACATCGGCTCCACCAAGCTCTTCGAGAGTCCGCTTCCCGTTTCTGCCGTATTCTTCGCTCACCCATTGCGTAAGATAACGGACTTCCTTTTCTCGAAGCCTTGCTCCTGGATCCTGCTGCGAACTCCGGAAGGCAAGAATGTCGCCTGCAAGTTCGTCCAGACCAAGTCCCGTAATGCCGCTCGTCTGAATTACTTTGATTCGATCTTCTTCGCCCGGTCTTGCAAATTGCAAACTGGCGCGCAGCGCGTATAAGCTCTTGCGGGCAGCTTCGGCCTCATCGGATTTGTTCAGTACAAACACGTCTGGAATCTCCATGATGCCCGCCTTCAAGAACTGCACTTGATCGCCGGCCAGCGGTTGCAGGATCAAGTAAACACGGTCGGCCAGCTTCTGGATTTCGATTTCATTCTGACCGATTCCTACGGTTTCGATGATAACAATGTCAAAGAAGTAGTGGAGCAGTCTGCATACTTGAAATGTAGCCGGGCTCATTCCGCCAAGCTGGCGATCGGATGCTTGACTTCTGAAGAAAAGGCGCTCCTCGTCGATTGGGAACCGCACGCGCGTACGATCGCCCAGCAATGCACCACCTGACACTTCGCTTGAAGGGTCGATGGCTACTACCGCAACTTTGATCTGTGGTGCTTTTGCGAGGAGTCTTGACCCGAGCGCGCCAATCAGCGTGGATTTTCCGGCGCCGGGAGTTCCTGTGATTCCAATGAAAACACCGGCCCGTCTGTCAGCTCTCTCGCGAATTTCAGTTAGCAGCTGGTGTCGCTTTGCGGCAGCTTCTGGCCTTCTGTCTTCAAAACTTGAGATGAGCTGGGCAAGCCGGTACTTTTCTATTTCCCATTCTCCTTTTCTTCAACGACGGTCAGGATCGAGTCCATTATATCCATCAGTTGATAATCGGAGGGCGTAAATACGCGGCTGATTCCCTGGGCCTCAAGTGGCGCGAAGTCCTCACGTGGAATGATTCCGCCAAAGACCACAGGGATCTTCAGTGCGCCCATTTCCTTCAGCTTTGAATGAATCTGACCGGCAAGCTCAATGTGCGAGCCGCTCAAGATGGAAACACCAATGACATCCGCGTTTTCTTCCACCGCGCTCTGCACAATTTCTTCTGGAGTCAAACGGATCCCGGAGTAGATCACATCAAATCCCGAATGTCTCGCCGTCACTGCAATCATTTCCGCCCCATTGGAATGCCCATCGAGCCCGGGCTTTCCAACTACAATGCGCGGTCTGTGACCGTTCTTCTTGATGAAGGCTTCCACCCGACCGCGAACGCTTTGTACGCGATCATCTTCGAGGAGGAGTTTTTGTCCCTCAATGCCGGTTGACGGCCTGTATTCGCCAAAGACTTCACGAAGGGCGTCTGCCCATTCCCCAGTGGTCACACGCGCAAGTGCACACGCAATAGAAGGTTCCATCATGTTAGCGCCGCTTTTTGCCGCCTCTTTCAGTGCGGCGAGTGTGCTTGCAACCTTCGCTGGATCGCGTTTCTTTTTTGTGGCTTCCAGGTTTTCAATTGTCTCTTTGACTTTAGCAACGTCGACTTTGAAGATGCCTCCATCTTCGCCGGAAAGGAGCGGGGATCTGATCCCTTCTTTCCACTTGTTGATACCAACAACCAGGAGTTCACCCGAGTTAATCTTACTGACGCGTTCGGACATGGACTTTACAAGCGAGCTTTTGAGATAACCGTTTTCTACTGCTGCGCGAACGCCGCCCATGGCCAGGATCTTATCCAGCTCCGCCTTGCATTCCTCTTTGAGTGATGCAACTTTGGATTCAACTACTTTGCTACCGTCGAAGAGGTCGGGGTATTCCAGGAGGTCAGTTTCGTAAGCGAGGATTTGCTGAAGGCGCAGCGCCCACTGTTGATCCCATGGACGTGGCAGAGACAGGGCTTCATTCCAGGCAGGAAGTTGCAGAGCGCGACAACGTGCCTTCTTACTGAGCGTAACACCCAGCGCCTCGATTAGAATACGCCATGCATTGTTTTCAGGCTGCGCTTCTGTTAGCCCCAGCGAGTTTACCTGAACGCCATAGCGGAAGGTGCGGTACTTTGGGTTCTTGACGCCGTAACGAGTTGTAGTAATCTCTTCCCAGAGTTCTGTGAAGGCGCGCATCTTGCACATCTCTTCTACAAAACGAATCCCTGCGTTTACAAAGTAACTGATTCGACCAACGCATTTTTCAAATTCTTCCTGGGAAAACTTGCCGCGTTCGCGAATCAAGTCGAGCATACCAATTGCGTTGGCTAGCGCGAAAGCAAGCTCCTGGTTAGGAGTGGCTCCCGCTTCTTGCAGGTGGTAGGAACAGATGTTGGAAGGGTTCCATTCCGGAACTTCTTTCAAGCAATACTCGTACATCTCCGCGATCATGCGAAGCGATGCTTCCGGTGGAAAAATATACGTCCCGCGCGCGAGGTATTCTTTTACAATATCGTTCTGCGTTGTGCCCTGGAGTTTCCGGGCATCTTCCCCGCGTTCGCGCGCCAGCGCGATATAGAGCGAGAGTAACCACATCGATGTGGCGTTAATGGTCATGGAAGTATTCATCTGTTCGATTGGAATTTCTGCGAAGAGCAGATGGAAATCGTCCAGGCTGTTGATGGGAACCCCCACCTTGCCAATTTCAGGTTTCGCAATCGAATGGTCAGAGGAATAGCCGCACTGCGTGGGCAGATCGAATGCAATCGACAGCCCTGTTTGCCCGGCCGCCAGGTTCTTCCTGTACAGCTCATTTGAGGCGCGGGCGCTCGTATGTCCTGCATAGGTTCGAAAGATCCAGGGCTTGTCCCGGGTCGGTTTTCCGGATTGGTCGAGTATGAGATGATCCTGCGGCATGGGGCCAATTTCGAGCCCGGGGCCAGGGGCGGCATTCAAAAAACCAGATTTCTGCCGGGCAGGGGTAACCCGCGGGATTATGTCACATGCTTGATGGCAACCAGTCTGACGGACGGTTTGAGTTTCTAAACTTCTGAGCAAAATTCCGGGCTCAGGGCGTGGCCCTGTACTCGTGCGGATTGATTCTACGTAAGGGCCTTGATGGCGGCGAATAACAATCCCGTTTGCGCAATCATCATGGCCAGAATCCACCGCAGGGTTTCTGCGCGCGATGTTGCAATTTCTGCCTTGAGATCTTTATCAAGAATTGCGATACTGAGGTTTATTTCCCGGATATCCTGTCGGGTTGCAAGTCTCTCCTCGGCCATTTGTCCAAAGATGGTCGCTATCTCCCGCGAGATAGCATCCGAAGCGCGGGCTCGCTTGAGCCTGCGATAGATTTGGTACGTATCCGGCATCTCGGGTTCAGTGTGCGATGTCGATTTTCCTCGAGTCAACATATTTACGAGGGTCAGGAAGGCGCAGAACGTTCCGGGATCTGGTTCGGCTAGTGTTTGATGGACTTCTTGAAGGCAATTTTGTTTTTCTTCATTTGGGCCTTCAGTCTGGACAAAGCATTCGGTCCCATCCCGTGCAATCCTGCCACTTGCTCTTCTGTGAATCTGGAAAGTTGCTTCAGCGACTTGATCTTTGCATTGGCGAGCGCGCGCTGAGCCGGGGCAGCGAGATCTGCGAATGGGGTGAGCGCTGCGTATTTCTTCTTAACCTCAGTTACGCGAAATTTCACAATCTTTTGAACGAGCTTGAGGGGTAGTCTCTCCTCAAAGGGAAACTGTATAGATCCCCGTCCGTATACGAATCCCTTAACATCTTTCGTAAAACTTGCCAGAGCTTTGCCGCCTGGAAAGAATCCAATATGATTCTTGAATGCAGCGAAGTGAACCAGGTTTTCTTTTAGATAGAACGTGGGAATATTGTAGCTGATTTTTTCTGTGGCTTCGGGTGCTGCCTTCTGGATAGTGCTGCGCATTTTCCGGAGCAAAGCCTGGGTCGATTCAGGAAAGCGCTGGATGTATTGGTCAATCGAGCTGATCTTCTTCACGGTGTTTCCTCAATTCAAATTGTCTGCATAACGTTATGCGATATTCCAGCAATTTATGGTTTCAGTTTGCAACCGCCGGATGCAGCATTACCTGCAAGGCGCGACTGCCGACGGTTTCTCCATCCATCACAATCGATACGTCATACTTGCCAGCTTCCGGAAACACGACGTTAATCACGGGAATTGAAAATTCTACCACATCGTCAAGGTTGCCTGGGCCGGCGGCATCCAGGTCTGCGTTGACAGACATAACAACCTGCTTGGTCTGAACGTTTGTGATGGTAATACCGATTGGATGTTTGCCCGGTGCGATGTTGGTGATGGCGCTATAGATAAACCATAACGGAAACGATACGGGAAACTGTTGCGAATGAAAGCGCGTGAAGGTTCCAATAATACCCTTCTTCTGATTGTCTTCTGTGATGATTCGATCTGCAAAGAGGAACGCGACTAGTACAGGTTCGGACATGGTCTCACTTTCTGTATTGGAGATTTACTGATCGCGGGTCAATCCGTTTTGCCAGGCTAAATTATCCGTCAGTAATTGCGCCAAACTCTGCAGAGCCCACAAGCTTCGCGTACTTAAATAGAACGCCGCGTTTGGCCCTGGGCTCCGGTGGCTGCCATTCGCGTTTTCTAGCCGCGAGCTCCTCCTCTGTCAGATGCACTTGCAGAAGGTTGTCAGCCGCATCAATTGTAACAACATCACCTTCGCGCAGTAATGCGATGGGCCCGCCAAGCGAAGCCTCGGGGGCAACATGACCAACGACCATGCCATAGGTTCCACCGGAAAATCGCCCGTCTGTAATCAAGCCCACTGAGTCACCCAGTCCCTTACCAATCAGGGCAGAGGTGGGGGATAACATTTCGCGCATGCCGGGACCGCCGTTGGGTCCTTCATACCGAATGACGATTATATCGCCCGCGACAATCTTGTTGGAGAGAATTGCATCCATGCACTCTTCCTCCGAGTCATAGATCTTTGCTTCCCCTGTTATGGCCGGATTCTTTACGCCCGAGATTTTTGCCACAGCTCCACCGGGGGCCAGGTTTCCGCGCAGGATCACGAGATGTCCGCGCTTGTAGATGGGGGAATGAAAGGGAACCACAACATCCTGGCCGGCGGGAGGCGAATCCGGAATGTCTTTCAGGTTCTCGGCCACAGTTTTTCCAGTTACCGTCATGCAATGGCCGTGGATCAATCCCTCTTTCAAAAGCATCTTCATGACAAGCGGTACGCCACCTACACGATGGAAGTCCACGGCAAGGTAGCGTCCCGATGGGCGCAGGTCTACAATGTGCGGAACCTTGCGTGCAATCTCTTCAAAGTCGTCTAACTTCAAGGGAACGTTCATGTCATGAGCGATCGCCATCAGATGCAGCACCGCGTTTGTGGAGCCGCCGGTGGCCATGACGACGGCAATTGCGTTCTCAAATGCTTCGCGCGTCATGATATCGCGGGGTCTAATGTCGTTCTTGATCAAGTTTACGAGGGCCTCCCCGCTTGCGAATGCGGAACCTGTCTTCTCGTCTGCCGGAGCGGCCATCTGCGAGGAGTTGGGCAAACTCATTCCAAGGGCCTCTATGGCGCTTGACATAGTGTTGGCCGTATACATGCCACCACAGCTTCCGGCCGAAGGGCAGGCATTTCGCTCAATGTCATCCATATCTTCGCGCGAGATCTTTCCTGCGCTGAAAGAACCGACCGCTTCAAAAACAGAAACAATGTTGATGTCTTGACCTTTGTGTTTTCCGGGCAGGATGGTTCCGCCGTAAACAAAGACCGCGGGAATATTGAGCCGCGCCATGCCCATGAGCGCGCCGGGCATGTTCTTGTCGCATCCGCCGATTGCGAGTACTCCGTCCATGAGCTGTCCCCGACAAACAGTCTCAATGCTGTCCGCAATCACTTCGCGACTTACCAGGGAGAGCTTCATTCCCTGAGTCCCCATGCTGATTCCATCCGAGATTGTAATTGTGCCAAACGTCTGCGGCATTCCGCCGGCCTTCTGGATTCCTTTGCTTGCTGCTTCTTCCAGGGGCCGAATACCCGCATTGCAGGGTGTGATGGTGCTATGGCCGCTGGCCACGCCCACAACCGGTTTCTTGAAATCTTCGTCGGAGAAGCCAACGGCTCGCATCATCGCGCGGTTGGGTGCCCGCCGATCGCCTTCCGTGATTTGCTTACTATTCCAGTTCAGTTCGGTTTTTGTGGGCATAACTCGTTCTGACAATTTCCGCGCCCGGCGTCAAGCTCTCCGCTTTCTGAGGTCTGACCCGGCAGCGGGCTTGGGCGTGGATTGCGTGTGCTGGCCAAATCCGATGGGGAACTTGTTCTGACATCTTCGTGACATTCAGCGCCGTGGATTTCTGGAAAATGGTTTGCGCCGTGTGTGTCGGCCGACATGACTGTCGCATGAAATACCTGGCTATAATCCCATTATCTGCCCTACTATTATTCACTGCTTGCGCGACCGGTTTCAATCAAACGTCACCCGGCATTATCAGAGACCGCAATCTGACGAGGAGTGCTCCGGGCTTGATTGTAGCTTCTGGCGAGCGTGGTTGTAAAGAGGCGTATACGAAGCGCGTGGGCTATGCGTTGTTCCACTTGCCCTTCAATGATATGGACGCCGAGGATGTGCGCAGAGTGACGGCCAGAGAGAAGGGTGCATTCTCTATCCTCTATAGAGAAATGGTATACCCTGCTGACATCGTGCTTTCTTTCTTTGGCGCCTGGTTTACAATTATTACCGTCACCAAGCAGATTGATATTTGTCCCGCTGTTGGCAGCCAGGCAAGCAAGGAGGAAACCAATCGTCTCCAGCATCTGGCCAGATTTGAAAGTGAGCGCAATCGCCTCGCGCCAATTGGAGTGCCGGTCGGTCTGCGTAGCTCGTCTGATAAGAACATTCGCCACCGCGTCTTTGTTCGCAAGGCTGGAGAAAAGGAAACTAAGACAGAAGTAATTGAGGGTGTGATTGAAGAAATAGGATCGGACGTTAAGATCAGAAAAGCGGATAACGTTCAGGAAATTCCGCGAGATTCCATAGTGGCCATTGAAGCGCTTGTGCCTCTGGAAGACTAATCCGGGAAAGTCTGTCTGTAACTAAAAAAACGGCGGCCACAAGGGCCGCCAAACTCGGAGGGTCAGGCTGTCCTGGTATCCCTTGCGTACCAGTCGATGTTGCGGGTTGCATACATCACCAGGGCAAGTATTACGAAAAGTCCGATTGATCCAGCCAGTAGCGAATACATCTCCAGTTGAAGGATCACGTACAAGAATGCATAAAGACCCGTGAGAATCGCGAAGAGAATCCCGCTGCGTAGCTTTGAATTCAATATCTTGAATGTGTATGCGGCGATCAGTGCTATGTCTGCTGTTGCCGCAATCGTATAAGCTTTCCCAAATCCAATGTGCTCTGCGAGCGATAGAAGAAGCAGGAAGAACAGACTCAGCGCCAGGCCAACAAACAAATATTGAACCGGGTGAATCTGGAGCCCGGCCACGACTTCAAATATGAAGAACGTCAAAAACGTCAGCGCAATGAAGAGCATCGAGTACTTCACTGCACGTTCGATTTGCGCATACAAATCCACGGGCACAAAGAAATCGACTCCAAAGCTCTGAACGTCCTCGTCCGGCTTAACGGAAGCTTCAAAATCGTTCTGATCCAGTTCCGGACCGAGCATAGAAGGGTCCTGCGACCTAAACGTCCAACTGGCTTTGAATCCCTCGCTGCTAATGCTCC
>JAEUSB010000029.1 GCA_016788865.1 Leptospirales bacterium
ATAACCGTCTTTCGCTTGGTGTAAAACAGCTTACGGAAGATCCGTGGGAATGGGCGCGCCGTGAGCTCAAAGTCGGCGAACAAATTGAAGGTACTATTATGAACGTTACCGGTTACGGTGCGTTCCTTGAAATTAAAGAAGGTCTTGAAGGGCTAATCCACGTTTCTGACCTTACCTGGTCGGGCAAACGCGAAAACCCCAGCAAGCTAGTTGAGCCGGGCAAGAAAGTCACGGCAAAAGTGCTTTCGGTTGATTTTGACAATAAGCGAATCTCACTTGGTCTAAAGCAATTGGAAGAAGATCCATTTGAGTCGCTTGCACGCGAACTTAAGGTTGGTGACACGGCGGAAGGCGTAATCACAAGCATTACAAAGTTTGGGGCTTTTGTCCGCATTCGCGAAGGCGTGGACGGTCTGATTCGATTCTCGGACTATTCGCACGATGAGCCAATCGACAAGAAGATGTTGTCGCGCGATCAGAAGGTTACATTCAAAGTCCTGGAGCTTGATCGCAAACGTCGTAAAATTACATGCGGTCTAAAGCAACTAACACCGGGTCCATATGAAGTACTAAAAAAGAAATATAAGAAAGGTGAAGTGCTCGAATGCACGGTCAAGAGTGTTGCCGCGTTTGGGATCTTTGTTGATTTCGGTGAGAAACAGGAAGGCTTGATTCATATTTCGCGAATTCCTCTTCCCGAAGGAAAGAAGCTCGAAGAGCAATTCAAACCGGGCGACAAGGTTAAAGCGGCTCTGCTTCGCATTGATTCAGATGAGAAGCGTATTTCACTTTCAATTCAGGACTACGAACGCAAGACTGAGCGCGACCTGATGAATCAGTATATCAAAAAGGAAGATGCGCCATCCACGTCGAGCCTGGGCTCGTACATGAAGCACCTGAATCTCAAGTAACATGCATAGAAATAGAACAGTAAGAGAACCGGAAGCGGTCAATCCCCTGCGTGGCTTTGAGGGAAATAGATTTGAGAAAGCCGTTGCATCCTTCTTCTACTGGCTTCGCTCCAATTCGCGCACAGTCTTGATTGTTCTGGCCGCTCTTGTCATAGGCGGTCTTGGAGCTCTTGGATTTTTTATTTATCGCGACCAGGTTGAGCGCAAAAGCCTGCACGAATTTGAAGCCCTCATGAAAAATCCGGTCATGGCTCCCAACAGCGGTCCGGAAGCGCAAAAGATAGCACTCGAAAAGCTCTCGAAGTATGAGCAGCAATTTACAAACGACCATGCAAAGATTCGCTCGAGCCTGCGCAGGATAGATATTCTCGTTCGCGCTGGCGAGAAAGAGAAAGCCGCAGAAGCACTCATGGATATTGCGATGATCGCGGATTCGCCAGAACTGCAGGCCCTCTTTGCTTATCGCGCCGGAACATACTTTGAAGAGAAAGAAAAGTATGCCCGTGCGGAATCTGCATATTCCATGGCTGCCTCCAAAATTCAGGATGAGAACGCTGTCCTTGCATTAACGTTATTTGGCCAGGGTCGTTCACTTATCTTGCTTGGGAAGGATCGCGAGGGCAAAGAAGTCCTCAAGCGAATGATGGAGATCAAGGAAGCGGAAAATATTGCAGATTTGCGAATCGCGGCTACTGCTTTCTTGATCCAGCACGGAAAGTAATGACTCCCTTTACGTTCGCTCTGCCGGCGGGCCGGCTGGCGCTCGAGAGTATTGATTTCTTTAAGGCCAGCGGTCTTTGCGACATCCACATTCCCAAAGACTCGCGGGAACTTTGCTTCACTGATCCTACCGGTGCATTCAAGATTATCCTGGTGCGACCATCCGATGTTCCTACGTATATCGTCCAGGGTGGAGCTCATGCCGGTATAACCGGAAAAGACGTTCTCCTGGAAAACGATCACGACATCACGACTCCGCTTGAGCTTGGCTTTGGTGTGTGCAGGCTTTCGATTGCAGCCCTTTCGCAGGACTCCGATATTCTTTCCAGGCGACACCTTCGCGTTGCAACCAAGTATCCCGTCCAGGCTATGAATTACCTTTACCAGAAAGGAATCTCATGCGAAATCATAAAGCTGCACGGGTCAGTCGAGATCGCGCCATCGCTTGGCCTCGCCGATTGTATTGTGGATCTTGTGAGCACCGGTTCAACTCTGAAGGCAAACGGTCTCGTGGAACACGAAATCATTCTTCAGAGCGAAGCCGTGCTGGCTATCGGTCGTTTTGCGTATGCGTTACAGGCTGAAAAAGTAGGGCTAGTACTTGATAGTTTTCGCAAACACCTGCGCTCAAAATAGGCGCGATCATCATGCAACTACGCCCATATCCAATTAGCGACAAGACCCCCGCAGATTTATCCGGAAAGGCAGTTGCGCGAATTCGAGCGCAACGGCGCGTCCCGAGGCTCGGAACGCCGCGCCGAAGGGCGAAACGCGCAAGCGCCTTTCCGGCAGACCCGCGCGGGGGGCGCCAGAGCTAGTATGGCTGCCAAGATTACTCATCTTGAGGTGCTCAAGCAATCGTTGGTGCTTCTCGAGCACGGCGACGATAAATCCAGCAAGACAGCTGAGAATATTGAGGACGAGTTTCGATTTGCTGCATTGGGAGCCGTGGCCCCGGATATTTTCTATTATTACCACGTTCTTTCTGCCAGCAGAAACCCGGTAGGACTGCACTGGGGAAATCTCTCGCACCACTCGCGCGTCTTTCCGTTGATGATGGCATTCCTGGACGGGGTGAAGCGACTTCCCGATGGAATGAGGCGGAAGAAGGCTTATGCTTTTGCGATGGGCTATATTTCCCACTGTACTGTGGATATTGTAACGCATCCCTATATCTTCTATATCACAGGTGACTACTATTCAATCGATCTCAAGCAAGCGGTTCGAGCGCAAGAAAACCATCTTCGCGTTGAATACCACCTTGATGCTTATCTGCTGCATCAGCGTTGGGGGATGGAGCCATCGCGCTACAACTTCATTCAATACGTCGATGTTCGTGAAAAGACTGAGAATGGTTGGCAACTGGATTTTGATATCTGGCAATTGTGGGTTCATGCGTTGGCAGAGGTTTACGGTGAGGAATTTGAAAACAGTTACTTTGGCAGCACGGAGAAGATCTACGAAGGCGACATACTGAACGATTCGTACATGGGTTTCATGCGCTTCAATCGCATACTCGATACCAGATCGAGCTTTGTTCGGGGCCTTTTGACTGCAATTGACTATGCGACGTTTCACAGAATCAAGGCCCGTTATTTGCTTTTGCCTCCAGGGCATGCGGTATCTCCAAAAATGGTCAACGAAGAACGCAAGGAATGGAAGTACCCGGGCGATCCAACCAGAGTTTCAAAGGACAGCTTCATGGACCTGGTACACAAAGCAGCAAAATTCTGTGCTGAGGCAATCACCGATGCTGACGCCTACATAAACGGCTCAAAGAAACGGAGCGATCTAGCCGCTAAGTATGACGGTTTCAATCTCGACACCGGGTTAAGGTCTGACTCGCTTGAGATGAGCGAATTTGACCCGCTGGATCAAGAATAGGATCTGCCCGCCTTTATGGCTGGCTTATTCCGACTCTTCGATCTGCCATTCGCTGTTCAGCCAATCGAGCATCTCCTGTTCTTCGTCTGTGATGTCGTCGGTCCCGATCACCTGCTGCACGTCATTTGCAATGGTTGCGAGCATTTCATTGCTCAGGTGTTTTCCAAGGAGTTTCACAGACTCTTCGACCAGTTCTTCATTCTCGGCCATCTTACGGGCCACGCGCAATACTTTGCCGGCTTCAAGGTCTGATCCCAGCGAGTCGAGTGTTTCATCCATATAGGTTGCAATGGAGTCGATTTCATCTTCGCTCACTTCACCGTCCATGGCTGCGGCGTTATAGAGTATCATGGCGATTCTAGTTTCCAGCGGCAGTCTACCCATGTCTTCGAGCATTGCCTGGTAGGCTTCGTCGCTCATGTTTGACAACTCTGTCTCGTACGAGCCAGTAACCGATGTATCATCCCCCCAGAGAGCTTCCGTGAGTTTCAATTCATCCACGCGGCGAATGTACCAACTATCTCCATCGTTATACTTTGAGTTCATGACGTATTTGTACGGGATGTAGCAATATCCGTTGTCGCCCCAATTGGTTCCCCAGGAATTGCGAACGATGAAGACCTGGTCCTTGTCGGAATAACCGACGCACACCATTGCATGGCCAGCGTGTTCTTCTCGAGAAACTTCGGTTGATGTGGGTTCCGGGACCAGTCCCGGTTTGCGGTGGTGATCGAATGAATTGTACAGCTCAAGCCCGAAGACAATCGGATAGCCTTCTGCCAGGCAATGCTTCCACGAGAATAGATCCGTGGGTACCACGGCATACTCTTCTATCAGAAACTTCTTTGCTTCTTCGTATGCTTCCTCTGGCGGCTCAGAGTTCACTTCTGATTCCTCGAAGGGCCAGGTCTCTTCAGAGCAGACGCCATATTCCGCGAGGCCCTTGACTGCCAGGCCAATCATGCTGCCGCTATCTTCAATTGGTCGGTAGTTCTCATCGAGTTCGCGTGCGTTGTAGTAAACGAATAGACGACTAACATCATAAGCATCATCGCCCAGGTGATTCTTGAGCACATACTCGTAGGCGCCCGCCACGGCGTTTGCAGTGCAGCTGTTGGTATTCCCTTGCGCCTCAATGTCGGTGAACTTTGGGCGCAGATCTACCTTTGGCGGCAATTGCGAGCTTTGATAGCGTTTGGCACCATAGCGCTTTGCGCCCGGATCAATCGTCCCTTTGCGGTACCCGGTAATGGCTCGTGTGGCTCCATCGGCGCGCTGTATGCTAAACGTTGACATGAGAATCCTCTCGTTAAAGTATCAGGATGCGAAGACAGGTCGATCACACCCCGGTGACAACTCAATTTCCAAACAAAGCATGGGAAGGGTACTGTTCGCTTTTTGTCGGCAGAGCCTGCCAGAGTTGAGCTGGAGCCCGCCGCGCCCGGTGTTAACTCGTATGTGCGAGCGGTTTACCCTTGACACGGCACCTCGATTGGAATTCTCTCGAAAGGAGCCGCCTGGTCGATTCTACAATGATTACACTGATTGAGTTGATGCGAGTGGTTCGCTTTGGTTTTAGTGGTGGCATTTCTACTGCCATTCATGCAGCCTGCGTGATCGTGCTGGTTGATTTTCTGGGCATGGATCCGGTTGCGGCGTCAGTTCCGGCATTCCTCATTGCAAATGTGAATAGCTATTTGATGAATCGTTTCTGGGTCTTCAAAGCTCGTTCCGGTTCTGCCGGTCAATTTGCCGTATTCTTCATTGTTTCTGTTGTTGGACTGTTAATCAATTTAGTCGGCATGTATGTGGGGACCCGGGTGCTTGAGGTTCCTTACAAAATTACCCTCGCAATCTGCGTGCTGCTGGCGGCTGCAGTTACGTATCTTCTTCACAAGTTGCTCACATTTCGTGAGAGGATCAACCATTCAACGGAGGTTTCATGAAGGATCTGGTATCCATTATAGTACCCGTTTTCAATGAATCGGAGAATCTCTATGAATTGCACCGCCGCCTAACAGAGGTTATGTCCAGGACATCCGTTGCATATGAAATCGTTGCCGTTGATGACGGGAGTAAAGACGACACGGCAGAAATACTGTACGATTTGATGCGCAAAGATCCACACGTGAGAGCTTTGATTCTCTCCCGCAACTTTGGGAAGGAAGTCGCAATGACAGCCGGTATGGATCATTCGCACGGCACAATGGTTGTTCCAATCGATGCCGATTTGCAGGATCCACCCGAGCTCATCCCGGCAATGATCGCGAAAGCTCGTGAAGGCTTTGATGTGGTTTATGCGCGAAGAAAACAGCGCAAGGGGGAGGGCATTGTGAAACTTGCCACTGCCTCTCTTTTTTACCGTTTCATCAATCTGATTTCCAACGTGAAAATCCCGGAAAACACGGGCGACTTTCGGCTAATGCGCAGGAGCGTCGTAAACGCCGTGGGGCTGCTACGCGAACGTAAACGCTTTATGAAAGGTTTGTTTGCCTGGGTTGGCTACAGACAAACCGAAATTTCGTATGACAGAGACGCACGTTTCGCAGGAACCACAAAGTGGAATTTCTGGAAGCTATGGAACTTTGCCATTGAAGGGATAACTTCGTTTTCATCATTGCCGCTGCGTGTGTGGAGCTACCTTGGCGCAGGGATTGCCGTGCTTGCTTTTGTATACGCGATTATTGCAATCATACGGGTGCTACGCTACGGAATCGACGTTCCGGGCTATGCGTCGCTCCTCGTCGTGACGTTGTTTCTCGGTGGGTTGCAATTGATCACGCTTGGTATCATCGGGGAGTACATTGGCCGAATGTTTGAGGAGATCAAAGCACGTCCGTTGTATCT
>JAEUSB010000043.1 GCA_016788865.1 Leptospirales bacterium
ATGGCTTCCCTTCCATTGCCCACCATGGTAATTTCATTTCCCTTTAACATTCCCTCTGCTATCATTTGATTCACTGGATTGTCTTCGGCCAGTAGAATCTTGAGATTCTTAACGGCCTTGATCGCTTGCGGTTGGATTTCAAGTGTCGTGGGTGCGTTCTCGACTGTTAGCGTGAAATGAAAATCGGACCCTGCGCCTTCCTGGCTGATTACTTCAATGGTTCCGCCCATGAGTTGGATTATCTTTTGCGAAATAGCCAGCCCCAGACCTGTTCCCTGCGGATTGTCTTCCAGAGATCTATTGTTGCGTTGAAGCTGACTGAATGGCTTAAACAAGAGCGGAATCTCTTGCGCGGAGATTCCAGTTCCTGTGTCTTTGACTGAGAATCTCAGGGTCGTCTGTCTTGCCTGCTTCTCAACCAGCTGAAGGCGAAAACGGATTTCTCCGGAGCGTGTGAACTTCACTGCATTGCTTCCCAGGTTGAGCAACACTTGCTTGAGCCGGGATCGATCAAGTAACAGTGTAGGAACCGCATCACTCTCAATTCTTAGCGGAACGGATTTCTGTGCGGCCTGCTGTTCTAGCATCGAGACGACTTCCTGCAAGACTGCAACAACATTGGTATTTTCCAGTACTAGTTCCATCTTTTCTGCCTCTATCTTTGACAAGTCAAGAATGTCGGAGATTAACGCGATCAACGTATCGCCGGAGGAGCGCATCACATCAAGATACTTCAGTTGTTCTGGATCGGTCATTGTGGGACGCAAGATTTCAGCGGATCCAATGATTGCATTCATTGGCGTGCGAATCTCATGGCTCATGCTGGCTAGAAATTTCGACTTGGCTTTATTCGCGGCCTCGGCCTCGTCCTTGGCAGCACGCAGTTGGGCTTCTGCTTCCTTAACGGCAGAAATATCAGTCACTATCACGTAGAACCCTCTGATCTCATCGCCATGGCGGTCGGGGATATACTGTGAGAGGCCATGGTATACGGATTTTCCATCCGGCCTCAGAATCGACCGCTCAAACACTTGTTTTTCGCCGGCCAGTGCGCCCTCTATGTAAGGAAGATTCAGGGCATACCGCTCTTCTCCGATCACCTCGCGGATGTGCCTTCCCTGAATGGCCTGCGGATCCACTCCAAACCATTCTTCGTAAGCACGATTTGCAAACCGGTTTCGCAAATCCTTGTCCCAGTATCCTATCAGAGAAGGGATGTTGTTCATCAACGTTTGCAAATCGCTCTTTTGCTGTTGAATGGTTTTCGTGGCATGCTGTTGTCCCGAAAGATCGTTTCCAACGCAGACAAGATAATCCTGCCCATCAAACGTGTGCAGGGAGAACTTTGCTTCAACCGGAATGGCTTCGCCCGTCTTGCGGCGCCAGTGTGACAGACTGATGATAGTTCCGTGGCGGCTCCTGAGTTGCTCCAGGCGCTCTTGTAGACGAGCGGTACCATCGAGTTCGTTTACTTCAATATCGCATAACGTTAAATAAAGAATTTCTGTAGGCGAATAGCCCAATGCCATGTACATGCGCGGGCTCGCGTCGCGTATGCGTCCTTCACAGTTCGCTTCGGCTATGACCCACATCTCGGAAGCGGCTTCGAGCAAGGCCGCCTGACGATCGAGCCGAGACGATTGCTCTGAAACGGACTTTTCGAGCAGGTTGCGAAGCTCCCTCGCTTCACGGTCAGTCCGCGCAAACAAGCGAACAAGCATGAATGCCTGCATTGCAAGCATCCCCAGAAAGCCCTGACCCTGAAGCCGTGTCCCCGCAATCCAACCGCGTAGAATGAAGATGTCATAGATAGAAACTACCAGGAGCGCGACGAGACTGAGCACAAATATGAACGAGTTTTCCTTTTTTTCAAACGTGGCTCGAATCGAAAAAACAAGACTGAGAATCAGGCCAAGAAGGATATAAGAGAAAGAAAAGCCCGTGTAGGCAGAGAATACACGAACTGGAAATACAATGTAAAACAAACAAAACGCTGCGGATGCAACCGCCGTCACTGGAATCAGGAAGCGAGGGACACTTTGCCCGAACATGGCACGTGTAAACATTAGCACAAGTGGAACGCAGATTGCCGCGGCAACCGAGCCAAGCTTGAACTGGAACTCAAAGAGATTGGTTTCAAAGAGCCGTTGCGGGATTTTCGCACCCGCTAGATGAATTCCCGCTGCGGTCAGGCAAATCAGGGCGAATACCGCGTATTGCATTTCGTTACGGCGCGCGGCCCATAGTCCACCGTAAGAGATCGCGAGAAAAAGTATCACCGTGAGGATGGCAAAATTCATGGCGGTAACCCGGGCCGCCTTCTTTTGGATTGCAGAAGCGCTACCCAGTTCTAGCGAATTACGTGGACCTCCGAGGTGGTGATGGAAATTGGCGATTTGCCAGTAGATGTTTCCGGAAGGACAATGTCCGAGCGGTATAACTGTCTCGACATTGATGGGGATGGTTTCTTCGGGAACAGTTGAAACCTGTCCCGCCCCTCCGAGCAAGCGGTCTTCGCAGTAAAGTCTGTAGGCGCTGGCAGTCCAGCTATTGAGAAAGACCAGATCGTTCCGGTCGGGTAAGTCCAGGTGAATGAACAATGTCGCATAGCCAATCCCAGGTTTCCCGGTGTCCGGGTATTTCTCCGCCACGATTCTGTTCCACGATGCGGGCAGTGAAATCAGGAGTGGTTCCTGGGCATTCGCCTGGTCCCGGGCGGTGATAAGCTGATTCCAAAAAAACTTCCAATCACCCACAAGTTCAACGCATTCACCCGCGTCAAAATTCCATTGGGACAGATTTGTCTGTCCGTTTACTCCTTTTACACCGGGGGATTCCGTACAGGAAGATATCGACAGACAGAGACTGATAGCCCACGTTGCTATCGGAATTGACGCTACCCTTCGCATGCATTCACATTGTAATCGTGCCTGGGACCGAAAGTCAAATGAATTCCCCTGGTATGCGGTGCAGGGCATAGGTACTTTGGCTGATAGTACTTGTACGCACAATTCCGGTGGGTTTACCAATTGTAAAAAAATAGAGGCTGTGGTATCATCTACTTATGAGTGAAAACAGAGTGCCAGTCAAGACTGGCACTATTCTCGTCGTGGATGATTCAGCAGCAACCCGTCGTCTGATCCAGGAAACCTTGCAGCTGGCAGGCTTCGATGTGGTTCTAGCCGTCGACGGTCGAAACGCGCTTCAAACGCTTGAGGCGCATCCTGAAATTGGGCTAATGATCGCTGACGTATTTATGCCCATAATGAACGGTTTGACTCTGGTATCCCTGGTGCGTGATTCAAACAAAACAATTCCAATCATCGCGATCAGTTCTATGTCTAACCCGGATCTCAAACAACGGATGTTGGATATGGGTGTTACTTCCTGGGTTTCCAAACCATTGCATCCGGTGAAGCTGCTTGAGATTGTGAAGGAAAGCATGAAGAATGGATAAGTCGGAAAAGACTGAGGTCCTGATCGTAGATGGGGACGAAGGCTCCCGGGAAGTTGCCCGGTCAGCACTGGAGTTAAACGGCTTCTCCGTTCGGACGGCGGCCAAACGCGCAGAAGCGCTGCGTTTGATCACGGAGAAGGAACCGGCTATTGTACTTACGGAAACCAGTCTTGCGGATGCGCGGCCCGCTGACTATCTTGATGCACTTGAGATGTGGACACCGAACAGCGTAATTCTTTTTTACACTCAGGAAACCAATATTCACCTCCCGGATAAAATATTTGATATAATTCGAAAGTCGAACAACAGTCAGCAGATGGTTTCTGCGGTTATGCGAGCGAGCGAGTTTCAAAAGGAACTGACGCAGACGAATGAGTTGGAGCGTCTGCATCATGCGGAGTTCGCAAATCGACTGAACTGGTTGCTCTGGAAGCGTCGCACGGATGCTCGCGGTATGATTGACTACGGTAGGCGTGTCGTCTCAAACCTTCGCCACGCAATGATGCAGGGTGCCGGCGTTGGAGGGATGTTAACGCAGATCGAGATTGCCATGATGGCAAAACCCAATGCCCAGGGGGAGCGCATCCTGAAGCCGGAAATCGCTGACTTGTTAAAGGACAGTATTGGGTCCGTTCGCGCATGGATGAACTCGCTGCAACGCTTTGCCGGAATGAAGAGTGTCAGGTACACCAGCGAACAGCTTACGGCAAATGATGTTCGGTTGGTCATAGAAGAATCCGTATCCGCGGTTGAGAAGTTTCGTACGGTGGGGGGACAGCAGCTGGTCATTGATCCCATTCGATTCGAGGGGTCCATTGAATCCAATCGCGAGGCTCTGGGTCTAACCTTGCGTGAAATCTTGACGAACGCGTTCAAATACTCGCCGCCCAGGAGTACAGTGAATATTACCGAACTCAAAGGAGGCCGGTCGATATCCATTGCCGTGTTAAATGACGCTCTTGTGGAGAAAGATCCTATGGACTTGAGTGGCGATGCCTTTCTCCCGTTCGCGCGAACCGGGAATCTCTACCAGGACGCTTTCGTGGAAGAAGAACTCAGTCTGGGTATTGGCTTGCCCGTGGTTCAGGAAGCAATGCAGCAGACGGGCGGCGCCGTCTTCCTTCGGCGAATCCAATCTCATACCGAATCGGCGCCCAAAAGCCGCGTACTCGCAGAAATTCTCCTGGGAGTTCGCGAAAACCGTCCATAACGGGTGTAAAGAAGGGCGCGTTGCCCTATTTTTTCTTTCCTCCCGCGAACGTCAGTAGCCACTGTACGCCATGTGGGCCCCTGGCTTCTTCTCAAGAATTAAGAGCGGACCCGGCCTTTGCCTCGTCATCCTTGCCTGCCTCGTTTTGCTCCCGGGCTGCGGTGGCGCAGAACTTTCGCGCTTGAACAAATGGGAAATGTTTCCGGGTGATGGCATTGGCAAAAGGGAGGGCTGGAAGCCAATTCGTCTGCCGCTTTCGTTTTCTGAATATCCGGAACTTGAGCGATTCAACGGCTACTTGACGTTCCGGGCCGCCGTTTCGCAAGATATGACATTTGCAGGCAAAGCCCTTGCAATTGATGCGGGTTGGCTATCAGACGTGTCAGCATTCTTTGTGAATGAGCAACCGATTGGTTCAATGGGAAAAGAAGCTCCCTATCTAACTGCTTCCGGCATGTACTACGTTCAGGCGCTCCCGCCTGGAGTGACCTTGAGACCCGGGGATTACCTGTATCTGCGACTTTTCATGAACGGTAGTTCTCCCCCACGTTTCAGCCAGGTTCCAGTAATCGGTCCCGCAGATGATATTTTTCGCGAGTTTCACTCGCGTGAGACTCTGGCTTTCGTCCTGCTTGGAATCTATGCGGTTGTGGGTCTAGGACACATCCTTCTGGGTATACGCAGACCGCAGGAAGCTTACAACCTCTTTTTTGGAGTTGGTTGCTTGGTTCTATCCGTGTACTGGTTTCTTCGTTCACCTGCACGGGACATGCTCTTTGGCCACAGTGTTCTGCTTCGTCAGCACCTGGAATATTCAACGCTGTATTTTGTTCCTCCAATCCTGATGGCCTTTTTGTCTCATTTCTTTTACCGTACGCTTCACATTACAGCGTTTGTCGGCGCAGGTATCGCCGTGCTTGCCAGTCTGCTTACCTTTGTGGGCGACTACTGGTTTTCTGCCCGCGTCCTTACGTTCTGGCAAATGACTGCTTTCCCCTTACAGCTGTTATTCGGTGTGTTTTATATACTGCGCGAAGTAAGGCGCAAATCGCATGAAGCCGTATGGTTGGTGGCCGGTGTCTTGCTTTTGATTGTGGCTGCGTTCCATGATATCGCCAGCACGCGAAGCATGGTGCCTACGCCTCAGATAGCCCAGTTTACTTTTTTGATTTTTATTCTGGGAATTGCCTGGATTCTAGCAAATCGCTTTGTGCGCGTTCATAACGAAGTTGAGGATCTGAACCAGAGCCTTGAAAACATTGTGAGAATGTTTCAGAAGCGATTCATGGGGAGTGATTCGCGACCACTTCCGGAACTTGCAACCGAGATTTTGAGCGCGATCGACTCTTTGCTGCCATTTGAAAAGGGTTTCATCATAACAATCGATCGATTGAACAATGTCGAGATTTCAGCAAAGGGCCAACCGCCGCCAATCTTACAGGGAAATCGCTGGCAAAGTTTTCTCGCGCGCTTTGCAAGGAAGCTGAGTCTCTCAGAAGAGTTCGTCAGCGAAATGGATCGACTTCACAATTTGACCGGTGGGATTGGTGCGCTTCCCTTTGTGGATAAGTCTGATTTTCAGGAGAAGTATCCAACCCTGATCGAACTCTACACAAATGTCCTGAAGGGGGTTCAGGCGTCCCACTTTGAAGTTATGACTCCATTGATCTACCGCAAAGAAATCTGGGGATTTCTGGCTCTGGGATCTCGCGAGAATAAAGCGTCCTATAGCCCCAGAGACTTGAAGTTGCTCGATTTGTTGCGCCTGTTCGTGGCCCTTGCCGTTCGGAACAAGAGCTACGCCGAAGAAATTACGGGGTTGAAGGAAAGTGCTGAAGCAGAGGTGAGCCACCTCACGGACTTTATCTACAAAAAGGAAATCGTTACGCGTAGTCTCGAAGATCGAACAATTGTTTATGCAAGTCCTGGAATGCAGAAGGTGATGGATGCGGTGGCGGGTGCATCCACAAGCAAGCGTGCTGTCTTGATCACAGGCGAAACTGGAACGGGCAAAGAACTCATAGCGCACTTGATTGCAGAGGGGAAGGGAAAGAAGCAACCATTCGTGGCAATCAATTGCGGCGCGATACCTGCAGCCTTGTGGGAGGACGAAATCTTTGGACACGTGGGCGGTGCGTTTACAGACGCAAAGACCGCGCGCACAGGGCGTGTGGCGGATGCCGGGACCGGCACTTGCTTTCTCGATGAGGTGGGCGAAATCCCTCTTGAGATGCAATCCAAACTGCTTCGCGTCTTGCAGGAAGGCACTTACCTTCCCGTAGGTGGGCGACAGGAAGCGGTTGCCCGTTGCCGCTTTGTCTTTGCCACAAACAGAAATCTTGAACAGATGGTGGCGCAGGGAACGTTCCGAGAGGATCTTTACTATCGCATCAATGTCTTTACCATTCACATACCACCATTGCGCGAGCGCAAAGAGGACATCCCAGCGATTGTAGAACACCTGTTACCAAAGTTCTGCGCGGAACTTTCCATTGGGGCGCGCGAACTCAGCGGAGAAGCCATGTTCGCTTTCATGCAGTATTCCTGGCCTGGGAATGTGCGCGAACTCGAAAACGTACTGATCCGCGTGATGACCGCCTCGAGAGAGTCCACAATCGGCCTGAATGATCTACCCCTGGCTCTGTCTCTTCGCGCCCCCAAAAAGCGGGGCGCCAGAAGGTGGACGGATGCGGATATCGAGTCGCCCGGGAACTTTGATGAAAAGGTTAATGAATATCGCCGCCGACTGATTGAATCCGCGCTCAAGAAGGCCGGCGGGAACAAGACGGAAGCCGCGCGTCTGCTCGGCATTGGTAGAAACAAGCTGCGCTATCAGCTCTCAGAGCTGGGAGCAAAAGAGGAGTAGCCGCCTGTCGGCGATCGGCCTTAAATTTCCAACAACCTCAGAAGCCTCGGAAGTAAATCGATCTTGACGCGCTCTCGGTATTTGTTTTGATGTCAAAGTAAATGGACTCAAGGCGAATCATCCACCTGCTTTCGCGTACCCGGGACCGAATTCAGAAACATTTCCAGCGCCGAATTGACGGACTGAAAGTAGGTAAGATCGCCCCCGCTCATGGTTCGGTTTTGTACGCGCTGATGGACGGTCCGCAGGCAATGCAGGATCTTGCGCGGTTGATCGAGCGCGACACCTCAACTGTCACGGCGCTGGCGGATAAGCTCGAGAAGATTGGGTTCGCGGAGCGAACAGTTGCCCCTCACGACACACGTTCTTACCTGTTGGCTCTTACTCCAAAAGGCAAGTTGGCGGCAGGCAAGGTCATAGATGCTTCCCGGGGTGTGGTGACCCGGATATTTGCAGGTCTCTCAGCCGCGGAGCGCGAAGAGTTCACCCGGCTGCTATTCAAGGTTTATCAGAATATGGAGGAGTGATTTTTTTTCTGAATTATTTTGATGTCAAAGTAAAATACCGGCCTCAAATGCCGGTCAAGGGAGAGGAATATGTTGGAAGAAAATAAGAATCTTGTCCGCGGTTTTTTTGAAGCAATCAACCAACAAGACCTGGTGCTCGCCGAGGGGATGCTTTCAGAGCAATTGAGATGGTGGATAATTGGAAAGGCAAAGATTTCGGGGGACAAGGATCGGCGATCTGTTAGAATCTCGTTCAAGATGGTCTTCCGGGGATTCGAAAACTTTGCATTCACGCTGCATGATATCACCGCGGAAGGAAATCGGGTGGCCGTGACCGCTGAATCAAGGGGTCGTCATAAGAGCGGGAAAGAATATAACAATCACTATCATTTCTTGTTCTTTATCGAGGATCAACAGATCGTGCAGGTCAAAGAATACTTCGATACCCAGCATGCGATATGGCTTGAGGCCGGGTAACAGCAGCTGGAGTTAGCTTTTACTCGATCTCGATTACGACAAGCGACACGTCATCGGGTGACCCTTGCTCCCTCGATTCTTGCCGAGCAACCAGGGCGTCGACAAATGCGGCCCCGCGCAGGCTTGCAATTTCTTCTACCGTTCGGACGAGCCTGTTGTAACCGTTTATTCCAACCATATCGTATAGTCCGTCAGTGAAAAGCAGCAATCGATCCCCTGGTTCAAGGGGGATTTCAATGGCTTTGTAACTCTCTGATTTCATCACTGCAAGGATTAGCCCTTGATTCTCAACGCTCCTGGCTACCCCATTGCGCAGAAGTAGGAAGGGCGGGTGTCCCGCGGTCGCGGCGCGTACGATCCTCTTTTCCAGGTCCACAAACAAAAAGACGGCAGTCACATAGCGGAATTCGTGAAGTTCGCACAAGAAGTTATTAATGTTGTTCATTAGCACACCGGGCGATGCCATCTCCTGTCTCTCGTTTCGGAAGGCAATCTTGATGGTGGAAGAGTCGAGTGCGGCGGCCAGGCCGTGGCCGGTTACGTCTGCCAGGAGTACTCCAAAACGTTTTTCATCCAACAAATGGAAATCATAAAAATCGCCTCCAACTCCAAGCAGTGGACGATAGACGACATTGATGCTCGCCCCTGAAGGGCGGGGGATGCTTATGGGAAGAATACGCTTCTGGATGACCGCAGCCATTTCAAGATCCTTTTCCATGTCCTGCAGTTTCGCAAATTTTCTGCGCCTTTCTTTCTCAGCGAAGGCATGACTGGCGGCTCGATCGATGGTAGCCTGGAGGTCTTGAAGATCCAGAGGTTTGGTGAGGAAATCGAACGCCCCGCGATTCATGGATGCGCGGATATTGGCCATATCGCCGTAGGCTGTCATCAACACGACTATGGGGGCCTCCGGCTTGTCTCGAAGGCGCTCCAGTACCCCAAAGCCGTCAAGACCAGGCATTCGAATGTCAAGAAGCATGACAGCTACATCGGGGTTATTTTCGAGGACTTGAAGAGCCGCGATTCCATCCGACGCGAAGGTGAAGACATACGAACCACGATCGATGGGCTCAGCGAAAATCTGCAAGAACAACTCGCGCACATCGGCTTCGTCATCCACGATCAGGAAGCAAATAGGGCTATCCGTCTTTGAAGAACTCATAGCTGATCGGGAAAGAATCTCCGACATCGCCAAAACAAGCAAGACGATTCCCGTGCTGTCTGACCTGTTTTTAGGCCCGTTGCCCTTGTGATTGCGGAATGCAGGGATGCATTCGGTCTATGAAAACATATATTCAACTCAAGTATTATAGTTTACACTGAATTTATCTCTAGCCGGATTGTGGGATGGATCTGTTTGGGAAATACGGAATCCCGGATCTCAGCCGTTTTTCGGTGCGTGAGATAAAGTTCGCGCGCGCTCGACTCGGTGTTTTGCAAGCGTTCGCGCGAATGCTAAAGAAAACAGACTATCGGGATATTCGAATCAAGGATTTGAGCCGAGTCTGCGAGATTTCAGAACCTTCATTCTATAACTATTTTCCCCAGAAGGACGATCTTTTCCTCTATTTCATAAGCCTGTGGTCTGTGGACGTTCAGTTGCACACGCAGAACGTGCGACCAGGCCTGGCGGCAATCCATGAGATCTTCCAGTATACGGCAAGCAGTACCGAACAGAATCCTGCGCTACTCCGCGAGATTATTTCGTATCAGGCGCGGACCGATACTTCCCTTTCAGTCAAGGGCATCACGCCCGTATCACTTGCGGAAAAGACGATTGCATTTGGATCTGTACCGGATTTAGACAGGTACCCGGATCAAGGACTGGGGCCGGTACTCGAAGCAAATCTGAAGGCGGCCCTGAAGAATCGTGAGCTGCAGGCCGGCGCATCAGTCCAGGTTTTGAATCTGGTCCTGGCATCCGTCTTTTTTGGGCTGCCTGTAATTGTGATGCATCAGTCACCGAAAAGTCTGGGTGACTATTACAGGCTGGCCATTGATGAAATCCTACCTCGAGCAAAAAAGCGTGGTAAGAAATAGCCTTCATGTTGCCACGTCGAATAGCCTCATTTCGCGGAGATCTCAAGAATGGCGCTGTAAACAAGCGCAGGCTCGTCGAGTTGGATGTAGTGCCGACTCTTTGTCGCCATGATTGATCTGGCATTGGGCACAAGGGAGGTCAGGGAAGCCTGCAGTTTATTCCACTCATCTTCCAGTAACAGATTATCTGAATCGCTCAAGCCCGGCATTTGATCGGGTCGCCCCCTTGAGATTACTGTCAGGCGAATGGTTCGGGGAAGTGCCATGTTCTTCCCTCTGGCCCAGTCGAAACTGAGCGGTGCGGCGTCTGTTTCATCTGCCGCCGTTTGAAGACTGGCTGTGCTTGCCAGCAAAGCCCTGTACTGGATGGCCAGATCAACGGGTAGCCCTCGATCCGGGATCTGCTCAAGGCTTAGAGCCATGATTCCGGAATCAACAAGCCACCTCAGGCTTCGAAAACTGTCTGCTGTATTGTGTGCCAGAGCCGTCATGAACGGCAATCTGCGGAATTGATCCTCATGTGCGCTGTCGACCAGCACAAGGCCTGTAATTTGCTCTGGATGTCGACTGGCAAAGCCCCGCACCATCAGACCTCCATAGGAATGCCCTACTAGAATCAAACCGTTCTTAGCGATTTCAGTTCTCTCTATCAATTGCTCAAGATCTGCAATTCTGTTTTCCAGCGTAGCCGAATGCCCTGTTTCGCTCCAACCGAATCCGGCCCGATCATATACGCAAGCACGCAACTTCTGAGCGACTAACGTCTGAACAGAGGACCAGTGAAGCGAGAAGTCGTTCATGCCGGCTTCAAACAATACGGTCGGCGTTCCGTGACCCACGCAATAGATGTGTAGCCTGTATCCGCCAACGTCGACCATTCTGCCGGGCGCCGGATTTGTGATCCGCAATTTCCTTTTTGCATGGCCTGCAACGAGCAGAAAAATGCCGGTTGCGGTTGCAAGAAGCATCAGGGCACTAACCAATACGACCTTGAACTTTCGCATATCCAATCCGCTTCAATCGCAGCACTACTTGAAGTGCGGCAGATCTATCTCATCGAGGAGACTTTCATTGCTCACGCCGGTCCGATTCGTCATGATAACACTGGTCTGTTTTATTTCGGGATAGAATCTGATTTCGCAATAGAAGCCGCCACCACCACCTGCATGCGCAAAGTAGGTGTTGCCGTTTAGCAAACCTTTGTACCAACCAAGACTTACTCTTCCAATGCGCGTGTCTTTTCCGGAAGCACTGATTTCATTTGCGTACTGGATGAATGGCCCGGCCGGATCAACAAGCGCTTGCAAATAGCGGTTTAATCCGGGCCCGTTTGCAAAGAGTCCGCCGTATGCAGTGCCATTCACATAATAGGGCTGGAAGTATACCCATCCCTCTGCCTGGCCTGCAATCAAGCGATCCCGGTCGATTAGCCATCCCAGTGCCAGATTGAGCAGACTGAATCTCTTGAGATACCCTGTAGCATGCGTGGATTTGTTTGGATACTGAAACGTGAGTACTTCGCCTGGTTTCATATCAAGGCGATCAATGATGTTCTTTTGGATATATGCTTCGTACGCCTGGCCCGAACGTCTTCGTGGAGCAGGCTCTCATCGGCAGGCGCGGCTAGACCGGCGGAACTCAGTATCATAAGCGGAAGTGCCAGTCGCAAAGGCTTCAAGGCGAATACACATGGTTCTACAGTCATTGGGTCCCCCGTCTATTGAGTATCCGGCACACCGTGTTGAGTATAAACTTATAGTCAACAATAAAAATAGTGCCAAACAGGGGAATTGCCGGGATGCTGGTCCCGGCATTTTCCCCGGAGGGTCAGTTGAACTCGTCGATTTTCACGTCTTCAGGGGCAGGTTGGCCCTTGCCAACTTCGAGCAGCGAACGCAAGCTGAGCAAGAAAATGGCCCATTTCATACTGCAATGCGCAGTGAAGTCGTTCTCGGTCTTCCAGTCCTGGTGACGGAAATGTATCAGAGTCATGGTGGCCCCGTCCGAGGTTGCTACCGGCTTCAGGCTGAAGTCAATCTGAGACCCAATCCATTCGTCTGGCCCGTCGGTGCACTCCCAGGTCACGCGCTCTGGCGCCACCGTCTTGACTTTCATATCAAACCCGCCCTTCTTTTCAAAGTCAAACCTGATTGACTCTCCCACGCGAGAGGCGCCATTCGAGAACTGACCTTCTACTTCTCTGGTCCACCAGCCTGCAAGGCCCGTTTTTGTGGTTAGCGCCTTGAGTATATCCGCGGTCCCGGCGCGAATTCCTATTTTGTGATATATCCCATTCATTTTCTCAAACTCCTTTTTTGATTCTTTCCGGCGAACGCCGGATAAAGACAATAGTCGACTTACCCCATCCACTGCTCAAGACCGTCGAGTATCCGGCTCCATCCGCCGGTATGCTTCTCCACGCTGGTCGTATCTGCCAGGCGCTCATGAACGAGCGTAATCAGGGTTGCTGGCTTTCCTTCCGGGCTATCGGACGTGGGCGAAAAAGTAATGGTTACCAGAGTATCCTTTCCACCGGTTGCATGCGAATTCCACGTAAAGACAATCTTACTTGGTTCATCAATGGTCTGATATTGACCCTCGTGCGGCAGGATCGTACCGCCGGATATCATCTCGATGCGGAATTTTCCGCCCGGTCTGGGATCAAGGGTAACTTTACCCAACTCCAATCCGGAGAAGAACCATCGCGAAAAATCTTTGGGTTCGAGCCAGGCTCGAAATAGCCGTGCGGGCTCCGCATTAATTCTTTTTTCTATTCTTAGGACTGGAGTGTTCATTGCGTTCTTCCTCTATAAAATTTTCGAGAGCATCAAGCCTGTTGGTCCAGAACTGTTGATGATATGTGAGCCAGGCCGACGCCTCTGTAAGTGTTTTCTTCCGCAGTTCCAGTCGGAAGCTCCTGCCGTCTTCCGGAGCCCGAACTTTTCGGACGAGGCCCGCTTCCGCCAGCACCTCAATATGCTTGGCAACGCCGGCAAATGACATGGAGAACGGCTCCGCCAGCTCCGAAATACTGAGCGGTCGCTTCCGCAGTCTCACAAGCATATGCCGCCTTGAGCGATCGGCCAGGGCTGCAAACACGCGATCGAGTTCTCTTTCTTTGCGTAATTCAACCATTGGGTTGAATATATTAAGGGCAGTGGAGTGCGTCAAATATAATACCAGATGGTTGAATAAAAAATCACAGGTTTGCGGACCCGGTTCTGGCTGCTAGAGTCGGTGGTGGATAGCAAATTGAGCCCCAACGGAACTCACGGAGAATGTGGGAACAAATCGAGATGTCTCGGCGCCGGGAGAGCGTCCCGTAATAAAGCCGTAGAGCGTCACGCCGGAGAGGAGCAGGTATTCAAGGGCAATCAAGCCTGACTCGTTGCCGCGTTTTCTTGCCAGTTGGACCTGTTCCGACTTCCGAAGATGGTACGAAAAGATTACCTCCGTTGGCTCTCTACTGGCAAGAATGTTCGGGCCCAAAGGCCAGATAAGCGGATGCCCCAAACAACAGAGCGGTTCCCGCGTAGGCCTGGCCGCGAAGGTTCCGCGCCAATTTTAGATCTGTATAGGATTCATTCCGAAAAATTTGCGTCAATAGCCCGGGGCCCGTCATGCCATTGCGCAACTCCTGGGATTGAATCAACAGTTGGAGGCGATCTGTCGACTGAGCCTTCTTCACGTAGTCGGACCATTGCGGTGCAAACGACAGTTCAATAGCCCCGGCAACCAGGCCGACGCCCGCAAGCATAGGCCTCAGGTTGGATTTGCTGTCTTCAGCAACAACGCTTTCTGCCTCCCCCAGGAAAAGCGCAACCGTGAGAAGAATTCTAGCCGGGAGGTGAATCTTTGTGCGCATTTCGGAGCACTCTTGCCTGGGCGCATTTTCCCTGTCACTAGAAAAACCAGGTGCCCAGGCTGTATTCATCCAGGAAATCTTCGTGCCCACAATCCAGGCAGCCATAGGATATGAATACTTCGCCACCAATGGCCCCTGAGTCAAGTTTAGCAACGTTATACGACTTACATCTAGGGCACCGCGGATCGTTAGACGTATGGTGAGTACTTTCAGGGTTAGCGCGCTGGCGCTCTCGAGCCTCGTTCTCGCTGATGGGTGCCAGTCGATCAACGATGTAAGTCTGCGTTGCGTTAAGACTTCCTCCAGGTGTGGTGCGGGTGTAATGAAAGTATCGCTGGCAATCCGGGCATTGATAAATCTTGTTTGGCACTGCGTAACCCGCGTCGTGCACTTCGATTAGTCTCTGGAAAGAATCGGGAAAATGATCAGAAAAGTCGCCGGGCTGGTTCTCCGTTTCCCAACCTTCTTTCTGAAAAATACTGCAGATGGCACAATCGTTCACGAGGTCTCCCAAAAGCAATTGCCAACCCTACTGATTGGCACGGTTGCTAACAATCAAAACTAGAATGGATATTAGAACGCTGATTGTCGCCGCGATCGCTGCGGGGGCCTTCCAATCCATCCTGCCCGGTTCAAGCACCGTTTCTTTTCCTGCCAGAAACAAATTCTCGCGCAGGTAGCAACGCAGCTGTAGCAGCACGTTATAGAAAAACATCAGGACTGCAAGCACAGATTTGACCGAAATGTCCACCGGCTCAACCCGGAGTCCGGTCTTGAAAAGCAAGGTCGCAAACGCGCCCACCAGCAGTGCAAACACGGAGGGAACCCAACCGTAGGAAGAATAGGTGTCTGTAAAGTACAGGGTTCTCAATTCCGGGTTCATAAAACGAATCGTCATGATTGCGAAGAACAGGAACTGCGCTAAGACTGCGGATCCCATAATTGAAAATGCTGCGAAATACAGGGTACCGGGACCAGCTTGATGCGCAAGTGCCGCGTTCAGTAGAAGGGCCGCTAGAACATGAAACGCGGCGAGATTTTCTCTGGGGAAGGAAAGCTGGCTTAGAAAGATGAAGAATAGCGCCCATACGGGTCCGGCTACGAACGTTGTGACCAGCACTACTATTCCCGGGGCACCGGACAAGCACTCCATACAATTCCGCATAACGTTTAGAATGGCAAGTGGGCCAACCAGGGAAACAGCTGCAAGATAGAGTACGCGCAGAACGTTATGAAGGTAGGGCGAAGTTCGAATTCCCATGATCTGGATATCAGAGGACTAAGCCCGTTAGGCTTTGGGTCAAATCATTTCTATTTTAAAAGATCGCGTGGCAGGTTCATAGTTTCACCCTTCAGGCTGCCGAATTGTACTCGATTCAGGCCGGATTCAAGATGATAGTAGCGAAGAACGTTACGTCCCGGGCCAATGCTTCGTTCGGCGGAAGTTAGATAGGAAGTGCTGTCTGTTTCGAACGCCCCTCCCAGCAGGATCTGGTTTCGAGTAACCACAATGGAGTTTACCTCCGCAAGGCCCGTCAGCATTACGCCGCTTTCTGCCAGTGCGATGTGGCCGTTCTCAAGTGTTTGCCAGGTCATGAAACTCAGAGGGTTTCCGCTTCCCGGATACTTCAAGGTCCACGAGCTCCGGTACCCAACGGCCAGTGCATTTTTGACTGGCGCCAGGGCCGTTATTCGGCCGTCAACGACGCATTCCGACTCAGCTGTGTTTGTACTGTAGGTGGCAATGATGTGGCTCTTCCACGAAGACCCGTCCCAGGTCTGCAAACCTGCGTTGCATGTCTTTGTGTACTCGCCTTTCTCGCTGGTAAACGTCAGGCTGCCCACAACAAGGTGGTCTTTGAAAACAGTCATAGCCGAGAAACTATTTTGAACTCCGGGACCCAATGAGCTAAACGCCCTCCCATCGTAAGCGGCTACGTGGTTACGATCCGCATCGCCAATGCGCGTGAAGTCACCCCCAAGAATCAATCGGTCACGATAGATCGCAAGAGCGCGGATTTCTCCGTTGAATTCGCCGACCATTTCCCACGATTTCTGATTCGCATCCCACCGTTGCAGAGATCCAACCCTGTCAGAATTCACTGAATCAACAGCGGTGGCGTACAGATTCCCTTTGAAGAATATTAGATTTCGCACCGGGCCGGTCAGACCATAGCCCATTTTCATCCCGCGGTTCTTCTTCGTGTCGAAGACCGCAACATTGTTCGCCAGGGTTGAACCAGCTTTTCCGAATTCACCGCCAGCGTATACATAGGGACCCTGGACTGCAAGGGCATAGATTGGGCCATTGGTCCCCGAGCCCATTGCCTTCCAGGACCGACCGTTGAAGTATCCAATATTGCGTACCAGTTGCGTGTTGTCGGCTCGATCAAATCTACCTGCTCCGTAGATGCCGCTTTCACCAAGCGCGATTGTGTATACCTGTCCCTGGATGCCTTTTCCAACCGGAGTCCAGGTCTGTTCGTTTGCAGGGCCATACATTGGTTGAATCCAGGCTAGTTCGTCTAACGTTAGACCCGAACCCGCAGCCCATTCTTTGAATGCGGGGTTCTCGATATCGCGAATAAAGACCGTATCATTTGTGGCGGCAAGGAGCGAGGCAAGTTTCCCCTTGCCGTCGCTTTGCATCAGGTAGCCCACAGCACAGATGCGATTCTGCTCGTCGATGAAGACGGGGTTTCTATACGGGAGCATCCGATTTCCCGGACTGGACTGGCGACTCCAGTAATCGTGCAACGCGTCGAGATTCTTACTCCGTGCTCCACGCAACTCTGGCGATAGTCGGCTGACGTCTACGGACCGGAGTGATTCTTCAACAAGGCGCAAATGGGTCTTCAGGAGTTCTGTTTCCCCCAGTTCAATCGGGTAGGACAATGCCTCTTTTTTGGCGGGAGGTACTCTAACCCAGTTTCGATTAGCTTCCAGCAATTGCTCGTACAGGGGCCGCGGCCCGGCATGCAAGGTGCAGATGCCCGAAACCAGGAACGGCAAACCAACCAGAGCAAGCTTAACGGAATGTCCAATTCGTAACGAAATCATGATACACCTCGCGCAAGGCCATTGAATTGGACGAGGTTTGCAGCAAAAAGGTAAACAAAATGCGCTCACAATCGCTTGACGGGCCTTCTAAAATCGGCGCAATGAAATGGTGCGCATCCTTGTGACTGGCTTGCTGGCCTGCCTCTCCTGTCTGGCTCAGCAGAGTCCACCTCCTGTGCTGCCGCGGGTCCAGGCCGGTGTCCTGGATCTCCGTAAATGGGAGCCCGCGAATGGCCCTGTTGGTTTGGACGGCGAGTGGAAATTCGCATGGATGGAAATGTCTTCCGGTCAACCGCCGGTGTCTGATTATCGTTTTCCGGTCCCTGGCTTCTGGAACGGTCAAAAGGTGGGAGATCAGATCCTGACACCAGAAGGCTATGCGACGTACTCCCTGAAAATTTTAGGAACTCCGGCCACTCCACTGGCCCTGCACCTGGTGGACATGGAATCTGCTTATGTGCTCTATGCCAATGGAACTATAATTGCGACTAACGGTAGAGTGGGGCGCTCTGTGGAGGAAGAAATACCGGAATGGAGGCCCCAGGTTGTTTTGCTATCCGCAAGCGGCGACGTAGACCTCGTGCTGGTTGTTTCAAACTTTCATCACCGTCTTGGTGGCGTGTGGCAGGGGATCAAGTTGGGTTCTGCCGCAGAACTGTTCGAAACCCAACGTAAGACTGTGGCGCTTGAGATTTTTCTGGCAGCCTCGCTTGCCATGATTGCAATCTATCACTGGCTTGTGTTTTCCGTTCGACGCCAGGAAAAATCATTTCTATTACTGGGTTGTTTCACCATAATCATGGCCCTGAGATCACTTGTCACCGGGGAACGATTCCTGATAACTATGTTCCCCGGCCTCACATGGGATCTCTTGATTCGCCTGGACTATCTGACTGTCTCTGTTGGTTTTATATTCTGTCACTGGTATTTGCGAACTATTTTTCAGGCTTACTATCATCGCGTCGTTCTATTGGGGCTTATCTGTCTGCTGGTGCCGACCGCTCTTGCCGAGCTTATTCTTCCGCCGCGGATATTTTCCTACTTGCTGCCCATCCACATGTTTACTGTTTTTGCCTGGAGTCTGTACTTCCTGGGGATTAACTTCTTGGCCATTAGACGCGGCATGCCCGGTGCCGCCGTTCTCTTTGTAGGCTGGCTCATTTCTATTGTAGCAAGCACGTACGATTCGCTCTATATCCAGTCCGTTCTGGGGTCCAGGTATATGTTTGCTCTTGGACTTCAGGCCTTTGTGCTTACTCAGTCCTACTACCTGGCAAGCCAGTATGCGCGCGCTTTTGCGCTCAGCGAAACGCTCGCCGAGCGTATGCAAAGCCTCCTGGCTTTGACCAGAGAGCTCAACCGCTCCGGGGTCAGGGATTCTGCAATCTGGACGGCCATCCAGGAGATAAAGAAGATCACACGGAATCAGATCAGGGAAGCGTTTGCCTACGTTCCCACGCGGGACTCAAGATACTTACAAAAAATCAGACCACAGCATCCCGGCCTGGAACCCGTATCACCGGAGGTTTCAGAGACGTTAGTTGCTCTTTCTGGAATGGAGACCAACGGGCCACGTATCAGGATTCCGGTGCGAACCCCGGAAACCCTGCTCTGTGTTCTTGAAATGCACATGGACGCGGGCGGAAATCTATCCTCTTTTGACTACGAGCGACAATATCTTGATGGAATAATGGATTCGTTGCGGCTGGTACTGGACAATATTCACCGGGTTCAAACCGACGAGCTTGCCAGAATTGGACAGACAGCAGCAGAGATCGTCCATGATATCACGCACCATTGTCACGTAATTGGAACCCACACGCGTGCTGCTATGGTGGAGTCATCCGGGCAAAAAAGTGCGATCCGTGATATCGATCGTGAAGTCTTCTATATGAAGAACCTTGCCTACGACATCCTGGACTATGCCCGTGAACGCCTGGTGGTGTATCCGCGGCTTCATCAAATGAAGGAAGTGAGTGACACGATCAAGGAAGACCTTGCTGAAACCTTTCGCGATACTGAGATAACGCATGCAACGAAGCAGTTCTCCGATGGCGTAATCCGGATTGATCTGGAGCGGTTTCGACGGGTCGTATTGAATCTGGCGCGGAATGCAATGACGGCACTCGGGGGGCGCGGACATTTTTCGGTGATGATTGAGGAGCAGGTGGGGGCCTGGTGTTTTGTGTTTGAGGACGATGGGCCCGGCGTCTCCGCAGAACTTCTAAATCGCCTGTTTGAACCATTTGCAAGCGGTGGGCGTGGAACAGGTCTTGGACTTGCCGTAGTAAAACGAATCGTTGAAGCCCACGGCGGGACGGTTCGTGTAAGATCGGAACCCGGAAAGGGTTGCCGTTTTCTGGTGGAACTCCCGGCAACTGCTCCGAACGAGCCACAATGAATGTCGTTGACTTACGGTCAGCGACCTGAGGCTGTGCGCTGGTGAAGCTGGTTCTGGTTGTTGACGATCATCCGCTTGTTTTCACGGCGTTGAAAGCCGCCGCAGAACTCCGTCGAGACCACGGCGTAGTTTTCGAGCAGGCCAAAAGCCTCGGTGAGGCAAGGCGACGCATTGAGAGATCGCCCGCGCCGGATTTACTTTTGCTAGACATTCAGATTGGCGACGAGTCTGGCTTTATGCTGGCAGAGGAGCTTAAGGGCCGTTCGGATAGATTCTTGTTCGCCGTGTTAACGTCTTCGCGCGACTGGAATCACCTGAATAAAGCGCTGCAGCTGGGCGCCCAGGGATTCCTCTCCAAAGACGCAGAAAGCGAACAGATCCTGTCTGACATCACCCGTATGCTAAAAGGAGAGCGGCTCTTTCCAGAACCTCTTGCTCCAACGCAAGCATTCGACCTGGACCTGGTTCGGAATTTTCATACTTTGACGGAGCGAGAGAAGGAAGTCCTGAAGCTTATTCTCGCGGGTTTGCTCAATCGGGAAATAGCTGAGGAACTGAAAATCAGCCTCCGGACGGTTGAGGCACACCGCGCACGCGCTTCCGAGAAACTGGGAGCGGAAAATAGCATTCAGCTTTCACAGGCATTGTTGCAGCTGCGGCATTTGCTCGAAGCTCCGGGACGCTAGAAAATTCGGAAAAATTTGCAAGTTCATTGGTACAAACCGCAGCATTTGCCGGTTTGATTGCGGCTTGTACTCATTACGAGACCGCGATACCATGATAGAATTCCGTCATTTTCGGCGGAGGCTACCAGTATGCGTACTCTTACATGTTCGGTGCTTGTAACGTTCTTTTTTCTGGGCTGTGCTACCGGTTCTGGAAAACCATGGAGCGTTTCTACGGCACGTTATGCGACCAGAGACGGTGGCTTGATGTTGGCTGCGACCCAGGCCGATCAATGCGACGAGATTGGGCGTAAGCGAATTGTAAAACTGGCATATCTCTGGCCCGCCAATCAGCTGCAAGAGAGTGATCTCAAAGCCAGTGACTTGCCGGCGCGCCGATTTCGCACTGAAGTAACTCCCGGTGACATTGGCTTCTCCTTGCTAGGATTCATGGTTGGAATTGTGACGGAGACGACTGTGGCCGAGGCCTGCCAATCCCCTCTCGTAGTGGTCAACGCAAGCGAGCTGGCTCGCCTTCGGGCAGCGGAACAGAACGCAGCGACGGCGTCCCCTGAAACCAGACAAGTCGCCTTTTCGGATCGGGCCTCTTCAGACTCGCGGGCAGCGTTTCCCGAGCTTTCATTGGATTTGGGCAAACCCAGAAGTACCTTTACAGTCTACTTCGCATTTGCATCCGCCCAACTGTCATCCACTGAGGAACAGCGTCTGATGGCGATCGTAGGAGAACTTAAGAAATCAATTTCTGGTCGCAAGGTTCTGATAGTTGGACATGCCGATCACCTTGGACAACAGCAATGGAATGACTCGCTGGCGAACCTCCGTGCCCGCACAATTCAAGACAAGCTCTATCGAGCGGGTCTGGATTTGAAATCGCTCATACCAGTTTCTGCAAGCGCCAATTGGCCAAGCGGCACAGCTTCAAATTCTCAGTTGTCAACGGGCGCGATCATTGATAGACGCGTGGAGATTATCCTCGTCAGGGATGAAAAATAGTATGAAATCCTATCAAGTCATATTACGTCGATTAGCCCTGCCTGGGCTGGCCTTCATCTGCTCCTGCGGGTTTGGGCATGCGGGTCTGGGAACGTTCGATAGCTCTGAGAAGGATCAGAACTCCCTTCTGTGGCTCGCATTGCTGGGAGGTGGCTCCGGGAACAGAGTCACACAACTAGCGGCCTTTAATCACACCTGTGCGCTTTTTCCCACTGGAAATGTGCGCTGCTGGGGATCGGGTGCGAATGGCAGGCTCGGTTACGGAAACACAAATAACATTGGCGATAACGAAACCCCAGCCAGTGCTGGAGATGTGAATGTTGGTGGAACCGTAACCCAGATCACTGTTGGTGGTTCGCACATGTGTGCGCTTCTTTCGTCCGGCAATGTTCTCTGTTGGGGTTTGAACACAAACGGTCAGCTTGGCTATGGAAATACAAATACGATTGGGGACGATGAAGTGCCGGCCAGCGCCGGTGACGTGAATGTTGGCGGAACCGTAACGCAAATTTCAGCTGGAAACTCGCATACGTGCGCGCTCCTTACCAACGGCGCGGTTCGTTGCTGGGGATCGGGAGCGAATGGCAGACTCGGCTACGCAAACACGAATGATATAGGTGACAACGAAACGCCGGCCAGTGCTGGAGACGTGAATGTTGGTGGAGCTGTTACCCAGATCTCTGTCGGGTACAATCACACCTGCGCTCTCCTGAATACCGGAAATGTCCGCTGCTGGGGGTTCTCGGGTGCCATGGGTTACGGTAATACGAATACGATAGGCGACAACGAAACACCTGCAAGTGTCGGCGATTTGACTATCGGTGGCACAGTCGTACGCGTGGCGGCCGGTGGTGACCACAGCAGCGTGATTCTCAGCAATGGAGCCATTCGGTCATGGGGTTCAAATGCAAACGGCCAGCTTGGCTACGGAAATGCAAATCGGATTGGCGACGATGAAACGCCGGCCAGTGCCGGTGACGTCAACATCGGAGGGACTGTAACGCAGATATCAGCGGGTTTGAATGGTCACGCCTGCGTGGTACTGACGGATGGTGCTTTACGTTGCTGGGGAGGCACTGCTGGCACAGGCCGGCTTGGATATGGGAATCTAAGTCACGTCGGTGACAATGAAACTCCTGCAAGTGCTGGGAATGTGAACGTGGGCGGCGGCGTGACGCAGGTTGCCAACGGCTTTGGCCATACCTGTGCTATCCTGAGCTCGGGCAACGTGCTTTGCTGGGGCACGAATTTCGCGGGAAAACTTGGCCTGGGAAATCTAAACAACATGGATGTGGGGGATGATGAACTCCCCGTAACAAGTGGATTTGCGCTGATCTACTAGTCTCGGATCGTGAACAGTTGAGCCAGAAATCTGGCTCCGGTATCACATTATCGCCTAACGTTTCTCTGGCTCATTCGGATCTAACCGTACCGGTTTGCGCGTGTAAGTCTTCCTATCCGTAGGGTCTTGGTCTTGTTGGGGCAGTATAAATCTCTTTCCTTTTCAACGTGGTCTTGAACTCCCTTTTTCTAGTAGTCCATTTTACCACTATGTACTGTTCTATGGTTTCTGGAAGCCTGTCAAACTTGCAATCTCGATCAATGTAGAAGTAATTGATTGTGTCGGGCGTATTTCTATCGTCCGGGAAAAGCAAGCTGTTCAGCGGTTTCGCAGGATCGCTTACTCTCCCAGGCGCATCGTAATAATAATACTGGGTAATATAACGAGAGGCAAAGTAGGCGCACTTCAGCTCTGGGCCAACTTTTCCCTGTGCATCGAAAGGGACCATTCTGACATCAATGGAGAGTAACGTCTCGGCCGTGGTTCGGGGGGCACTGTATTTGATCTGGAAGAGGATTGGTTCCGTTGTTGGATTGGCACTTGAGTGCGGATTGGATGTTAGCTCGTGCTTAAACGGATATTTTCCCTCTTCAATTACAAATCTCGCAACCTCGCCAGTTGAAGGTGCATAGGTTGTACTCCTCGTGGTTTCGCAAGAAGCCACTTGAAGAATCGCTCCGAATAATATTGAGAATGCTGGCGAATACTTCATGGAACGGTTGTATGCTCGGTGCGGAAAACGTCAACTCAACACAATTATTGCCGGATCTAACTTTCAACCGCGAATACATCAAGGGGCGCCACCCGACCGCGAACCTGCACCCTCCAGGTTTGCTTCAAGTTCTCTTGAAAATTTGCCGGTAGCCGATCCTTGAATTCTCCTGTAAGCAGAATCTCACTGCCAAGTTTCTTGGTCAGCGATTCAACACGCGAGGCAAGATTCACACCATCGCCAATGACCGTATAATCTTTGCGATTGCGACTGCCTATGACTCCCTGTAGAACTTGCGCATAGTGCAGCCCAATGCCATGTTTGAGCCCGGTAAGGCCCACGACACCCCAGTTCTCATTCAGGACGCGCAGTCTACGTTGCATTTCTTCAGAGGCATGAAATGCAGCAGCGCATGGATTGTCGATCTCCACGATTCCCCCAAACGTTGCGAGAATCGCATCACCTATGAATTTATCTACTACTCCTCCGTGCGTAGAGATTGCTGCGACCATTTCATCGAAATATAGATTTAGACGATCCACGATTTCTTCTGGTTCCGTTTGTTCGCTCATCCTCGTGAATCCGCGCAGGTCGGTGAACATGATTGCCATATGCTTTCGCTCACTATTTGAAAGCGGATTGCTCTTTATCTTTTCGCGAACCTCATGGCTGACATATTCTCCAAAGAGTCGATCAATTTCAGTTTTCTCTTTTTGCTCCGCGAGCATGCGAGACAGGATACTCCTGGAATACCTTGCAACCACTCCCACAAACAAGCCGGTAGCGAAAATCACCAGAGTCTTCATAGCATTGGGAACAATTCCTGAGATTACGCCATGTGTGGTCTGATCCGGTATTGGCAATGCCATCAGGTCAGGACGTGCGACGATATAAACGACAGCAAAACTTACGGCGGCCAGGGCACCGGCGAGTGCGGAGAGGCGTATCTCAAAAAACAAGCCGGTGAATACAAGGATAGCAAAGTAAGAGTACGCGATGGGACCGTGGAAGAACGCGGCCGTGCCCCCTTGCCAGACCAGATTCATTGTAAGAAAAAAGAAGGAAGGGGTGCATGCCAGCGCCATGAGGGCTGCATACACTCCGCGTTTGCCAATGGTTCTCCGTCGCAATCCGTAAAGGAGAACCAGACTGATTGCCAACAACATTGCAAAGAGGCCAAATGGTGGCGGGAATGATCTCCACCCGTAGCCGCCGAGGTAGAGCAGGGTGAAAAGAATAATGCCAAGGACCAGTATTGCGGCTATTGCGTATTTTACGCCAACTTGAAGTGCCCGCATGCCTTCGTGGAGTAGCGCCTCTTTGAGCTCTTGATCTCCCTGTTGCTGCATGCGTCATGGAGCCTGATTGCCCGGGGTGTTTCTATTAAAAATTTAGCTGCGCGGTGAGCACGGAGCCGAGAGAAACAAGCACGTTGAAGACGTTAAGAGGCGACGTTCTAACTCGCGCAATGTGCCTGCCCAACCGTGGTCTTGGGAATTCGCAATGCATGGCGGATGAGTTTCGCTCGGCCTGATATTCGTCATTGGCCTGCTCTCCCAGGTGTGCTTAATTGAGGAAGGATAGGGAGACTTTGCGCATGAAAAAGAATATGGGAACAATTGATCGAACTCTGCGGGTTCTTTTGGCCGTGGCCGCCGGCGTTCTCTGGTATACGGGAGTCATTTCCGGTACGGTGGCAATCGTGTTGGGCGTTATTTCTGTCATACTCATTGCGACGAGTCTGGTTGGATCCTGTCCGCTGTATTTACCCTTTGGCCTTTCAACACGTGGTAAGCAATAATTGCAAGGCTCGGTTGCGGGATCAGCCCACTGTCTGATCACGGGCGA
>JAEUSB010000082.1 GCA_016788865.1 Leptospirales bacterium
GCTGTGTGACGCGTGCGTGGCGGGGTTGAGGGCGTAGCGAAGCGTAATCCCCCCGGAAACTACCACGTGGAGGCCATGGGGATGGAAGGGCACGCCCTCGCGCTCGACGATGGGCATGGGTATCGGAGCCTGGACGGCTTCTCTGGTAAATGGAACCTGAAATATGGTGCCCACTTCACTGAACTCACCGTTTGGATCCGTCAGGCGGCGTTCCTGTGAAGAGACAATCAACCGCGCGGGCCGCGCAAGTAGGTCGATATCGAAGTCCTCAGGCCCTGGCATTCCTGGGGCCATCACGCAGTTGGTCCCGGCAATATAGGCTGGTGCGGCACAGCCAGCAACCAGGAGACTAAGAGGGCAAACCAGTAAAAAGCCAATGCGGATTACCGCCGCTCGAAAGGGTCCGCTCGTAGGAAAAGGAATCATAGTAGTCTCTCCAAAGTGTTTGGGTTGTGGGGCTAATTGATGTAAGCGATCCACTTTCAATTAGCTTCTGGGAGATTTCTGCAAATGGAATCAGATAGCTCCGGATCAGCTCAGGTTGTGGCAGAATTAAATGCATACAGAAAGACAGGAACTCGACCACGAAGGGTTGAAAGATGGGCAAAAATTGACGACGAGCATTGAAACTACAGTCTGCGGACAGCTTTAGATTCAGCTCCGAAAAGTCGAGCGCATCGAAGATGAAACTACCCCCCCTCCAGGAATGTTCCTCAGGGCTTTTCCTGTGCACTTTTTCAAGGGCCATCGGGAGTGGTTTGGGCGTGAAATCCTGAAGGCGGCCCTGGGATCGAACGTAGTCATCAATCGGAAGCAGCCAGGCGTTATAGTAGACACGATTTGTTAAGAACGGTGGAGAGATTCCCTGAAGGGGTTGCGGCAATTTTTCCGAAGCGCCGCCCAGATAGGTGGCGGGAATGCGGATAACGGAAACATAGTTATGGTCGCCTAACGTCCATAGGCGACCAAAATGAAGACTTGCGGAATGCCGGCGGGATATTGTTTGAGGCAATAAGTCGTGCCCCTCAAGCCAGGTGAAAGGGAGGCGTTCAATTAATTGCGCAACGGTCGCGGCTTCCTCAGGCGCAAGGGTGTCCATGTGAACAGATGGCCAGGTGAAAGAATCATCAAATGCGATATAGGGATGCTTGAAAGTGTCTACAAAAACGCGCGCTGGCAAAGGATTACTTTCGCGTTGGCCTGGAAGCCCGAGTTGGTGATTTCTTGGGCGAGCGGAGAGCGCTCCGCGCGTTTGAGACTGACGGGGGCACATTGTCCAAATTTTGCGAGTTCAGGATTTGCGACAGCTGCTTCATCCACCTGCGTTGATCGAGTAGAACGTAAATGAAAAAACCGGCAAGGAGAGCCACAGTCAGGAATATGACAAGCAGGAGATTGTTCAGGCGTTTTTGCTCCCTCTCTGTGGCCTGAATCTGAGCCAGATGTTGCAAAAGATAGGCAACGTGATCTGCCTGTTTGAAGCGAGGCCTTACCTGATTCAGGATGTTTGAAGACGCTTCTGCCGCTTCACCTCGGGACATTTTTTCGATGGTGGCCTTGGCTTCTGTCTCGGTCATGGCAAGTAGCTCTTTTGCCTGCCTGGCCGCACGCTCCTTTTCCGTTTCGGCTGAGATTGAATGAGCGAATAACGTTGTTAATAAGACGAAAGCCAGATAGCGCATGTTTATCCTCTAAGTTGTAACCGTTCTGTCAGCGACCTCAAGTATTCACGTCTGATAGCCACACGCAAGAAAAGCAAAAAGATCAGATGGTATGCAAGGACAGAAAGCCAGAACGTTGTGCGAATCTCCGGCGCCATGGTTCCGAGAACGGGCTGCGGATGTTTTTCCGGAACAACAAGGCGAATTGCAAACCATGTAATGGTAGCTGAAAGAGCAGAGATAATTGACATAACCGCACCCAGAACCGCCCGACGGTCCGGATGATCCGTAGTCGACCGTGCGTAGAAATAGCCAAAGAGAGAGAGAACCAGAACAAAGAACGACATGAGGCGGTAGTCGCTCCAATCCCAGAGGGTACCCCATTCCGTTTGCGCCCAGAGCGGACCTGATATGACCACGGCAAGTGCGAACAGCAGGGCGACTCGATTGGCCGCCACCGACCAGAAATCAAAACGTTCATCCCGCTTAACCAGGAACAAAATAGCACAGACGGCAGAGATGAGCGGTGCGTACAAAGCGATCCAGGCAATTGGCGCATGAATATAGAAAATGCGCTGAGCCTGACCCTGGGAAATGACCGGAGGTGGATAGGTTAGGGCGAAGATTGTAATGGCGGGTAACGTGAAGGCGAACAACGCAAAGAACAAATCCAGGAAAAGGGGGCTCTTCAAAAAGCTTACGTCACGCTGTGAAGGGGCCTTCATCATTCAGGTAAGAAAAGAGGAGCGCTCCCAGGGAGCAATAAAGAATTCCCGGCGCCAGCATTGAGGCAATGGCGAGTAGTTGAGAGGAATCGGAACGGGTCAATTGATCCAGGCTACCGGATGAGAGAATCAAAACAGGGATGGCCGCTGGAAGAAAGAGCAACGGCAGCAATAGTCCGCGCCCACGCTGCGTGATCATGGAATTGAAAAGGGTACCCAGAGCAGCGAGGCTCGAGGCGGTAGTAGTGAGCACGGCCCACTGCGGAAGGATATTCAATCCGGGAAGGCTACCGGTGAGCAAGATCGCGTTAATGGGAAGATACATTGCGAGCAACAGGGCCAGGATTTGCCAGCGCATCAGGACTCGCGCCAGGTATATGGCGGCGGGATCCAGCGGAGAAAGGAAAAGGATCTTGAACGTAAGTGTGTCCTGCGAATCCGAACCCCACCCGGTTAACAGCATGGAAGCAAAGAAGAGCGTAGTAAGCGACGAACCAATCAAGTTACGTCCACTCTTGAAGAAGACCTCCTCGAGGCTGTAATGGTAAAGAACCGAGAGGATAACAGCAAAGACGAAGATTGCAAGTATCCTGGCGCGGTTGCGCCATTCCAGGCGCAGCTCCAGTCCGTAGACTGTGGAAAGGGTTGAAAAAATACCTGGTGGTTTCATGGAATTTGAAATTGACTCAGAGGCGTGGTTGAGCCTTGGTACACCACTTTGAAACGTTTTCTGAACTATTTCGCAATTCCCAACCTCACCTTATTCATTGTCGTAATCTCTGGCCTTGTTAGTGCGTATTGCTTGCAGAGCAAGAGTTCACTTGGTCTCCTCTCAGGTCAAACGTTGACTTCAGGTGAGTGGTGGAATCTGCTTTTTTTTCCATTCCGACTTATTGAGGCAGGAGAGCAAGGGAGCGGCGCATGGCTCTGGTTGGGTCTCAGGCTGTATCTGTTTTGGATTTTTGGTTCTTCGCTTGAAAACGAGATTGGTGATTCGCGCTACACTCGCTACATCTTGAGTGGGATCGTTTTGGTTGCAATCGGTGGGCTTTTATTTCCAGGTGAAGTGCGAGCGGAGTTCGTATACATTTCGGTGTTTCTTGCAATCGCCTACGTTGCTCCGAACCAGGAAGTATTGCTGTTCTTCATTTTGCCAGTGAAGATGAAGTGGATCGCTGCAATCATCGTAGGATTGATATTGCTTCAGAGCCTGGCAACCATTGTGGCCACAGGCGACGTGCTGCAGATTCTGGGTCCTACACTGGGACTTGGAAACTATCTGTTATTCTTTGGGCGCGAGTTCATACTGGATCGCATGCAGAATCGCAAGGTGCAACAGCGCCGCGCGACAATGATTCCTGAAACGAGGGTCTCGATCCATCGGTGCACCATCTGCGGGATCACAGAGAACGATGATGCAGCTATGGAATTTCGGTTCTGCAACCAGTGTGCCGATCACGAATACTGCATGGTCCACTTACGGGATCATGTTCATCAGAATTGAGGGCTACCAACCCCGAACAGTAGGACTCGCGGCGAGAACGAGCTCTGCCGCGGGGCCAATATGGACTATGGCCTAGAGTTTGATGCCCATCGCATGTAGAATGCGATCAAGATCAGAAAGATTGCCATAATAGATGGTGAGCTTTCCTGCCCCATTCTTCTTGTGACTGAGTTCCGTTTTGGCACCCAACTTGGTTCGAATGCGGCTCTCCAAACTCTTTAGATTTGGATCTTTCCGCGGTGCATCTATTGTGATCTTTCTTGTTTCAGGGCCCTGGATCTTTGCGACTTCATCTTCCACGCGACGCGCGGACCAATTCTCGGATTGAATGCGAGCGGCGAGACGCAGGGCGGCCTTTCGGTCAGCGATTGCAAGCAGCGGGCGGGCCTGTCCTGCCGAGAGAGTTTTCTTCTCCAGCAACGTCTGAATTTCATCGGGTAGTTTGAGTAGGCGGGTGAGATTGGTAATTGTAGTGCGATCTTTCCCCAGGCGGTCAGCCAGATCGGACGGTTTGTCTCCTGTCTTCTGCATCCAGATTTCGTAGGAGCGCGCTTCTTCGATTGGATTCAAATCCTCACGTTGGATGTTTTCAATCAAAGCCATTTCAAGTGCTCGCAGGTCGTCGACCTGCTTCAACACTGCGGGAATCTTCTTAAAACCTGCAAGCTTGCATGCCCGGAAGCGTCGCTCGCCAGAAATGATTTCATATTTATCTTTCACGCGACGGACAACGATCGGTTCAATGAGACCAACAGTGTGCAGCGTCTGCGCGAGCTTCTTGATTTCTTCCTGATCAAATTGTTTGCGTGGTTGAGTTGGTGAAGGCACTACGTCGGCGATGCTGAGTTCCTGGTAATCCGGATTGCTCTGGATCTGAATTCCGGATTCGCCCGGAAGCAGATTCGAGAGACCCCGACCCAGGACACGCTTAGCCACGGTCGGCCACCTCGCGGCCCAGGAGTTCGTACGCGTTGGCACCGGTAGAGTCTGGAGCGTAGTCACCGATGAATTGGCCGAATGAAGGAGCTTCGGAAAGTTTTACGTTTCGCGGAATGATGGTTTGGTAAACGCGATCTGAGAAGTGGGACTTCACGTCCTCTACGACTTGCTGCGACATCGACGTACGAGCATCATACATTGTTAACACGACTCCATTGAGAACAAGTCCCGGATTGAAATGCTTTTGCACTCGTTGTATGGCATCGAGCAGTTGAGTAAGTCCTTCGAGTGCATAGTATTCAGTTTGAAGGGGGATGAGAACGCGATTGGCAGCGCACAGAGCATTCAAGGTTAGGATGCCCAGGTTGGGCGGACAGTCTATGATAACAATGTCGAACCGTTGTTTCAACTGCTCCAGCGATTTCTTCAGGACGTACTCTCGATCCTCGGTTTGAAGGAGGTCCGGCTCAATACCGGCCAGGTCTGTATTGGACGGGAGAATGGAGAGACCCTTAATTGCCGTCGGCATGAGTATCTCAGAGGCAGAGAGTTCTCCAATGAGCATCTGATACACGGATTTCTGCAAGTCACGAACCTGTAGTCCTAGCCCCGAAGAGGCGTTGCCCTGCGGGTCCATATCAATGAGCAAGACATTATGTCCCATGCGTGCCAGGTAGCCGCCGAGATTAACGGCAGTCGTGGTCTTGCCAACGCCGCCCTTCTGATTCGCTATCGCGTAGATTCTTTCCATTTCTGCATTTCCTGTTGGATGATTTTCCAACTGCGGGGGTACCGGCTATCTTGTTTCGCGATTTTCTCCAGATGAAGAATGGAACGAGCACCCAGAAATGTAAGCTCAGAGGGGACATAAGTTTCACGTGAAACATACCCGAATGCTTGAAGGCCTTTGAACTTTGGCGGCGGCTCTGTTGTTGCAAGGAACAGATGACCGCCGACTGGTTGGAGCGCTGCGACAATCTCGATGCAAAAAGGGAACGGGATCAGAGCGCGAATTGTTATTATGTCGTATGAAGCCTTCATCTCCTCCAGGCGCTCGTACCTGAAATTGAGCCTGGCCGTATTCGCGTTCACTTTCCCGGGCTCGTTGGATGATTCAATCGCGGCTCTGGAATCGTTCGCCCACGCCTCAAGGAAAGAGAGTCGGCGCTTTGAGGAGTCGATGAGTGTAACCGCTGGCGGGTCCTTGAGGCAATGGAACAGATAGCCGGGCAGGCCGGGCCCGGATCCCGCATCTGCCAGCTTTGTTTCACGTGAAACCTTTAAACGAGAAGAGACATAATCAACGAATATGAGGTTCTCGTAAATGTGGCGCTCTAGAATTCGGGCGGCATCGTTCTGTGAGAAGAACCCACCGGGTTCATTCTTCTCTTCCAGGAAGGAAGCAAATCGATCAACCTTTTCCCAATCCAGACTATTCAGTAGTCGATCAGGAATCGGAAACCCTTTCTGGTTACATTGAGTCAGAACATCCACAAGCCAATGTACCCTGGACTCGAAATGCTTCCTTCATTTTCCGTTAACTCGATCTTGAATTCTCCGATACTGAGAACAGCGATGAAACCTCCTCTCCCTCTCACTCTTCTAACCGGCCTGGGCCTGCTATTGCTCCCAGGTGTTCTGCTGGCCTATCAACCAGGCAAGTTCACTCCGCTCGACGTGTATGTTCTGAAAGGCGCACCGGCTGGACCGACGTCTCTCGTTGCGCGGGCTGCAGATGGCGCCATTCTCGAAAGGGCGCAGTTCAAATATGACGGTGCGGGACGACTTACCACTGAAACCTTTGTGAATGCAAAGGACGCTGTGTCCGGAACAACAGAATACAAGCGCGCCGGGGATCGGCTCTCGGAGGAAGTTAGAAAGAATCAGAGCGGGAACATTATGTCGCGGACTGTCTACTCGTACGAAGGAGACAATCTCTCTGCAATAGAAGTCTACAATGAGCAAGGCGTGATGGAACTTCGTCGTCGCTACTTTCTCTCACAGGGAAAGATCACAAGCGGGGAAGAGATTGTAGCAACTACAAAGGACAAATTCATCATCAAATATGACGAAGGTTCAACACTTCCCCAGGCTCTTGTATTTGTTCAGGCGGATGGTCATCCGTTTGGGCAAATCTTGTATCGTTATGATTCTCAGAAGCGCCTGACCGAGCGAGAACGGGTGCAGAACGAGCGCCGCGAACTTTGCAAATACGAGTACGACCAAAAGGGTCGTGTTCAATCATATTCGTATTTTGATTTCATCGACAATCAATGGAAATTGAAAAAGACTCTCACCTATTCGTATCCATAAGTCGAGGAAGCGTTGCGCACACACTTCAGGTACTTTGATCTCATTCTCGGCGGCTTTGTTACTGTACTGCTTTGCTCAAACCTGATTGGCGTTTCCAAGGTTTCACAGATCAGCGCATTCCAGGTTGGACCTTTCAACCTGGGTCCGTTCACGTTTGGTTCAGCAATCCTGTTCTTTCCTTTCAGCTACGTCTTTGGCGACATTCTAACTGAAGTTTACGGTTACGCACGTGCGCGGCGTGTCGTCTGGACAGGATTTGCTGCTCTCTTTTTTGCAAGCTTTATGAGTTGGGCCGTTCTCGCAATGCCTCCGGCCCCCGGATGGGAAAATCAATCGGCGTTCGAAATCGTTTTTGGATCCACCTGGCGCATTGTCCTTGCAAGCCTCACAGCGTTCTGGGCTGGCGAACTGGTAAACTCATTCGTACTTGCAAAGATGAAGTTATGGACTGGCGGTAAGTACCTGTGGACGCGCACGATCGGTTCGACCATTGCGGGGCAGGCTGTTGATTCCCTGATCTTCTATCCTGGTGCCTTTCTAGGTGTGTGGAGTTTTGAATTGGTCCAGGCAGTGATGATTTCAAACTTCTTTTTGAAGGTCGGTTGGGAGGCGTTGCTAACTCCAATCACGTACGCCGTGGTAAGCTTCCTTAAACGAGCCGAAGGCGTGGATTACTTCGATCGTGATACCAATTTCACTCCCTTCAAGCTCGATGACGAGGGCTGAGAAAAAGAAAAGGCGCGGATCACTCCACGCCTTTCTCCTTTTAATCCAGTGAGACCGGAAGACCAGCCACGGATCGATACCTGTCTCTTACATCAACCCCTAGTGGAAGCCGCCAGTTTTCATTTCTGAAACCAGTCTGCTGATAGCGTCCTTTGCATCCCCAAAGAACATATAGCAGTTTGGATATGTGTAGAGTTCATTATCGATGCCCGCAAATCCGGGCTTCATGCTTCGCTTGATGACGATAACAGTTTTTGCTTTGTCCACATTCAGAATCGGCATTCCATAGATTGGACTACCTGGCGTTGTGCGCGCGGCCGGGTTCGTCACATCGTTTGCGCCAATGACCAGTGCAATGTCTGTCTGCGAGAATTCCGGATTGATGTCTTCCATATCAACCAGCTCGTCGTAAGGAACGTTGGCTTCGGCAAGCAGAACGTTCATATGACCTGGCATACGACCGGCAACGGGATGAATTGCGTACTTCACTTTGATGCCGCGCGTCTTCAAGATATCTGCGAATTCGCGGACCGTGTGTTGTGCCTGAGCCACTGCCATCCCATACCCAGGAACGACAACGACGGTTTCCGCCATCTTGAACATGACGCCCGCGTCTTCTTGTTTCATTTCCTGGATTGGTCCGCCGGCGCCCGCATCGCCCGCGGCAGCAGCGGCTTCTCCACCCTGGCCAAACGCCCCAAAGAGAACGTTGGTAATGGAACGATTCATGGCTTTACACATGATCACCGAGAGAATGAAACCTGACGCCCCATCAAGCGCGCCGGCGATAATCAGAATCTTGTTATCGAGCGCGAAGCCAGTCGCGCATGCAGCAAGTCCGGCATATGAGTTCAAAAGAGAAATCACCACCGGCATATCGGCCGCGCCAATTGGGATAACCAGGAGAATTCCAAACAAGAGACTGAGGCCAAGCATTGTATAGAAGACAGTCGACTGACTTGGATCGATAACAGTCCAGACCCAGAGGCCAATGATCGCGAAGAAGAGTGAAACGTTAAAAACGTTCTGCCCGGGAAAGGTAACCGGTGACCCACCCACAGTTCCCTGCAGTTTTAAGAATGCCAGGAGACTCCCTGTGAAGGTCAAAGCACCGAACATCACTTCAAAACCAATCGCTGTCAGCTTAACCGCACCCATATCTGGATGATCGTAAAACTTTGCGACACCCACCAGCGTAACCGCTGCTGCGCCGAACGCATGCGAGAGTGCAGTCCGTTGCGGCATGGCCGTCATGGGAGTCCAGATTGCGATGATCGCACCGAGCGCGATTCCCACAATCGCTCCCGCTAGAATCCATTCAAATGAAACAATGTTTCGATCAATGAGGGTTCCAACGACGGCCATCAACATTCCGATTTCCGCCAGGAACATCCCACGTCTCGCAGTCTCTGGACTGCCCAGCATGCGCAGACCGAGAATGAAAAGGACGCCAGAGATTAGGTAGATAACATTGATGATGCTGAGGAGATCCGCACTTCCGCCGAGTGCGTTTGTAATTGCCTGGCCTATCATTTCTTTTCCTCTTTCTTGCGTTTGAACATCTTAAGCATCCGGTCTGTGATCAAGAACCCGCCGACAACGTTCGTCATGGCCGCCGCAACAGCGATGCAACCAAGGATGCTTGGCAGAATGCTATGGTGATCCGAACCCGCGACGACGATTGCCGCAACGACTGAAATGGCCGAGATGGCATTTGTCGCAGACATGAGTGGTGTATGCAAGAGCGGCGGAACCTTGGTTATCACAAGGAATCCAACAAAACTTGCCAGGACAAAGACATACAAGCTGGCGATTAAACTACCGGTATCCATATAAATCTCCCGTCTAACTGGATGTTATGCGCTAATTTGCAACTGCGCGTGTTGCTTCGTGAACTATTTGGCCCTCATTTGTGATGAGGCTTCCCTTGACGATTTCGTCATTGAGATCGAGGGCAATTTTGCCCTCTTTCGTCAGTGCTTCAATCAGGGTCAGAATATTTCTGGAGTATAGCTGGCTGGCATGATACGCAACATGGGAAACAACGTTTGTTTCTCCGATGATTGTCAGACCGTTCTTCTCTACGGTCTTGCCGGGCTCAGTCCATTCGCAATTTCCGCCCTGCTCGGCGGCGAGATCCACGACCACAGATCCTGGGCGCATGCGTGTCAGCATATCCTGCGTTACCAGTACCGGGGCTTTCTTTCCTGGCACCAGAGCAGTCGTAATGACTACGTCCGCTGCTGCTATGTGGTTCCCGAGAATCTCTTGTTGCTTTCTCAAGAATTCTGCGGACGCTTCCTTTGCGTATCCACCCTGACCCTCAAGGCTTTCCTGAACCGGTGGCTCAATGTACTTTCCACCGAGACTCTCTACCTGTTCTTTGACTGCGGGACGGACGTCCGAAACTTCTACCACGGCGCCCAAGCGCTTGGCTGTTGCGATTGCCTGGAGCCCGGCTACACCCGCGCCAATGATTACGACTTTTGCTGGCTGGACTGTTCCTGCTGCGGTCATCATCAAGGGAAAGATTTTCGTTAGGGCGTTTGCGGCCATTAGTACCGCTTTATACCCGGCGAGGTTGGTTTGCGAACTCAGCGCATCCATTCGTTGTGCGCGCGTAATACGCGGGATAGCATCCATGGAAAGAACGTTGATCTTTTGCGCGGCGGCGAGCTTGGCGAGATCTGGATTGCTGAGTGAGTAGAAAAATCCAATAAAGAAGCTTCCCGGTTTTAGCAACTCAAGCTCGTTTTTCCCTGCGGGGTGTGCTCCGGGTTTTTGAACTTTCAGTAGAACATCTGCTTCGCTATACAACTGACCGGCGCTTGAAATGATTTCAGCACCTGCAGTCTTGTATTCGCTATCGGAATATCCTGCTGCTAATCCTGCGCCGCTTTCGACGCGAACAGTGTAACCCAATTGCAAAAGTTTCTTGATGGTTTCAGGCACGATGGCGACGCGTTTCTCGCCGGGCAAAGTCTCTTTGGGAATAGAAAGATTCACGGGTGGTCCTCTCAGAAAGGTAGAAACGACAGAAACAGTACAAAGAGCAGTAGGTCAAATCAAAAGAGCACGAACGCCTTTTCTGTTAGTCGTTGAAACCATGAGAACGATAGCCGCGCTTGACCGTCTTTCCCCCAGCCAGGACCAGCCGAGTTCTGCAGGATCATTTCCCCTGTGATTATGTCGTATCCGACTACCGCGACCGTATGAATGGCAACAAATTCACCGGCGGGCACCCAGACCGGCTTGGAGAGTTCCACGAAGTTATCGGTTATTTTCAAAGAGACGATCACCGCTGAACCCTGGAGCAGATGAGCGCGAACTTGTTCTAGATCTCTGTAGTCGATGCGCGCGTAACCGCGAATTCTATGGGCTGCAGCCGATGTGAAAGCATCGGAGCCGGGTCGCACATGTGGATCGAGTTCATTGTATGGCATTGTGCGCTCCTCAGCGCAGCCCGTGTCCTTCAAGAATTGCAAGGCACGCGCAACCTCGATGCCCTCGTCCTTACCATTGTTGAGATTATTATAAAGGAAAGCTGGTGAACACGTGAATGTCAGCATTCCTTCCTTAGTATTGAAGAAATATCCGGCTGCCAGATATCCAACGGCCCAGGCTACGCCGCTAGCCTGTTTCCCCTGATTGCCAGCCACCGGAAGACCGGGCAGTTTATACATTTTGGGGGGATTGTCTACCTTCCCTGCAAGCAGAATGGGAACCTTCTTGTCTGCCGCCGTGTAATTTGGCTCGATCGGAAAGTCCTCCAGTTGAAGCACGCGCGGCGGATCCTTGAAAAGACGCTCCTGGATCATACACGAACTACAAACCAACAGAATGACCAGGATGATCAGCGCTCGCCTGTGTCGAGCAACCAGGCCAGGGACTACCCAGGCTTTGGGCGTTGGTAATAATCGAAATAGCATCGCTAGCTTCAATGATCGGCACGTTCCGACCAGAGGTGTACCTGATTAAGGTCGGCCCGATACGGCTATTCGAAGCGGGCATACTTGACCAGGAGCCATATCGCTTTGAAATCATTGTTGATCGAATTTCAACGTCATATATAAAATGGTGATGAAAAGACATTCAGAGCGGGTCACTGGTGTGCGTAGGTTCCCGCAGCTGCTGGCTCTGCTTGTCCTTGGTACCCTTAACTGTAGCTACGCAGCAGACTGCGACCTTACCGATATTAGGTGCAGCCCGCTCCTCACGTATCACTTGTTTCTCCGCGAACGGGTCTCGAAATTTGCCTACGTCACGAACTCTACAGCAAACACTGTGAGCATGTACTCAATGAATCGGCACAATGGTGGTCTCACGCTAATCGACACCGTAGCGACTGGTGCCTCGCCTTCAATGGTCTTTGTGGAGTCAAGGGGCAGGTTTGCCTATGTCACGAATCAGAACACCGACACAATTACGGTCTTCCGCATTAACCAGGATTCAGGACGGCTAACTACCATTCAGGTTATTCCGACTCTATCGAGCCCCAATGGCTTTGCCATGGCACCTTCCGGGCGCTTTGCCTACGCTGCCAACACGGGCAATAGTACCGTCTCAGCCTACACCGTGGATTCAACTTCCGGTGAGCTCACCATTAACGGTGCCAACGTGGCCGCAGTCGGAAGCACGCGAGGGATCTGCGTCGATCCAACGAGCCGCTACGTCTACACTGCCGAGGGATCATCGAATACGATCTCCATGTTTGCGATAAACTCCAATGGCACCCTCTCGTCCATGGGAACAGCAGCCACGACCGGAAACCTACCGCCCCATGTTAGTCTGGATCCGCAAGGTCGCTTCGCTTACGCGGCGAACACGGGCACGAATGATGTCACCACAATGTCCGTGGATCCCAACACCGGGGGACTCACTTCAATAGACACGGATTCGGCGGGTCCTTCGCCTTACTTCGTAATGACTGATCCAACGGGCCGGTTTGCATACGCGGCTAATTATGGTGGATCCAGTCTAGCGATGTACACGGTGAATCAGCAGACCGGGCACTTAACGTTTATCAACAACATTGCCTCTGGCGCAGGACCCTTCTTCATGGCTTTCGATAGCACCGGACAATTTGCGTATTCCGCAAACCAGACCAGTGGAAACATTTCAATTTACAGGATTGACCAAACTTCAGGCGTCTTGACCCAGATCAACGAGGTTGCTGCCCAGGCAGGTGCGCAGGGGATTGCCGTTGCAACTTTCTATTGAAAGAGTGTTTGCGGTGGAAACTCCTGTGCCTAGCCGAGGTGCGGGTATTCCAGCTGGCGTAGCGCTTCATAAATAACAATTGAGACGGCATTACTCAGGTTGAGCGATCGGCAGGTTTGACCCATTGGTATCTTGAGCAACTGCCCGTCGCCCTGGCTCGAAATCCAATCATGCACCTCAGGTGGCAGACCGGAAGTTTCGCTTCCAAAAAGAATCGTATCATCGTGCCGGAATTCCACATCTGAGAACCTTGTGTCGCCGAACTTTGTTACAGCGAGAACGCGCCGTTTCTGTTCCGTGGCCCAGGACGCAAACACCTCAAAGGAGGCGTGCTGATGCAGCTGCAATTGATCCCAGTAGTCGAGTCCGGCCCGTTTCACGGCCGCCTCATCCATCGAGAACGCAGCTTTGCCTACGATGTGGAGAGGACAGCCGGTGCAAACTGCGAGTCTTGCAATGTTGCCGGTGTTTGGGGGGATTTCCGGGCGGTACAGGACAATGTCCATTGTTTCGGATTCCATTTGCCTTGTCGGGCGCATCCATTTTTTCAGATCAGAGGCAGATAATGAACTACACAGCGCAAAGACTAACCGTTGTTGAACCATCACCGACGCTTGCAATTACCGCAAAGGCCGCAGAACTCAAAGCCGCGGGTCGGGACATTATCGGATTCGGTGCCGGCGAGCCTGACTTTGATACGCCGGAACACATCAAAGAAGCAGCGCGCAAAGCGATGGCCAGCGGCCAGACCAAGTACACACCCGTAGGTGGTACGGCCGCCCTCAAGAAAGCAGTAGTAACCAAGTTTGAACGTGAGAACAAACTCAAGTATGAACCCAAAGAAGTAATAGTGGGTACCGGAGGGAAGCAGGTTCTATTCAATCTATTCCTGGCATACTTGAATCCGGGGGAAGAAGTCATCATTCCGGCTCCCTACTGGGTCTCATATGCAGATATAGTCCGTCTGGCTGGCGGTGTCCCTATCATCATCGATTGTCCTGCAACGAATGACTATTTGCTCCAACCGGAGCAATTGGAGGCAGCACTCACGCCGCGCACCCGCGCCGTCATCCTTTGCTCTCCGTCCAATCCAACAGGATCGGTTTACAGCGAATCTCAGCTGCGAGCCCTTGCAGCTGTCCTGTTAAAGGCGCCTAACGTCTTGATCATCTCTGATGATATCTATGAGCACATTTTGTTTGGCGGCCGCAAGTTTATCAACCTTGCAATGATGTACCCGGAACTCCGCGATCGCATATTTATTGCAAGCGGTGTGTCAAAGTCCTACAGTATGACTGGATGGCGGATTGGTTTTGGCGCGGGCCACCGGGATCTGATTGAAGCGATGGAAACAATTCAAAGTCAGAGCACTTCAAACCCCAGCTCTATTTCCCAGGCTGCGGCGCTCGAGGCATTGAATGGTCCGCAGGACTGCGTGGAGCAAATGCGTCAGGCGTTCGAAAGACGTATGAACATAGTGATGGCGTCCTTTGCACAGGTGCCAGAAATCTTTCTGGCCGCGCCTGGCGGCGCTTTTTACGTATTTCCAGAGTTGTCGAAAGTATATGCCCTACCAGGATTCAAACGTCTATTAGCCGAGTCAGCAGATAGTTCGAAATCACGCGTGTTTGCTGCGCACTTGCTGTCAAAGTATGATGTTGCAGTAGTCCCCGGAATTGCTTTTGGTGCCGATGCTGGTGTCAGGATCTCCTTCGCGCTCGGCGATGAGGCGCTGACCAAGGGGCTGGACCGAATCAAGCAGATGGTTTCCGATTTGAGGGCATAATCCTGGACTTGAAGGAAGTTCAGCATTTCCTTGAATCGCAAGGTTTAGGCATTGTTGCGCGGGTTGTGCCGCTGCAAGGAGATCTCTCTAAGCGCACCTATTTCCGCGTTGAATTTGATCGCCCATGGAACGGACACCCATCGCTCATCCTGTGTATCCATCCTGACCTCGCCGATCCAGCAATTGCCGATTTCAAAGCTGTAGCAGCGATTCTGTCTTCTCATGGTATCGCAGCTTCGAATGTAATGAGGGAGTTTCCGGAACGCGGATGGTTGCTCGAAACGGACGTAGGTGCGGAAGATTTGCAAACTTTCGTTTCACGTCGATTAGCCGCAGATCGGTCAGATGTCCTGGCTACTTACAGGGATGTCGTTCGACTGGCCGCGGCCTTTCACGCAGCTTCTCCGGAAGCACCTGTGTCATTGCGCAAGTTCGATGCTGAGAAATTGTCGTGGGAGTTAAACTATTTGATGGAGAATCTGGAACGATTTTCTGTTAAGGCCGGATTCAATTACTTTGTAAGCTTTGAGTTGAAGATGTTTTTGAAAAGCTTGTGCGAGCGGCTGGAACGAGCGGAGCCGCAGGTTATGGTTCACCGTGACCTGCACAGTAAGAACGTTTTCATTAGGAATGGAGTATGGTCTTTGATTGATTTCCAGGATTCCCGGATGGGTTTACCGTGGTATGACCTGGCAAGTCTGGTTTACGATCCATACCTCCCGCTCGACCGGTCGTTTCGCCTTCAAATAATGGAGGAGTATCTGGCTGCGTCACAACGCCGTTACTCCGAGAACTTGTTTTATATGCAAGCGCTACAAAGGACCCTGAAAGCAATCGGGACATATTGCGCTGTGCTTTCTTCACGTTCAGATTCGCAATACCTTCAAGCTCTGAAACAGGCGGTAGAGTACCTTGAGGAAATCATTCAGCTTGGAGGTTTTCCGGATCACACATTTCTATTCTGCAATAGCCTTCGTCGCGCTGTGGGAGAATTGAGTTTTTGAAAGGCTTCATTCTTGCGGCCGGATTCGGCAAACGCATGGGTGACTTGACTAAAGACAAACCCAAACCATTACTTCCGGTGAACGGGATTCCGCTGATCTACTATTCCTTGTTCCAACTCTTTCGGTGGGGCTTACGTGAGACATTTATAAACCTACATTATCGAGGCGATATGATTGAGAGAGAGCTTCAGGATTTCCCTCATATGACGCTTCGTTTTTCACACGAAAAGGAAATCCTTGGCACTGCCGGTGGTCTTCGCAAGGTCCTTGGTCAGGTTGAAGACGAGTGGCTGCTGGTTTTGAATCCGGATACTGTAATGGCGCCAGCAGTGGCAATGGATCCGGGAAATCTTGCAGTGCAATTGACCAGAACACGGGGAGACTTGCTCGGTCTTGCGCCTCGCAAATCGCACGAGAACGTATCCGCCATCCAGAAACTAGAAGACGATACCTTACGCTTTGAGGAACATGCCCCCTACTATTATATGGGTTACTCATTTGTTCGGTGCGAACGACTCAGGAGTTTGCCAGCAGAGTCCTTTGCCGAGATGGGCACGATCTGGCGAGTTCAGGCGGCAGCCGGCGAACTGCGGGGATTTGAGTACGAGGGTGGGCTATGGGATGCGGGAACGGAGGGCGCATACTATTCACTACCAGGGCTGATTTTCGAAGGCGAGATGGCGGAGGAATTTACGGAATTCCTGAGCTATCGGAGGCAAAAGTGAAATTTGGAATAGTAGTTTTTTTGATTGCATCCATAAGCACGAACGTCTATCCGCAGCCCAAGACCGAACTGCCCTTTCCCAAGGATGCTGTGGAGAAGGCTGACAAGAACCTGGAGATCAGGCGAATCTCGGCACAGCTCGATGGTGCGTTCTTAATGGATCGCAGGGCGCAAATTGGACCCCTGCTGGAAGAGCTGAAAAAACTGGCTCCTGAATCGGCAGTGTATTTCTACTTCAAGGGCCTTGAGGCCTTCACGCAAAACCGAAAGCTTCTCGCACTAAGCTTTCTGCGCAAGGCGACCGCCACCGATCCTGCATTCAGCCCCGCGCAAAATATGACAGGTCTCCTACTGCTTGATGCGAATCGTCCCCTCGAAGCTCACCCGTTCTTTAACAGTGCAGTCGAAAAGAGTCCACATGATCCTGTCTATCTCTATAACCTGGCGATGTGCGAAGTTTCGCTGGAACATCGCGATCTGGCGATTGGCTATCTGACCCGTGCCCTGGAAGCCAAGGCGAATTTCGCAGAAGCGGCCTTCTGGAAGGGCAGTCTGCTTCTCCGAACGGGGCAACGTCAGGCGGCATTCCCTCTTCTGAGCTCCTCCATTGATTTCGGCGTCACGGATCCTCGAGCCTATCAAGAGTTTTTCAGGCTGGCTGAAGAGTTAGGACGGGAAGCCAGGATTCTTGAGGTGCTTGATGGCATGGCGGAGGTTCGGGACGCACCACGACTCCGGATCGCGGCAGATGTCAGCATGCGTTACGCCGAATGGGAGAAAGTAGATTGGTTTTTTACGCGCTTGTTGGGACTTCCGGATGCCACAAAAGAAGACAGGAAGAAGTACGTCGACGCGCTCTTCGCCTCTAATCGGAATCCGGCGAATTGGATTCGAACTCTGCGTATTGAGGAGTCTGAACGCTCAGAACTCTTGAGCTATTTGCGAGAAATGAGTTCGTCCGGTCCCCTCTACCCTGCCCGTGATCCCGTGGCTCGCCCAGGACGTTAGTTGACATTAATGACGGCAGTGCCGTCATTCTGGAATGTAAAGCGATGTTGCATTGCAGGGTTGATTCTCCTGGATTGCGTGTATAACTCAGGCCAGAATGCCTGGGCCTCCTGCACTGTGAGCCGTTTTACAGAATGACCATGAAGACGGTACTCCCCATGAATTGGGATAAGCTTGAGGCTTCTAACGCCGGGTTTCTTGGGCTCAAACTTGAGTTGCACGAGGAGATTTGGACGCTGATACGGAGTGGCGCTTCCAAATAAAAAGTTGCCAAGAGAATAGCACACCACTGCGCCCCGATCTATATCGATCCCTTGAGGGACGTGGGGATGGTGACCGATGACAGCGGTTGCGCCGGCGCTGACCAATTGGCGCGCCAGCGTTTGCTGTTCGACGTCCGCGTAGGGATTGTATTCAACTCCCCAGTGCACGCTTACGATGATATGATCAACCTTGCCCCGCAGTGAGGCCACTGTGGCGAGAATCTGAGCTGGTCGTGCTGAGCCCGGTCGTTTCTCATCCGACCACATGGCCTCGTCGCCGATTACGCTAGCGGCAACAATGGCAAACCGGGATTCCCCAATATTGAACAAGGTTGGAGCGGCCGCTTCCCGTGAAGTAGGTCCTGCACCCGCTGTAAGAATGTTCGCAGCCTTTAGATTCTTAAGAGTACCGTTCAGTCCCTCAGCGCCCAGGTCCATGACATGGTTATTGGCGAGGATCGCCAGATTGAGCCTCAGCGCTTTTAGCGTCTCAACGGACTTCGCGGGCGCGCCAAACACGTGGGATCGGCCTGGATGCGGGCTTCCCTCATCTGTAATTGCCGTTTCGACATTCGCTACACGAAAGTCACTTTCTGAAAACACCGATGCTATGTCTTTGACCGGAGCTGCTGGTCCCTGCTCCTGGATTAGCCTGGCCACGCCCCATTCAAAATGCACATCCCCGGCGAAGAGCAGAGTAATCTCTTGTGGATTGCGAGCTGGAAATTCTGGGGTGACCGGTGGCGCGGGTTTCACAGGCGGGGTCTCAGCAAGGCCCGCGCTTGCCAGGGCACAGGCGATCAGTGCGAATAAAGCGACGCCAACGACGCGCGGACGAGTCACGATCCTCTATGAGAGCTCCGGTGATGCGGTCATCCTCTTTTTCACTGCGCTCACTGTTAAACAGCGTGACTTCAAGGGATTGCCTGGCGTGATTAGCTTCTATGCGTTTGATTCTGCCTGTAGTGCTATTGCTCACATTGAACTGTTTTAACAAAGTCATCATTGCGCCGTTTCCGTTTGGAGGAGGCGCGGATGAGGAATTGGTGGAACACATCGTTTATGGAAAACCACATACCGGATGTTTCTCAAGGTTTGGCTCTCATTCAAAGGTTCTGGTTATCCCAATTCAGGGTGTAATTGGTGCAGATGGTTTGTTGAGCCGCGGAGGGACAGATGTGCCGCAGATCAAGCGTACACTCGACTTGGCCGCAGACGATCAGGACATTAAGGCTATTCTGCTCCTGATTGATTCGCCAGGTGGAACTGTAACTGCCTCAGACCAGATTCACAAGCTGCTGTCCGATCACTCTTCTCAATTCAAACGCCCGATTTACGCCCATGTCGATGGGCTTGGAGCATCGGGGGCGTACTACATTGCGATGGCTTCCCAGGAAATCAACGCATCGCCGTCTGCCATGGTGGGCAGTATCGGAGTTATCCTTCAGAGCTTCAGCGTCCGGGGCTTGTTGGACAAAGTGGGCATTGAGTATCGCAGTATCAAGACCGGAAAGAACAAGGATATGCTTTCTCCGTTTCGGGATCTTAGAGAGGACGAGAAAGACTTTCTACAAAAGCAATTGAGTCAAGTTTACGAACGTTTCTTAGCCCACATCACCGCCAGCCGGAAAGCTCGGCTGCCGGAGGATCGTTTACGCCAATTGGCCGATGGTGCAGTTTACGGAGCTGAACAATCGAGAGATTCCGGGTTAATTGATTCTGTTTCCTATGTTGAAGAATACCTTGGCCAGGTGCAGAAGAAGCTGAGCCTTGCGGATGTTTCCTTCGTAGCTTATTTGCCAGCCGGGCCCGATTACAATATCTATAGTATGAGAAGCAATGCGCAGCATGTGAATGCGCTGTCTTTACTGGAATTACCGAACCGCCCCACAGTTCAGTTGTACTACCTGTGGGACGGGGGCTTGTGATAACTTAGAACGTTTTGTTGGGCTGAATTTTCAGCGGATCCTGCTTGGTGTCGCGCTTGATTGTGTTTTCATCGGCGCGGCGCACTCGTTCTGCAGTTTCTCCTCTGCCGGATTCATCTTTCAGCTGAGCAAACTTGTCAGAGACAGATTCATTGATCTGGACTCCTTTGATTGCATCAGTCGTTTTGATCTCCTCAAGCAGGGAATTGTATTCCATGATACTGTTCTTTTGGAAGACAGCCAATTTCTGAATTGCAGTAAGTGATTCTTTAGAGAGCGGGCGTACTGCGTTTTCGCTGATGTCCTGACCGCTGCGCACGGTCAATTCCCCTGGTTTGTCCAGGATGACCGTTTTGCCTTTGTCATTCTGAACCTGTACCGCGCCGTTATAGAGAGACACGCGCGACGTTGATGCGTTGTCTACTGCAACCATGAAAGTTGTCCCACGCACACCCGCAATGGCTGTTGGTGTCTGAACAGTGAACTCACCGGCGCGCTCAACCTTTTTCAGGAAGAATGCTGTGGAGCCAGATTGAACATTGATTTGCGTTTTCATGTTCTCCTGGATGGACGCCAGAGTCATCTCAGTCTGGGCAGCCAGGCGGACTATGCCCTGACCTTTAATAAAGATTTCAGCTGTTGAATCCGAACCTGTTACGATCTTATCCCCTTGTTGGAGCAGATCTCCCACATTCAGGGTCTTCTCCGTTCCGGCCGTAGTTGCAGTTACTTTACCCGTCATGAATGTAAGTCGGGCGATGTTTACATCCTGCTCTTTCACCTGAGACTGTTGCTTCCCGCAGGCAGCAGACATGATTACAAGGGCAATAAGCCCCATCGATAGTTTACTTTTCATAGTTATCCTCACAACGCTCGCGCGCTGTACTATGATAAGACGTGCGGATCAAGGCGGGCAATCACATTTTTTCCAGCTTTTCCTCCCTGAAAGCTGCGAAACGGAATTTTTGATGACCGGATTCAGGGGCCTCATTACTACTGGGCCTTCATGGCCGCTAGCGACGCAGTCGAAATCCAACGTATCGAGGTGTTCAAGAGGGGATATATCCCCTTTATCGAGGCTCAGGCGACGCAGGCCAAAGCAGCTCAACAGCTGCTTTCTTCCCCGGTCTTCACGCCGGACGAGAAACGCATCCTCATGGAGGTCCTACCCGAAATTGATAAGCAGCTTTCGTCTCTCCAATCGGTTACTCGCCAGCTGCTGATGGAGCTGAATCCGAGCACCCTACAGAAGGACGCAGCTAGAGATTACCATGCGTATTTCAAAGGGGATGTCCTGGACCACCAGCTGTCCTACATCCTGTTCATGAAGACGTACATACTCCTGGCCGGCTTTGCAAAAAGCTTATCCGATGGCTGGCGACGCGTTCGCGATCTTGTCACAGGCTCAAAACTCGATGACCAGTCCGAGTTTAGAAAGCAGCTTCTTCATTTTCGAGTGGGTCCTGCACTCAATGACGCGGAGATACTACGGATATTCACAGCTCGTATGGGATCAGTCCTTCGACTGCAAAAAGATCCCCTTACAACGCGCGACATTGCCTCATGCGGCGAGTATCAAGGGGATGCATCTTACCAGTTGTCGGCCGTGTTTAATACGGAGCTTGGCGAGTCACCGGCGCCTGGCTCGTTTTCATCTGCTGCTCCCGCATCTGACTTTACCGCCCTTGGGGCTTCACCGTCCGTAGGGACTACCCCCGGCGCGGCTTTTAGTGCGCCTAACGTCGACTCCTATCGCCTCAGCAGCGGAGGATCGCAATCGTGGAACATGACGCCCTATTACTACTTTACATACGATCCGCGTCTTCTCGACGCTGAGCGACTCAAGTTGACAAACGTGGTCCACATTGATATGCACATGGGCGCTGATCAGAACATCATGCGTTCGGAAAGAATTCTCAAATACACCAGGCGCATGGCCGAGCCACACCAGCAGGTTTTGCAACAAGTGGAGACCGAGTATTCTGACTTCCTCACCACCTTTTTGAATCTCGTAATTGAAATTACAACCCTGAACATGAACATTCCAGCAAGGCAAAGAGATCTGTTTCTCTTTCACCTTGGCCCTCAATCTTTCTACTACCTAACCCGGCGTTTCTTGCAGGAGTTGGACACAGGAACCATTCACCGAAAATCCGGACGCGGGTCCGTTATGGAGAAGTTTGTGCCTGTGGAACTGATTAAGAAGCTGCTGCTCGATTGGTGGCGTTCTAATGTTCTGGCCAGGGTGGGGATTGAGCGGGATGATATTTCCCAGTATAAGGCCATCATCAAAATGGTTAAGGATACTTATGATCGGCTTTCCGCAAAAGCTATGAATGAGTACAATCAGATGTCCGAGGCACAGTTGCGCGGGCGTCACCGAGCGGATGTCATTCGAGAGAACCTGAACAAATGGCTAGGCCCAACCAATATCATTGTTTTTCGTCGCTTCTTGAAAACCGGAAATCCCTGACGCACAGGTCAGGCGAGGAGAAAGAATTTGCAAGGTGTAAGTCCTTACCCGCGCTGAGCGCTCGACTCAGCAGAGCCTGGTTTCCGGCCGCGTCTGAACATTCGGCCTGGATCAGCAAGGCTCCATTGAATTCAGACCAATCTGCCTTCCTGCGGCGTGAGTCATTGCGAACAACACCGCTTGAACGCATTCGCAACAAGAGATCAAATTCCGTTGCCCATTGCCGAGCGGGTATAGGAGCCGAATCCTCGTGAAGACGATTCAGTATAACATAGGATCGATTTGGATCAACCTGTGAGGTAAGATTCCTGACCGGGTCGAACAAACTGCGTTCAGATCCGGTCCAGCACACGTAACGGTTAGAATAGTAACCTGTATTCAGAAAACCCTTCTCCGTCAACAGGAGCGGAACTGTTCCCAGCGATACAATACACGCAAAAGAGACTGCAACCCTTTTTGAGTTCCGTAAGATTTCCATGCAGGCAAGGGCAGAAAAAAGGAACAATGCCGGCAAAAGATGGTAAATGTGCCGCAGTTGCTTGTTTGCTGTTAGAAACTCAAGCACCAGGATATGGGACACGATCAGAACGAATGTAAGGAAGGCCGGTCTTCGGATGGCGGAGAGAAACTCCTTTCGCCTGACGACACCCAGTACGATGGCTGCGACCGCTAGAATCGCGAACCAGAGTATCACGGGTCCCGAAAAATCTGCGAAGCTTGTGAATATGCTCAAGAAGTAACTACGCGAAGCATCTTGTTGATGCAGCTGGGTCCCTATTGTACTCGAAAAACGATCAGGATTGAGAAAGGTCAAAAGCAAGATTGGCAATGCGCAATAGAGGTAGCCGACTCGCCAGGTTTGGGGCCAAACAGTGGTAGCCCTTGAACTCCAAAGTTTCCAATTAAAATCGACAAACAGAACTACCACCAGCGCGTAGAAAACGTATTTGAAAGTCTTGGAGTTCAAAAACTGTCCGGGCAGAAACTTTGCGAAAGCTAGCAGGATGACAGTGGCGATCACCACACCCGGAATTATCAGTGAACGTCCAGAGTATTGTTTTCTAACGTAACCGACCAAGTCCGGGAGACTCCTATTTTCAAAGAGCAACACAACTGGAGCACCCGCCACCAGCAGGATATGGCCGTACGGATACTTGGTCAGGAAAAGTCCCAGTGAACCTGCGAGGACCCACCAACGGGCAGACCCGGGCGCAGTCCACAGCTTGAAGAATGCGAACGCAGTAAAGAGGAAGAAGAACATTCCCTGTGTCTCAAGCATAGCCGACAAAAAGTATGCGGTTAACTCCGGGGAGTGAAACATTAGGACCATGCAAGCCAATGCCAACAAGATACCCACCCAGAGAGGCCAGTCTGCACTACGGCAAACCAAAACTCCAATCAACAGCAGCGCTGCGCATGTTAGGACGGCGAAAGCCAGGCCAATCGCAACTTCGGTAACCGTGCTCGGTCCGGTAAAAATGAAGAGCAGTTGCGCAATAATGGAATGCAAAGGAGGCCAGGTAGGAGATTCCAACCATGAAGCAATCCCGCGGAGAATATTTCCATGCAGAAAATCGCTCCGGACATCCAGGGTCTGGATCATTCGTAAGTTCGCATCCCAGGAAAGTACATCCCGGTTAGGGCAGTGTTCAAATTGCTTCCAGTCCCCGGAGAACTTCGCATAGCCCAGAGCCACGGCAAGAATCAATAGAAGGCCAGACATCAGGCCAGAGAGTGTGTGCCTCAAAATAGCCTGTACACCTTCCATTTCCCGTCCTCAAGGATAAAGACCGGTTGGTTCAGCCTGTAACTGTTCTTAGGGTCGTCCACGAGGTTTAGTTTCAATTCACACTCTGTTGCGCCCTCTTCCATGAAGAAGTCTACTCGAATAGTACCACCATTCAAAATTAGATCACGGACAGCAATCTGTCCTTTGTCGCCGGTCTCCTTCCGGAGGGCCTGTGTGTCATGATAAAAAAGATAGAGGTATCCATTCCTGTCGAGTACATCGGCCGAGACCTGCTGAAACGTACGATAGCCCTTCAGGTCCACGTAAATCCCTTTCCTCTTGCTGACGTATTGGGTCAAACGAGACCAGTCCTTCTGATCGACCATTAGCAGAAGCTCGCGAAGGAGGCGGAGAAGTTCGTCCGTTGTAGCTTGTGATGGCCGCGTTCCGCCTTCACTATAGATGACTCGACCTGATTCAATCTCAGGGAAGCGCGGTGCGCGGCTCATACAGGAGGCCAAACAGAAGGGAAGAAAAATTGCAAAGCAGGCCTTGTTCATTGACCGAGTACCTTAAACAGAAGTTCAGCGAGATCTAACTCGTGAATAACTGTAATCTTCTTGAGATTTTGCAATGCTGATTCCGCACCAGGTGTAAGCTTTGTCCCTGCGACAACGAATCCCTGGTTAACTTTCAATTCATTCATGTTGTTTTGCATATCCCGGAGGAAAATGTCCGATATGGGTTGGTTCTTCCATTTCCGAATTCGGAAGAGCGCTTTCACCTTCTTGTCGGCCTTGCTCGTGGCAATAAAATCACCGCCATCGCGATCTCGGTATGGCAGTGTTTTCTCCACTTGAAATCCTTGAAGTCCAATAATGCGGGCGCAGGCTTGCTGGAAGGGAGACTCTGTCAGCGTATTGAAACGCTCGATCATCAGCGCCGGATCAATTGCCGTTTCGGACTTTCTTTTCTGGACTTCCCCCTCGGAAGTAAAAAAATCATCAATGGAGAAATCTTCTTCGTCCATGGCCAACCCTGACAGTTTAAACAGCATATCCTCAGGGAATCGATTTCGAAGCCAATCCTGTAACTGAGCATTGAAATCAAAGCCGCGGGGGCTTACGCGATCCAGCGTTGCGGCCCCTTCCTCCACATCCATGCGAAAGTCTGAGAGCCTCTGCACCGTCGTGTCCGCCGGGTTCATCATCTCAAGTTCCAGGAGGTGATCATTGGCGCTCTCCAAATTTCCCGAAACGATTCCCATGAGGGCCAGAGTCATACGGGCATCCTGTTCCTCTTTCTTGAGTTGGAGCTCGACCGCCGTCGCCAGGCATTTTTGTGCGAATGCTATAGCCTGAGAATACTCTTTCAGCAGGTAATGCACGACCACAGCCAATCGATTCGTCACATGTTCGATCAGTGGATCTTGAATCATTCCGGTAAGTCGGCTCAACGCTTCTCCAGCGCGCTCATACTCGCGTTGTTTGTAGGCCTGAAAAGCAAGGAAAAGTACGGCCGTGGGCTCATTGGGTGCCAGAGCTGCGGCAGTTTCGAACTCTCGCAGGGCCTCCTTGTTTTTCAAGGCCGATAGGATTACGCCGCGCCCAATTCTGTAGTCGACGGTGTTTGGGGCTACACGAACCAGAGTTCGGAAATATTTGTCTGCGATCTCATACCTTCCGCGACCGGCGCAAAGGAAAGCAATCCGTGCAAGTGCCTCTTCGTTCTGTGGAGAGAATTGCAAGGAAGCCAGGTAAGCGTCCATGCTTGCACGATAATCTCCGTTCTCATACTCGATGTCCCCAATGCGATTGAGAACCTGGGCCGGTTGAACTTCGGCAGTATACTGGTTGATTCGCCTAACTTCGATTAGGTGGGCCTTTTCTTCTTCCGTTTTGCCTTCCAGTGCATAGACCCGGGCCATAGTATAATGACCGACTGCATTGTCCGTGTCCGCCTCGATCTTCGCGCGGATCAGCCCGCGCGCGTCGACGAAATGTCCCTGCGCCGCGAGGTTTAGTGCGCGTTGATAAACATCGCGCCGCTCGGACATGAACGTAAAGTAAACGCCTGCCGCAACGGCCACCAGTCCAATGATTGAAACAAGAATTAGCATATTTAAGCCGGAGCGTACACTGAGCCCAGCGTGTCGGGATCAGCCCCACCGAGAAGCGCTTTTACTGTTCGCGTTGTGTGCGCGGTGAGGCCTTCGATTGCGGCTTCCTTCAGTTGGAGCAGTTTCCTCATTCGCAGCGGACCACCAGGAAATTTGAATCCAACCAGCATGCGCCCAAGGAAGCCCTTGCGGTCCCAACTGCGAACCAGGTGTTCATGTTCGTACAGATCGAAGTGGTCAGGGAGATCCCCCACTACTTTGCAGAAAACGATAGGAGTTTCGTCGCGCAAGTCTTCTGCATTTCTTAGCAGTTGTATCAGGCGGGCACCTTCCATGTCGCAGAACTGAGCCCGGTGTTCCCTGGCGAGCGCTGCTTTTTGATACGGCTCGAATACGGGTTGTTTAACGGTGACCAGGGTCTTGCCATGGGGACCCAGGGGAAATATGACATCGTTTTGAGCATCTACTATAGAAGAAATCTTGAGCAGATCGCCCGGTTGGGGAGACCCCGGTTTGTCGCTTTGATCAAGCAACATTCCTGTGAGACCTGCGTTAACAATAACATCTGGCACGATCTCTTTGAGGAGCTCGAGGATTTGCCGGCCCTTCTTCACCCCTGGTCCCGTCGTTGCGGCAAAGAAATCCGGATAACTTCCTGACTGGTAAACACCCACTGAATGAAAGCCAAGCCGAAACTCGGGTATGAGCGGTAAGAGTTCCTCCTGAATTCCTGTTAGTAATAACAATCGCATTGGTTGAGCCGCCCTGGTCGGGTATTTCCTATGTCTAACTACGGAGATTTGGCGCCGTTCCTCCAACAAAAACCCGGAGTGTCCCTCGCCATCGATGAGAGGATTGCCAATTTTGCCGGGGCCTGGCCTAAAGGTCGTCAGATGAACTTTTCTCTTCCTTCAGAGCTTGTGGAATTTCGGGAATCGGTTAAACAGTTTGCCATCCAGCATGTTCGCCCTACCTCCGAAGAGCGCGATCTCAGCGAGCACTGGGATCGTGACATTTGGCGAAAGATGGGGGAATTTGGGCTTTTGGGGCTGTGTTTTCCAGAAGAATACGGGGGTCAGGGCGCAGATTGTCTGACCACTACGATTGCAACAGAAGCCTTCGCAGAAGGAGCAACAGATGGTGGAGTCACCCTGGCGTGGGGTGCCCATACAATCATTGGCAGCATGCCAATCGTCTTGTGCGGGACTCCGCAACAGAAGGAGCGCTATCTCAGGAAACTGTCCACCGGCGAATGGACGGCGGGCCTGGGTCTAACTGAGCCCGGATCCGGTAGCGATGCCGCCGGGAGCATGGAGACTCGCGCCGTTAAGAAGGGTGACCGCTGGATTCTAAACGGCAGTAAGATGTTCATCACCAATGGTCCAATCGGCGATGTTTTCATAGTGATGGCAGTCACAGATAAGAAGAAAGGGGCGCTCGGCATTTCTGTTTTCATAGTGGAGAAGGATTTTCCAGGATTCAGCGTGGGCAAGAAGCTGAAGAAGATGGGAATGCGAACAAGCACAACGAGCGAACTGATCTTCGAGGATTGCGAAGTTCCAGAAGAAAACATGATTGAAAAACTGAACTCCGGTTTTCTGCGCGTGGGAAAGGCAACACTCGAATGGGAGCGCACGGTTCTTGTTGCAAGTGCCATTGGTTCAATGCAAAGTATGCTCGATGAATCGATTCGATATGCGAAAAACCGCAAACAGTTTGGTGAACCCATCG
>JAEUSB010000103.1 GCA_016788865.1 Leptospirales bacterium
TTACGATTTCGACAGCCGGAGTTGTTCCGGGGATCGATCGGTTCACGGAAGAGCGTCAGCCCTTCAATCTAGCCATCTCACTCAACCATTCAGATCCGGAGGGGAGACTGGAAATCATGGATGTGACTGAGAAATACTCGCTGGAAGCTTTGCTTCAGTCCGTGAGAAACTATTCGCGCCAAATGAAACGCCGCGTAACGTTCGAATACGTGATGATCCCTGATAAGAACATGGGCCGCGAGAACTTGAAAAAACTCATCGATATCACACGCTCCGTGGACAGCAAGATCAACCTGATTCCTTTGAACACAAACCTGCATGACTGGCGCAGGCCCTCAGACGAAGAGATGGTGGAATTTCAGGAAGGCCTGCGGCGCGCAGGGGTTCTTGCGTTTAACAGAGGCTCACCAGGACGCAAGGTGGGTGGTGCCTGTGGGATGCTGGCGCTTACCGGCGCGAGCTGATAAGAAGAATCAGCGCCTGCGAAAGATCCATTCGAACATATCCATGATCCAGGCTATGATCTTCCAGAAGATTCCCTTTTTACTATAACGCAGCAGCAGTTTATCAACACGCCCCATCTCATCCGGAGAGAAATCGCGGCGGGTTGTATTCTCTTCCGCTTCAATCAGGAGTCTTTCCTTCTTGTCGCGTGTGTCTATCAGCCGGGCTTCAATGGATTCCCAGCCCAACATCTTTGCTGTTTCCAGCCGGCGGAAACCCGCAATCAAATTGTAACGCGAATCGATCAAAATGGGCTGAAGTAACCCCAGACGACGCATCGAGTCCCTGAGTGCGGTGAGGTCTCCAGGGTTGACCCGAATTCGGTTACCGACCTTGATTTCTGAGATTTTAACCCGCATGATCTTATCTTGAGGGTTCGGGTCTATTCTGCAACCGTTTTATCCTTGTTGCATTGCCACCACAAAGCAGAGAATCGCCAATATGGGCCAGCGCGCCGAACTATTGGAATTTCTTTCCTCGTTCCTTACTCCCGAACGAATTGCGCGCATCAAACAGGTTCTCGCTCGTCGCACGAATCATCTAACGGTGGTGCTTGAAGACATTTATGATCCGCACAATGCAAGCGCGGTCCTGCGCAGCTGTGACGCGATGGGTGTGCAAACGGTCCACGTCATTCAGGACAAACATCGCTTCCACCTGAACGAAGCTGTTGCGATGGGTTCCGGAAAGTGGCTGGATCTTGTCTACTACAAGGATACGGAATCGTGTTTCAACCATCTGCGAACTATGGGATACTTTATTGCCGCGGCCTCACCGCCAAATTCGCGGTCCGTGTTTCTGGGCGATTTCAGGCGCCGCCCCAGGACCGCGATTGTGATGGGGTCTGAACGTGACGGTCTCTCGCCTTATGCGCGAGAAAACAGCGACGCACTCCTCACAATTCCAATGCGGGGTTTCGCAGAAAGTTTCAACCTCTCCGTAAGCGCCGCCCTCTTGATCTTCAACCTGCGCGCCGACGACCTGCCAGGGCTCGAGGCCGATGAATCGGAGGAGATTGAGTACCGTTGGGTCGCGAATAGCCTCAGAAACCCGGAGGAACTGATCCGCCGGTTCGAGACAAAAGAAGCTTCGGAAACCTGACCACCCGGTCGATAATAGCGACATGGACCAGATCTGGGATCGCATCCAGAACTACCGTGCAGAACTGGCTGACGTTTGCGAAAGCGTTAACCAGGAGCTTGAGACAAACCGTGTCAAACGAGACCGCTGGTATGTCTGGAGCGACGGCTGGAAGAGTGTCTGGGCCCCCTGGCTGGGCAAACCCGGACAATCGGACAAAAACGACCACTAAAAAGGACTCGTCAGTGAACCCCTCAAACCCGATCCTGGCATCTGACGCTATGGAACTTGCAAAACTAGAAATCCACGGTGTTACAGTGGTCAGGATCGCTGGCCGGCTCGATATCACCGGCTCAGAGGGCCTGGAGAAGAAGCTGGGCAACTTCCTGGACACGACAAAGGGCAACCTGCTGCTGAATCTCCGCGATGTGACCTATATGTCATCATCCGGCATCAGCTCTATTCTGGGCGCATCCCGTGCTGCCAAAGCGGCAAATCGCAAGCTCGCCCTGTGCGAAATCTCCAGCTCTATCAAGAAACTTCTAGAAGTGGTGGAGCTGGGAAATATCTTTCCTGTTTATGAAGGAGAGGACGACGGGATCGCAGCACTCAAGTAAGATCCTGCTTGCATTGAGCATCCTTCTGCTCGTGCTCCTGGTTCGTATCAACTACACAATCCTACCGTTCACATGGCCCGATGAGGCTTTGTTTTCCTCCCCGGCCACAGAACTCGCCGAGGGCCGTCCCTTCGCAACGAAAGTCCTGAGTGGACTAATCTACGGCATGGACCGCGCCACACTCTGGAACGGCCCGCTATATATGACCCTGCTCTCCGTGGTCTATCAATTCACTGGAGAATCGCAATTGGCCGGCAGAACCTTCTCATTGGTTCTTGGAATTGGAGCTCTTGCAGTCTTCTTTCTTTTGACTCGTCGGCTAACGACTCCATTCATTGCCGGACTCGCGGCTATCATCCTTGCCCTTGATCCTGTTTTCCAACGGGCCTCTAACACCATTCGCATGGACGTGTTAACGCTACTGCTCCTGTTGATTGCAATCTACCTGTCCGTTGGTTTCAGTCGGGCCGCACTTACACCAATCGCGAAAGGCACGACAACAGACAAGACATCGCCCGAATCAAGCTCCGGATCAGACAAGAAGCGGCTTCTTATGCTCTTTCTCGCAGGTGTGGCCGCCGGGCTTGCAGGCACCTCGCACCCGTTTGCCGTTATCGCGATTCCGGTTCTATTCATTCTTCTCTTTCCCGTATGGAAGGAACTTCTATTAGCCGCTATTGGGATCCTGGTCGGATTTGCTCCATGGGGAATCTACATACTGCGCAACCTTGATTTGTTTAAGGAACAGTTTATTCCACAGCTGCAGCGCAAAGAGGATTTTGTGCGAATGCTCACAGGCGGCGAAACAGGCGGAGTACTGAACGTATACTTTAGCCAGTACGGATTTTCACCGGGGTCCTGGCCGGCAATGGTGATCGGTGCGCTTCTCTATTGTTTTGTCTTTCTGGTGCTTGCAATATTCCTCTGGAAACTGTATCGCTCCGGGCTAACGAATCTGCTATCTCAGGAATCGAGGATTCTCTTCTGCTTCATTGCGATCAGCGGCTTTGCCCTCATTTCCTCAGAGGGCTGGTATGTAGTGTATGGGGATGTCCTGCTCATTCTATGCGCGGCCATTCTCTGGAACTCCCGTTCTCAGTTCAATGGCCAGCAAGATTCATGGCCCCTGTTTCAATCCTTATTCACAAGCGTCCTGCCAGTTGCGCTTGGAACAATGCTGATTCTCTCCGGTTACTTTACAATTCGCCACGCAATTCTCAAAACACATCAAACGGCTCAAGCGTTCATCCAGGCAACAGTCAAGGATACCGCTATTTGCGAAACCGTCTATTTGCGTGTGCGGCCTGATCCTTACTTTTTGATCAGGACTGAAAGACCCCAGACCCGTGTCCTTGAATTCATCCCCGGAAAACTCCGTATTTCTCCAGCCAGAGTTCGGAATCTCATTGAAACCCTCGATACGGTGGATTGCTTCCTGATAGATCGCAACAAGAGCTGGGAACCCTTGCTCACGAACTACCTGCACGAGCGATCCGGTAAGTTTCAGGTTCACCCAATCCGCACGCAATTCCCTCTCAGCGACGTAGACTTGTACGTTCGGAAGAAGCATGGCAATTGAGTCCTGCCCGCACACTGGAGCGCGGCTAACGTCCATACTTGATAATCGTGCGATGCGGAGCCCGGAAGGTGTAATCTACGTAAACGACACCAGAAGCCTGGATTACGGCGAAGATTATTTCTTAAGCGAGTATAAGAATCAGTACGGGAAGACCTACCTCGAAGATGAGGCCAACCTCAGGCGAATGGCCAACCGGAGGCTTGATCGAATCCGGACATATCTCAAACCCCAATCGAGCGTTTTCGAGATTGGATGCGCAACCGGCTTCTTTCTCGACGAGGCCCGCAAACGCGGCTACGATGTGAAGGGTATTGAGATTTCACCATTCGCAAGCGCTTATGCACGCGATACGCTCCGGCTCGACGTGAAGACAGAGCCTTTCAAAGCGGGAAAGGAACGTTACGACGCCATTGTTGCTTTCTATGTTCTAGAACACATGCCCGACCAGAAGGCAGCCTTCCAGGTAATTACGGACATGTTGAATCCTGGAGGGATTTTCGTATTCGCACTCCCTTCAAGCAATGGTCCAACGTTTCGATTTAGCCCGGAGACATGGGTCAAGACACATCCCAGGGATCATTTCGCAGACTATTCTCCGGCCAGCCTGGACAAAATTCTCCCGCACTATTCCATGAAATTACGCGCCACCTGGCCGGCGTCGTATCATCCTGCGCGGGCGCGCGGCATTCTCCGCAATCCATGGATTTTCAGACGATATGCGGACTTTACCTCATTTGGCGACACCATGGAAGGCGTAGCCCAGAAACTCTGAAATCCACAAATCAGTTTGCTCTGCTCGAGTTTTCAAAGATGTGACAACTGCCGCGATCCATGGGCTGAGTTCGCATTTCAGTCTTTAAAACGAATTTCCACAGAATGACCGTGCTCGAACTCAAGGCCTTCTACTTTGCTCATGATCTGAATTGGCTCAAGCGCCTGTCTCAGACTTTCCTTTGTAGGGTGCTGAAACGTAATTCGTTTCATAAACGTTTCTACACCCAGACCAGAAAACGCATGAGCGGCCTGGCCCGTTGGCAGAATATGATTTGTTCCGCTAAAATAATCGCCGAGCGCCACGGGCGCATAGTGCCCCAGGAAAACGCTACCCGCGGACGTTATGCGCTCAGCAAGTTCGGCAGGATTTTGGGTGCATATTTCAAGATGCTCTGGTGCGTACTCGTTTGAGAAGTCCACAGCTTCCTGAATATTTTCAAATACCAGTGCGAATGAATGCTCGCGAATGCTGGTTTCCTTCATTTCCCGACGGGCCGGGCGTTCAGCAAAGCCCCGTTCGATTTCCAGGTCCACTTTCTTCGCAAACTCCTCTGACAGGCAGCACAGGACGGCCGCACTGTCAGAACCGTGTTCCGCCTGGGAGAGTAAGTCCGCGGCTACAAAATCTGGACGCGCCGAATGATCAGCAATCACCAATACTTCTGATGGACCGGCGGGCATATCAATGCGCAAGAGCCCGCGGGAAGCAAGGATTGCTTTCGCCGCAGTTACGTAACGATTTCCTGGACCCACTAGAACCTGAGCTGGCTTTGTGGTCAGGCCCGGTGCGCGGTTTCCAAAGGCGGCAGCGGCAAGGCCCTGCACACCGCCGGCCTTTATGATTTCAGTTGCTCCGGCCAGTTTTGCGCAAAACAGGATTTCAGGAATCACGGAACCGGACGCGTCCGGCGGCGTAACAACCAGGCGATTTTTCACTCCCGCAATCACCGCCGGAATGAGTCCCATCAGAACTGAGCTAGGATAGCTTGCTTTGCCGCCCGGAACGTACATGGCTGCGGTTTCAACGGGCAGATACTTGAAACCAAGCTCCGTTCCGGCCACGCTTGTCTTGCGGTTCTGTAACGATTCGAGATGCAGGCCGTGAAATGCAGAAATATTCTGGTACGCTTGCGTAAACGCATTCCGAACGGCCGCCGGGACTGTATCTGCCGCTTTCCACTCTTCCGGGCTCACCAACACGTCACTGAGCCGTACTTTGTCAAACTGCTGTGAATATTCGATTACCGCAGGCGTGCCTTCTGCTTCAACACGCGCAAGTATAGTGCGAGCAACTGAAAAGGCCTCCTCGTCCTGCGCATAGGAGCGCTGCATCAGGCGCGTCCTTTCTGAAGAGGAGATGTCGCGATGCTTAAGGATTCGGAGCGCCACAACTACGCACGGCCGCAAGAGTTCGCTGGATTTGTTGTCTCTCAGTCATATCCAACGTTTTTGCGGACTCTTCCATTCTTTCTTCTAACATCTTCTGCATAGCAGGCCCGAGGGGGCTGCATGTGTCGTCAAAGTATGAGTACCCGCGCATGCGTTCGGTATGATTCCCCTGGTATGCCCGGATGTAGTTATACATACTGACTTTCTCGTCCGTAGATAAATCCAGAACCACATGGTACTTGTAACATTGACGAATCAGGAAATCAGGAAGTCCAGAACCAGCGCAGGACATTTTCAGAGTCTTCAAGTACTCACGATAGTCTCCTTCTGGTTTCTTTTCATCCTTCTTTTCCGTCTTTTTATCGTTCTTTTTGTCTATCTTATCCGTTTTGTCGTTTGTTTTGTCAGTTTTCTTTGTGTCGACTGCGGCCACTTCAATTGGATACGCCAGGGACACTAGATTGTCGCCTGTCCAGAGTTTCTGACGCGGATTTTCCAGGAGTATCCCGTACTCTCCTGGAGGAATCTTCTCCGGATTCACAAGGAGCGTCAACGTGGTCCCGTCTTTTGAGACCGTCCGATTCGTAATTGGAACGACCGTTGAATCCCCTTTGAAAAATACTTTTACTGCACGCGCGAAATTCTCTCCGGTAAGAATAATGGAAAATGGTTTGCGCTCCTTAATTACCACCTTTTGCGGATCGGTCACGACAGGGGCTTTTGCAATCAAGATGGTCAGCGATTTCCAATCAGACCAGACGATTGGCTTACCAAATGGACTCAGCGGCGCAATTCTATGCTCGTACTTACCGACTGCGAGATCAACATCCAGGGTTGTGGCTTCCACTGTGGTATCCACAAGAACCTTCTCTGATTCCGTTTCTCTAACCTGGACTTGATAGCCGGAGGAGCCAGGAACGGGACGCCATTCGATGTACTCGTCGCTGCCGGCCAGCAACGGAAACAGAAATCCCAGGTAGATAATGAGCGCAGCTTTTTTCATTGCTCGTCTTCGCGGTAGATAGTATCCGGATTCACGAACTGAATATCACCAGGTTTCAGATTCTGCAGATAGCGATTGAGCGTGATGGAAAAATCCACGCGCCCGGTTGCTGCGGTGGAACCTCCTTCCGCCTGTACTTCCCACGCGAAGTAGCCGATATCGAGAATTGTAATGTCGGTTAACGTTACCTGCGGAGCCTGCGTTGTTGTCGCAAAGATCGGCTGCAGTGCCCCGCCATTGTTCTTGAAAAGGCGGAAGTTATACTTCTTTGCACCTGCAGCGGCATCCCAGCGGAAATCCAGGGTCTTCTTGCCTGTCATGTCAACAGCAGTGCGGGCCGGAAACAATGGACGAATCTTGTTCTTGTCTACTGTCTCAATGTCGCTCTTCATGTAAGCGGCACCAACAGTGAAGGATTGTATGGCTGAATACGGGCTTTCCTTATCTGCCGTTAGTCCCTTCACTCGCCAGTAATACTGGCCATCCGGGACACCCTGCACCATCACGAAGTTCTTCTCCGTCTTCTGGTTCATGAAAGAAGAGCCAAAACCTGGACTTGGAGAAATCTGAATGATGTAAGACTTCATGTCCCCGGTGCCGCGCCAGTTAAAGAAGATGCCCTCTTTGGTAACCGTGCTTGCAAAGTGTTCTTTCTGAAACGGGCTGGCAGTCTCAGGCGCAGCAAGGTCCGACTTGATTACCTCAAACACACCTGCGTTGCTCACACGGCCCGGAACGTCAAGCTGGCTGGGTTTGGTTTGAATGCGCCAGCGATAGACGCCAGCTGGAAGATCGTCAATCGTGGCACTGTTGCCGGGAGTTGTGACCGTGCGCACAACTTCTTTGAAATCTTTATCCTTGGAGATTTCTAGCCTGTAGCTCTCAGCCAGAGAGTCCTGCGTCCAGGAAAACGGCACCGAGGGTGGGTTTGAATGGAATGCGACTTTCTCTCCAGTGGCTGGAGACTGCAGCCTCAGCGGATCACCGCGCACAATTGTCATTTTGCGCGTTTCACTTACAGCCTTCTGGTTTGTCTTGTCGTCTTCCCCGGTGACTCTCCAGTAATAGGTTCCCGGAGCCAGGTCCATGGTCGCGTTCCCGGGCGTGTTAACGCGCTTACTGTCGGAAAATTCTGCATCCCGGCTAATCTCAAGGGTAGGCTTGCTTATGCCTTTGGCAGGTTCAAACTTGAAGGCAACGCTTGTACCGTCGCCTTCTGCTGCCATGGTCTGAAACGGATTTGGCTTGATCAACACAACGGGAAGATCGCGCACCTGGATCCCATCTTTGCCTACTTCTGCTTTTTGATTCTTGCTAAGGCTCTCTGTCTTGCCGCCTGACGTTACTTGCGCATTCCCTTCATAAACCGTAACGTTCAGGTCTTCCTTTCCGGTCTTGGAGAGTGCTACGTTTCCGTCTGTTAGTTTAACCGAATTGTCACCAGATTGCAAAGTGAGCTTGGAGCTGGAGCCAGATTGCACTTGCAGAGAGCCGCTGGTGAAGTCGATCCGATTCTTCTCAACGTCGAGCTGTATCATTGAGTTTTCGTCAATGGTTAAAAGCGTACCGTCCTTGAGTCGGATCTTGACTTCCGAACCATCTGCTGTTCGAATGCTATCAGCGTTGGCAAGTTTTCCACCCTGATCAATCCGCTCCCACACGACCTGGTCAGCGAAGCGACGCTGAACGCCGTGTTTCTTGTGAATAATGCTACCGATTTCTTCGCGGGAACCAATGTCGGCACGGCGCGTAAAGTCGCACACGAACATTAGAAGGAAGATTACCGCGGCCAGGCCCAGGATTGCCGGGATTCTGTATTCCTTAAAGCTTCGGAACATTTCAGCCTCTCTTTGCCGATGGGTTAAATTCTATTCCCACAAGCTTGCGCACTTCTTTGACGTTCGCCGGGCATTCTTTGTCGCCTTTTTTTCCGAGCACAGTGTAGAGCGTTACTGGCCTGGTCTTACCGCGCACAGTAACTTTATCGATTTCTTCAACCTCGAAGAGATCCTCAACCAGTTCGTATGTGTTTTCTGTAATTAGAATATCTGTTCCGTAGGTCTTGTTCAAATGCTCAACGCGACTTGCAGTATTTACAGCATCACCAATAACCGTGAAGTCCATCTTATCAGACGAACCCATCTGACCCGCAATTACCTGTCCGGTGTTAATGCCGCAACCAATTCGAATAATTGGACGCTTGGCGCTACCTCGACCCTTGTTAAACTTGATCAGTGATTTGCGCATCATTAGAGCGCTATTCACGGCGTTCTCAGCATCATTGCCGTGGTGACGGAGCATTCCCCAGACGGCCATGATCGCATCGCCAATGAACTTATCCACGAGGCCATGTGTTTGCTGAACGCACTTCACCATCTCTGACATGTACTGATTCAGGAATTCAACCACTTCTTCCGGTTCCAGTTTTTCCGAGATGGTTGTAAATCCACGAATGTCTGAGAAAAAGATTGTACATTGCTTACGACTTCCGCCAACCTTTAGCTCACCTGACATTGCCATCTCAGCGAGTTCCTTGTTTACAAAACGGCCAAATGACACCTTAAGATTCTCGCGCTCTTGCAAGCCGCGCCCCATGGCCACAAACGACTTTGTCAGCAGTCCAACCTCATCTGACGTTTCAGGCTGCAGGCTCAAAACATACTGCCCGTTCTCAATGGATTTAGCCGCACCTACGAGTCGCAGGATTGGCCCAGAAAATCCGCGCGCAAAAAAGAAGACAAAAATCACGGCAAGGCAGATGACCGCTGTCATCAAATAAAAGTTCCATCGTTCGATTCGTTCAACGGCCTCAAACACAGTTGATTCAAGCGCGTAGGTCACAATTCCCAATCCGCCAAAGTCAAGCTTTCTGAAGGCGCCCCAGTATTCCTGGCCATCCTGCTCGTAACGCGTGAGTCCGTTATTGAGAGTACTTGCGCGCATGTTTTTTACAATTGCAACATTGGCCACGGAAGAAGCGGCAAGAACCGTTTCGCGATCTTCATGTGCGATTACGACTCCCTCTTCGTTGACCAGACTCGATTTGATAATTCCGCCTGTCTGAAACACAGAAAGCAAGTCGTCGAGGCGGAGGACTGCAACGAGGATTTGCTCGCCGCCTTGTGGCTTGAGTGGGAAGGCAAGAACTGCTGCCGGGTAGCGCGTGTCCGGACTTAGATTTCTTACAACGACGGTTCCTGTCCTTGCGCGCGCAAACGCAGGATAGAAGCGTGCCAGTTTTGCACCCAGATCTTTGACATTCCCAAGGGCCTGCGCATTGATGATCGCTGGACCCGGAGTGAGGGTTTCACCCGCAGCAGTGTACTGACCAAGCATAACGAGGTTGCGATCATTCTCAAAGAGAACCCGTTGAACACCGGCACGATTCCCTGTCTGCGCAAGAGTCTCAGAAAGCAGGCGCATGTTCTGAATCCGCGACCGGAATTCGGCTGAGACAGATGTGGCCACGTTTTCTGCAAGCTGGCGATTGCTCTCCTGAATCCGGGTTTCATTGTCACTCCGGAAGAAGAACGAGGCCAGGAAAATGATGATGGTGAGTGAGATACCGACGAGAAGGGAAATTACAAGACTGAGCTTGAGGCGGATAGTCCACCGAATCCCGGATTCATCTTCGGGAACGATCTGTGAAATACGTTGTAAAATGGATTTTAGCATCGACTGGACAGGGCTAACCCCAAGGCCCTATCACACAACTTTTTCTTAATAAATGGAAGAGAATGTGGGCGATGACAGGATCGAACTGCCGACATCCTGCTTGTAAGGCAGGCGCTCTACCAGCTGAGCTAATCGCCCAAAAAGAATGCGAAACTACGCGGACTTCTTCTGCTTGTGCAGAAGGGCCTCCATCCGGCTCTTTCTGCGATCAGCCTGACGATGGTGGATCAGGTTCTTGCGACCTGCCCTGTCCAGATATGTGGTGTATTCCCGAAAGGCAGTCCTTGCTTCATCCAATTTCCCTTCTGTGACGAGACCGCGAATCTTCTTATCAAAGGTACGGAGCCGCGCGCGCTGCTGCGCGTTCTGGTCATGCCGACGCCGGGATTTACGAATATCTTTCTTGGATGAACTAAGGTTTGCCACTGGTTTACGCCTGGAGGCCAGAAAATTCCCTGAAGCCTACCAGTCCAGGCTTTTTTGGTCGAAGGGTTGAATCCTGCATTTCCGGGGAACCTGGCCAGAAAAGTTACCCCGGCTACCCCGGCGAACAGGCCGTTCGCACCGATCCGGATTGGCTTGAAACACTGGATAGTCCAGGCGAGGGTATTCTGCCTGACGCCCGCAAAACGGGCGCCAGGTTCAGAACCTGGAAAGATTCTCTCTCTACCTAATTTCGCGCGCTCTGTACCAGCTACCTTCGTTCCAAACACAGAAACCATTCCAGCGACTACCGTCACAGTTCTTGTCCTTGATACTGAAATGCGGCAAAGCTTTGCAGACAACCTTGTTGTTCAAGGTCCCAAGCTTTGCGCGCAGGCTGGGGCATTTCTCATCATCGGCTGAAGTCACAATTACGCCGGAAGAGTCCACGGTATCGCTTTTTGCAGCGCGATTTGGATCGTACGCGCGATCCCACATCTTTAAGAAAGCTTCCGCCGAGTTAGCTACCACGACCGTATCGACGCCCATCCGATTCAAATCCTGCATGATGTTTTTGGTATAGCCGATGTGCGCATATCCAATCAGATCGAATTCACTTCCGGTTCCGGCGGAAGCACGATTCCCCTGGGCGGCGCGTGCAACTTCACGCTCTTCCCCGTTTGTGTCTTCTCCGCAGGCCCATTTCTCAGCACTGCCGCCGTATTTTGCGTTTGAATCATAAAACCGCGGGCGCATCTGATCGATAAATCCATTGAAGTCACTCGCAAATCCTAGCGGAATCCCATATCCAATTGCTCCAAGCATATAGCTCTGCGCGAAGGAGCGGGATGAACCGTGACAGTTGTTTGCCACACTGCCTCGCCCATATGTGTTTTGCTTTTCATTTCCCGTGCGCAGGCCAATTACACCGCCCGTCTTCTTCACAAGTTTAACGCCCTCTACGGGAATTTTCTTTTCATCGATCAACTTCCCTCTGAACATCTGACGGAAATGCGTGTGCGACATCAGGAGGGGGTAGTACCTGTTGGCTGATGAAATGGCATACGTATCATTCATAGATTTAGTGGAAAGATGCGCTACATCCACTATCATCTTGCGATCAATGAGTTTCTGAATCAATGCCTTCCCGAGCGGGGTCAGCCCCTGAATGTTATTCTTGTTTGAATCAACTTTAATTCCATCAAATGCCGATTTCAGTTCATCGACTGAACCGTCCAGGCCCGCCGTTACAAACGACTTAACATTAACAAAAGCCTGAACCAGATCGAACATCTTCTGGAAGTATGCGGTTCCGCCAAACTTATTGTTCAGCTCATGCACTGGCTGAATGGACCTAACGCCTAGCGCCTGGTAGGTGTCCAGCTCTCTGTCGAGATCCGCTTCTGTGTTTACGTTGTTAAAGATTTCGCTCGCTTCAATGGCCAGTACAACGGCCAGCTTGCCTTCCTGAATGATACGTCGCGCATGCGCTGGCGTCAGAGCAATTTCATACCAACTGGAGTTCTTTGCCGCAAAAGCCCGAGCCGCCTCGAGTTGGCGCTTAACGTTCTTCATATCGTCACAGGGCTTTGTTCCACCCGACGTGTCGTAAAAACCATTACCGCGCGGCATGATGCCGCAAATATAGCGGAAGTTCACGGCTGACATTACAATCAGGTTCAGTCCGTCTTGATGCGCTTTCTTCAACCAGCCTTCCCAGACCTGTTGGTGCGTTACGGTGGACCAGAGTGGCCAATCCTTGTAACCGCCGTTCTGGCCATGGGTGCCAAAGTTGTGCATTCCCAGTTCTGGAGAAACCGCAAGACCGGTGATCAATCCGGGAATCCAGCTAACGGCATGATTTGTTCCATTGCAGGACTTTAGCGCGGTTGCTTCTGCACCATCGGCGCTGCCCCAGAGAAGCCTGCCATCATAGCCCAGATGAGCAAATTGATGCACATGGTAGTCTGCATGGCCGGTTACGGTCCCCAAAGGAAACGGCAGCGGCGCGTAAACGTCCGGTGTTGCTGCCTGTAGACTCAGCGAAAATACAAATGAAAGTACGATTGGCGTGTGTTTGAGTTTCATGACGTCCCCCGAGCAATGCTCCGTCAGGACAAAGTGAAAAGGGTCAATTTTTTATGTCAAGCAAGCAATGTTAGGTGCTATTCGGATTGCTGCCTATTTTTCAGAATCTGAAGCGAATTCTGCAATTCTTCCGCAATCAAAGCTTCCCTGTTCTTGTCCTGATTCAGGATATTTCGGTAGGTAGCCAGGACCTCTTCTTCCCAGGGCTCCGTCAGTACGTGTTGAACCAACTCCATTCGATCCCTGACTTCGCGCGACTTCTGGGCGTAGAAGTCCTTGATCTCGCTTTCCGTGGCTGTTCCAGCCGTTATCTGGCGACTCAAAGTCTCGAGACGCTCCTGCTCCTTCTCTTTGCGAAAACGTTCGCTGGCGGGCCTGGGCAGCAGGGAATTCTGTGGAAAAAGACGATAAAGCTTCCGAACACGTTCAATCTGGTCCTGCGTGTATGGATTTCCCGTCAAGGGGTTCATTTCACCCAGGAGTTCATCAAATGCAGGCTCGATATTATCCCCGGAAGCCCAGAATGCCCCATCAAAAATGGTGACGCGTTTTCTCTCTGCACCCGTTGCGCGCGCAGAATCTGCCGGAGCCAGCAAATAGAACGAAACCAATGCGAACAAAAACACAGCAAATCCAGCTGCATAGTACACTGGACTCGTAAGACCTGATTTCGAGCTAACTTCAACCTTTGTCATAATCTTGCCGTGAACAGGAAAAAAACTTGCATTGCGAAAGGCGCAATAAGAAAAATTGAAACTCGCTCAGGGGATCAAAAATGCTAACGCAAAGTCTTTCCAAGAATCATCGCTTACTCCTGGCACTGGCTGGAATTCTTGCAGTGGCATTCTGGCTGAATATAGGCTTCAGCATTCTCAAGCCAGCCACCGGTAGTTTCCTTGTAAAATGGATTCCCACTGCAATCCTTGCGGGACTTATCTTTTCACAGCGCAGATCGTGGGGAAGCCTGGTATTATTCTTTGCATTGCTGACTCAGAGCCTCGGGGCCGTAGTTCTGGACTTTGACAGACACGGCTATGTGCTACATGCACTGGGCTTTACAGCCCTTGCGCATTTGCTGTTTGGCGCAGCTTTCCTCGAACGCCGCAACTCCTGGAAAGACATTCCATCCGCAAGAAAGATCTGCCTGGGCATCTTCCTCTGCTACGCCATAGCCTATGGAACCGTAGTGGCGCAGAGCGCACCTTCGCGGATGCAGATTCCAGTAATCGTCTATATGTGCTGCTTGAGCTTTGCTGTAGTGAGCAGCATCATCTCGTCAAACGTCTGGATGGTAATCCTGGGGATGCTGTGCTTTGTTTTTGACGATTCTGTTTTCTCCTATCATTTGTTTATCGCGCCCATTGGGCCAAATCATTTTATTACCTGGCCTTCCTACATGGCCGGACAGGCGCTCGTAACGCTCGGCTTTCTTTCCCTGCAGGAATAGCACTGAGGAACCGGACGCATCGGGCGTCTCCGATGGTTTGCGGCTTTTGAGGCCGGTCACCGCCATTTGCGGGCCCAAAAAAGCTCAAAGAAACGCTGTTCTGAACTCGAAGAATCTTGATGAATGCGTCTCCTGCCACTATCGAACCGCCCCTCCGCAAACCGAAAATAAAGCACTATGTCCCGGGAATGGCAGATTACGAACGGCACAATCGTTCTGGCCGATGGTCCGCGCAAGCTGGCTGGCCTGCTGCTTTCCGAAGGGGAGGTGGAAGAGGTCCTGGGTCCGGGTGATGAGCGAACCGATCTCATTACTCTAAACCTGCATGGCCTGACAGTCCTGCCCGGCTTCATAAACGGACACGATACGCTACTTGCAAGTTTTCCGGGAGTGCGCGGAGAAAACTGGCCGCATCTGAACTGGCTGTCCTTTGACAATGATCTCAAGCGCTCGGATGTATTTCGCGAGCGGATGCTCGTCGAACCGGCCTCGTTATACGAACTTGGTGCACTCAAGAACTTGTTCTCCGGCGCCACTTCGGTAGTAGATCACATCCCCGCCTTCGTGCGACAGCCATTCCAGGATAATCTGTCCGTTTCTCTGCTTTCGGATTTCGGAATATCGCACAGCATCTGCTCTTATTCCCTCGGCTGGGGAGAAGGGATGAAGGCCGAGCACGCTCGCGCCAACAATCAGGATCTACCCTATATCACGCACATTGCGGAAGGCTTTGATCCGGAAAGCGTCCTGTCGCTCCAGGTGCTCGACAAAGCCGGTTGTCTTTCTGACCATACTGTCCTTGTCCATGGACTATCGCTGAGTCCGGATGACCTTGATAAGATTGCAGATGCCGGGGCGCACTTTGTCTGGTGCCCCTCGGCGAATCTGGCTGTATACAATCGCACGGTTACAATCTCAGATTTCTTCGCACGCGGAATCAACGTCTGCCTGGGAACGGACGCAGCCGTTACGGGTTCCAAGCACATGCTCGACGAAGTCAAGACAGCGGCAAGGATCTACAAAGAACAGACCGGCAATGAGCTGGATTCCTCAACATTACTCTCCCTTGTCACAACCAATCCTGCCCGAGCATTTCGCTGGTCCTCAAAGGGTAATTTGAAACCCGGTAGTGATGCCGATTTTATCGTGCTGGATAAGGCCGATCCGACCGAATGGGTTCAGTGTAGCCCCGAGCACATCTACTTGATCGTCAGAGGCGGCGTCCCGGTATTCGGGAGCTCGGACCTGGAAGCTCTTTTTGTATCATTTGGCATCCATTTTGAAAAATTGCAGATTGGGAATACGCAAAAAATTGTTCAAAAAGGGGTGAAGAAATTGAGGGAAACGATTCAAAGGGCTACGGGGCGGACAAACCTTGATTTCGTCCCTGGTTGGTGAGGTTGATTTGGATTTGGCGGTGATACATGCCCATAGCTAGAAGTTACAATGGCGGCTCCATCGTTTACTTCGCTGGTGACAAGGGCGATGAAGTCTACGTCCTCCAATCGGGCCGCGTAATTCTTATCAGTACGGCCCTCGATACGGGGGAAGAGATACGCGAAGATGTTCAGATGGGAGAATTCTTTGGCGTTAAATCAGCGCTTGGAAAATTTCCCCGTGAAGAAACGGCCCAGGTAATTGGGAAAACAACCTGTATCGTCTTTAAGATGAACGAGTTTGAAGCGCTCGTTATGAAGAATACACATCTCATTCTGAAAATGCTCCGTGTCTTCTCTAAACAGCTCAGAAATATTCACCGCCAGATTCGGGATATACTAAAGGCCGGAGCAGCCAAGGATCCTGCGTTCGAGCTTATGAGCGTAGCTGAAAGTTTTTATAGATCGGGTAACGTTGATCATGCAGTGTACGCACTTGAGAAATACATGGAAGTGTATGCAGACGGCGATTACACCGAACGCGCGCACGATTTGCTTTCACAGGCCCGCAAAGGTTTAACGTACCCCCATGGATATCCACCGCTTGTCCTTGCCGACTCAAAGCAGAGTCGCGGAATTGATCCCGCTTTCGTTTCGCGTACCATGGCCTCCGCGGACAGCCTTGGTGACGATCCTTTTGCTTTAGATGAAGTGGGTGGGCCGGCCCCGGCGCCTGTCCGTGAGCCCGAGGCCTCAGATGTTTTCATGGAAGGCTTGAACTTCATGAATCAAAACAACATGGAAGGGGCCCTTGGGAAATTCAATCAGTGCCTGCAGATGAAGAAATTTCCAACGCAGGAAGATGCTGACGCATTCCAGCGCGCGCACTATGAAAAAGGCAGGGCAGAACTCAAGCTCGGTAAACCGGATGAAGCCTCCAACAGTTTCTCTATCTACTTGAAGAAGTTCCCAACCGGCGAATACATGAAGAACTCGATCTTCCAATTGGGCGTGGTTGCAGAAGCCAAAGGCAACAAGGAACGCGCCAGATCATTGTATCACAAAGTGGCCACCATGCCACCACCGGATGAAGCGACGCGCGAAGCAAGAAAGCGTCTGGAGAAATTAGGTTAATGCTACTTCCAGAATCGCTATTTGATAAGTTTGGAAAAACTCACGAACCCGGCCAGATCATTTTCTGCGAATATGAACCGGGAAACGATTTCTATTTTATCCAGGAAGGACGCGTTAAGATCACAAAGACCATTGGAAACGCCCAGAAGACCCTGGATGTACTGAGCCAGGGTGATATCTTTGGCGAGATGGCAATCCTCGAAGAGGAACCAAGATCGGCCACGGCCATTGCTGTGGACAAAGTGCGGACCCTCAACTTCAACCGCGCTAACTTTGACACGCTGATGAAGACCAACCCGGCACTTGCGTTTCGACTATTGGTAATTTTTTCAAACCGTATCAACGACGCGCGCAGACGCCTCCAGATCCTTCTTCTGGACGATACGCAATCCAAGGTTGCCGACGTGTTCCTGATGCTGGCAGAGAAGGATCCGCATTACGGCCAGGTGAAGAACATGGTCTTTCACAACACGGTAGACGACATTGCGAGCTGGTGCGGCCAGCCAATTGATGAAGTTCAGAAAATCATCAATATGTTTGTCCGTCAGGGGAAAGTGGAACTCTTCGCAGACAGAATAGTTGTTAACAACATCAACGACTTCAACCGTTTGATTCAGGCGAAGCGAAAGAGCCTCTGGTAACATCCAGAAATAGAAACATCTGCCCCGGCAGCGGGTGTGAGTAAGTAAAAGTCTCTCGTTTGGTTTCCTGATCGATGTACCTGTTTGAAATGAACCCACGCCTGAATCGCTCCATCCGCGTAAGGTTGTGCAGGAAATAGGGACGCCAGCCCCAGTTGCGATTTCTGAATTGAGGCTCCTTTACAAAGGGACCAGGCTTTGACCTTACAAAATTGGAAGAGAGCTGCTCACCAAACTGATTGCAGACATAGGCGCGATAGCATGCGTCGGGCAATGTTGGCAGTATTTGCCCGAGCGCGGAATCCGGATCCGCTTCAAAATTGGCCGTATCCAGAGTACTATGGATGAGCTCGTTCATTCTAAATTCAAGCGACAGTAGCCCAAAGTTCTCGTCCCGTTGTGATTGAACTACGGAAGAGAGGACCTGATGCATGGAAGGACGAAACCTCCCCACGTCTTGAAAATCACACTCAGGCGGGGAAAATAGAAACCCCTGGATAAAGCTACCGCCGGCATGAATTGAATTTACAAGTTCCTCTTCGTATTCAACTCCCTCGAACAGAACAGAAATCCCAATCTCCTGCGCAAAATCGGAGATCGACGTGATGAGTTTCTGATACTCCATTTTCTCAACACTTTTCTTAACCAGACGAATATCAATCTTCACGAAATCCGGGCGCAGGTGTATAAGCCGATCAAAATTGTTGAAGGTAAAATCATCGATCGCTATTTTGCAACCGGCTTCACGATATCGCCGCATAACGGTATCCAGGATATCGATTTCGCCATCAAACTCTTCTTCGGTAATCTCGATTACGATATTCTCACCGTTGATCCCCATCTCCTGAATGAACTTCAAGGTAGGAATATCTTTCCCGGAACGGTGGACCTGGACGAGCCAGGACGGTTTAACATTGATAAACAGCTTACCGTCGTATTCCATGTCGCGCGCGTGCAAGAATGCCATCTCCCGGATCTTGCGCGAACGGATCAGTTTTTCGTGGTTTGAGACTTCCGGATCTGAAAAATAGGGCCCCATGCTCCAGATGCGGCCAGAATCGTCAGAGAATCGTCCCAGGACTTCATATCCGTAGATCATCCCGTCTGAAACGGAAACGATTGGCTGGTAGTACGGCAGAATCCGTTGCGGGACCGTTGACCCAGCACTCATTTCATAATAATCCACTTCTCTCACCCCTAAGATTCCTCATCGCCTTTTTCGGCTATGCGCCATTTAGCACGGACCGTACCAGCGGCTACAAAAGCATGCAATCTGGCCAGGTTTGGAATGAATAACACTTCCACCTTCAAAGGAGACGATATTTTAAACAAACTGCACGCATTCTTTATCTAGATACCGGCCTAACTTTGTCCACAAATTGCCTCCTTTGCCCTGCAAATGGGCGTATCGCCGGTAAAAAATCGATTTTTCCCTTGATCTCATTCGCGATTCTGGCCGATTCCGTCGCTTTGAACGTTAAGCAGCGTGTTTTGCGGTCTACTCCGGCCAATGGGTTTTATGCTTCACAAAAGCCCGTATGCTGGAAGAAAGAGCGCCGGGGAGAGTTTCATGACACAATCAAAAACGGCGGACGCGCCAAAGACAGGCTTCAAGGCGAAGTTCGGCTGGGCGATGTTCGATTTCGCCAATTCATCATATACGACGGTAATCATCACTGTCGTCTATTGTAACATCTTTACAGGAATGGTCGTTGGTGATCAAGGGGGAAAGGATCCCGACCTGGGCTACGGAAACCTCCTCTGGGACACCGGTCTCTTCATTAGCTACATGCTCTGCGTTATTACTGGCCCTGTATTTGGCGCGATCATGGACTTTGGCGCGGCCAAGAAGAAATTCTTGTTCATGAGCTATATTCTAACCGTAGTCACGACGGCAGCAATGTTCTTTGTGTCACCGGGTGTGGCGTGGCTGGGTGTTGTATTGCTGATCCTCTCAAACTTTGGCTTTGCTTCCGGCGAATCTTTCGTGGCCAGCTTCCTTCCTTCCCTCGGAAATAAGGATGAACTCGGCAAGATTTCCGGAGCCGCCTGGGGCGTCGGTTACCTTGGTGGACTCCTTTCCGTAATTGCCACAATGACCCTCGGCCCGCGCACCATTGCTAATTTTGAAAATCTCCGAATGGTTGGACCCATTACCGCATTGTTTTTCCTGATCGCTGCGATTCCAACATTCCTGTGGGTCAAAGAGCCCGGGAACCCCAAGACCCTCGCGGTTGGCGAAAGCTACATTGGAGTCGGGTTCAAGCGGCTCAAACAGACGTTAAGCGAAGTGAAGGATTTCCGCGATCTGGCAATTTTTCTGGTCTCCCTGTTCTTTGCATCAGCCGGGTTGAACATTGTAATCACATATGCATTCCGCTATGGCGCCCAGGTCATCCATTGGTCAGAAGGAACTGAAACAATCATGTTCATCGTAACGCAATTCACTGCATTGATTGGCGCCCTCGCGTTCGGTTATATGCAGGACAAAGTTGGCGCAAAATTTACGTACAACACAACGTTGGTACTCTGGGTCACGGCCATCCTGGCCATCTTTCTCAATAGTCAGATCGCAAGCGTGCTTGGAATCTCACCGGAGAAGGCTTTCCTGATTGTGGGTTGCCTCGCGGGTGCAAGCCTCGGCGCTACGCAATCCGCGGGTCGGGCTGTTGTCGGAATTCTGTCGCCCGAATCAAAATCTGGAGAATTTTTTGGCCTCTGGGGCTTGAGCGGTAAGCTCGCGGCTGGTATTGGCGTTCTCGGATTGGGTGCACTGCAATACAAACTTGGATTGCAAAATGCCATTCTGTTCTGCGCTGCCCTGTTTATAATCGGCCTCATCATCGCAATTCCGGTTAACCTCAAGCGTGGTGAACAAGCAGCCAACCAACACGAAGGCGAGTAATCGCCCCTGGCCGGCTCGCATGATTCATGCGGTCGGCCATATGCTGGATCCGATTTGACAGGAATTCCAAATATCAAACACTTCAAGCCTTCCAACGCTTTCTGTAAGGTGGTGCAAAAATGAGACGTTATTCGCTATTCGTTTTAGTCTTACTGGGATGCGCGTCACCGGGATTCACAGATATACCGGGTTTCGCGCCGGAAGTAAACGTTCGACTCAGGGAGTTTTTCAAACAGACGCAAAATGAAACCGGCCGAAAAGTTGCCGTCTTCGATGGAGACGGAACAGTGCTTGGACAGGTACCCCATTACCTGGCCGACGAGTGCATGTACAAATACGCCGACGCGCACCCGGAAAAGCATCCAGGTGTAATTCGCGAAATCAAGCCACAATCCAACGTTTCCATTCCGTACGTTCAGGGTCGGGTGCGATTCCTTGCAGGGGAATCACCACAGAAAATCCGCGACCTGGGCGATGAGTGCTTCAAGAGCGACTATTCAACCAAGATCTTTCCGCAAATGAAAGCGCTGATTCAACTTTTGAAGAAGAACGGCTTCGAGGTATGGATCGTTACGGCCAGCCCGGAAGCATTGTATCAAACATTCCTGAGCCGCGAACTCGGCCTGTCTCCCATGAATATTCTGGGTGTTAAGTCTGTCGTTAGAAACGACATTCTAACGGACGAAATGATTCAACCCATTCCGCAGGAGGAAGGAAAACGGCATGCAATTGAAACCTTTATCCAGGCACAGCCCCTGCTGGCAGGCGGAAACAGTAGAGGAGACAGAGAAATGATCGAGTACAGTCGTGGTTTGCGCATGATTGTGAATCCGGATACAACCCCTCACGGAAATGACCCGAGCCTGGCAGAATACGCAAAGAAACATGACTGGCTCACCGTCAGGATCCGCGACGTAGAAGAAGCGGGATTTCCTGGAATATCGTCCCGGAAATTTGGCATTAGAAAGAATGCCACGCATGATGTACCCTAGTCTTTTGTGATTGCGCACTTTTCAGCGAACACCTACCATGTGTTATGCGGCTAATCGTAGTTCTGGTCATGCTCCTTGCGGGTTGCTCGCAATTCCCTTCCCAATCAGGAAAATACCTGGGGGAGCTGTTGCTGCTTTACAGTGCCTCCCAATGTAGCGTCACTTTGATGGGCGGGAGCAGCAGATGCCCCTTACATCTCAGCGGGACGGTGACAACTCTCAGCGGAACAGGGGCCCCCGGAAATGTAAACGGTAGCGCTACCACCTCTCAGTTCAATCAACCCCGCGCTTCTGTCACACCCGACGGAGTGTATCTCTACGTAGTCGATACGGGCAATGTGCAGATTCGACGAGTGACAATTGCGACCGGAGAAGTTTCTTTTTTTTCCGGTGCAGGGGTGTCTGGCTTTGTCAACGGGGCTCCCGGCGTTGCCCGGTTCAGCGTCCCGGTTGGAATCACAAGCGATGGGGTCAGTCTGTTTGTGGTAGATCAAAACAATCATGCAATCCGTCAGGTCAATACCAGCACCGGAGAAGTATCGACACTGGCCGGTTCAGGTTCCATTGGCCTTACAGATGGAACGGGAACAGGTGCTGAGTTCAACAATCCGGTTGGCATAACAACGGACGGAACGTTTTTATACGTTGGGGATAACGACAACCATGCAATCCGAAAGATACGGATCAGCACGGGTCAAGTAACTACACTGGCAGGCTCAGGGGGGCCAGGGAACGCGGACGGAACGGGTGCCGCTGCATCATTTACCAACCCATACGGTGTCACAACGGATGGCACTTACGTCTATGTGGCCGATAGAACTAATTCAAGAATTCGGAGAGTCACGATCAGCACAGGCCAGGTAACTACGATTGCGGGCAGTTCCAATGGACTTGTGGATGGAATTGGGACAGCGGCACAGCTCACGGGGCCAGTGGGAATCACCATGGATGGAACGCATCTTTATGTTGCAGAGATCAACAATCACGTAATCAGGAAGATCAACATTGGCACATTGCAAGTTACGACGTTAGCCGGTAATGGTAGTACAGGATTCATCAACGGTACCGGTACAGCGGCACGGTTCAACGCCCCAACCGGCATTACCACTGATGGCCGCAGTCTTTTTATAGCGGACGACGGAAACTTCGCCCATCG
>JAEUSB010000016.1 GCA_016788865.1 Leptospirales bacterium
TCATATTGCCGCCTGACGCTACTTCTTGTTCTTTTCGTCCCAGAGCATAGGTTCCCAGAGTTCAACTTTGTTCCCGTCCAGGTCCAGGATCCAGGCGAACTTTCCATTTTCGTGGGATTCTGGTCCCTGTACGATCTCAACGCCGTTTTTCTTTAATTGGATAATCATTTCGTCCAGGTTATCTACACGATAGTTGATCATGAAGCTGGCCTGACTCGGGTTGAACCACTTTGTTTCCTTGTCCGCCACGTGCCACGCAGTCACTCCCTTATCTTCAGCCGTGTCGTCAGGCCACCTGAACACTGCACCGCCCCATGCTTCAAGCGGTATACCCAGGTTTTCTTTATACCATGCAGCAAGTTTTTCGGGACCGCTCGCCGACTTGAAGAAGATACCACCGATTCCTGTAACTTTTGCCATATTGTCCCCGGGCAATTCTTGAGTCTCAATTCTCGCAGTCGACTTTGTTTTTCTCCGGGCCGCTCATGCTTGCCTGGTCGGCTAGTTTAACCTTCAAATCTCAGTATCTTGCGAAACGCATTGTTCAATCTCTCTGCATCCGGTTTTTGGGCTGCATCGAAACCTTCAGCAACACTTTCAAACCGCGCGATCTGCTCTTCGAGAAAAGCGTTCAATTCAGGAATTTGAGGTGCGAGGCCAAGTTCCGTTCCGGAGCGTTTCCTGGCCAGAAGCTCTTCGATAATGTTGTTGAGACTTGCGTCACGAAGAACACCGTTCTTGAGAACGGCAAATTCCATGGGCGGCACGGTTTTGTGTTCTTGAACCCACATGCATGAGAAAATTGGACGCATTACATAGAAGTACTTCTTCAATTTCACCATGTCGCGCTTGAGGTATTCGCGATAATTGTTCGTGGCCATGTGCAGATAGTGATAGACGGTGGCTATGGGTGAAAAGTATTCCAGCGCTGCTGGCTTAAATTCATCTAGAAAAGCCTCTTTCTGGCGGTAGACAATAGGAGACTGAAGCCATTCGAATAGAACGGGATTGGATTTATTTGCCAGAAAGAATGCTTTGCGCAAATCCCAGCCACTGTAGTCCATTATATCGACAATTGGATACTCAATCACATCACGTTTGGGTAGGACGCTGAGATACCAGGAAATCGGATGACGGTAAATGAATCTCACATCGTAATCGCTATCCTGCGAGGCAAAGCCCCAGGCTCTGGATCCGGATTCTATAGCGTACAGAATTTCCACTCCCTTTTCAGTTTCAATCTCGAGAAGGCGTTTCTGTACCGCTGTGACTATTTCGGGATGTATGCTCATAGCAATTTCTTCGCAATCAATCGACTCAAAGCCGCATAGTTCCTGCAGGCTAGTATGTATGGCCAGTCAAATCGGCTCCCACGGCGTAATAGCCAACCTTGCCGGTTGAATCGTAAGCGGAACCGCCGTAGAAAAACCAGGGAGAGTTCTCGATGAAAGCAACGGAGGAAAATGGATTCAGCAGCGGAACAGCATCGGCAGGGATGAGGGTTCTAAACCAACGACCGGAGGCGCTGTAGCCTTCGTATTCAACCTGGTAGTGCACCCATAGACGAGCGCAGCTCGCACAAGTTCTGACCTGTGTGTCGCCAAAGCGACCGCGAGTTGGATCGGTGCCTATGTGGACCGTTTCCTTTTCAAATTCCGTGTACCTGGCATCTGGTTCAAAGCATGCACACAGAATTTTGGGCGGAACGGGTTTGAAAGAAGGCCGACCGACAAAGGGTAGGAAATGCTGGAAGCCAAACTTTCTTGCGAGTAGCAAATCACGAAACGCCACGCCCCGGTTGTTTGTGAGCGTTCCGTCAATGACGATTGCATGACCGCCTATCGCTCGACTGTGAACTCGGTCGAGAAAATCAACGTGCGACAGGATTTCATTTCTCGACCGCTGGATCAGTTGGACGCCGGGCTGCAATGCTAATCCTGAGGGTTGGTTTTGTGAAACAGGATTGGAAGGTAGGTGCCGACCTGATTTTTATATTTCTGATACTCTGCTCCGAATCGTCCAACCAGTAACCCCTCTTCAACCTGGATTCTCCTTGTGATTGGTATATACCGACATGGCCAGGCCTGCAAGCAGGAGCAGATAGTTGTTTGTGAGCAGAAATAAACTTAAATGAAATAAGGGAAAGGCGGTGTAGGTCGGATGACGCATGAACGAATACGGTCCTGTCATAACAAGTTTGTGATCCGGGTGGAGTTTCATTGGGCCATGATAATTGCTCCCCAGGGCAATGCTAACCCACCAGAACAAGCCTGTTACAAGTACAATGAGAATGGCGCCAATTGTGTTTCTGATTTCACTGTAAGGCACATACGCCCAGGGTATCAGGCCGAGTCCCGCGATCCAATCAACAAGACAAAAGTAGTATACAATGGAGCATAACGTTCTGACCAGGAAACCGTTTGGAACTTCATTCTTGACTTCCTTCAAGTTTACGTGATGCGCGCGTTTGACAAGATTCAGGCTATGAAAGAAGGAACTCATGATTAGTGCATAGCAGAGTATCACAAGTCCTACAGTGAATATTTTGGCCTGGACCATGGGATCGCTAAACATTTCGATCCGTACTTCGAATGATCGATTGCAAATCTGTCGAGAATTTTTCTCCTACTCGTTTCTCCTCGATAAGCGATTGCAAAGGCTCTAGCCAGTCGAGATCGTTTTCACTCAGAGCGAGGAGCAGGTTGCGTGAAATCAGAGGAACGAACTCTTCGTCGCGCAGGGTGAGTAAAATGGTGCGCACTGTTCGAGCACCCGGCCAATTGATATCCCGCAACCAGCGCACCAGTCCGTCTTCTATGCGCTTGATGCGCGGAAACCCAATCAATTTCAGGACTTGCGCCGCATTCTCCCAGTGGGCTTTGGTGAGCGGTTGTAATAGCTTCGGGAGATCGTCATCCCGGAGCTTCTGGCTCAACTCCATGATGGCCGCCTTCTGAATCAATTCTGGATGACCGTCAGCATGTGCTGCATTGAGCCTTCCTATCAATGTATCTATGTCCAATTCTTGCGGTTCCCTCGGAATCTACCCCTTCTTCACCCACAGCTGGGTTTCTTGCCGGATGATTACGCCTCCGCCGACGGAGTATTAATCGATGCTAACACATCTGCTGTTACGTCCTTACCACCCGTCAGGTTGGTATAGAGGGCGCCAATCGTATAGATCGGGCCCCATGGAAATCCCCACCAGCCGCAGGCCAGAGAGAGCAAGATATACGCCAGGCCCGGACGCAATCGGCTCTCGTCTGCTTTTATGAAGAATAGCCGCGAGGGGCGTCTGAAGGTTAGAATTAGCACAGAAATGCAATACTCATAGATCACGAACTTTGCTCCTCTTTGCAGTTCATAGTTGATTCTCTCCGTGGTCAGTCCTTCCAATCCCTGAATACTCATCTATACTCTCCTTTCTTGTTTGTGATTGATTCCTGTGACGATGCTTTGTTTCGCTGAACTTGTCGTATAACGTATTTCTGGAGCCAAACTCTAGCGCTCATTCTTATTTCTCTTGTGAAATTCCAGCGGAGGACCCGGGTCCCGGTTCCAGACGATTGTATCCCCCTTGAATTCAAAACTTCCGCTATAGCCTTCGGGTTCAAATGCAGAAACGTCAAGGGGCATCCAGCCTGAAGCATGAATCCCATACCCGTGGATGCATTTTTGGCGGTAGCGACAGAGACTGCTCCACTCGTCGGGGGAGTTGGGCTCTGCAAATGCGAATTCCGCGATCCCTGTCCTCCGTAGCTCTATCGTTGCTCTCTGGTCGGCCGTTTCAAAAACGGAATCCTCAGCCAACCAACGGGTATCAGGGCGAACGAACACGAACAAGCCGTAAAGAAAGATTGCTGTGCCTCCATAAAGATATCCAAGTGTGACGAGCGCGGATTTTCCACCGGTGAGCAGGGCTGAGGTTAGAATAGCGTCCACACCAAAGGCCGCGGAAGTGGCTACAGTATTTTTTGGCCCCAGGTCCTTCTTGATGATACTCGTGGCACAGGAAACGTGTGCAAAAATCAAGAACGGAATTGAAAGCCTGAACAACAGGTGCATGCTTCCGGCCGGAACTCTACTGCGCTGCATCTTGTTCTGGATCTCTCCGGCTCTGTACCGGCAAGCTATTTGTATGGGAAATTTCTGAGACATATCTCTCATTGAATCACTTATCCGCGCATAGTTCGCATAACGTTAATTCTCTTGCGGCTTTTCCGTGTTGTCCGGCAGGCGCCAGAAAATAGAGAAACGGAGCTTGAAGTCCCAGATGATAAGAATGAAGGACCCAAGAAGCAAGATCAAAAAGACTGGCTGGATGGGGTCAGTACCGGAAGAAGACCGGGGTTCAAAATACCGCAGAGCCGGGTTTAGCAAAGCTCCGACTAAGGTAATCAACGCGAGTCGCCGCAATGGCGTTCGCCTGGGAAAGAAGGATCCGGCGCGCAGGTAGAAGTAGGCCAGCAAAACGTCCAGTAATGCGGAAGCAACATCGTAGCGCAAACTGTGTCCGAAAGGTTCTTCAAAAAAGAGGAGGACGTCAAGGGCAAGTTGGGCGGCAACGGTCAGCCACAATGATTGAAGGCGCATTTTGCGAACGAATGCAATCAGAAAAATGCCGTGGATGAGGCTGAAGGCTGTGTGTACGATCAGGACCATGTGCCATGCAACCGCTGAGTCGGGCCGGGCCGTGTGCCAGCCGCTGGCTCCCGCTATGACAAGAAAATAAAGAACTGATCCGAGCAGGTAGATGCGGCACAGCCCGGGGTAAACAGCGGGGGCATTGGCTTCAGGGATTGTTTCAGGAGTTGGTGGCTTGTAAGGATTCATGTTTTGTGTGTTCGATCAAGCCCAGCGTGCGGCGGATCTGCCGTTCCACCGCAGCTGCCGCCATTCAAGCAGGTCGCATCATCTCGATTGCGGCGGGGTGTCACGGTTAGCCAGCAAGATCTTTTGAAACTTTTCCAGATCAACGGGTTTAACATGCTGATCTACCTTGGCCGGATAGCGGCGTAGTTTCCCACCGGGCCTGATTGGGCGTCTCTCAAATCCACCGCCGCAATTGGGGCAGACATTGTGAAGAACGGATTTGACGCAATCCTCACAAAAGGTGCATTCGAAAGAGCAGATGAATGCTTCAAGGCTTTCGTTGGGAAGAGGTCTTGCGCAGTTTTCACAGACCGGACGAATTTCTAGCATAGGCCTTTGTTTTTACAACCTCTTACTCTCGGCTGCAAGTCCGAATGAAAGATTTGTGATACGATGGGTCAACAGTTCTGGATCGAATCAGGCCACGGTGGCCTACACACCTTCGGGCCAGGCTTGTTTGCGAACGGCTGCATCGTCATAACCATACTCGGCCGTCATGCGCCATTGTCCGTCCGGTTCCTCACTGACATTGTACGTTGCGCACCTCAGATCGGCACCATGCTTACTAAACAATTCAAAAAGCTCGCCAATGAGTCCAAAGAGAACCTCGTCGGGCTGTATGATTTCCCGATGCCCCTGCGGGCTGAATATATGATGAGCGATCCCATTCATTCCATCCGGTTTGATGTCTTTGCGAACAATCAAAGTGGCCGCAGTCCAGAATTCGGGTGTGAGTTCGATTATCTCGGCGGCGATAGCCTGGTCGATACGCGCTTGTTCTTTGTGTTGCTCGGAGGGAGTTGCCATTGTCCTTAGTTCATGCTTTGATTCAGTCTGAGTTGCGCCACATGAAAAACGCTTCAAGCTGTGCGTCTATTGAAAACCTGCGAGCAACCGAAGAAAGCTCGTTGAGCGCGTCGGCTGACAAGGGAGCGTAGGAGACGTTGTAAAATCTGAACAAATCCGTCAAGTCCAGGTTGTGCACGGAAGGAAGCGCGGCGTCAGTCGCCCTGTCGAAAACAGCCATATTCCAATTGGTGAGAAGCGGGACTGATTCGGCAGCCGCGCAGCGAACGAATGCTTCGGGACCCCCAACGAAACCAGGAATCAAGAAATGTTGAGAGATGATCCTGCGTAAGAAATCCAAGGCTTCCTCTGAAAGATCTTCCCCACCGGTGTGGACGAGGCTGCGCAACACATCAGAGTAATATGGCGGCTTCTTAACCTGAATTCCTTTCTCCATTCGGCGTTGATATTTGTCAATTTGCGCAAACCAATCGAAAGTTTCAAAAAGAGGTTCCGGAGACTCCAGGCTTGGATTCACATTGGCGTGGAGCGGAATCACAACTCCAACAACAGTTCGATCGGAAAGCACTGCATGTCCTCCGTACTGCTGCCGGACACCACAGAGCCAGGCAGGTAAGGTGGTTCGTGACATTTGCTCAAGAGTACTATCTTCGGTTGCCTGCTCCAATTCGTAGCCGAGAACAAAGGCTGGCGCAAGTGGTTTCTCCCATAGAGGGTCTACTATCAACATATGTTTAGAAGTACAGGTCTTGAATACATGATCGCCTAATGTTGTTGAGCTTCCTTTCAGGCGTCCGGAAATTTGATGTAAGACGCAGGTACATCACTCGTTAGCCAGACACCATTGTCTGAACGAAAAAAGCGATATCCGTCTGCGACCATTGACCTGGAATCGACAACAAGAATGGCGACTGGAGAACCATGGCGGCGTCCCACGACCTGGGCAGTCTCCCTGCTTGCCGATAGATGAACGTAGTTGCGTTGCATGGCTTTCAGCCCAGGAACGCGAATGTTCTCGAGGAATCGGCTCGCAGTTCCGTGAAACAGAACGTCAGGCGGAATAGACTGGGAAAGTTCCAGGTCTACTGAGATGCTGTGCCCCTGGTTTGCGCGAATCTTCTGGCCATCGGGGCTGATCTTGAACCGTTGTTTGTCGCTTTGCGCTACGACCTGGGCGAGAGTACCATAATCGAGATCAATCTTTGCATTTTCCCGGGCCAGCGAAAGGAGCTCCTCGATGTCTGCCCAGCCGTTTTTGTCAAGATTCAGACCAATTGTGTCCGGTTTATGCCGGAGCACCAGGCTCAGGAATTTGCTTATCCTTTGGCTCATAGTCGCGAGGCGATTCGGCGGCACTGAGCCAGCCACTGTTCTCGTTCCTCTTGCGTGGTATGTTTCAATCCGGATCGAAAGAAGCGTCTAACGTGGCGAAAACCGCAGTAACGGAATAGACCGTACTTGATTGCAAGCCAGCCCGGATCAAGGAGCGCCACGAGGAAAGGAGCGTCGAGGGTGTAGAAACAGGTTACCTTCTTGTGTGGCATGAGCCCCTCAGGGAATAGGGACCGCTTTGATTTCTTCTTGAACGAGTAAACGAATTCCGAAGCTATCACTCGGTCAACAAAGCCTTTCAGAATTGCAGGCATCCCATGCCACCACACTGGATAGACGAAGATTAGATGATCCGCTCTCTGGATTCTCTCGCGATAGCCCGCAGTGGTGCTGTCCAGGTGCAGATCGCGCCTTCGATGCGCACTATCAACCAATAGCACGGGATCAAATTTCTCAGCGTAGAGGTCAAGACGATCTACAGCGATAGATCGCGAGACCAGCGTTTCCTCAATGGCCCGGGACACCGCTGACGTGAAACTGTCAGGGTTCGAATGAGAGTAAATAATCAGGTATTGCATGAATTCCGAGGGAAGAATTTAATCTGGTCTAGCGGTCGCATCATCTTTCTATCCAATGTGGCGAGAGATAGTCAATGTGAGAAGGAAGATTTCAAGATTGATCGGGAGAGAAAAGCGGATCTCCCTCCAATTGATTCAGTATGTCGGCTCATCTACTGTTTCGCGGATGTGGCTGCGATGAGTCGATTCCTGGTTTCCTGATAAGTGGATTCATCGACATCAAGGCGTTGCAACCAGTTAGAAAAGTAATTCTGCAATTCCGAGATCCGCTCATTTGGACCATGAAAATGAAGCTCGAAATCCTTTCGATTCTGAATTTTGTCGGCCACGAGCATCTCGTTTACTTCCGCCAGGGGGGAGAGTCGGATTTCCGAAACGGCGGAAATCACATCGCGCGAAAGGTATCCGTTTGCGATGCTTCTATATTCCATGGCAAGCACCAGTGCATGTGGATCAAATTCGGACAGATCCCGTTGCCAGCTCAAGGATAGATCGGCGTCGCCCTGGAATAGGGGATGCAGACAGTAGGCCCTCATTGTCAGTTCGGAAGCTCCGCGCCACTCAAGGATTAGCAATGCCTCGTCAATGTGATTGATGTACGGAAGCTTCGTGCGCTTTGCGGTCCGGTCTCCATAGAATGACCGGACGGCTTTGTATTCAGCGAATGTTCTCACAGATTCTCGCGGATGAAGTCGTGAATCAACTGGCATCGGGTGGACTGGAAAGAGAGAAGTTGGAGAAATCAAAGGACATGTCTCTGGCAGGGTCGCTTAGAAGCAGCCGCAGGTGCGATTGTAAGGATGTGTGTGGCACGGATTGGATCAAGTCAGTGATCCATTTTGATTCTGAACTAATGGAAATGGCACCGTTGAGCAGAGCCTTAGGATAGTGATACATTGGTCCTTGAAAGTGATTTTCGTCTTCCCAGCGGTTGGCGCTGGTGAATCCCTTTTCCTTGATCCAGAGCGCGAATCCACCGGACGAATGCAAGAATTCCATGCGGATGATATTCCCCTCTGAATTCGCCGTGATCTTGATAGAGTAAGAGGTCCGATCCCATTCATCCGTATCCGCAAATACCAGGATCTTTGACGATGCGTCGTTGGTCAGATTAGTCAGTCTCATATTTCAGATCCCCCCAGCACGTTTGATTGAAAGGGCTTGCTGGTCGCTGGCATTCTCATAAATCATCCACATGAGTTCCAGAACATGGAGCATAAATCAAGACGGATTTGAAGTCTTACGCGCGGCCTGTCAGAAAGATTCCCTTCGCGAGCTGGACGAGATTCTTAGCGCTGTTTCCCGGTTGGATTTGCGGAATGTCCGGCAGCGGGGCGCCGAGACCTATGCTATGCGAAATGTACTTCGAGAAAATAGGCTCGTCGCGACGTTGCGGAAGCTGGATAGCTTGATTTCAGCAGTAAAGGGTTACACAGGAAAGTGTTGCGCCGTGCGTGGCATTTACTTTGACAAACCATTTAAAGCCAATTGGTCAGTGCCCTGGCACCAGGATTTGACGATTGCTGTTGCGGGAAAACATGAGGTCGACGGGTATTCCAAATGGACCACAAAATCTGGAGTTGTGCATGTTCAACCCCCAACTGAAATTCTGGAAAAAATGATTACTGCAAGGATTCATCTTGATGACGCGGACGAGAGAAACGGCGCACTGATGGTGGTCGCAAAATCTAACCAGAGAGGTTACATACCGGCGCGTGAGGTCCGGGAAGTAACAATGAAATCCGAGGTCGCTCGTTGCGACGTGCAGAGGGGAGACATTATGCTAATGCGTCCGCTCTTGCTACACTCCTCCCGCTCGAGCCAAACCAACCTGAGGCGTCGTGTTTTGCACATCGAGTTCTGCGCAGAAGAGCTGCCGACACCGCTGGAATGGTGCGACCGGATTGATTTGGGGTGAGGAAATGTCGGTTAACGTCCCCTGGTTGGCCTGCCTTCGTTACAACGTCTCAAGACAATATGCACGCGATTGGTTTTCGCGTGGCCCCAGTTTGGATTTGCTCCTGAAGGCTGACAGGAAGAGCTTGAGTTCCTTTATTTGACTTCTGTTGAAATAGGCTTTGATCGGATTTTTTTCCGCGAACTTGAGCAGTGTGGGCCCCAGGGCTAATCCGCCGGGCCTTCTTCCGTTGCTCAGAATGTATTCCAGAGATTCCAGGGCTACGAATGAATAAGGGCGGCCCCTATCCAGGAGGGCGCACAGAGCTTCGATTGTTGGGCGACTGTAGGCAGCAGGGAGAACCCAGGCCCCGGGTCGCGCAGGATCGCCAAGAAAATCAAGCGCCAGAGACAGGGTAGTCTCCGACGAGTTAGATTCCAGTGTCCTGGAAATCAGCTGTGCGAATTCTTCCGCGTCTCTAATCTGCCCCGGTTTTTCCCAAAGCTTAAGCAGGGGATGGGTTCCGGACGGTCTGGTCTTTGAAACAGGAAAACTACTGCGCTCGGAGCATTCAAAGAACCTACCAGCTAAAACCTGATAGGTGAGGTTCAATTCCGGAAGGAACTGGCGCAATGCAGTATCCAGTAACGCGAAAGCTTCGAGAGCGTCATCGAAATCTGACAGGTTGCGTTTGGCAACCTCCAGCTTTTCTGACTTAAGTGCATAAAAGGCGTCTTCATTCTCTGCCGAGAAGTGAGTTATTCCGTTTTCCGCACCCACAGCCATCGCTGAACCCAGGTCATCGTCAAACCAGCACAACAAGATGCTTTCTTCTGCCGCGCAAGCTGCAGCGATCTCCACAGAAGTGCGAATTTCTGGATGAACGGGCCAGTTGGTTGTTACGGAGGCGCCAACCTTTCCCTGGGCGAATACCTGGAAGACCCCAAACGGTGCAGGAGAACCAGCGAAATCGACTCCCGATAGACTGAATTTGACTCCGGGAAATGCGGTCGTCAATGCGGAATGTTTTGTACGAAGATCCAAAGCTGCTCTCTGTAAGAAGAAATGTTCCATGGTTAGGCCACATTGTGCCGCGGATTATTTTTTGAATCAAGGATTCCCGATGGGTCGTGATTTCCCTTGATTCGGGACAGGAACGGGGCGAAATCTTCAGGCGAAAGGGACAGGAGAACGCCCGGGGATTTGCGAAATTCCAGTACGGTAGAATCCCACCACAAAATTCGGCGCGGCGCAGCTACAATGTCGGACCATGGGATGAACAGTGGTGGATGACCCAGGCGAAATAACAAAGTCATACGCATGTAGAACCCTGCGTCATCTCCGGCTACGACGAGGCAGCTGCGGAACGTTACCCCGCACATATTGCCCGAGATCCAACCGCTGTTGTTTCCCGGGAACTTTCCCTTGAGGGGGTAATTTTCTGAAAGCCACTGCCAGCCGCTGAAGGCTGCAAGCGCGAAGGAAACGCCGAACCACATCGCGACGAATATCAGGGGAAAGGGCAGGACGAAATCGTTCTGACGCCAATGAAGAAGGTCAAACTCTCGCATCGCGGACAGCAACAGTGTCACAACAAGGTAGAGAACCGTATAGAAGCGGATCCGCCGCGCACTTCCAACAGGGATAAATAAGATTCCCGGATACGACTGAAGGAAGTTGGCCCCACCGAGTCCAAGAATCCAAATGGCAATCAGTGCAATTGGAAGCCACACAATGTACGCCGTGAGCGGATTCTCAGGGAGCAACCGGAATAGAAATCCACTGTTAATCCAGAGTAGCCACAGCATGAGCAACCTCAAGTAGCCGCCTTTCAGTTCCGGGTTTCGCTGAAGGCGCCAGCTGACGTTGTGCCACGAATACAGGGCGAGAACTATTGATACCGCGATTGGGAAGATGCCGTTCATATTTTTTGAAACTACCTCTGCTATCGGCTAACGTGCGCTAAGCAAAGATTCTCTGAATAACGGAGGCGTCCACCGGTCGATAAACCGATTCGCGGGGTACAATGAGCTGATCGAGTTTCCTTGCTCGCACGTGTTTTGCGTTCGCTTGAACAAAAGAAGTAATGTCTTCAATGCTCAATATGCCCTCCGTTGCGTATTCATGGAGCGTGCGGCCGCGAAGACCAAGCTGGATGGCTTTTCTATGTACGGGCTGCCCGTAGGGGTCGTGATCCGGGTCCCATTGCATGCGCACATCCGATTGTCCGCCCAACTGCCGCCAGCGAGCTTCCGTACCATAAACTTCAGGTAGAAATGTAGAGTGAATAGCCCGGCTGAGAATCATCTCAAAGAAATGACGCCGGAGGGTAATGGCCAGAATGACCTCCTGGTTTTCTTTTTCTGCCCAGCCGGCGCGGAACATCATCCAGAGAAAATTAGGCTTTATCCAGCTCATCCGGTTGAATGAGAAAGATCCGCCGAAAGTTTGATGGGCAACCGCATAGTCGGCAATCTCGCGATTGTACGCCTGATAGACCACGATTGAATTCTCATCAAACTGTGCAACTATATGCTTACCGTCAGCTGGCCATGACTGAGCCTGTTCCATGTATTTAGCATATTGAAGCGGCAAGTTTGCTTCCCCTTTCACGGTGTGAGCGCATAACGTTTATTGTAATGGAGTAGATCTCAAATCGATTGGTCCAGATGATCATTCCACACTTTTGCGGCCTGCTCGTGCGAATCAACGCCATTCCAAAAATCCTCTGTGAATCCGTCCGGATCGGTCACCTTGAGCTCCATGAATTTAGGACGGTGGACTGCAAAGCCCTTTGCGTGATCTGCCGGTCTGTACGGAATGGCGAAAACAGCGCTTCCCGTAGGGCTGCGGCTATCCGCCGCTTCGACAATGACGGCATCAATCTTGCCAGCCTCCAGGGTTACGAAGCCATCGAATGCAAGCAGCGCCAGGCCCGGTCGTTTCTGTTGTTGCAAGAAGTACTCCCTGGCCTTCTGAACGCCCTCTTCGAGCATTTCCGAAGCAAAGCGATGCACGTCGCGCTTGCCGTCGCTTTCGATCCCCACGAACGGAATCAGCGGTCCGCCATCAGAAACGGACCAAACAGCGTGCGCAGTTAGAAACCCAATGAACGCAGGAAAGTCTTTCATATTTATCCTCGGACCGATACTCTGGCCATCAAATTCCTGCAGGTATTAGCATGTTAACCTACCGCAGAAAAGATTTTAGCAGGCTGGATGCAATCACCCTTGGGGAGATCTTAAGTAATATGTGCAATCGAGAGTTTGGGAAATCCGCGCCCGTATCGCTTCAGCCAACCCTGAACATTGGGTCCAGTGACTCCGACTGCACTGGCATGCTGATCCCGGTGGACGACTACTTTAGAGAAGCAATAGTCTATGATTGTGACACGGGCAAAATGGCCATGGTAGACCTTGAGGAAATTCAAAATCAAGATGCGAATGATGCAGGGTTCACTGGCTACATCCTGGAAATCCGGGATGGTACCCTGTCAGAATGGCCGTCGAAAGCAACCCGCTTGGCCGTACTCGAACAATGCCGTGAGATGGCAGAACGATTTGCAGCAAGCAGATTCGCAGGTGGACTACCAATCGACATGGACAAGGCCAGGGAAAAGATTCAGAGTTTCCTAAACAACACAGATGGTGAACGTCTGATAGTCACGGAGGCCCAGAATTTCTTCGATCAGGGTTGGTTGTTTTACTATGAAACCGAGTCATTCGTGCAGACTGGTGATGATCAGTATGCGATGTTAGGCAACGTTCCCTATTTCGTCGACAGATATACGGGCAGAGTCTACTTGAAGTCGTTTCAACTGGATGAAGGCCAGTTCCTGCATCGATTCCTGGAAGGGCGAGAAATCCCCCTGCCTTTCCCGGATACTTCAGTCGGCTGATTGGTTTTGCGTTCTCAATTCCAGAAGCGCCACCATGGGCGTGAACAGCTTTCCAATGCTTTGCGTATCATTTTCGCGGTCTGGCTGTCGGATTCAGTAGCCATCGCACGCTGGAGGTGCGGCGTTGCGAATCTTGTGGGGCGCTCTGAAATAGTCCAGGCGGTCCAGAAGCGAACGCGCGCGTTCTTGTTCGCAAGCCCGGTCATGGTAGAATCAGGAAAGCGGGGGAGCAGGTCTCGGAGTAGTTCTGCATAGCGGTGCTCATCGCGCCAGATATCATCTTGCCCGTCTCCATCTTGCGGGGACCTTGCGGAGAAAGTTTCCCATTCAGTGGCAAGTGCCTCAAGCTTGAGAATGATCTCCTGAACCTCTTCCTCTGTGCACAACTCCGCCACCCGAGTTGGGAACGAGGAGTACAGCCTTTCCTGGACGTCTCTTGATCCATGAACTTCGTCGATTATCTGTTGGAGTCTACCCATGAGTGTTGATAACGACCCTGGGATTTGTTTCGGCGCTTTTCATGGCAGCTCCACTTTCTCAAGGCGCATTGAAGACAGATCAAGACGGACGCCAAGCAGGTTTCCCCGTAATTGCGTAGACACCCAGGAAAGTAGACCCTGGTGAACACGGGGCGGCCAGTATTCGGTCTCGAATGCGCGCTGGGCTGCGTGGTACTGCTCCCATTCTTCTGGTGAGACGTCGCCAGGGGAAGCTTGGTAATATTCCAGTACCGTGACCCATTCTTCCGGCGGCGCCAGCGGTGCTATCAGGCTGTCGTCCATGCTTGATGCCATACGGGCAAACTCACCAGGATTGACCCTGGCCAGCGCTGTTAGGTCGATACTGAGCAGCTTTGCCAGTTCAGGAAGTTCGGTCAGCGATGTGAACTCTGTGACATGCAACCCAACTGGTAGTGGGAAAGCCAGGGTGAACCGTGTGGGCACGGGCGGAGTGTGGAGTTCATATTCAAACGGGTTGGATTGAACGGAGTAGGCAAGCCGAATTCCGTCCTGTTCAATTCGGGATATCTCACGGTGGAAGATCATTGTTTTTGATTCTTTATTTCAAGGTCGCATAACGTTAATAGATTCAGGAGGCCTTCCGGAGCCATTGCCGTTGGCCTGTCGCTACTCACCGAGAGTCTTATTAATTTCTTCCTCAGTCAGATACCGTTTAATCTTGGGGGGAGGCTGTGTGAAATCGATATCATATTTTTGGTCATCATAGAATCTATCTTCGCGAGATCTTAACATTAACCAGCCGCTCAGCTCCACAAGCTGGTTCAGGTATCTGGACTCGTCAGACAATAGGTCTCTGATTTGTACGGATATCATCTGTTTCCTTGTGCACGCCCATTGGTGTACGAGCGACAAAAGCTCCCGACAATGGTTGACGAGAATCCTGTATATAATTTAATGCTTATATAAGACATTGCGTATATGAACTCTTCACTCGACTCTACCTTCGCTGCACTGGCTGATCCCACGCGCCGCGCTATACTGATGCGTCTTGCCAGGGGAGAGACAACTGTGATGAACCTGGCAAAGCCGTTCAAAATGAGCCAGCCGGCTATCTCGCAGCATCTCAAGGTCCTGGCTGAAGCTGGCCTTATTACCACAACCGTTCGTGGGCAGGAGAGACCGCGTAGACTCGAAACGGCACCACTGAAGAAGGCAATCGATTGGATTGAGAAATACCGGCAGATGTGGGAGAAGCGTTACAAGGTACTCGATGGACTACTTGAAGAATTACAAACGATGCAAGGAGACAAAAAGTGAAATCAGAACAAAAAGAAGTCAATTTGGAGCTTCGCGGCGAAACCGAAGTCGTGCTAAAGCGATATTTCGCAGCGCCGCCGCAACTGGTCTTTGACTGTCATACAAAACCCGAGCTCATGCGGCGCTGGCTGATTGGTCCTCCGGGCATGACCCTGGAGCGTTTGGAGAATGATCTCAGAGTAGGCGGCAAATATCTGTATGTCTATGCAGACGCAGCGGGCAACAAAGCCGCCGTTTACGGAAAATTTCGCGAGGTGATTGTACCTGAGAAAGTCACGAATACGGAGAATTACGCAATGGATCTGTCGACATTCGATCCGAATGCTCCGGAAGATCCCAATGCCACGGTCGAATCGCGGTCATTCGAAACAGAGGGAAGTGGTACGCTCATGACACACGTCGTGAAATACGCTTCATCCGAAGTGCGGAAGATGATGCTCGAATCTGGAGCCGGTCCCGATGGAATGGAAGAATGCTGCAAGGTGCTCGACAAATTGTTGCTGGAACTCAGATAGAATTGGCCCAGCTGGCCGCCATCGCGGTCCGTATTTTTGTTGTGCGTGCCAGGGAGCTCGATCGAATCGCAGCATCTGCACGGCGGCAAAGCTTGAGAAATTCATGCGCATCAAGGCGCCTTCCCCTGGTGCATGAATTCCGAGACCAGTCTCGCCAACCGCGTTTCTATCATGTCCAATGGGTTTTCGCGGTTGCCCTTCATCCCAATGTCTGTATTGATCTGGAAGGCGATTGCGGCTTGCATTTCAGGATAATACTGCATATTCGAACAGTAACCGGGAATCCATCCGCTATGCCCATATGATGGCTGATGCTGCGGACTGCCTCTGATAACTGTTGCGATACCGTACCGAAGGGAAGGAGTCACCTCGATCGATTGCAGCAGATCATCTAGATAATTGCCCTTCAGTACCGCGCCTGAATAGAGTGACCAGCTCCACTTAGCGAGGTCGGCTGAATTGCTAATGAGTCCGCCGCCTGCCCACTCGATAGCGGGATTCCACACCATTGATCCTGGTCTGATCGTGGTCTTTGTTGGCAGTGCAAGTGGATTGTTTTTCGCGAGATAGCCTGACGCCAATCCGGGTAATTCGGTGGTGTCAGAAGCGCTCGTCAGGGTGAGTGCCTGTGGTTCGATAAATCGTTTCTGAATCAGGCCGAAGAGTTTCTCTCCGGTAACTTTCTCTACAATCAAGCCAGCAAGAATATAACCCGTATCACTGTAATGAAATGCTGTTCCAGCTTTGAAGCGCGGAGGAGTGTCCAGGACATACGACACCAATTCAGGCGGCGCGATTATACCTCTCTGCCGCAGTAGCTTTCTGAAGTCGTCGCGAAATTTCGGCGACTCGACGTGATCGTCGATCCCGGAGCTGTGGGTCAGCAGCTGTCGTACCGTCATGGTGTCATGGTTTGGCAGACGCGCAAACCAGGGTTCCTCGCTGAGATATTCTTTTACTGGAGCGTCCAGCCGCAGTTTCTGCTCACTGACAAGGTCCATCACCAGTGCGCCAACAAAAGTCTTACCGATGCTCGCAGCCAGCATCCGTGAGTTTTTCTCCATGGGAGCACGGAGCTCCAGATCCGAGAAACCGGCAGCGAATCCCTCAGTCGTGCCGTCACTGAGGGTGTATGCGGCGGTCATACCGGGCAGGTTGAACTCGCTAACCAGAACCTTAACCTCTGCCTGGAACTTTGTTCGCAGTTCGTCCCGAGCCCTGTGTTCTCTGCAGGCGAAAGCGGCGGACACAAGTACCACGAAGCAAGGGGCCATTCCGAGTTTGCCGCGTTTGAATGAGAGCATTTTCATGGTTCTTCTCCTATGGAAATATTCCACGCGCATTGAATATCCGAAGCAAGGCAGTCAGGTTCTGCTCAAGAAGCGCATTCCACGCGCTCGCGATTTCATTGGCCGCTGCATTTTCCCTCGAAACCGCGAGCAGCTCAGTTTCCATGTCGGCGTCGGAGTAGACAGTCAGGTGCAAGTAGCCATTGCGAGATGCCGTAACTGCCCACAAACGTTTGCGTATGTCGAGTGCCTCGATCCAGGCTTCGGGATGCTCCCGGTAATCCGCGTTTGAAGCAATCTGGCCGTCCGGCGCCAGGAGCTGTCGAATGGCTTCAGCGAGCTGAGCGGGGGTCGGGTTGGAAAACGCATGGCCCCAGTTATTGTATAGAATTGCCATTTGAAATATGTTTGTCCTTTCGAAACCTGTATCGCATAACGTCTATACTGTGTGCTAAAGTTTGGCTGCTAACTCGATGAAGGCCTCGCGCGCCTCTTTAATGGTTGAATCGGGGTGCAGAAGCCTGAAGACGCGAATCGACTCAGCTTGATCAGCGCGTTCCACCGCAGCAAGAAATTCCTGATTTAGGGACCGCCCGGAATCGAGGAGAAGGTCTGGTCTCTCAGGAGACCAGATCCCCCAATCCAGGGAACGAGGAAAACTACCCCAAATATTGGAATCAAGACGACAATGGAAGCCCCTGCTTAAATCAGAACGAAGATGATTGCACTCGCGACACTTCGCCGGGATGCTCACTTTGCTCACGACGAACGAGTCTTCATACTGCACGGGATGTTGCGGACCCTTGATTGGGCAAGGCCCATGATCAAGATGCCGGTAGGGAATTGTCTCGGAAGCGTCACGGCGGCAACCTCCCTCGAAAAGCATGGAACAGCTTGAGCACTTTCGAGGGATCGAGCCGCTGGCGAAATGTGAGTAAGGCACGGGATCCGTGGGGCCTGTAACTGTACATCGGGGTAACGTGAATTTGTGCATGTTGTTTTGGACGCGATCTCCGGATCGGTTGTCGTATTTCGGTTTGCGTGTTGTTATACGTGGACCTGGCCACTTGATTTCCACGAGATCCATGTGAAAAGCCCGGTAAGCATTCCGCCTAGATGTGCAGCGTACGAAGTATCGGTAAGGCCGGCTGACTGTTCTGAAAATCCGAGAACCTGAATACCAAGCCAGAAGAAAAAGAAGACCCAGGCAGGGATTGTGATGAACCGAAAAATCAGAAAGATGGTCATCTTCTGTTGGGGAACCGCAAGGCAGTAGAAAGCAATGATACCCGAGATCGCGTCGCTGGCACCGATGCAGGGAATAGTTGGATCCGTGGCGAAAACAGCATGCAGCAGGTTACCGAACACCAGGGCACCTATAATCAATGTCAGATAACGGGCAGGACTTAGAAGGAGTGTGGCGCGATTCCCGAAAAGAATGAGAAAGTAGAGGTTCCCGAGGAGGTGGAACCAGCCAGCGTGGAGAAAGAATGGGGTCAGAAATGTGATTCCGAAATCACGCATCGGATCGGCGGCGACAAAACCGAATCTCTCAATCGCTCCACGGTCCCCGAGCGTCGGGATGCTGATCAGACAAAGCAGAGACACAACGACCACGTGATAGACGCGGAGATCCAACCATTTGACTTCACCGTGAATAATAGGAAAGCCGAGGAGCGTGAGCGCTTTTCGCCACCACGGAAATTCGACCTGGTTGACGTCAGATGAGCTCATCCTGTTCAAGAGAGACGAGTGAAGACGAGCGCGGTATGGGCGATATGAAAAATCAAGAAGAGACCGCAGCAGATCAGGTATACCGCGCGATTCCATGCGAGCGGAAGCCAGGTATCCTTGCACACCAGTCCGATTCCGCCAAACCAAATCGAAGTGGACCACGCTGGGGCGGTGAAGCCTATGGCGCTCCGACTCCAAGCGCTATCCGCAAAAAAGATTTGAGCCAGGTAGCTCGCGAGATAGATAAGCAGGCCCGCAGGATAGAGAAACCAACCCAGGGCTTGTTTCTTTTCTTTGCGTCCAAAATAGAGGAAAGCCGGCAGTGCGAACACGAGGATGCGTAAGATGTTCTCCGGTAGGGCCAGCCAGGGCGGGATCTCTTTCCAGAAGCGATCCATCGCGTAGGAAGGTGGCAGGGCCGCCCAGAGTCCAAAAGTGATGGTCATAGGTGGAAGGATTAGCAGTAAACCGTTTCGGAGCAGTGCCCGAGCGAGAAGGGAATCCATACGTCGTGATTTTCAGAAGCGACTGGAGAACCAATCACAACTCAGGTTTTGCCCGCGGAGACAAATCCAATCGCTTTCTTAAAAATTGGAAGATCCTTTCGAAGGGCTTTTTCATTCTCAAATCTAAAGACAGCCCATTCTTTCATTTGTTTCTTTCCCATTACCAGGTATGACGCCTTCCTTTTCTTGCGATATTCTTCTATTAGTGCGTTAGGCAGCTTTAGTATGACCCCACCGTCCTTTCTGGTAAAGGAGAAGACTTTCTCGCCGGTAAAGAACGTAGTTTTATTCTTCTTTTTCTGAACGACAACTGTTGCGAGGCTCCCGAGCATTTCAGTCAGTACAACTTCCACTTCAGTACTTTTCACTTTAAGAGTTCTCTCCTGGTCACAAAATTCGCCTATCGTTCGCTGGCAATAGAAGTTGGGCTGCGCCAATCAATTCATGGGCACGGATGCAGTGTTGGATAAGGAAGCATGGTGAATATCGCAGTGAAGAGGCAAGTGCTAAATACAAGCAGATACGGATGATCATGAACAGAGGCGGCCCTGAAACGTGCTGAAAGGCTGGCGACGATCACCAACGAGCAGAAGGTTCCAATTAGAATAAAGTATGGTTTAAGTATTTGCCGCTGGATCATTACTTTGTTGAGCGAGGTTGGAGACGCGATTTCCGCGACATGCTGCTTGCGCCGTTTCTGCATTCAGAACTGAATCAGCTCCGACGAGTGTTAAGCTGTCGTGGCAATTCCGGAGATATATGGCGTTTAACGTCCGAGTTCTTGTTGTCCAGGTCTCAAATGTCAAAATAGAAAAAGAGAAAATCGACACTAAAATGTGCAAAAATCAAGGGAATTATAAGTCGGAAGCGGGCATAAAACAAGGAAGCCGCAACCGCAAAAAGGAATACCGTAATGAGGCCTTTGAGGTTTTGCTCGAAATGCATCAGGGCGAAGAGCAGGGAGGTGCACAGGATGTACATTCCGCGCCGCGGAAAGAGGGAGTACGGGATAGCGCGGAAAAAGAGTTCCTCCCAGAGCCCGGCCGAAATAGAGTAATAGCATGCAACGAGCAACCGACTGAATCCGCCTTCAGGCATAGTGTCCGTGTAGTACCACGAGAAGAGGCGATGACAGAGATAGTCCGGCAGGAGTTGCTCTGATAGCCAGTCCGCGGAACGGCAAATCGAAAAGAGCACAAAAGTCATTGTGGCTGCGAGGCCCAGGATTCGCCGGGGGTTTTGAAAAGCAAAGATGACTGAAAGATCGATTGACCGAGTGCGGACGAGGTTCCGGCAGAGCCACATCGGCAGCACAGCCCATGTGAGGATTTCGATCGTCCAGAACAAGGCTGGCATGCTGGCGAGAACGGGATTATAGAATCCATTGAGCAAAAGTGGTAGGGTAAAAAGGAGCCAGGCGCGTCTTAATTCTTCAGACGGTGTTCTTTGCGTGGCGTGAACTTGCGGCTGGATCGTTCCAAAATACGGATGAGGATTCGAAGGTTTCATGATTCTGGACCGTTGATATTCCGCATAACGGATCGAATTAGCGACGTGAAACTACTTCATGAACGCATTTGGGGCAAGGTGGATCATCAACGTTTTTTGCTCCTCCGCGATTTGAAGGGCCGCCTTAAGTTTGGGAGGTAAAGGAAGATAAAATCCAATTTGATGGAAGTCCCCCCGATTGACTTCGCATCCATGCGGGATTCCAATCCGAATGGCCACCCTGTCGGCCTTGATGTGATGGAAGGCAAACGATTCAAGGATGTCGTCATGGATTGCAAGTTCACATCCTCCATCCGCTTGCTTGAAAAACTCAGTCAATGTGTGGACCTTTTGAATATTTCGAACGCGGGGTTTGAGCAAGGAATCAGTCAGCAAGGCTGTTAGAATCTGCGGTTCGGAGAAATACTCTTTCAGGTTTGCCTTTTTTTGCGTTTGCATGTCAAATGCGGCGAATAGCGTCCCGTAAGAGGGATGAGCGCCGCCCTCTCCATACCACTTGGCGGCGTAGGAAACAAGCGGGCCGACAACCGATAGCGCGGTATAGTTTGACATCCCGAAATCTCTGCGTTCGGCTTGAGATCCGTACGGTGAGTAGGAATTGCTCTGTTGATAGATTACCGCACCCGTTGGGCTACTTTCTTTGTATACTAATGCAATTTCATTGTTCCAGGCAAGCCGGAGCTCCCCATATCGATGTATGCGAACAGTTGGAGTTTCAGCAAACACTGACATTGAGCACAAGGTCGATATGGCAACTGTCAAAATGTGTTTCATGAGAATACTTCCCTCAGTCAATGTAATTTTTCGAATGCCTGGCGAATGGTCCCGGCTCAATAGTCCGCGACGCCAATACCGATTGTATGAAAGTATTCCGCATCGATCAGATTCTTTCAATCCGGTGTTTTTCGATAGGATCGATACACAGAATCAAACTGTTTCGGGACGGTGTCACGTGGCATTCCGAGTACAACCGGCCCAATGCTTCCAACGAGGCGCAATGTATCTGCTTTCGATTTTCAATTTGTTTCTGGAGTGGATATCGCATAACGTTTCTACTCATCTTATGCGCCGGGATTCTTGTCAGGTGGTATTTCCAACCCATTGTTGTCGAGCGTTCGCATTCCAATGATCTCACCACGTTGGCCGAGCACGTTTAATTTCCACCGGGTTATTGTGGCATATGGCTTCGCAGCTAAAAACACAGCTGCGGAAACTTCGTCGGCGCTGGGCCATTCCGTTGCCCCAATCCTGCGTCCTTCCGCGAACTTTTGGACAGCAAACAGAATCCGGGAAGTAACCGAGAAGACTGGTTCTGTGTGCGTGCTGGCAATATCAAGCTCGGCTTTAGCGCGCGCGAGGGAGTCGAGGGCAGAGCGCACATCTTCCCACCAATGTTCGCGGGTAAATGATCGTCCGGCCAGCGCCATTCCGTATGCAGCGGTTGCAGCGCGGGCGTCGTCAGCCATGACGGACGGGAGAAATGCGTAGACCTCCGGAAGTGTCTTAAAGCGAGAGACGTAGCCGAATATTGTCAGATCGTTTAGCATGGGAAGTGACAGGCGCGCAACGAGAAGTGCGCCCGGCTGAGATTTATTTCATCACACCTTGTATCAGGAAGTTCGCGATCCGCCCTAACTATTTGTTCATATAGATGACCTGCATGTCCGGGAACCGCTCTCGCCACTTTTCTATCGTTGCCGGCAATTTTGTTTTGAAATCCTCTCGGTTTGTAAAGTATTTCACGGAACTGCCATCGATCACCGCGGCCCAAATATTCTGCTTCTTGTTGATCATCACTATGCTTTCGAGCATTGTGTAAAGCCCACGAACTCCGGTAGTGCTTACGTCTGCCTCCAGACCATCGAGGTCAGGTCCATTCATTATCTGTTGCGAACAATTTGTAAACAGTTGATAATCGCTCCCGACGAGCTTCCGAAAAGCGACGTCATTTTCTTCGCTGAGCAGTCCATCACTGACGAGGCTCAGATTTTCTGGCGGGCGTTTGATCTTGATGTTCCAGTAGGTCCCGCTGAATCCGACGCCAATTGCGGCGCCACAAAGCCCACTCTTCTGTGTGACTTCAAATTTCTCTGAGCCTACAGGTCTGAGCTCTATCAAACACTTTTCGTCAAATGACGAATACGGGTCGTGCGAATACAAAGCTTTCTCGCCCACAATTGGAGCTTCTCCCTCAACAAAACCGCTATGCCCCCCGTTATATGCCATCATGGAGATAATGATCGACCCGGGCAGGAATTGTTCAATTCTGAGAGATGCCCCCTGGAATCGTTCATCCCTTTGCCACTCGCCAGCCCATCTGCCTTGAAATGGAGTAGCCTTTTGCCACAGAGCCACTTTCCATATGCCTTCCTTTCTCAGGAATTTTGCTTCAGTCACAATACGATCAGGCCGCGATCGTGGCGTCTCCGAGCTAGCTTTTGTTTCAATGAAGAAGGTGACTGAATTCGCTCGAGAAACATCTGTCGCTATAACCGTGGAGTTCATAAGGGGACCTGCGCCCGGAGCAAGGCCAATCGCCGTCGGATTATCTGCCGTCCAGCTGGAATACCCGTCGGAATAATTACCAAAAAGACTGCGCATGGCCTGTTCAGTTGTCAGGTTTGCTTCCAGTATTTCTATCTCTTCTGGATGCATCCAGGAACCAGGCTTCCTGTGGCATTGAAGCATGACAGATAATGTTAAAACAAGAGTGGCCGCATATAGTTTCTTAAAAGGATTCTTCATAAGTCAGGCATCAGCCTTGCGATGCGAATTCTCGCCGGCCATAAAGCGCGGCGAGGCCAAGTGTGAGGAACGCTTTTCTGGAAATGGGTTTGTTCATGCAGTTTCAAATCCGGTCGTTCTGGCCCCGAGCTGCGGCATCCAGCAGGGCTAGAGTAAAATCTCTGAGCTGGAAAAACAAAGAGAAGAGGCTACCTTCTGCCCCCGAATCGAAGACACGGGGTTCGATGGACTCGGCGATACGAAAGCGCAGTTCGCCGCCATTGGCGAAGCGGCATTCAATCGAACCAAAACCCAGGTCCTCCACAAATCCTTTGTATTCAGTAGAGGGGAACGAAGCAGGAGATAGCAATAGAAACTCAGCAATGGAATTCTGAAGAGAAAGCGGGATCTCTGTGAAGCCACGCAGATCGGCCTTCTGAAACTCGCCAACGCTATACTCCGTACTCAAATCCTGGAAGATGCGGAGAGATCCCTGCCGGAGTCGATCCGTGAAACCCTCATGATAGTCAAACAGCAGCGAGACGCGGCTATTGAAAGTAAGAGCTCCGGGCTTTGGTCGACTCATCGTGCTTGACGGCTCCCATGGTTACAGGTCAGGATCCGGTGTCTGAATGGCGTATAACGTTGGATGTGAGGTTGTGTTAGACGTTCGTTGGTTTTCGCTCATGGTGGTCGGCGGGCGTTTGCATGCTCGCCAATATCTGAACAAGAACGTCCATGCGATTTCCCGGGCGTTAACCACTCCAAATGGGAATGCGCCTGGAGAAGTTGAGAAATCACGATTGTCGACCATCAGGAAATATTCATCGGCTTTGAGTGAGAAACTGCTTTCTTCAAAAACAGGCTCTTGCGCCGATTTGCGTATTGAGTAGGATACACCGAGAATTGATTCGCTGAAAGCGTCGGAATCCATTCCAGGGCTCACGATGGGATGAATGATCTGCCCGCCCGATAGAATGGAAAACGTAGGAATTGTTACGACTTCATTCTGTGGAACGAGTTGGAGATTTTTCCGGAGACTGATGTTCTCACCCGGCAGCCCCAGGATCCTCCCTAAATAGAGCTTCTGATTGTAAGGTTTAGGCAAAGGAGGGAAAAAGGTCACAATTTGACCCCGCTTCAAACCTGCGTTGGAGGCTAAGACGAAGGCCCGGTCATTTTTGCAAAGATTTGGCGCCATGGAGTCATCAGTCGGACTACCTGTGTGAAAAGCACAATGAAGGAGAAAACACAGTCCCAGGATTGCCAGGTTTCCTGGAAGGATCATTTTGGGAACATAGCTATTCAATCTCACAATGTGTATAACGTGCAAGCCTGCACCCCGCGATGCGGCGCACTGATTTCCTTAAACTGAATGTCATTGCTATTCATCGCTATCCTCGGCGACGTTCACGGGACCACCCGGCCGTACGGCCCGGGACATCAACAGCGCGGCAGCCCCGGCCGAACCAGCGAGCAAGGGCAGTTGCAGTACGGGTGGAAAGGATTTCGAGACCACGAAAGCTAGAAGAGTCGCGGCGCTGCAAAGTGCTGCGGTGATCAGGCTCCAGAAGATGCGTTTGCCAAAGGGTAAGGAGCGCCACGTAATGAGCGGTTGAATGAGAAAGAGAAAAGGCAGGCATGCGGTCGCGAATAATTGGAAACGACCGGGCGGAGCCAGCTGGCCTGTGCCATAGATCGATACCTCAAGCAACCGAGCACCCGCGGCCGCCAGACCGAACAGGAAGGGCGCCGAGCATGCCGCAATCCACGGATTCAAGATTCCACTATTCGGTTTTGGTTTCTGAGCCATTTGCACTCTCCTGGATGAAATTCTAGAAATTGACTAAACCCGGACACACCAGAGGATGCTATTCGCATGAATCATGCGACTCCTCGCAGGTCTCCGTAATTTGGGCTTAATTTCGCATAACGTGTTACTTTGGTTATGCGCCGTCGGCCTTGCGAATCAGTGGGCGGCAAACCACGATACGATGGCCTTCGTCCCTTGAAGTGTGCCAGAATCAAATTGGGATTTACGGAAGTGGGGAATAAACTGCTCCTCTATGATCTGCTTGGCCTCGGGGTCCGACATTCGCTGGTTTGCCGTATGCCCCAGTTCGATCCGCATTTTGCGATCGTGGAAGGCCAACAGGACGAGCACGCGAGCATCCGGGTTCGAGGGATCGGCGGTGGCCCACCGGTCAGCGAGATGTCCGGCGTAGGCATCGACGGTCAAATTACCAAGTGTGGGTACAGTGACGACAGCCAGGGTAAGATTTGATTCTTTGAGTAAAGAGGTGCACAGAGATCCAATTTCTTTGGCGGTTGATTGCGAGAGTTGTCGCGCATAGTCCTGGTAACAACCATTGACAGGCGTGCTATCCGGGTGATAACGAGGTTGGGCTGATGCGCACCCAATGAAGAGTGCCAGAGCAAGCAGTGCAATCGCGTATCGTTTCAAGTCAATCTCCTGTGGTTTTAAAGCGAAATGAAGAATCGGGTAAGGCTCATATGACCAACCGTCAAATGCAGTCCCCGTAAAACTCCGGGAGCGCAAGGGCCCATTTGAGCTTTGCATTTTCTGGTTGTCACAAATAATTCAATCGAGCGGGAGTTGTAGCCGGGAGGATTCATTTGCCCGTCACTATGGGAACTTTTGCTGTTTTCAACATTAACTCTGCGACCCACTCGATGGAGGAGATCTTGCGTGTCATTGAGGACTGGGGGCATAAAACTAAGAGGACCAAACGCCTGGACTATATGGAAGCTGAAAACGAAGTCGGATTTGAGATTGTGGATACGGACATTAGAATCGGTGATCCGCGAAAGTATGCAATATACAAAGGAGAGCCAAGGGTCATTAACGTATTCCTGCCGAATCCGAGCAGCGGGCTACAAAAACATGACAGCGATCTAAACCGGAAGCTCTACAACAAGCTGAAAAGACGGTTCGAGACCAAACTGCAATAAACCAGGGCTATTCACGAGATTTAAGGAACACGAAAAAAGTGAATTAGTCCCGCGCCGATCAGGAACAATCCAAGAAGAAAGAAGGTGGCAATCTCGATCCAGAAAGCAACAGGATGTTCGGCTCTTTTCCACATTCGCCTCCCGCGCCACCACGTTTCACCAGTTCGCAATCCGTAAGCGGAGGCAAGGATCAGCAGGAGGCCAAGGAGAGCAAATATTGAAGAAAGTTCCATGATGCGAAGGCCTGTTCAATTGCGTTGACACGCGTGTTTTACTTTTGCGTCGAGTCGATGAACATGTGTGCTGCGCGCCATTGCCTCCCCGGACCCAGATGCGGCGTCGACGAGCCATTGTGCCCTGAATAATGCATGCTTTAAGATCAGCATGCGAATCTCGAGATCGTCTGTTCGATCGGCCACGCCTTCGAGCAAGAGGGCACCGTAGTCTCGATCGCCTACGGGGGGCAGCCGACCCGCAATGTTGTGGAACAGGGACAGCGACTTTTCAAGATCAGCAGCGGGGGACTGCCTCGACAGCTCCGCTGCGAGCGATTCGAGATAGGATGCAGTTCCATTGCCCGCGACCTCAGAACGCGCCTTGCTAGACTCTTCATCAAAATACCGTTGCAACCAAAAATCCATTCAATCATCCTTGTTGGGAGAAATTTCAGATAACATGTTACATGGTGTTATGCGAAGTGGGTCGCCATGAATGATGACACCTGGCGCATTGTTTGGCTGTTGGAGTCCGCAGAGGAGCAGCACATTTGGGGCAGCGTGAAACAGAAATTCCATATTCAGTTTTGAGACGCTGTTCGACATGTGAAGCCAGGGTTGGCTTGCCCGCTTCAAGGAGTTTGAGTATTGCGGGATCAGACGTCATCCACCACTTTTGATTGCGCCCGGCCGCAATGGTTCGCAAAGCGTTGCGTTCGACGTCCTTGAGCAGGGCCCCGTGATTGCGCAGTAAGTAGTCGGAGAGAGGGTCAAGGTCTTTGGCTTGTGGGACCCGTTCTGCCAGGCCAAGTGCGTCACCAAAAGTGTAGCATGCCGAGTCGTGATCGGATATTCGTTCGCCCAAGAATTGGGCAATCTCAGTAAGAAACCGGTTGTCGCCCGCGGAGCTGCGAAGGTTCAACAGGAAGGCGGAGGCCGTCTCAAAGTTGCGGGCTCGACGAACAAGATCGATCTGGATTAGCAGAGTTGATATTCGGTAGGTCTCGGTCCCGGGATTGGGAGAATCATCGAAGGAAAATTCAAAAGCGTAGTTGGTTTTTTGTATTAATTCACAGAGTTCCAGACGCGTCGTCGTCGCAAGTTGAGAATCTTTAGCATCATCGGCTGCCCAAATGCGATGATGGCGAGCCCTTATCCGAATGGACGTCTCGTTCGCCAGATCGGCAAGACTTGCGATTGCCGCGAATTGATCTGATAGGGAGGTCTGTCCCTCCCGAAAAAAGGCCCGATATTCCGAAGTCTGTATTGCATCCGGAGAAGCCGGATCACCCTGGTTCAAGTCATACCAGGCGTAGTGGCAATTGGGGCAATATTGCGGGTAAGTGGCGATGGTGCTTCTGGCCATTTCAGCCGGACGGAAGTCGAGGTCCGAAAAGCCGAAAGAGTTGGTGCTTGCGATTCCGCGGACTTCGACCTGCCCCCCGCAACAATAGCAGCCAACCGTTTTAGTAAAGTATGTTGTCATTGGATTCTGGAAGTAAGTGCCGATAAATTTCGCATAACGTATGTTCTACATGGAGTTATGCGCCGTAGCCACATCACGATATCACGCGGACTGAGTAGGTGGACCACACTGGCCCTGTGGCGGCCCTCCCCAATAGATCATGCTCCGAATCCGTTCCAGGGCCTCCGGCAGACCGTCCTGGTTAGCCCAATACTCATCGATGGTGCCAAACTCGCTGTATCGCGAAATGTTAAAGCCCTCTTCTATGTCGTTGTACCAAAGGACGCGCTCGCCGAAGATGCCAACTACCCAGGCCTCTTCGTCAGTCACCGGAAACGCCGAGATCCTCCACCGAGCCGGGAAGATTGAAATAAGTTCCCAAATATGCTTATGCTCACCTCGCAGCGTGGGTTCTGCCGAGCGTATCTCAGTAAGTAAAGAATCAATATTCATGATGGTCGCTTCAGGGACAGTCCATGGGGGCCACCTGCAGATCGACCGCGTGCAAAGGAACTGTTATCATGCCTTCTGCGGTCTGCAGTATGAGAGCGGCACCTTTTTGCGCGATTACCCGGCCGAGAAGAGCCGAACCGTCTTTGAGCCATATCTCTTCGATGCCGGAATACTTTCGGCAGAGGGCCATTGCCGCTGCACTGCAAGTCACAGTGATCGAGGGAATCAAAATACCGGAGGAAGTATCTTCGCCGCACGTTGCGTCGCGCTGAGGTGTTGTCAAAGGCTTGGCCCCCCAGCAGAGCTGGCTGCCCGAGACCGAAGACAAGTGACGCACGATCAAAAAAGTAAGCTGGGGAACGTTTGCGCACATTCCCGTGGCGGAGGGGGTGAAGCGATAACCCTGCGCCTCAAAAGGATTGGAGGCGGTCAGGGTTGCGAGGGAGAACGTCCGCCCATCCGTCGTTGCGACGCGCCTTACCGTAATTGCGGTGAAATTCTCGGCGAAGAGAGCGAAAGGCAGGAGCATCACCATAAAACCGAGGTTTAGAAAGCGATATTTGATCATGATGGTCGGCAAACCCCGAGCGGTCCATTTCGCATAACGCGCTTACTTTTTGTCATGCGAAGTTTCCCCGCGCCGCTCACTGTGGAAGCAGGAGTCGAATGTCCCCCGGTAAGGGTTTGTTCCATTGTGAAACATTCCAGGAGAATTCGGAAACGCAATGGCCCTGAGCCGAGTCGCGCAGGATATGAATTGTTGCGCAAGGCACGGGGGTGGAATCGAACGAAACAATCAAGGAATCGACTTTCGAGCCCCACGGCTTACCTGTATTCAGGATGTACTCTACGTAGAGTCCGGAAGGCCCGACGTTCTTGGTGCCCGGAGAGTAGAATGGCGGGCGGAAGGAATACGTTATTTTAAATGTCGGCGAGATGTGAGAATGAACAGAGTGGAAGAGATACACTGCAGGATACGGCTTGTCGCCCAGGAAGAAAGCGGAGTTGTCCGGTGCCAAATGACGGGATGTAGAGAGGGCATCTCCGTTCTGGAACACCTGGAAATCCGCATACTCAAACCAGTCACCTTCGGGAAAGAAGAATGTTTCTCGCGCCGGGAAAACTCCAGCAAATTCCATAGTTACTTCAACGAGGATTCTGCCGGAGGCCTGGCGGGAAAGCAGGACCTTCTCTGAGGAGAGGGATTGAGTTGCCGACGAAAACGCGCAGCCCAGGATAGGAGTGGCAATGACAAAAATCCAGGCGCGAAATACAATAGGATTCATCCTCATTCTTCTCGTAACCGAAGGAGCAGCTGACATGGGGCGCTATGCCTGGTTGGAACTCAAGGAGATATCGGCAAAAGCCAGTGCGACATTGTTGGAAGAGGGAAAACCTGAGGGCTTCTACGGTCCAATGCGCGCTGCGGATCGAGATCCCAGGACAGCCTGGTGCGTTCATGATGGCCCCGGAGAATCGATAGAATTCACATTCAGCAGGACTCCCGCGAAATCAATCTTTGTCCTGGGAGGTGTGATGGTCAGCAAAGATCTGTACTATGCGAACAATCGAGTCAAGGATTATGAGCTGGCAATCACGACTACAACCGGTCGAGAGATAGTGCATAAGGGGCGACTAAAGGACGGAGCCTGTAGAGCAGGGCTGCATATCGGAGAAGATCCGTGCTTCGTCAGCTCATATGACGGCAATATGGAGGATACAGAAATAGCCCTGAATGCATCCCTGTGCATCAAGAAGGTTCGTTTTCGCATTGTGAGCATATATCCCGGATCCAGGTACAACGATACGTGCATTTCGGAAGTATTCGTTGGCGGAGACAGGCGATGGGGTGACACGCTTGGGTATCCCGGTTGCAAATAACCTGCGCGGGCAAACTTCGCATAACGTCTGTTACTTGATTGGTATGCGAACCGCGGCGTCAGGGTTCTGTTTGGAGCCCGACCACTAGCAGGGTTGCTTCCCGTTCGGCCGTGCCGACCAATCCGAAGAGTGCAAACAAGTCTACTGCTGTTCCTGGCTTTATCGTTCGGAGGTAGGGCTCAAAGGGGGATTGCAAGAGAAAACATATCTTAACGTCACTGTCAGCCACGCAGAATTCGTGGGTGAAAAGTGCCAAATGCTTTTGCGATCCCGTAGTCATTTGTAGAAAGGCTCCGGCACCGCTTTTGTTGATTTCGGAAATGGGTGACAGTGTCTGGGGCCATTTCAGACGAACGCGGATTCGATCCTGCAACAGGCTGAGCCCGGGGTCCTTCTGATGCTCCGCGACCAATTGGTTTGTTTGCTCGGCAATTTGAGTGATGGCTACCGGTCGAAATTGAGGAGCATTTGGCGGAGTGAATTTGGAGGGCTCAGACTGCAGGGCGTGAGTTAGAGCGATAATCAAAGCGATTGCGAAACACCGGATAGTTCTCAATTGAAACCTCATTTATGCTATTTTTGCGAAAGGGGTCTGTGGAAGATTCTGAGGAGTTATTTCGTCTAACGTTGCAATATTAGTTATGCGACGTGATCTGCCGTTGAAGTCCCGCCATCCAATAGATCATCAATACGGTAGCCCTATCGATCAGGGGATGTTCGAGCACCGATTCAAGGGTTTCTGTTCCCGTGTCCCAGTTGAAATGGCGAGAAGAATAGTGAAGCTCGGCAGCCGATTCAATCTCGGACGAAGCTTGTACAGGATTCGCCTGCGTTGTCACAGTATCTTCACTTCGTTCCTCGTCCAGGGCGAGCCACGCGTCTTCAAGGAGATAGCTGAGTCTTGCCTTCTGGGCCTCAGTAAAATTGTCAGGTATGGCCAAAAAGTTTCCCTGCGGATTATTGCGTATAGCTTACAATACGGGCGCGAAATGTGCGATTTGAATGATCCACATCTAATACTTCTACTCTAACTCTTTGGCCCTGAGTGAGCCCGTCGAAGGTCTCGAGAAGTGGCCGGTAATGGAGCGGACCGGCTTCAGCCAGAACCAGACTGCCATTTGATTTTCTCACTTGCGATGAGATGAGCATGCCGGGTAGAGGTCCAACATGGCGTGGCAAATCCGGAAAAAGAAAATCGCCAGAGGATATCAGTTGCAGCTGCTCTTCGGTTGGTGGGTTCAGTTTCGACGTTGAAAGCTCAATTTGAATTACAATATCAACCGGTACGTCGGATGATTTGTTTTCCGTGCCTGACCAATAACCATTGCTAGCCCGGTCGATCCAGTAAACTGTGACCGCATAGTCTCCGGCGAGAATGGGAAAACAGGAGGATAGGGTTTCAATTCCGAGGCCGGCTCCCGGAACTTCCTCTCCGGCTCCAGTAAATAACTCTCCAGATTTTACCTTGAGTGCGAACGGGCCGAGCTTGTTGCGGGCATAGGCCTTCTCGTTTGCCGCAAGTTCTTGATTGGTGATGCGGACTTGATAAGCGCCATCTGAACCCAAATCAAGGAGTAGAAGTCTGCCCTCTATTACTTCAGGAAGCTCTGCGAACTTGTAAGTCCACCAATCGGGGGCCGCATCGTTAATACGATGTGCCAAAAGTTCTGGATCAAATAGCGCCAGCGTAGCCGTATCAGTAGCAAAGGAAATCAGTTTGTCAATCATGGATTATGGAATATCGCCTAACGTGCGGCATTGTTGTTATGGGAGGTTCTGCCCGTCCGGTCTGGAATGATCGCTGGCCAATCGCAAGGCGGCATTCTCATCCACTGCAAACCGGGGGGAGTATCCTTCCACCCAGTGCAGAGATTCGAAGAATTGCAGAATAAGGGTGGTGCCGCGGTTGTGAGAAACTCTCGAAACTCGAGGGCATTGGAGAGATCAATGGCGCCAGATAATCTGACAACGGTAACCCTTGTTTTGAATCAGCACTGAAATTGGAATTGTAAAAGAGCAAGGTGAAGGCCAGGATTTCTAAAGTTCCGCGGCTAACAAAAGTTGGACGCTTGTTTCAATGATGCTTTTCTAAGGATATGAGGCGTTCGTCAAGCTTTGGCCATGAGTAGGCAAGATAACCGTATTCGTCTTGCAGATCGGCCAGGTTAAAAGTTGGCTTCTCTATGAGATGGCTTTTTACCTCTCCTTTCCAGAGCCTAATGGCGTCTGCTGGTGAGTACCAATCAAGCGGATCGCCGATATTCGCCACCACAAACGAAACTGAACCCGAGCGCAGCTGCGTTTTGATAGCCTCCCTTGTGAGGAGATCTGTAGAGCGATGAGTAGAACCGTTCAGTTCGCGGAGTGGTAACGAGGTGACAATTGGCTCCCTGTTTGTTTTTCGGACCTCCAGTTCCAGCCTACGACGCAAGCGCCAGAGTTGAAAGTGGTCAGGTGAACCTTGAAATGACACAGCGACATCGGTGGGGATATGACACATACGGACCGTATCTCCTCGGTCTGTTCGGAGATATTCAATTCTGATTTGATTGTCGGTGATCATCTTGAAAATTCGCGCTTGTTCCCTTTTCGCGGACTTCCGCTTCAGTGTCCTTCAACAGCTCAACAAGACGAAGCAAGGACCGATCCGTTGGATTTGCAAAAAGCAGGAATCCGGAAAGGGTCATCGTCTCGGACAGGAAAGCGTAGAGTGTGCCGTCCAACGATACATGCCATTCCGGGCTGTTCCATGGAAGTTCGGCGAGCGATCCTGTCAGCGGATCATCTGGCTTTCGTTCTGAATCAAACATTTGAATATCGAACGGAGTGATCGAGTTTCTCTCGAAGGCAGCAATGGCTGTGCGCCGTAAAGGGCTAAGCTCTTTGTGCTCGCGGACTCGTCTGGAGACATCGAATGTAATTACCGCGCGGTGATCAGAAAAGGAAGGCATCAAGAGTCCGATCCAGGTCGCTGCGACCTCCGATTCACCGGTCTTCCAGTTGCGATGATCTCGCGACACATGCCGACCGGCTCTGAAATCATCAAAGCCGATAGCCGCGGCTAGAGCTTCAGCCCTTCCAAAAGATTGTACCAGAAGTTCTAGATGAGGGTTCATGACGATTTCTTCGCGCCTGAAGTTCGCATAACGTATAGTTATACGTCGTTACCGCCGCCTTGAAGCGCCGCGGTGCGGCCTTGCGCAAATCAGTTGCGGGACCCGATGCTGGCTCCGAGAGTCGGGAGGCAAGCCGGGAGATCATTGAGCTCCGTGGTAGTCTACTTCTTGTTTTCTGTGACTTTGATTAAGCCGACCCACATAACCCTGAGACCTTCTGGTCCGGGCTCTTCTTTCGCGATTTTCACATTGCCGATGGCGAGGATCATGTCCTGGCCGGACTTAAAGCCCGTGAATTTTAGCCCGTCTTGCATAGGTTGCAACGTTGTTGAATCCAGAGTGTGACGGTAGCTATTCCCGTCGAAATCCGCGGCATAAATCTCGTCTTTGGACACGACTAGCTGCATTAGATTCGGCTTTTGTATCTTGAGGTCGGCGTCCGGTAGGAAAGTGAACCGGGTAGTATCAATGACGAGCCCAGAGGCTGGTGCAATCTCGTAGGGGGCTGCCGTCGCTTTGCCAGGGCGTTCGACTTGATAATGGGCTTCATCTATCAGAATCGTGGGATAGCGAGGAGAGCATTGTAGGGCCAACGTGCTGATTGCAGCGAAAGACAGAATCGTGAGACATTTCCCGTGCATATTTGTTTCTCCGGTTTATGGGGAGCGCCCCAGGTTAAGTGGAAAGAATTTCCGAAAGCCGTTCCGGAGTCCAGCCAACAATATCAGATACTTGACCGTCACCAATCTCAACGATACGATTCTTTCCGGTTTTTGTGCGGACAAGATCGACAGAAAAGAATTGAGATGGGATTACACTTGCGGCGAACTTTACTTCCTCCGGGACTTGAGCCGTGGCATCGCTAGCGTATCCAACCTGCTTCCAGACGAAAAATCTCTGCTCTGATTCAGGAATAATATCCTCTACTTTGCGAATACAGAGGCCACCCTCCACGGTGCCACGAAATTTCTTCATCTCCGAGATGAGCTCGGTGATCTTGTCCGGCGAATCGATGATCGAGCCTACAGAAGTCTTAAGAGATTTCACAAAGTCCTTTATAAAGAAACGGTCCCATGATAGATTCCGCAAAGTAGTTTCGGCCTGTTCTAAATCCACGAGGATGACTGTTTCCGGTGTGAGTTCCCTGAGCAGGGGATACCATTGGGGAAGGTGATGCGCCGCGCGATACTGTTCAGAGGAGGTGAATGGCGTGGCACCTGCCGATTCTATAGCTGCAAGCAAGGTTTGATATTTATCCAAAGATAACATCCAACCACGGAACAGTGTGGCCGAAGGAGAAAGTTTGGGAAGGAATCGACTTTTTGAGGTCAGACCTTCAAAATCCAGGGTATGCACTGAAAAGCCCGAGCGAGCAAAAGCTGTGGCTTGACTCTGGAAGGCCTCATCAGGTCTATTTTTTTCAAAGAAATCCGCTGGAAGAACAATTTGATTCATATGATACCCTGGGCGCTCCGGTGAATGTGCCAGCGTTCCGTTACGGCTGTTGTTATGCTTCGCGCCCGAGAAACTGCAAAGCCTATTTGGACGATTTCTTGTTTAGCTCGTCCGCCGTTTCGCATCCGAGTTTGTTTCCGACCCATGTAGCGTGCGAGTTTAGTTGTTCTGCGGAACCGGCCAGGACGATTGTTCCGGATTTGGCCTCGATGACCCGAAAGGAAGCGGTCCGTAAGAAGCGATCCCAGAGGACGCGCTCAGTTCTACCGGTGCCAAAGATGAGATAGTCTGCATTCAGTGCGCTGGCCATTGCGGTTA
>JAEUSB010000040.1 GCA_016788865.1 Leptospirales bacterium
TTTTGCGCGCTCACGGTACTCCTTGGCGCTGTTGAACAGGACTGTTTTGGGGCTGAGGTGCTCTCCATCCCGTATGTCGCCTTCACCGCCAAACTTGAAGAAGTCTGTCCAGCTGCGCTTGCCGTCTGAATCGGCACGGTCTGAACCAGGTGAACGACCCTTTCCGCCGAACATGACAAATCCAATAATCAATAGGATTACCAGACCGATTCCAATAAAGATTAGATTCCGCTTCGACATTGTTTAAGTCCTGAGATTGAATGAGTAGATGATGATTGCAGTTAAGGGTCAGACAAAATGGCGCAGGTTTTTGACAACCTGCGCCCGTGTTAAACGAAAGTGATCAGTTGCAGGCAGTGTCGCCAGCTGGCTTATAAGACCAGATGCAACGAATTAGTTCTGCACTGCTCATGCTTGAGCGCACTTGCGTGTCGCTCGTGTTAGTTCCCCAGCAACCGCCTGTTACGGCCCTGGTAGTATCACGATCTTGATCGTTACGACCGTCGTCATGGTTTTCATGGCGTTGATCACAGTTATAGAACCCGCTTACTTCTTGTTTAGCTGAGTTCAGACAAATGTTTGAAGTGCTGTAGCTAGCAGTTGCGCTACCGTTGCAGGCAAACGTACTTGCGTAGGAAAGCAGACCATCATCTTCACCAGAAAGGAGCGCGCTTGATCCGAAGATTGCCTCATATCCAGAAATCAGGTGAATGTTGGTGCGTGGAGAGTTTGCATAAGTGCGAACTTGCCAGCTATCTGCTGTTTGCAGCGAAGCTGTTCCGTTATCGCAAGTGCTTCCCATGAAGAAGCCAGCAACGCCGGAGATGAAGTTAGTCATCCAGCTTGCATTTCCGCAAATACCGTCTGCTCCGTATGTTCCGCGGTGCGCGCCTTGAACAGAAACATGGACTGAAATCTTGTCAGCGATGTTTTTGAAGTTTGCGCCGCCGTAGTTGTAGTACGGGTCAGTGCTACGTGAGTTACCAGTGATGTACGCGATGGTTGGATTTCCCATACTGTGTGCAACGAGCACATAGCTGGTTTCGCCAGAGAGACATTTGTTACCACCACCATCAGCTCCGCCAGCAAGGGCGTTGTTGATTTTACCGGCTACTTCGATTGCGCCGTCCCAGTAGTAGACAGTTGAATTCCAGTTCACAATATAGAACTGGTTGTCTTTAGCAATGTAAGACACCATGTCGGTGCTGCTTTTCTTCCAATAGTCACGAGCTTGCTGATAGGTCAGGTTTGAGCTATTGTGACCGTGAACGAAGATAAAGCACTTGGCAGAAAGGCCTGCCTGAGCCGCCAGAGCGATAGCCCCAGCTAGCATGAGTTTTTTCATTAGTTCCCCCCCAGGAAATGTTTCCCTGACACAGTGTAACTTTATTACCAAAAAACGAGCAACCCTTTTTCCAGGGTACGGAAGGTAAATCCCTGGAAAAAATCAAGTATCTTAGCCCCTCCTCGATCACTCGGCTACTGCTGATTGGGGCACCATGTTTCCATAATACGTAGCTAAAGCAGGCCTGGCTGATACGAGTTTCCCGCCATCCCGTCGCGCTATGCCTCGTTCCGTTAGCGATTGCACACCCTGATCCACGATTTCCCTGGTATCCCGCGTGAGGAAGTTTGCCGATTGCCTGGCCACAAAAGCCTCGACCTTTTGTGCAAGTGAATCCAGCTCCAGCGAATGCATCCCGTCGGACAGAAGGCGGGCCACTATGTGATTGGGGAGAACGCGCAGATGGTTCCGCCATTCATCGGCAATGTTCAGGGCAATCGAGTGCGTTGGATCGTCAGCGTTCATGTGCTGGGAAACGCGGATCGGACGACCAACGTCAAGATACGCGCTCCCGCGCTTGTTGATAAAGTCCTTGAATGGAGGCTCCTTTTCTAGATCACAATAGAATGCGTCCTCCGGAACGCTTTCATAGGACAGAGCCAATGGAACCACGACAACCTCGCGGCCAGTATTCTGAAAGGCATCCACAGCTGTGGACAGGAGGCCAGTCTTGATCTGAACGATCCCACCTGTCCGGCTACGTGTGCCCTCCGGATACATCAACGATGGGATTCCGGATTCCAGCATGACCGTTGCATAGGATGACAGGCATTCCAGATAGAGGAAATTCCGCGTGCGCTCACGATCCACTGCATAGGCCCCGAATGATCGCAATAGCCATGATTGGAATGCATCAGTCATCAGATTAATTCCGGCTGCATATCGAGGCAAAGGCAATGATAGCCATGACAACCCAAAGGCAACCTCAACTGAATCGAGATGCGAGCGATGCGTTGGGGCGTACATGATGTTGTAGCGCGCAGCAAGCTCCTTAAGCTCTTCTACATGCCCGCCAATCTTTGGTAGAGCAGAACCAAAACGAAAACCGCTCGCTGCAAATCGAACGGGAGCCAGCAAGCGAATCAGAGTCTCCCGCATCCCGGGCGTGTAACTGTCAGCTATTTCGCTGGCATAAAATTGAATCAAATCCTTGAGTGCCTTACCCTCTTCTTCCGCAAATGCAGAGGACAGTCCCCCCCAGAGTTCACGCTCACGCGGGATTTTCTCAAGATCCATTTTGTTCTTAGTTCGTTTGGCTTTATCGAGTCGCTTCTCTAGTTGTTGAAGAATTTGCGCGGATTGTTTCTTAATTCGCGCCTGCATCCCCTTCGTGTGATGAACATTGTGAAACACCCGCTCAGAAAGAACGTCCACAAAATCAGTTCCGGAAGCGAGATGTAGGCCCTGTCGACGTTTGATCACAGGCGTTTCCTGATTTCGAACGGGAGCCCCGGTAACGGCTGAAATCAACGCGATGGGTGGACTGCGGCGTGATAAAATTTCGTAAACGGCGCGATAGATCGGCGTTTCAATGCCAAGTTCCTCAGCCAGCTCCACGATGGAGCTAATTGCAAACCCGCCTTCAACTACATCCTTTGTATGCAGCACATCTTTTTGAATTACCCTTTCCGGGGTCAGAAACGTTTCCAGCTTGTCCAGGATACCTGGATCATCTTCCCCGGCTAACAGACGTTTCATGAAACGCTCACCGTATGCACGATTGCGACTCTCCGGGCTCAGGCAAGTCGTGGCCAGATCTGCAATGCCGGATCGGCCGATGATTGTTTCCTGGAGCGCGCCCATCGCTAACGAAATGGAAAGCATCTCGCGGAAACCGCGATGGATGAGCTCACCCATAAAGTTTCCGCCCACCTCTTTCATGCACGAGGCAATCCCGCAGGCAATGGCCACCGGATTTTTTAGTACACCGCACATCTCGACGCCAATTACATCAGAGGTAAATTCGCAATATATGCGATCGCTGGCCAGTATCTCTGCGACTCGCTTGCCGGCTTCGACATTGGCGCAACCGACATTGAGAAAACTGTAGGACGAATGAAATAGCTCAGAAAGGAGCGCAGGTCCATTGACTGCCGCGAAATTCACGCGCGTGATCCCATGCTCAAGCGCATACTTTTGCATATAATCGCTAAACGTGTTGGCATTGTATTTCTTTCTGGCAGTGTAAGAAGGGATGCCTTTTGTAAAAAGGACTACAGTCCCTACCTTGTCTTTGAGCGAGGAAAACATGCTTTCCATGGTTTCTTCAAGTTCGCGCGAAGAAACAGCCACGAATAGAATGAAGTTATCCTGGAGATACGTGTTTCTGGTGGTTATCTCGATGTTGTCTGGAAAGAAGAATACTTGATCAAGGAGCTCCCGGCTGCCGCTTCGCCTGATCCTGGCGGCCTCTTCAGCGTCGTGCCAGCAAAGGGTCACTACAGGAGCTTTTTCTGCCAGCAGGGTGGCCAGGATAATCCCGAGCGACCCGGACCCAAGAACGTATAACGGTTCATCCACAGCGCGAGGATGTGGCGGGGATAAAAAAAGGCAATCAGAACTCAGGCGTGAGTGTAGTTCAGATTCTCTTTTCTTTCCAGCTCAAGATCCAGGGTAATCAGGAATTCGATTTTGTTGTTAAACAGTGCAGTCCAGACTTTAGCGGCCCGGTGCTTTTTGCCACGGATCACGTCGAGATACATATAACCGAACAGATCTTCGCCGTACTCATAGCGAATAAACGAACCGGAGCGCTTGCCGGTCGTATTCCGCAGGTGAATCCCGGTGATCATAGTCCCAAGGATGCCACCAGGCCGGAAAGTACAAGCAAAAATCTGACTCAATCTGGGGGCAAAGGTAGCATGAGCACGAGCCTGGCCCCGTGACCGTGCGTGGGCGGTGCGGAAATCAAACTGCCATGTAGGTGCTTTGCCAACTTCCTCGCAGCGGCAAGGCCAAGTCCGTAGCCGGATCCACTTCGCCCGATATTCCTCGTCGCAAGTTCAAAATGGATTTCTTGCTCGTCGACCGGCATGCCAGGCCCTGAGTCCTCAAGTTCCAGCACGGACATCTGCTGATCGCGTTTCAGGCTCGTCCAGATCATACCTCCGGGCACGGAAAATTTGATCGCATTGGACAGGACATTCTCAAGTATTCGGATCAAACTTTCGCGATGCCCAAAAACACGGTGGCTTTCCCAGGTCCCCTCAAGCTTCAACTGCAGCCGCTTGCTTTTTAGCTCCTCCGCGTGTGCATCAAGTAATTCAAGCCAGAGCACGTTCAATTCAACCTCCTGCTCCGGACTGGTCGGTGCAGTCGCGGGTCCGGATGAAGTTTCGAGATCCAGATAGCTTGAGGCGAAAAGTTCCAGGTTCGAAAGTTGTTTTCCCAGGCGACCGATGAGTCCGTCCATGTGTACATTTGGAACACTCAATTGGGGGCGAATCGCTTCCCACTCCGCCGCCAGGTTGATCCTGATGAGCCGCAGGGCTGCAACGGGAATCCGAATGTCATGGGCGATCTGAAGCATTGCCAATCGCTGGCTTTCGAGCTCCGCTTCTGCAAGTAACGCCCGTCGCGACAGGTCCGTTCGTCCCTTCTTGCTCTGTTGCTTCATATCCGCTAAGGAGATGTCTTTCTGCCGTGCTTCCAACGCAGGCAGGTCGCGGATCACGCGTGATCGAAACACGGTGAGCTCCTCAAGCGAGGGAAGATGTCTGCCTGGCATGAGAACCAATGCATAAAGACTTCGCTCGACTGAGCTACCTGTAAGGTTGAACAAGCAAATTGAACAACGTAGACCGTCTCCGCGGATGATCTCGGCGGGGATGGCTGCCACAGGAAGACCCGATCGAATCCACTCGGAGATGATGGGTTCAAACTGGCCAAGCAGACCAGCGGCCGATTGTTTGATTGTACTCCGCCGCCGGAGTCCGAATCGTTTCTCAAGGATAATGAATGACCCCTCCCTCTCGAATTCCACATAGAGAATAGGCGAGAAGACAAAGTGAAAGACCTGGGCACGCGTCCCTCGTGGAAATGGACCGTTCATCCGGCGTAGCACCTGCACCCTCGCACTGCGTGCGCTGAGGTAAACGAACCAGGAATAGGCCAGAAAAAGGATTCCCGCCGAGAAGCCCAGAATCAGAACGACCTGAACAAAGCGAAATAGAATCAAAGCACTTCCAGAGTCCGGACACTGTTGCCGGCACAAGCTTTTTTACCAATGATCCCCAACGAACTCAAGTTTCTGCGCGTTTTCGAGTCGTATACTTCCATTCAAGGGGAAGGTGCACATTCAGGCCTACCCTGCCACTTTATCCGCACAGGCGTTTGCGACATCCGATGCACCTGGTGTGACACGCCCCAGGCGCTGGCTTCGGGCGAATTCTGGTCAAAGGAGAAAATCCTGGCCTCAATCCCTGGCTGGGTACACCTGGTTCAGATCACCGGTGGGGAACCATTGATTCAGAAATCAAGTGTGATTGAACTTGCAACAGTACTGGCCGGCGAACCCTTCCGAAAAAAGGTGCTCCTGGAAACCGGCGGGCATCGCTCCCTTGAAGGGCTTCCAGAGAGCGTGCACATCGTTATGGACATCAAACTGCCGGCTTCCGGAGAAGACCATCATCCGTTTGAGAAAAACTTCCAGTTTCTCAAACCCACGGACGAAATAAAGTTCGTGATCAAAGACCGTCTGGATTTTGATCGAGCAGTCGGTTGGATTCGCACGCACAATCTTGAGTTTGTCTGCGAACTTCTGCTATCTCCCGTGTGGGGCGCGGTGAAACTGGATGATCTCGTTTCCTGGACCCTCCAGGAATCTATTGACGCCCGCATCCAAACACAACTCCATAAGATCATCTGGGGCGCGGACGCAGTCGGAGTTTGAGAATGACCAACCCTTTGCAATCAAGAATGGTCGAGATTATCAAGGAATACAGATTTGAGGCCGCCCACTTTTTGCCAAACGTCCCCGACGGGCATAAGTGCAAGCGCATGCATGGGCATTCATTTCTGTTTGAAATCAAATTGGCCGGAAACGTGGACGAGCATTCTGGCTGGCTGATGGATTTTGGTGCTATCTCAGTGGTTGTAAAGCCTTTGCTCGATGGTTTCCTGGATCACAACCTGTTGAACGAAATACCTGGACTTGAAAATCCTACATCCGAACACATCGCATTCTGGCTGTGGAGCCGCTTGAAAAAGGAGATTCCACCGCTTGTCGAGATTACCGTACACGAAACCTGCAATTCGCGCTGCGTGTATCGAGGATAATATGGAACGCGGGCTCGTCCTACTGAGCGGTGGCCTTGACTCCACGACTGTGCTTTACATGGCCCGTGAACGCGGCCTGACCTTATTCGCTCTTAGTTTCAACTATGGACAAAGGCATAGTGTCGAACTAGAGAAAGCGCAGAGCCTGGCTAACCGCCTGTGTGAGAAACATTTTGTACTCAACCTGGATCCCGCAATATTCAAGAATACAGCCCTGGTTCCGGGAGGACCGGAAGTTCCAATGGATGCCGTTTCAAATTCCGGAATCCCGGTCACGTATGTCCCCGCTCGCAATATACTTTTCCTTGCTCATGCGCTCGCGCTTGCAGAATCATATGAAATTTCGCATGTCTTTCTGGGTGTCAATGCACTGGACTATTCCGGCTATCCCGATTGCAGGCCGGAGTTTCTGGAAGCCTTTTCTCGCATGGCAAATCTCGGGATGAAGCGCGGAGTGGAGGGAAAGCCCATTGAGATCCATGCGCCTTTGATCAGAATGTCCAAAGCACAAATCATTCAGGAGGGTATGCGATTGGGAGTTGATTACCGACAAACCTCAAGCTGTTACAAACCTCTTTCTCATGGCCGGCCTTGCGGTCACTGCGACAGCTGCTTGCTGCGCAAGAAAGGTTTTGATGATGCGGGCCTCACTGATCCGCTGGTCGCCCCATGATTTTCGAAGATCCTACAAAGCGCCGCTGGCGTTCTTTCCTGGTCGTATTTTTTGTTATCCTCACCCTTGGTGCAATCCTCGCATCGGCGTTCGCAGCCTCCATCCTGATTGCGCCACCGCTGCCGGACGTGCAACATGCGCGCAGAATCGAACGGCGCGTGCAGGCAGTCCGCGAGATGGCAAGAGAACTGCATCCGCTGCAGCATCCAGGAGCAAAGCAGAAACTTAGAGAAGAGGACAAGGGCGCCCTGCTCGCGCTCCCACGCCAGGGAAAGCGACTGGTGACTGCGTTTCTTGTCCAGGATGATCCTGAAAGCCTGAATTCCTTCAAACAATTTAAGGATCACATCGACGTCGTGTTTCCGGACTGGTTTCTGCTAACGGAAGCAAAGTGTGACGCCACCGAACGGATTGACTATGACGTTAAGCGCCTTCTGGACGAATCAGATGCAGCTATCATTGCCCGCGTCACAAACGGCCATAGAGACAAATGGCACACCGACGAGATGCGCAGACTCTTCGCCAATCCGTCGCTCCGCGAATGCACCGCCAGCCTCCTGGTCGAATTCGCGCAAAAGGATAATCTAAAAGGGCTCAATGTCGACATCGAAACGTTAGGCGTCGCTGGGAAAGACAACTATGTTAAGTTCCTGGCAGACCTGGGAAGGAAACTCAATGAAAAGGGATTGATCCTCACCGTCGACATAACTGCCAATGATCCAGCGTATGATGTAAAAGCGATCGGGGCAATAGCCGACGGCGTTGTCTTGATGAACTATGACCAACACTACGCCTCTGGCCCGGCTGGCCCAATTGCCAGCCAGAGCTGGTTTGAGGCCAACCTTGCGCAAACGCTGAAAGATGTTCCGGCCGAGAAGCTTCTGGTGGGAATTGCAACGTACGGAATTGATTGGGGCAAACCGCATGCTTATAGCATGAAATTTTCAGAGGTCATGGCGCTGGCGGACGACACGGGCGCGCTCCCGGTCCTGGACGCGGACACCAAGAATATGCGCTTTGCCTACGTTCAGGACGAAAAGATTTCTCATGACGTCTGGTTCACCAATAGCGTAACTGCGTGGAATCACAAACTCGCCGCAGATCGGGCGGACGTGGCAGGTGTTGCTGTCTGGCGCCTCGGCGCGGAAGATCCAACAATCTGGAAAGTTCTGTCAGAAGTCGAACCTGATCTTTCTTCACTGAATGAACCGTTGCCGCTGCGCAGTATTCTGTATCTGAGCATTGGGGAAATCTTTCGCGTTCATACTTCTCCTGGATCAGGCGAACTCCAGGCGACTACCGATAGTGAGCAGTTCGTAACATCCGCAGAGTATAAACGAGTGCCATCCGGTTATCTACTCGAGCGAGTGGGCAACCAAATTGACGAGAAGACATTGCTACTGACATTTGATGATGGACCTGATCCGCAATGGACGCCCAAAATACTGCAAGTGCTCAAAGAACAAAAGGTTCCCGCTGCGTTCTTTGTAGTGGGTGAACAGGCCGAACGTTATCCGGAAACTCTGCGAAGAATTGCCGAAGACGGCCACTTGATTGGAAATCACACTTACTTTCATCCCGATCTGAGTAGAACAGCCGGCGAACGAACTCGCCTTGAAGTAAATACCACGCAGAGAATTCTAGAGCAAGAACTCCGTCGGAAAACCCTTCTCTTTAGAGCCCCTTACAATACTGATTCCAATCCCGATGAGGCCGTCGAGATCGATCCGCTTAAGATCGTCACAGATATGGGATATATCGTAGTGGGGGCCAACATTGATTCTTCAGACTGGCAAAAGCCAAACGCCCAGAGAATGGTTAACCGTATCCTTGAGCAAACAAAGAAGCCCGAGAATCACATCATCGTTATGCACGATGCTGGTGGTGATCGGACTCAGACAGTCGAAGCTTTAAAATTGCTGATTCCAAAAGCAAGGGCAATGGGCTTCAAATTTGAGAGCATTGACCGGGCCGCCGGTCTCGATCGAGCTGCCCTCATGCCTCCTCTTCCGGCCTCAGAGGAGTTGCTTGTCTACGCAACATCGGCCGCTAGAATCGTTGTTCGATGGGGATGGCTGGCGATCACCTGGCTTTTCCTGTTCACAACGTTACTCGCCATTGTGCGAATTGTTTTCCTCGGTTTCCTGGTGCTCAAATCGGTACGTAAACGCGAGGGAGTCCCGGCTACCGATCCCAGGATTCCCGTGAGCGTCCTCATTCCCGCTTACAACGAAGAGAAGACCCTTTCGAAAACAATCGAATCACTGCAGCGCAGTACGCACAAGAAATTTGAGATACTGGTGATAGACGATGGCAGTACTGACGGCTCAGCGGCTGTAGTTCGAGAGCTTCAAAGAAAGGATAAACGAATTCGTTTGATCACCCAACCAAATGGTGGCAAATCCGTTGCATTGAATCATGGGATGCGAGAAGCCAAACATGAGATCGTAGTCACCATCGACGCAGATACGATTGTGATGCCCCAGACCATTACGGAGCTCGCTTCTCCTTTCCAGGACCCACAAGTGGATGCAGTTTGCGGGAATGTGGAAGTAGGAAACGTTCACAACATACTTACCGGGTTTCAATCGCTCGAGTATATCACATCCCAGAATTTCGACCGCAGGGCTTTTGATGCGCTCAATTGCATCAGCGTTGTCCCTGGTGCAACGGGGGCCTGGCGCCGGTCCAAAGTTCTAGCGGCCGGAGGGTACAACTCCGACACGCTGACAGAAGACGCAGACCTCACCCTGACAATGCTCAGGGCGAACGCTCGAATCGTTTATGCTCCCGAAGCGCGCGCCAGAACAGAAGCGCCAGCAACGATTCGCACGCTGGCAACGCAAAGATTTCGCTGGAGCTTTGGTACGTTTCAGTGCCTCTGGAAACACAGGAAAGCTTTCTTCAAGCGCTCCCTGGGTTGGGTCGCGCTGCCAAATCTGTTCTTTTTTCAAATTCTTTTTCCCGCATTGTCGCCTATCGGGGACATCGTGTTCGTGCTCTCCATTCTACGGGGCGATCTTGCCGCCATTGCTGCGGGCTACGTTCTGTTCTTGTTCATGGATCTTTGCGGGTCACTCCTGGCCTTCACGCTGGAAAAGAAGCCCAAACGGCTCATGCTACTGGTACTGATTCAGCGTTTCTTTTATAGACAATTCATGTATTTCATCACCTTCAAGGCGATGTTCGCGATGCTGAAGGGTCGCCGGCACGGCTGGAATAAACTGGAGCGGCAGGGAACGGTGAAACTCTCTGCGGCGCTCCCTTGAAACGGGGATAGCGATTGACGTACACACGCGATTCAGAACTTCTTTAATTCATGAGTGTACTCGGCGTTATTCCGGCCAGATACGGTTCGCAACGATTTCCTGGAAAGGTGATTGCTCAGATCGGAAAGAAGCCAATGGTCCAGTGGGTTTATGAGGCAGCCTCGCGTTGCCGGGACCTGGATAGGCTGATTGTTGCTACCGATGATGAACGCGTTCGCGATGCGGTAAAAGCCTTCGGTGGTGAAGTTATCATGACTTCCGAACACCACAAAGCAGGATCGGATCGATTGGCCGAGGTTGCCGAATCCTACAAAGACGAAGACATTATTGTAAACATCCAGGGAGACGAACCAGGGATCGAACCGGAATTGATATCGGGCGTCGTGCGTCTCTTGCAAGAGCATCCTGAGTGGGAAGTCACAACGGCAGCTCGTCCATTCGAGGATGCAGAAGACCCATTGATTCCCAATCGCGTAAAGCTAACGCTAACGCGCAAGGGAAAGGTCCTCTATTTTTCCCGCTCCCTAATTCCTTTTCCTAGAAACAAGACCGGGCAGCCTGTCTATCTACACCTGGGAATCTACGCTTATCGCCGCGATTTCCTTCTACGCTTTAGAACATTGCCCCAATCGGGTCTCGAAGACACAGAATCGCTCGAGCAACTTCGCGTACTGGAAAACGATTTCTCGATGGGCGCGCATCTTGTCCAGGGTTCTCTGCCCGGCATCGACACACCAGAAGACTTGCAGAACCTGATCGGGATCTTCAAGAAGAAAGGGCTACTTGAGTGACTCTCCTCGAACGCCTGATGGCGATGGTCGAACGTATTCGGGCCGTCAATGATGAGGGGAAGCGGACCTCATTCCCCCAATCCGAGACAATTTACAGAAAGACGTTAAACGACCTTGTGGAGAACGAGGAGAAGATGCGCTATTACTTACGCATGCTCGCGGAGGCGCATTACATTTTCATTATTCGCCTGGTCGAACCAGATGATCGCTTGTTGATTCACGGACTGGAAACGTACGTGGTCTCAGATATTCCCATCCTGATGAAGCTCAAAGAGGTCGCTTACTCGGAACTTGAGCTAGCTTATGAGGGCCAGTACTACAAACGCAAGCAAGCAACACAGGTTGTACGTGAAATGATCGGAACTGCACGGCAGTTCAACAATACTCCGCTGGGTAAATCACTGAACCTGGCGATGATGCTGCAACAATTTGAACAATTCATGGCCACGCGCTTTGTCGAATTTTCCGATACCTGGAAGAGCGAAAAACTACGCGAGCTGATTCCGGAGATCCTTAAGGAAGTTCAACCAATTCGCGACCAGAGCGATGTCTCAACGCAACCGCGACGCGCTGTCGACTCGGAGCACTTGACGAAGATCGAAGAGATGGATCGGTCCGGAAAATGGGGCGAGGCTGTACAGAAGTTTGGTGTTGAATTTCTTGTTCGTGTCCACTTGAGGAAATATGAATTCGCTCGAGTGAAGCAGCTGATCAAGCAGCATAAAATAGCAACGGAGAAGGATCTGCGTTTTATCCGGGATTCCTTGCGTGTAATGGAAGGAAGATTTGAGCAGGATCCGGAACTTAAGAATCATGCTGAAGCCCTCGTAGACTTACGTCGATTAGCCCAGCTAAGAATGAATCAAATCGTTTTGGCCCGCAAAGAAGCCGGCCTTAATTGACTCCGGCGGTCACGCCGTTTGTTGGCCTGCGGACCCGGTGTGCACATCGCCCTTCGGCGCGGCGTCCCGAGCCTCGGGCCGCGGTGAAGCCGCTCGACGCGTACACCGCGGCCGCAGGAGAAATCTGCGTTGCCTTGTCGCAACCCTGGATGTCGGCGAACGGGGCCAGGGTTGGTCGGTGCTTGCAACGCAGGCGCGAATCTGGTCTCCCATCAAGTAACTTCCCGCAAAGCGTGGGAGACCATCCCCATCGGTTCTAAACACATGCGTCTCTGAATTGGGACCTGTGAACTCATTTACGAACAGAAACCGCCCCGACATATCGCGACACATCGAGAAAGAGATTGCGCCGCCGAGCATGGGACTGGTCTGATCGATCAATGTCATCACGCCGCCGCTGGTAAGGCTGTATGTCTGCAGCATTGGAGCTGTGGTCACGACGTAGAAGTAGTTCTCGTTCGCACTCACGACTCCAATTGCGAATGGACCCCCGGTGGCTGTGCGTTGAATATTACTCAGGTTTCCAGCGCCGTCCTTACTCATCGTCAGTACATCACCCGTTGATGTAGTTGCTACAAGGGGGCTACCTCCAAAAGGAAAACTGGCAGACGTTACTGTGTCTGTTCCGTTTATCAAAGTATTCCCGAGATCTGCCATTGCTCCTGTACCTGCGGTAACCGAATACTTCTGTATGCCTCCACCACTGGCCGGATCTCTCCCTGCATAGATGAAACTTCCATCCGGATGGAAAGCGGCGAATTGACTGTTGTTCCCGAGTACGGGGGCAAGCTTCACTCCTGCAGCCGGAAATCCAACAGAATCACAGTTCAATCATGCTTATGACCGTGTCGATGAGAAATCAGCTCAGCTATTTGCAGTTCTCTGTCACGCGAATGCTGTATAGGAGTTCCGTTCTTCCGAACCGGTAAGCGACAAGACACCGACAGTATCTGAAAAGCGAAAGCGAGCCGTGCAGTGAGCTCGATACGAACGGCCCGAGCGTCGCAACAGCGAGCGAGGGGCAGGCCGCTTTCGCTTTTCGGCCGCCCGACGGTGCTCGCCGGAGCGCTATTTGGTTTCGGTTTTGCTCTCGCGCTTCCCAGGCATATACTTATACTCGATATTTATATTCACCTGGTCTTCAAAGATCTGATCACGAGAATCTGACAGATCGCGATGATATTGCTCCGGTACGCGAAGATCAAACACTGGATTCAGATTGGCCGGATAAATGTACGGATTGCTCTTATCAGCTTTCTTGTTTCCATCAGTAATGTTCTCGTCCGTCGACCAATCGCGTTCTTTACCAGCGACCTTTGGAAATACTGCAGGCTTTGGATTGTCGCCCTTGATGACTTCTGTTTTGCCGTACGGGCTCATGAGCGCATAGTTATCGTATGGATACTTGAGCTGGTAGATACGCTCGCCATTCAGCTTGGCCAGCCGTGCAATTCGAATACAGGTTAGATAGTATTCAATTCTGGCCCGACGATGGTGCGGCTCCAGGCGCTGGTTGGGGGCAAGGTTTGCGTCTACTGTGAGCGCGCGACGACGAGCTTCCCGCGCCAGGCCCAGCTGCTTGTATCCCTGCTCAACATTTCGTTCAATTTCATACTTGCTATATGCGTAATGCGTCTCGCGAGGATCGTAAGCCCGAGCATCGCGTGGGATTTCACGATTGCGTTTGAAGTCGCGCCGCTTATCGGAGTTGGGGCCAAAGTCGATCGAGATGTCCGTGGCAGACATATCCGTAGGATTTGACAGGTCCTTTTTCTCAATTGCGTCGCGAAGCAGCATTTCTGTCCGGTCGAGGTACAGTTGGCTCAATCCTTCAAGGATTCGTTCCACGCGTGCCTGGCTGTCCAGAAAGCGATTGTAGGCATTCACATAGTTGCCTTCATACATGTACACCATTCCTTCCTGATAGATGCGCTTCACTTCGGTGAAGAGTTTGATGCGCTCGGGAAGGGCCGCTGGAGCCTGCGTAGCTGCTGGCTGGGTCCCCGGTTGTGTGTTGGCCGGGAGAGCCGCCACGCAATCCGGAAAGGGATCACATGGGAAATTATAGCTCATTGTGCGGATTTCGCGCAAATAACGAATCAGTTCGTTGCGCTTTTCCGACGCCTTTTCAGCCACGGACTCGCCGTGTGCTGCCAGGGGTAGACATAAGAGAGAAATAAGAGCCAGCCTGCGATACATATATGGGAGTCCTGCTTCAGTATGCTCCTATTCCTATCGGACTTTGCAAGTTCAAACCTGACGTTCGCTAAAATAAAATTTACACAGGATGGCCCGGGCCTCAGTGTGTAATTGCCCATGCGGATCAAGCCTCCAGAAGTCAGCAAAGCCAAGGCCATTTCCTACAGGGTCAAGGACAAGAATACCTGCAAGGTTTGCGGGTTTGAGTTTAACCGGGAACAGCTCCATTCCGGTGGGGGGCGCCTGATCGCAGGAAAGCTGACCCAGGAACTTCGCCGGCTCTATGAAATGAGCAAGAAATACGGCAAAGTCTACCCTCTGGCATACTCCATCCTGACCTGCCCACAATGCCTGTATTCAGCCTTCCCAAACGATTTTGCCTATCTTGCTCCGGATGAAATCGAAAAGATCAAGAAGGCCATGATCGATCGGCGCACTTCTATAGAGAAGATTGTTGGACCAGTAGACTATGCCGAGGATCGGAACCTGGTGACCGGTGCGGCCTCCTACTTGCTGGCAATCGATTGCTACCAGATGCGTGGGATGGGCGTGGCCCCTACCCCGAAGAAGGCAATTTGCGCCCTCCGTGGTGCCTGGTTATTCCAGGACATGGCAGAGGAATTCCCAAAGTACGGATTTGAAAAGGTAAGCGAATATCTTTATCTGAAGGCCGTTAGCTGGTACATTCCAACGCTGGAAATCATGACAAACGGCCGGGAGCCCCATGATCAGTTTATCAACCTGCTCGGTCCGGATACTGATAACAATTGGGGCTTTGATGGTGTTATCTATATAAATGGGTACCTGACCAGGAAGTTCCTGGATCAACTTGCACCCACCAAAGAGAAGAAGCTCGAATTCCTGAATCGATGCAAGCAATACCTGGGCAAACTTTACGGGATGGGTCGCGCATCCAAGAGCAAACCTTCTATTATAATTGATATGGCAAAGGAACTCTACGAAGAGTTGGCCAAGGAAATCGACGTGCTCAATGGAGTCCCCCAGACTGCTCAGCCGCCCGCGTGACCTTCCGTATAACACGGCGCTAGTTCTCCAGTACGATGGGACCAGGTATGCCGGGTTTCAACGTCAGGCAAATGGACTGAGCGTTCAGGAATTGCTCGAAGAAGCCGTCGCCATCGCATTGCGCGAAAAGGTTCGCATTACTTGCTCGGGTCGCACAGATAGCGGCGTTCACGCAACAGGTCAGGTGGCCGGTTTTCGGAGTAGCATTCCCGTCACTGAGCCGCGACGATTCCTGTTTTCGTTAAATGGACTTCTCCCCCCTGATATTGCAATCAGGCGCGTTGTGCCTGTAGCGCGCGAATTCGATCCGCGTTTCTCATGCCTGGGGCGTGAATATGAATTCTTGTATTGGATAGGTGGAAAGACTCCATACTGGGAGGGTAAAGCGTGGGTCAGGCGGTTTCCGTTTAATATTGAAGCGCTGAACTCTGAACTATTAGAAATCCTGGGCGAAAAGAATTTCGGGTCCCTGACTCCCGTGCGCTACATTGGTCAGGCAACGGTTCGATACCTTGAAAGCGCAACCCTTTCGGTTCGAAATGATCCATTCTCCGGTGATCCGTTCCTTGTTGTATTGAGTGTGCGAGCAAACGCATTCTTGCACAACATGATTCGAATTCTTGCGGGCTGCATTGCCGCCCGTTCATTGAAGAAGATCGCGTCAATTGCTGATGTCGTTGCGGCAACCGATCGATACCGGGCAGGGCCCACTGCACCAGCACACGCTCTGTACTTCAAAAGAGCTCTCTATGCGCCCGGATCGGGTGACGGATTGGAGACCGTTGATTGGCCCGAGGACCATCCGCTATACAGGATTCATGCTCGCAGAATCCAGCGGCATGCGGAATCTGGTCGCAGGTCCAGCAATGAACCTTGAAATAACGGTGAATCGATTTTTTTCACGATCTGCTCTGGGCCTGGTGGCGTGTGCGGCGGTTTTTATGTCGCATCCGGTTATGGCTGAGGAAGCGCAATCGGTACACCGTATCAAACATGAATTCGGGCTCTGGATTGGAGCATCCAATCCTGTCCCGGGAACTGAGCTAGATCAGGTCCTCGATTCAAACCTTGGCGGAGGGATCTTCTATCGATTCTCCTGGCCATGGATTTTCTACACCGAGTTCGGAACCTCATACGCAAACTATTTCTCGAGAGGGACGCAGAGTGCAACTGTCGTTCCGGTGTATGGGGCCCTCTCCTACCCCATTCAGTTGCCGATTCGCATGCAGATGTTTGCGAAGCTCGGAGGCGGTAGCGCCTATGTGTTGATTCGTCCAAACAATCGTTCGGGATGGGAACCGCTCGGTTATGCGGGCCTTGAATTCTCAATTCTTGCTGGCAAGAAATTCCGGATTGGCTTGCGACTTGATTACAATCTGGTTTATGAGAAGAACCGCAGCGAGCCGCAGCAACCTCTCCTACCTGTCACAACGGGGAGCACAGATCCCCGATACCAGAGAACTGCCTATTTTAAGAAACGAAATGGACACTTCTTTCATTTTGGACTCATGACATCGTTCTTGTTCTAACGGAAACAAACCATGCGCAAATTGACTCTAGTCTTGATTGGTCTGATCTCCCTGGCATCATGCCGGAGTAAAGATGACGAACCATTGCTCTCAATGCTGCTTGATACAAACAGCAAAACTGTCGTAATCTTGAAAGGCACATACGCGTCTGATAGCCCACTTGCCATGAATGAAATCAACGGAAATCAACTGTTCCGCGATGCGCAGGATACGTCGCTCGATGTAACCGGGCTGCCCGGCTATGCTGACTTGCCCATCTATCTTGATATTGGCGAAATTCGACTTTCAACTCGCGATTATGGTACTGGCCTCTGGGGAATTGAAACTGCCAAGGACGCAAGAGCGTTCTGGGATATCATAGCTTCGGAGCGCCAGGTGTATTGCAGCCAGCCTTACTCGGCAAGCCTTGAAAACGACAGCTGCTATTCAACGGGTGGCCTGGTAAATTATCAGGAATTCATGAATGGCCGTGGAGCGCTCTATCCGTCTCGGGATGTTGGTCCCGGCGTCTACTTGCATGCGGGCGTATTCGTTAGAGCGGTTGCCCTCGGACATCATCGACTGGGCAACGTTGCCCAAAATGATACCTTTGACAACAACACAATATTCAACGCAGCAAATATCACAACAACAGTTCAATATGATCCGGATACCAATGATGCTTTGAAGCAACTCCTGGCACCGCAATGGTTCCCGCTACACTTTACTTCTGTGATGTCCAACATCACACCGAATTCAATGATCATGACGAACGATCGTACAACGCGAGTAGTAGAAATTCGCTTCAACATAAAAGAAAACTTAATGGTGCATGGAATCAGCGACACCAGCGGTTATCGGACAATCGTCGGATTTAGTGACTGGCGGAAAGGCCATGCCCAACAGCGTGATCTGGGTGGCAACGTACTCATGCGTGCACGGGTTTACTATCCTGATTACGTAAATACACTCGTGATCACGGGCGGAACGCAGAACTCGCGTTACTATTATGCAGTTGTGGACCCACTGGAAACGTTCATCGAAGATAACCTTCCCGTGGCTGCGACGCCGGTACGCAATGGAAATAACGTTATTCAGAATCTGATGGGCGGCGTTAACTATCTGCTGCAATGCAGGTATGATGCAAATAACGACGGGTATCCGGAAACGATTGTTGGCCCGGGAACAACATTTGGAGTCTTACCCGGTCCGGGATCGCTTACCGTTAGCTGTCCATGTGGTAGCAGCCCTAGCTCTGGTTGCTAGGGATACTTTCCCTCAAGCGTCGGCGAATCTTCTGCGCTCGCTTTCGGTTTGCTTCCAGTATTAGGCGGTTCCGCTCGCTGTCTTCCGCCGAATAGCGATCCGCGAATAACTTCTGGGCCATTCGCTCCGGCAGCGCATACCAACCCGCAGATGAACTTGCTAATAGCTCACCGGACGCAGAGTGAATGGAAGCGCGAGTATAAATTCTGCGCTTGCGGACTGCCGTCAGCCAGCATCGCACGGTGATGGGCTGGTTCAGCGGTGTGGCCTTGTGATACTTAATGTGCAGTTGTTGCGTCATCACCAGGTGGCCAACATGATAACAGAGCGTGCCTTGCGCTTCATCCAGTAGGGCGGCAAGAACCCCTCCATGAGCATAGCCTGGTGCGCCTTCTTGAAATCTGTCGGGGATGTGATCGAAGCGGACTTCACCGCTGGTTTCGTCAAAGGGAAACTCAGCGTGCAGCCCCCTGGCATTGTCAATACCGCAGCCAAAGCAATTTGTGTGGTGCCAATCGCGCGCAGTCTGGCTTGGGCCAACAATACCTTTCATTTCCATAGACCAGAATTCAGAATAGACAGCCCAAACGCACCACTTCTTTTACTTATGTGAACATTGAGATCACCAGCTTTCCAGTAGCCCCGCTCGGCTGTACCTGCTCGATCCTGAAAGACAAGATCACAGGCGAGACCATCGTAGTCGATCCAGGTGGAGAGGGTCCAAAGATCATTGCCCTTCTGGAGGAGAAAGGATGCAGAGTCCGCTACATCATCCACACCCATGCTCATTTTGACCACGTGCTGGGAACTCATGACGTGGCTAATCATTGCCGTTCCCGGAACCAGACACCTGATGTGAGACTACATCCGGGGGATCAATTTCTGTACAAGATGCTGGCCAAACAATGCGGATGGTTCGGTCTTCCTCCGGCTCAACCGATAGAAGTCATGGCGGATATGTCCGACAATGAGGAATTCAGCTTTGGAGGACACAAACTCACGGTGCTGCACACCCCAGGACACACGCCAGGGTCCTGTTCATTTCACCTCGCAAATGAAGGGATTCTGTTCAGCGGCGACACACTGTTTGCGGGCGGAATTGGCCGGACAGATTTACCCGGTGGGGACTATTCGCAAATAATGACAAGCATCAAGGAACGGCTTTTGACGCTCGATGAGGGAACGACTGTCATTCCGGGCCACGGTGATTTCACGCGTATCTTCGAAGAGAAGCAGCTCAACCCATTCTTGTAAACATTCCGTGCTCTTTCACACCCTTGACTTTGCATTCTTCTTCGTGGCTGTGTATCTGGTTTACAGATACTTTCCGGAAGCACGAGCGCACATACTGCTATTGGGCTCGCTGTTCTTCTATGGATACTGGAATCCGCGCATCCTGGCATTGCTGTTCGCGACCGTAGGAATTAACTACTTCTGTGCTCTCTGGATTGAAACGGCCGCTAACTCGCGCAGCAGAAAGCTGGCCCTCGCCCTGGCATTGTTGGCTAACTTTAGTTTGTTGGGTGTTTTCAAGTACTACGGCTTCTTTGTAGAGAGTCTCACTCTACTCCTGAATCAATTTAACCTGCGTCCAGGTTTGCCCGTACTCGAAATTCTTTTGCCTGCCGGAATCAGTTTCTACACGTTCGAGTTAACGTCGTATACGGTAGACGTTTATCGCGGAATGAAAGCAGAGCGATCGTTTCCCCGGTTGTTGCTATTTGCGACCTTCTTCCCCAAGATGATGGCTGGCCCTATTGCGCGAGCAGGACAATTGCTACCGCAGCTTGCTTCGCCGCAAATAAAACCGGGGGCTTTCATGGAAGGTTCAACGCTGGCGCTCCTTGGGCTCTTTAAGAAAGTTGTGATAGCAGACCAATTGGCTCTGACGGTGAACCGGCTTCTCGGAAATACCCATGCGCCTGCAACCCTGGCACAAGTTTCGTTTCGATCAGATCTCGATGCAGTGAGCCTGATTCTTGCCGGTTCGTTCTTCGCGGTTCAGATCTATGCTGACTTTTCCGGATACTCTGACATGGCACGGGGTATGTCACGAATGCTTGGAATCGAACTAGTCCGTAATTTTGAACATCCATTTTTGAGCTCCAATCCTGCAGAGTTCTGGCGCCGCTGGCATATCACACTTGGTGCATTCTTGCGAGATTACGTTTACATCCCGCTGGGGGGAAGCCGGGTAAAAGCCTGGGTTCAGGCCAGGAACGTCATGATCGTCTGGGCGCTTGGTGGCCTCTGGCATGGTGCTTCCATTGGATACCTCGTATGGGGCATCTATTGTGGCGCACTGGTAGTACTGTACCAAATTCTGCGCCCCCTGTTGTCCCGCACGGGTAAACCAGGAGCGAATACCGGCTGTCTCATAACCTTCTTAAGTTTTGGCCTCGGATTAATGATCTTCAGGATCGGAACACCGGGTGCTTTGCTTTCCGTTCTGGGAACCTGGCGACTCCCGGATTTCACACTGAATGACCTTTTTGCCTTGCTGCTCTGTTTCCCATTTTTCATTTCTCATGCAATTTCGGACGGACGAGAAACGATTGAGCACCTCCAACGCTTGCCATGGCCAATCAAGGCCCTTATGGTAAATACTATGTTCTACATATTTTTATTCATTGGACGATTCCAGGGTGAAGAGTTTTTCTATTTTCGATTCTAATGCAAACAGAAGAGGCCCTTGCAAGGGCAAGACATGCAATGGTTGCGGAGCAGATTGTAGCTCGAGGGATTAAAGAGCCACGCTTGCTAGAGTGTCTTAGAACAATTCCTCGTCACAGGTTCATTGAGCCAGGCCTCTGGGCAGATGCCTATAGCGATCATCCCATTCCAATTGGCTTCAACCAAACAATCTCCCAGCCTTACATCGTAGCGTTTATGACGGAGAAACTCAAGTTACACGCGGAGGATCGCGTCCTGGAAATTGGCACAGGCTGCGGGTATCAAACTGCCGTACTTGCTTCGCTGTCTCGTGAAGTTTCTACAATCGAAATTGTCCCTGAATTGCTGGCGCGAGCCCGCGCTGCTCTCCAACAGCTTGGGATCCATAACGTTAGATTCCATTCCGGCAATGGTTCGTTGGGTTGGCCTGAAGGGGGTAAGTTCGACGCGATTCTTTGCGCTGCCGCACCAAAGGTTATCCCAGAAGCACTAACAGCTCAGCTTGCTGACGGTGGTCGCATGATTTTACCCGTTGGCGAAGAATCGCAAAGGCTAATCTACATTGAATCGGTGGGCGGCAAACAGACTTCGCGGGTTCTATTGCCTGTTAGATTTGTGCCCATGATTTGAACGCGAACTTCAAACCGGGCGATTACGTATAACGGGTTTGACTTATGCGAATTCAAACCCAATGTACGTCATGCGGTTCTCGATCATCGCTTTCTTGTTGGTTTGGACCTCTGGGTTGAGTGCAGAAATAATTTTCCTGCGCGACGGATCGCAGGTTGAAGGAACCATTTATGCGCAAAACGATCAATTCATTGATTTGAGAACCAAGAGTGGAAATCGCAGAATTCAGAAAACCCAGGTCCGGCGAATTGCCTACAATACTGAGCAGATAAAGCGCGAAGAGGAGGCCAGGGCAAAAGCGCGCCGTGAAGCCACGATCAAGGAAATGCAGCGACTTGCCAGGTTGCGTGCGCAGGAAGAAGAGGCAAAGCGATCTCAAGACATTGCGAGACAAAACCAGATCTCACGCGAACGCGCGGAGGCCGCTCGCCAGATCCGCGAAAAGGTAGAGCGCAAGGAGCTGGATAAACCTGACGAACCGATTGGGTTTCTTGATTTTGCGTGGAGATCCGCATTGGTTCCAGGTTGGGGACACTTCGCGATTGACCGGCCCATTGTGGGTGGGATCTACATGGGGGCATCAGCTGCGGCACTCTACACCGTCTACGATGCAAGAAAAGGCGCCCTGGCCGCCAGGAAGAAGAATACCGATGAGGTATTGCTCAACACTCTCTATTCGATTCAACCCGGAGATGTTCCACTCGCCGGCCGCATTGCCTTCGGAACGGAAACAAATCGCCGCGCGCTTGTGACGTATCAAAACAAGATCAATCGATATAATTATTCCCTGGGCCTCCTGGCTGGCGTTTATGGCGTCCAGCTACTCCACATTATTTTCAACGGATTGGCATGGGAAAAGGGCGCTGTCGTTCAGGGTCCGGTTATTCTTGAATTGAGCGTGGCACAGCAAATCGATTCGCAGGCAAGTTATCGGAACATTTCCAGAGGTGATATTCGCGTGAATACGGGCTTGAGCTTTAGATTCTGAAAGCCTCTTCGCGCGGACCTTCAAGCTATCATTTCCTTCTGATGATCAAAAAACCCTTGAAGGGTTCCGATGCTATGTCTCAATAGCGTCATGGCCCTCCCCCCAATTGACTTTACCCGTACCATCGTCGACTTTTGTGGCAAGGCCACGGTGGGAACTCTCTCCACAATTCGAGATGTCTTAAGCGGGTCCCTCGGCAGCGCAGCCGATCAAATGGGGCAGCTTACTGACAAGCCTCTGGTCAAGTTTACAGAAATCCAGGGCACTTTCCGAAAGGCCGCAGAGAACTTGAGCACGGCCAATGATGTCACATCCTTTGGTATGGCTACGGCCATTCAAGCCGTGTCTGAGGCTTTCGACAAAGCAGGCGAGGCGCTCAACATCGCGAACGAGTTTACTCACCAAAACTTGTTTGAGAATGTTCAGGTAGGGAGCGTAACCGGAACCTCTTTTGATAGCTTCCTGCGCACGGAGATTCGTGCATCCTATCGCCTTGATGGAAGAGACGTAAGCGCCTCGGAAATCTATCAGGCCTTCAAGGCTTCTGGAAAGACTCAGGCCGTTGTGATGATTCCTGGTTTGTTTTGTGATGAGACAATCTGGACCACGGGAGATGATTCGATTATTTCTCGATTCGACAACCTTGGAATCTACGGGATAACAATTCGCCTGCATCCGGGATTGCCCATCGCGGAAAACGGTCGCAACCTACTTCGGCTGCTGGGAGAACTCTTTGATTGCGGAGAAATAACGCCTAACGTCATTGCCTATAGCAACGGCGGATTGATTTTTCGGAGCTGTCTGTACTATGCTGGCATTCAGAAGAAACCCTGGGCCCGTTTGTTTCGAAAATGCTTAATTATCAGCCCTCCCGACGGGGGCTCCTATATTGAGAAGATTGGCTTCTGGCTGGGCCTTGCACTCAAATCGATCCCGGTTCTCGGACTGCAAATGCTCGGTTGGATTGGTCACATGCGCAGCGAGGCAATGAAGGATCTATCACACGGCATCATTCGCGAGGAGGATAGAAAGAGCCTGAGCCAGGTTCATCGTTACGGAGCGGATCTCTACTATGGGGAGTTGGACGAGGTAGACGCTTATCTGGCCTACAGTTTGATCTCGGAAAGCAATGATCCGGTAAAGACTTGGCTGGGCGACGGCGTCTGTGAGAAACGGAGTCTCGAATATTTGCGCGAAAGCGTTTACATGAAAAAGCCAAATCCAGAATCACGAATTCGCGTCCTTCCCGGGAAGTCCCACTTTCAGATACTGGGAACTGACGGGATCCGAAAATTCATCGAAGAAGTCTTCGTTTGAACCACGCCCGACACCTGAATGCAGAAAATACGCCAGAAAGAAAAACCGGCATTCGGCCTTCTACTCAAACAGTGGCGCAATCTGCGCGGCAAAAGCCAGCTTGACCTGGCCCTTGACGCTTCCGTTTCAGCCCGACACATAAGCTTTATCGAATCCGGCCGATCGACTCCAAGCAAGGAAATGGTTGTTACTCTCGCAACGGCATTGAACGTTCCACTGCGTGAACAGAACGTATTATTGACGTCGGCGGGGTTTGCACCCGTGTATCATGAGTCCGAATTCCAGTCAGAAAGTTTTCTTGAGTCAAGACGCGTTCTAGAATGGATTCTGAAGAAACACGAACCTTACCCGGCGGTGTTACTGAACCGCTGCTGGGATATCATTGCTGCAAACGAGGCCGCGCAACGCTTCTTCAGATTTCTTCTCGCGAACGCGGCTGCCGACTCCGCGGACGCCGGAAACGTCCTTCGCGTAATGTTCAAATCCAATCTTGCGCGCAAATACGTAAAAAATTGGCCCAGCGTCGCCGCGGCATTAATTGCGCGGACCTACCGCGAAATGCTGGGCGGGATCCACGATCGTGGTGCGCAACAGGTTCTCCTCGAGGTCCTCGCCTACCCGGATGTCCCGGCACAAATGCGCACTCCCGATCTTTCTCAGCCGCTCACCCCATTCGTTCCAATCTTGTTCGAAAAGGACGGACAGGCCTTTACGTTCTCCTCATTGATTACGACGCTTGGTACCCCACAGGATATCACTCTGCAGGAACTGCGCATTGAATGCTTCTACCCAATGAACGAAATCACTGAGAAGAACATGCAGTTACTGCAGAATGATTCCTGATGAGGCAACATCGTTAGACGACAATCAGTAGACTGCCAGGAATTTTTGACTCTCCAGCATGGAATCAAGCGGTGGTCGGCCTAGATGCTCCGTGTAGTTTGCCATTGTTGAAAAGGCAATCCCAACGATGACCTCCAGCGCCTGGGCTTTTGTGAAGCCTGCGCTCAAGAACTCCTCGGTTTCCTTGTCCGACACTCTACCTCTTGCTTCGATCATCGCCTGGGTGAATTTGCTCAAAGCGCGGAATCTGGGTTCTGTTGGCAGTCTACCGTCACGCAGTGCCTCAACCGTTTCCGGCGTCACGCCTGCCTTGATTGCAAAAACAGAATGAAATGAAACGCACCACTCACAGCGATTGGCCATTGCATTTGCAAGCGAAAGCACCTGGGTATCAGCTTCGCTGAACGTTCCCCCCAGATAGATTGAACGAAGTCCAAAGAATCCCTTAACCAGACTGGGTGATTCAGCCATTGCAGCCGCCAGATTTGGGATTCCACCCAGATTCTGTCGAACGGTCGTCAGGGTTTCCCGCGACCCGGCTGGCGCCGATTCGATTGTGTGAACTGAAAATTTAACCATCTTGTTTTCTCCTGTGCTCACGGCACGTGATAAGAGTGCCAGATTTTCTGTTGGCTCGCAATTACCCGGGAGGTAAGTTTCATGATTTTTTCGTGAATCGGCTTGCAAAAATCAATTGAAACCACAAACGATTGAACTACTGATCCCGCTATGGCAGATAAGACACTATTTAGTAAGATCATTGATCGTGAAATTCCGGCAAACATTGTCTACGAGGATGAACTTTGCCTGGCCTTCCACGATATCAATCCGCAGGCGCCCGTGCATGTTCTATTAATCCCAAAACGACCTATCGTAAAACTTTCAGAAGCGGCGTCAGGCGATCAGCCTTTGCTGGGATATTTAATGCTCAAGGCAGGTGAAGTTGCAAAGAAGTTGGGACTAAAGTCGTTTCGAATCGTTTCAAACGACGGTGCTGATGCAGGCCAGACTGTATTCCATTTGCATTTTCATATATTGGGCGGACGCCCTCTCTCCTGGCCTCCAGGTTAAGCGCGAATTGCGGCCCGCGCCGAATCGTGCCTTGAAACACAGCCCACAGTCGTCGCCTTCGCTCCGCCGTTGCGGACGCTCAGGACGCGCCGTTGCGCTCGACGCACTGCAGACTGTGTTTCAGGATAAATCCGCGCTGGTCTTCTCGCTTACGAACTTCGGAAAGAATCCGTGTATACCCTTTTGACAATGGCCGTTCGATAATTCCGCATAACGTTGCAAGAAGCCAGGTCGCTTCACGTCGCTCGATTCCGAAAGCCAGTCACGACAAGGCCTGCACGGCTATCTTCCGGAAAGCGAAAGCGAGCCGTGCAGTGAGTTGGATACGAACGGCCCGAGGCTCGGAACGACGCGCCGAGGGGCAGGCACGCTTTCGCTTTCCGATCCAGGATTCCGAGCGGGGCCGGTCGCTCTCGGACGTCCTTGTCCTTCGCGACACCTGTGCATCCGTGCACAATACCAGAGTGACTTATTTAACTTTCACGCTGGAAATACAGGTCGCATAGGTCTGGCAGGAATTGGCGCCTGCCGCAACAGCTTGCTTGTAGCAGGCAAGCGTTGGCGCTTTGAATTTCGCGGAATTACATGTCTTCATGCAGCCCGGTTGAAGGGTATTTTTCTGATCAGCAGTCATAGTCCGGCCGTTCTTGGCCCAGATGTCGATCACGCAGGTCTTGTACTTGCTGCAGGCCTGCTCGCAGGTAGCTGCTGGCTGTCCTACCACTGTTGAGGCCGAAGCCACTGCCAGGAGAACTATCGCAACGAACCCGAGTTTCTGAAGTCTCATTTTTCCTCCGGGCGGGGTTAATCGCCCCCACCACGTTTTGTTAGACATTTCTTTGCGTCCATTCGTTCATCAGGAAGAAAAATCCGAATCGAACCGGGTACGCAGAGTGCCACGATCCAAACAGGATGCGTACTTTTTAGGCACCTTTCCCGTTTCCTATAAGGGTACGTTTATTGCTATTCATGAGGGCAACTGCATTAGAATGCAGACAAAACACAATCAACCAGGAGTCTTTGAAATGGCAAAATCACCATCTGAAGTCCTGAGCTGGGCCAAATCAGAAAAGGTCGAGTTCGTGGACATTCGCTTCACGGATATGTTAGGTACGATGCAACACTTTACCATGCCTTTGCATGCAATCGACGAGGAATCATTCTCTTTGGGAATCGGCTTCGACGGCTCATCCATTCGCGGTTGGAAAGCAATCAACGAATCGGACATGCTAGCAAAATTGGACCCGGAAACGGCGTTCATTGATCCTTTCCTCGAGCACAAAACTATGGCCGTAATCGCGGACATCTGGGAACCAGGTGCTACACCAAAGCCGTATGGTCGTGACCCGCGCTACATTCTGAAAAAAGCAATCAAGTACATGCAAGAGACTGGCATTGCTGATACTGTCTGGTTCGGACCAGAAGCGGAATTCTTTATCTTCAACGATGTAAGATTCGATCAGACCATGAACTCTGGTTTCTATTTCCTGGATTCGGACGAAGCTGCCTGGAACATGGGCCGCGATGAAGGTCCAAACCTTGGTTACAAGATCCGCACAAAAGAAGGCTACTTCCCGCTTCCGCCATCTGATACATTCCAGAACATTCGCTCTGAAATGCTTCATGAAATGGAAAAAGCCGGAATCAAAACCGAAAAGCATCACCATGAAGTGGCGAGCCCGGGCCAGCAAGAAATCAACTTCGTTGTAGACGAAGGTGTAAGAATGGCAGACAAACTCCAACTTTACAAATATATTGTGAAGAACGTTGCTCGTCGCCATGGCTTCAGCGCAACCTTCATGCCAAAACCAATCTTTGGTGATAACGGTTCTGGAATGCACACTCACCAATCACTGTGGAAGGGCGGAAAGAACGTTTTCGCTGGAAACAAGTATGCTGGAATTTCCGACGCTTGCCTGAACTACATTGGTGGAATCCTCCATCATGGACCGGCTCTGCTGGCTTTCACAAACCCAACAACAAACAGCTACAAGCGTCTTGTTCCCGGGTTTGAAGCACCAGTAAACCTTGTGTATTCAGCGCGTAACCGTTCTGCCTCGATTCGTATTCCAATTGCTGTGAGCACGAGCGAGAAGGCGAAACGCATTGAGTTCAGAACTCCAGACGCTTCTTGCAACCCGTACATTGCGTTCGCTGCAATGATCATGGCAGGTCTCGACGGAATTCAGAGCAAGAAGGATCCGGGCGGTCCAGCTGACTTCAACCTCTACGACGCAACACCAGAGCAGAAAGCTTCTCTGAAATCAGTTCCACCAAACCTCACAAAGGTTCTGGATGCGCTGGAAGCAGATCACAGCTGGCTCACTAAAGGTGGAGTATTTGATGAAGATTACATTTCTAACTACATCGATTACAAGCGCGCTGAGGTAGAAAAAATCGTTAACCAGAGACCACACCCGTACGAGTTTGTTCTCTACTACGATTGCTAATCAGCCCGCAACTTTCGGCAGGCGCGCTGCGTGAGCAGCGCCGACTGACGTAATAACCCGCACCAGTGGTGCGGGTTTTTTATTACCCGCTTCCCTGTTCCCCGCCGCGGTATCGGAAAAGTGGATGTCGAATTTTTGTGACAGGCGGAGAATTTCCACTCGCCGCAAAGACGACCGGTCATGTTCCTATTCACACAGGACATAGGATAAGTATGGGAGAAGAGGTCAAACAGGCTAAGCGAGCGCAACTGCTTGAGAAAGGCGCGGAGCTCTTCTATGAGCATGGCTACAATGCCACTGGCGTGCAGGAAATTGTCGAGGCTGCAGGAGTTCCCAAGGGTTCTTTCTACACGTACTTCGACAGCAAGGAATCCTTTGCAGTGGCAGTGCTCGAAGATTTTGCCCGCAAGAACCAGGCGGTCCTCTACACGCTCGCGCTCGAAGACCTGCCGCCTCTTAAGCGTATAGTCCAGCTATTCACCCATGCATTTCAGGCCATTCGCAAGGCAGGATATGAACGCGGTTGTCTCGCCGGGAATATTTGCCAGGAAATGGCCGGCCAGAGCTCTGCGCTGCGAAAGGCATCGGAACTAACCATGCGGAGTATGGAAGATCGGATCCGAGGCTGGCTTGAAGAGGCGCAAAGGAATGGGCAACTCAAGGGAAGAGACCCTGGGGTGCTTGCACGATTCTTAACCAACAGCTGGGAGGGGTGCTTGCTCCGCTTGAAGTCGGTGCGCAATGACAGCGTATTCGACGATTTCATCCGCGTGGTCTCGGATGTCATACTGGCCTAAATTCTATTTAAGCAAACTAAAGACGACCGGTCATCTTGCATGGCGGTCAAAGGAGTACGAAACATGAGTCAGCAGCTAAAGGGAAAGGTCGCGATCGTCACAGGCGGAAGCACCGGAATTGGTCGCGCTACGGCGTTGCGCCTGGCCAGCGAAGGGGCCACGGTGGTGATCACTGGCCGTGATGAATCAACGCTCAAGGAATCGGTCGCGCAACATCCGGGAATTCATTTCGTCATGGCAGACGTAAGCAAGCCGGCGGACGTGAAACGAGTCATAGAGTGGACCATCCAGAATCACGGCCGAATCGACATTCTCGTAAACAACGCCGGGATCGCTCAGTTTCTGCCGCTCGGCAAATTCGAACTCGACCACTTCGATGCTCAATTCGCGACAAACGTACGTGGGCTCGTCGATATGACCCAACAGGCTTTGCCACATCTAATTCAGAGTAAGGGTGTGATCGTGAACAATGCTTCTATTGCCGGCGATCAACCGATTGCGGGTGGGTCCGTTTACTCAGCCACAAAGGCCGCCGTGATCGCATTGTCCCGTTCGTGGGCCAAGGAACTGGCCTCACAGGGTGTCCGTGTCAACACAGTTAGTCCAGGACCGATCGAGACTCCCATCTTTGGTAAGACCGGAATGCCTGTTGATCAGCTCAAAGAAATGACGAAGCAAATGGTCTCCTCTATTCCACTCAGCCGGATCGGAAAGCCGGAAGAAGTAGCGTCAGCCATTGCATATCTGGCTTCTGATGAGGCGCGTTTCGTAACGGGAATCCAGCTTAAGATCGATGGAGGACTCGCGGCATGATTTGGGACTGACCAATCCAGTGAGGCGGCATTTGACCTCAACTTTGTGAGCGGGGGTCAAATGCCGCCTTGAAAAAAATGGTTGGCGGGAAAGAGCTTTCTGCGCAGAAATCGCCTCCACCATTTTTTTGGAGAATCTAAATGAAACGTATAGTACTCGGGCTACTTGGCCTGCTTGCTTGCAGCGCGCTTTCGGCTGAGGCAAATAAAGTGAAAGTCGATGTTTACGTTGTTAACGTAAGCAAGCTCGACCTTGCAGCGGGAAAGTACACAGCAAACCTGGAGTTGAGTCTTACAGGTCCCGGTTCCAAAGACCTCAAGTTCAATCTATTGAACGGCGAATTCGAACCGGGCAAACTTGAAAATACAACAGAGCCAGAGGAAGCAGCGCAAGGCATTACTACCTATAAGGCGGTCGCTAACCTGGATTTCGATCCGGATTTTGCCAAATTTCCATGGGACGTCCAGGATTTGTCGATCTACCTGGTGTCTGAAAAGAAAACCGATGAAATTGTTTTTGAACCAGTGACAGGGGAAGAGTCCTCCATTGCAGAGCGTGCAAACTTCCCAGGCTGGAAGATCCAGCACGACAAGCCGACGGTTTCTGAAACCAGTTTCCAGCATCCAAATGAAAAGTTCAGCGTGTATGAATTTCCAATCGAGATCTCGCGCAACCCACTGGCGTCGTTCATGAAGGTATTCTTTCCATTGCTTATCATGATCCTGCTGTCGCTTCTCGCTGTGTTTGTGGGCCCCGGTGCAATTGCAAACCGCCTTACCATTGTTACTGGTACGCTTCTTGGTGCCGTAATGTTCCAATTGAATGCGACCTCATCGTTGCCACAGATTGGATACCTTACTCTGGCCGACAAAATCTTCCTGGCTACTTACATCAGCTTTCTGATTAACGTAGGTCTCACCATGTACATGTGGAAGAAAAACGATGCAAAGAACGAAGAAGCTGTAAAAAAGATCTACAATATGGCTCTCTACGTCGTACCCGGGGCCAGCCTGGTCGTCTACATTCTCGCAATCGCTCTGGCTTGAGTTTTGACTTAGCAACAGCGTCACAATGTCCCGCCGCGAAAATCGCGGTGGGCATTAGAGAAGCGGTTGCCTCCCTCTGGGACTTTTCAGACTCTGCTCAAACCTTCTGCTTTACCGGCCGTCATGATTGAACATTTCACCATCTTTTCCCTGGGATTGGTCCTGATAGTTTACATTTCCCACACCATCCAGGCAATCACCGGCTTCGGTAGTGTTGTCATCGGACTGGCTCTGGCGGCCCATTTGTTCCCGTTAACCGCTCTTGTTCCTCTGTTTGTAATTCTCAATATTCCCCTGTGCGTTTATTTCTTGGTCATCGATCGTGCCTCAATTAACCCCGGAATATTGTTTCGCAAACTCATGCCGTGGCTCATTCCAGGTTTCGTTGTCGGCATCTTACTTTCAAGTTATCTCACGGGATCCCTTGCGCGGATCGTGTTCGGGATCGTTCTAATTGTCCTGAGCGTCCGCGAAATTCTCCGCATCCTGAAGCCGTCATCGCGGCCAATACCGCCGCTTGTGATTCCTGCCGCGTTGTTTGCTGGAGGCTTTGTCCAGGGAGTCTATGCTTCGGGCGGGCCATTTGTTACCTACGCTATCGCAGCGATGCGCCTCGATCGGTCCGGGATGCGAGCTAACTTGATGGCCATCTGGTTGATCCTAAACGGAATACTGGCAGCGAGGTTTGCATGGATGGGCACCATAGATGCAGCCATGCTTAAAGACATTGGTCTCCTGTTACCCGTCTTGATGCTGGGGATGATAACCGGGCAAATGCTTCATCACAGAATTCCTGAGCGTGGCTTTCTCTTGCTGGTCTACATTGTGCTCTTTGTTTCCGGAATTACATTGCTGCGCTGAGTAACATCTTCACAACGTTTCCGATTCAAGCCAAAAGGAATTTCTGCAGATCCATATCCAGAATCTTCCGCGTTTCATCCGGAATGACGTGCGATTGTTTGGTCCGATGGTCATATGTAACCTGGACGGTCTTCGCACGTGCAAAAACTGTCTGCGATGCGCTCTCACGAATCGTAGCAGTAAAATCCCAGGACTTATTGCCAATTCTTGAAACGCACGTAAGTACCTCGATGTCCGTACCAAACTCGATTGGCTTTACGAGATCGATCTCAACGCGAGCGAGCAGGAACGGTACGTCGTATAACTCGCGGATCCCTAATCTGTCTTTGCAATAATGTACCCTGCCGATTTCAAGATACGCAATGAAGTTTGCGTTGTTCACGTGCGCAAACGCATCCATATCGTTCCATCTGACTTGAATTGGAGTAATCAGCACAGCTTGAGATCAAAAAACGAAGGCGCGGCGTCAAACAGTTTCTTCGTGGGCTGGCATTCGATCATGGGACCGCGGAGGAAGGAAAGGAGAAAAAATGGATTCTCCCCCATCCACAAAGAGAGTTTGCCCCGTAATGTAAGACGCAGCCTGTGAGGCCAGAAATAGTACGGCGTTGCTTACCTCACTTTCTGTTCCAAATCGTGTTGCATAGTTATTGCCTGTCATCTTTTGAAGCGCCGCTTGAAACTCGGGTGCGTAGGTAGAAAGTCCGGAGGATCGAATAATCCCGGGCGCAACGGCATTCACGCGGACTCCGTAATGTGCCCATTCAATTGCCCACGATTTTGTCAGATTGTCTACACCTGCACGCGCTGCCGCCGAGTGCGGCATGAGCGGCATCCCGCTTCGCATGTTCATTAGAATGCTGACGACAGATCCTCCGCTGGCCTTGAAGAACTCGATGAAGCAAGATCGAGTCACAAGAAAAGTTCCGGTGAGATTCGTGTCGATTACCGCTCGAAAGCCCTTGGGAGAAATGGACTCGGTCCCGCCAGGAAATTGTCCACCAGCGTTATTGACTAAGATATCGAGATTCCCCCAGGCCTTTTTCAGATTTTGTACTGCCTGTTCCACACCGGCCTCTTCACGGACATTGCACTCGATAGCGAGTACCCGATCCGGTTCACCGAGCACTGCCTGAGCAGCTTTCAGTTTCTCCTGATCCCTTCCCAGAATCGCGACCAGCGCTCCAGATCGAAGCATATCTCTGGCGATACGAAGACCAATTCCCGAGCCCCCACCCGTGATCAATACGCGTTTACCGGAGAAAAGTTCCTTGTGAAATATATCCATTGATTCGCAATCCCTCTCTGATTGTTGAATTGGAATGTGGTCTGCTGCGCAAACAGAAAAACTGAAGGCTGTACTTGATCCAAAGGGCCAACCGGTTCGCACCAGAATTGCGCCCACACCCAGCGGATTCCTTCATATTGGGAACGCGTTCTCCTTCATATTTACGTGGCTAATTGCCAGAGAGCGCGGCGGTACGGTTTTGCTCCGGATTGACGATCTGGATCACCAGCGAAAACGAGCGGAGTACGTTCAGGATATTTTCGACTCGCTGGAATGGCTTGGGCTTGATTGGGATTCGGGACCGGCCGGACCGGATGACTTTGAGCGGCGATTCTCGCAAGTTCATCGCATGGATCTGTATCTGGAAGCGCTGGAGCAATTGCGCCTATCGGGCCGTCTCTTCGCATGCAGTTGTTCACGTTCAGCAAGAAAGGAAGGACTACCACATAAATGTGACTGCAGAGCAAAGCAAAACTCCTTTCAAGGTCTGGATCAAACCTGGCGGTTTCATATTGAAGACGATTGCGTAGTTCGCGTCACAGAAACCGGAAAGCCGATCACCGTGCACCTGGGTGAGACGCAAGGGAGCTTCGTGGTCCGTAAGCGGGACGGTTCGCCCGCTTACCAGATTGCATCAATTGTTGACGACAATCACTTTGAAATTGATCTAATTGTCCGAGGAGTGGATCTGCTCGAATCGTCTGCAATGCAACTGAAGATCCAGGATGCACTGGATCTATCCCGGACGTTTCAGTTCTTACATCATGACCTGATAACAGATCCACTCGGAGCAAAGCTTTCGAAGTCTTCCGGTGCTACGGCTCTGAAGACCTTACGCAACGCACAGGATGCATCACACGTCTTCCGGGAGTTTTCGGAATGGATTGGTCTTGCTGGAAGACCCTGCGAAAACCTGGGGCAAGCGCAAGAACGCTTTCACGAATCTTTTTATCCTTAGAAGAAGAAATCGACTCCTAACCGGAGATACATCTCAAGCTTGCTACCTTGCGCTGTCGTTGCAAGTTCTCCGAGGCCAAACCCTTCGGTTTTCTTTTGCAAATTCCCCACCGCTAGATTTGTATCGCCCAGATACAGATCGTACTTGCGTTTGTAGTCTTCCTTCATGATTCCAACGAGGATATTGTAACGGCAGAGAATCTTGAAGATTCCTTCTAGATTGTGCCGCGTTCCGCTTTCCTTTACGATTGCATAGTGAATCGGTAGCAAAGGCTCAAATCCCGTGGCAACACCACCCGCGGACACGTCAACTATTTGCAAACCTTGAAGATTCATCCGTCCATCTCGCGAAAACGATCGCACTTTGTACATCATGCCAAACCATTCAAAGATTTGGTACCGTGCCGCCAGGCCAAACGCGTTCCCCGAGAAATAGATCTCGGCGGGAATGCTGCCACCTTCGCTCCAGCGTATTATCTCTGGATTTCGACTGCTTGCATAAGAACCCATGCTTATCACATTCTTCTCGAACTTCTTTTCATGAGCGGCCAGGACACCTAATTTCAATCCCGGCTTCCAGACAGGGTGAAGGTACATGAATTCAAGTGTCTTACGGTCTTCACGATAGCGCAGCAATCGAAGACCTTCAAACAGAGCAGGATAATAGACGCTGTTCCCCGGCGCGATGTACGAGGATTTTCCAGGCTGATTGCGGGAAAATTTCTGATTCACGTGAAACCAGGAAAATTCAGCGAATAGTCGATCCATGAAGGCATATTCAAGCGAAATAGCGGTACTCACGTATGTGAGTTTTGATGGCGCTTCGTAAGGGAGCGCAATCTGTTGATTTGCTCCCGTGCGCAGGAGCGAATTAACAAACCACGAGTTTGTACTCTCCGCAAGAAGAGGCACTTCCATCTTTCCGTACCCAGGCCCCAACAAGAAACGAATGCGGCTTTTTTCCGTGCGTCGACTATAGGAAGACGAGGCAGGATTTGGATTTGCTACGGTGGTATCAGCCTTACCAGGATTCTTTTTGTCGTCCTTCTTTTCCGCGACCTTTGGATCCGTCTTAGTATCAGGCTTATTCTCTTTCTCGCCGCCTGGCCTGGGATCCCCGGGTGCCTGTTTGGGCGGAACTTTCTGCTCCACCGATTCTTTTTTTTCCGCCGGTTGAGCTTTGAGTTCGAAGACCCCGGCAAACAAGGCGGCGGTCAGTAACATTGAAAGCTTATTCAATGACAAGGCGAATCTCCACACGACGGTTCCGCGGCTCATTGCCGAGCGTATTTATAACTCGTTGCGTATCTGCGTACCCTCGAACTTCAATGAACCGATTGGGCGCCACCGGTCCCTGCTTGATGATTCGGTCTCTTACGGCCTGGGCCCGATCCTGACTGAGTTGCTGGTTCAGCGCGCGCGAACCCGTCGAGTCCGTGTGACCGCCAACTTTGACTTTCGCGTCTGGAAACTCCGAGATTGACTTGGAGACCTTATCGACGATCTCCTTTGCTTTCGCGGTCAGGTTTGCACTGCCATGGTCAAAGCCAACGTCACCGTCCAGGGCGATGCGAATTTCTTTTGTTTTGCCCTGGGTGTCTTTGACACGCTCGATCGTAATGCCGTGTGCACGAAAGCCCTCCTCCAGTTTCTGGAGCTTGATCCCGGCTTCCTCAAAGTCTTTGCGGATGCCATCGAGCATTTTGTCCAGAAAAACGGCAGCTCCCAACTTCTTGGCCTCTCCTTCGGGCAGGCCAGCCGGTGCCGGCGTCGGAGTTCCCGCTGCGGGTGTTGGAAAAGCGACTTCTTCTTCGTAGGTTGGACAACCTCGAATGACCGTTAAGACCTTCTCTCTTCTTTCCGCGGACAGGCAATGGCTCAACGTTAACAGAACAATTGAACTCAAGAATATTTTAAGAGGTATCTCTGATGACATTGTGTTTCCCTGATTTTGCAGCAATCCCGACTAACTTCACCGGAGGCTGTGCGGGACTTTGTCGATCAAGATTATTCATTTTTGCATTATTTTTGCCTTGCATCGGTAAGAGTTAGCACGTAAACAGCAGAAGAGAATATGACAAACTCGAACAAGACCAAAGTATTGCTTTGTGACGATCATGCTGTGTTCCGATTAGGACTCCGCGTCTTGCTGGAGCGCGCCGAGTCTTTCATTGTCGAAGAAGCGGAACGCGCCGACCGTGCTGCCGAGATAGCAATAGATTTCAAGCCAGACCTTGTTGTAGTAGACTATCTCCTTCCAGATCAGAATGGCCTCGCGTTGATTCAGTCGTTGATGACGAAAGGACTCAAATTTAAATCAGTCCTTTTGACAAACGTAGAAGAAGAGGCCATCCAGGGCAAGTGCAAAGAGCTTGGACTTCAAGGTTGCTTGTTCAAGTCGCAGCCAATCGAGCAAGTACTCAACTCACTTCTGAAGGTTGTTCAAGGGGAAGAAGCATACTCAACGGCCACAAAACCAGTGCAGCAAGTGCGCGCGGGAGAATCCAATCCTTTTGCTCGCCTCACGCCGCGAGAACTTGAAATCGTCCGTAAAATAGCAAAAGGACTTACTCAGAAACAAATAGCGCAAGAACTGAATATTTCAGTTCGTACACTTGAAAAGCATCGCAGCAACATCACGGACAAAATGGGGAAGATGACTCCCGCTGAATTAACGCGCCAGGCTTATGCGTGGGGAATCATTTCAGATCCGGGCCTGACCTCCGGCTATCGCTAAACTCGGTTCCTTTCAGGCTGATCTGCGAATCAGGACCATGGTTGGCCGCGTAAGGGACGACTTTTACTTCAGCCTTTCGCCATGCTGGCCAGGCAGCGCTCCATTGCTTTTCCAAATGCCCAGCCGACCAGAAGGATCAAAGGAGTTTGCAACGGGTTGTCACTCTTGATCTGATAAGTCCATGTAACTCGCACTGCGCCCTTGAGTTCTTCGAGTTTGAAAGTCGCCGACATACTCTGACAAACCAGCTTCTGAAGCTTGTTAAGTTCCGCCATTTCGTAGCTGTGGAGATGATGCGGAACGTGATCCGTTATGCGCTCAATGACAGACGATCCATCAGAGAGTAGTACTTTACGCAGAATTCCTTTTGCGATTTTTCCTTCTGGTGTTACCTGGAGAATTCCAGGGATGAGTGGCTTGAACCCGTGAAAATGTTTCGGAAAGAAATCCGGAGACTCACTGAGATCAAGGAAAACATCGCGAAGACTTCCCTTGATCTCCGCCTGAGCAACTAGAGTTTTTACCATGCGACATCTGATGAGGACACCCGACAGTTGTCCAACTCAAATGTGACAAACGGCATACTGCTGCAACGGCGATGACGGGCATTTCTAGATGGACGTACTGCCTCCCCTGTGGTAGATTCGACTCAGGTAACTCGAGTGAAATATGAAGAATTCCATGTAATAGTAAATCCAGCGTCCAGCGGGGGCGAGGCCGGACGTCGCTGGCAGGAAACGGAAAAACATGTCAGGCGCGTTCTTGAGAACGCAAGCTGCGAAATGACGGCAGCCGCTGGTGACGGTGAACGCCTTGCAGCTTCGGCGATTCATGCGGGGGCAAGGACAATCGTAGTCGTGGGTGGCGATGGAACATTATCAGAAGTCGTGAACGGCATCCTGCAATTCAGCGAGGACCAACGGCCCAAACTCGCAGTATTGAACCATGGCACAGGCGGAGATTTCGCGCGGACAATTGGCACACCGACAGATCTGCAATTGATGCTTGAAAAAATAGAAGCGGGTCGAGAGCATCGGATCGACGCCGGGAGAATCACCTTCTTGAACCACCAGGGAGTCCCGACCCGGAGGCATTTTATCAATATTGCAGGCTGTGGGCTTGCGGGCAGCGTAGTTCAATCCATTAACCAGAGCGTAAAACGATTTGGTGCATTCAGCTACTTTTCCGCTTCATTTACAAATGCCCTGACGTACAACAATGCAAAAGTCCGCATTTCGCTCGATGATGGACCGCTAACACAGGAAACAATCACTACCGTCGCAATTTGCAACGGCCAATTTTTTGGTGGTGGAATGCAAATCGCCCCGGGAGCCAGTATCACGGACGGTCTATTGAATGTAACGATACTGGGGAACTGGAACCTCGCTCAGAAAGTTCGATACTCGCGAAACCTTTACAACGGAACAATTGAGCAATGTGCTCTTGTCCGCACGGCGCGCGTAAAGCGCGTAGTCATAGAGCCAGAGAACCTGAACGACGTCCTCATTGATTGCGATGGCGAGGCCCCGGGCAAAATTCCGATGACCGGGGAAGTTCTCCCGGGGGCTGTCCGGCTGATCATCTAGGATCTCCCGAACCGGGCGGCAAAGCCAGAATCAGGAGGCGAGCCGCCGGGACCGATGAGGCAAGGCTCGGGACACGCGAAAGGCTGGTCCTTCAAAGCGACCGGTCAGAGTAAACCTCTGCCCACTGATGCAGGGAGGCATATTGATCAGGCGAATGATTCTGAGTGTTGCATTCGCATCGTAGAACATGGCATACGCGCGCCTCTGGTTTCGCTTGATAATTCCTTTGACAACCTGCATTCCATCCTCCTTGCGATTGACGATTGGCTCTAATATTTGATGGTAGTTTGAAATGCGTTTCGTTCCGGGGCTTTTAGTAATTTCCTTTGCTGCCTTTCTACTTGCTTCTGCCACGATCATCGCGCGAAACCCGGTCGCGACGCTCCATGCTTGTGAACACAAGCTCAATCTCCCTGGTTTCCAGGTTGAACCTTCTAGCGGGGACTCTTTGCGTGCTACAATTGTCCGCGCAAATAGATCGTGGACGCTATTGGTTCTCTGCCGACCCAATCTGAAAAAAACAAATCCCGCGGACGAGCTCGTTGCGGAAGCCAGAGAGCGTGGTGATCTAGTCCGCGATGTTGTGGAGGTTAAAACACAGCTTGGCACGGCCGTTCTTTTCAAACGCACCTCACATGAAACGCTGGTTATGCGGCTGGAGGCCAATGTTGCTTCGCGCGAGTTTGTCTATTTGTATGTTATGATTCCCGAAAAGGGGAAGAATGCAACCGCACAGGAATGGCTCGAGATGCAAAAGCTATTTGGGGAAGTAGTTGCCACCGCGGAGTCTGCCAATCAGACTCCGGCCATTTCGGAGGACAGCTTTCGCAAACGACTCGTAGTATTCTTCGCACTTCTAATCATTGTGTTCGGCACTCTGGCCTGGTTTCTGATCAGACGTTTTCTATGGAAGAAAGGAAGGACCGTGTAAGGACGGACATGAATATTCGGGAGCAGAACTATAAAGGCTGGCAAAGCCTCTTAATCACAAACGGCGCCATGGAGCTGGTTGCACCGTTGGACGTTGGAATTCGCCTCCTTCACCTTGGCCTAACGGTTGACCGGAGCAATTGCCTGTTTGAGCGCGAGATGGACGCGGGAAAAAGGAACTCTACCGAATGGTTACTCTATGGCGGTCATCGATTGTGGATCGCCCCCGAAGATGAAGTTCAATCCTATATTCCTGATAACAGCCCCATTACTTATTCTCGAATTGCCGATGCAGTTCGTCTGTCTGAACCGGTGGCACTCAACGGGCTCCAGAAGGAAATTGAACTTTTGTTTGAATCTGAAAACAGGCTACGCGTACTTCATAGAGTTAACAACCGTTCAAACCTGGAGCAGAAAATCTCACTCTGGCCTATCACGGCCTTTGCCGGGGGAGTAGCTACATTGCCTCTGCCCATCAACCGGCGCCCATTGAATGCAGCTGGCGCGATTGTACTCTGGCCATACACGAAAATGGATGATCCTAGAATTTCGTATAACCACAACTCACATAACGTCAAGATAGAGCAGAGAGGGGAGACCCAACCTCTAAAGATTGGTCTTGCCCACGCTGAGCCCGGGGTAATCTCCCTGGATTGGACACGGGGTTCGCTTCGCTTTCGCAAATCATTTGAAAGACAGGCCGGGACGTATCCTGATTTCGGAAGTTGCATCGAATGTTACACTAACCATGAATTGATTGAACTGGAAACTCTCAGCCCGGAAACAAAATGCGCACCGGGTGCTTGCGTGGAACATACGGAAATTTGGGAAATCTGGCGCGAGGTTTAGAAATTTGTCACAGGCGTATGCTATAAAGATTCAATGACGCGTAAAACACCAACGTTGCCCCCAAAACTGGCCGATCTTAATTCTATGCAAGCCCAGTCTCGACTCTTAAAAAAGCCCAGGCATCGTTTCATTGATCTTTTTGCGGGAATTGGCGGCTTTCGAATCGCCTTCACGGCAGCCGGCTTTGACCCTGTGTTTTCATCTGAGTGGGATTCAATGGCCCAGAAAACGTACTCAACGAACTTTGGGACGGTCCCGGCTGGTGACATTCGCGCAGTCGAATCAAAGACTATTCCGGAATTTGAGGTCCTCTGCGCTGGCTTTCCTTGCCAACCCTTCTCGCTGGCGGGCGTTTCTAAGAAGAACGCGCTTGGTCGCCCGCATGGGTTTAATGATCAAAAGCAGGGTAATCTGTTCTTCGAGATTATGCGCATCGTAAATGCCCGGAAGCCGCAAGCCCTGCTGCTTGAGAATGTAAAAAACCTGGGATCCCATGACGGCGGAAAAACTCTTCAAGTAATACGCGACAGCCTGGAAGCGGCGGGATATCATTTGAAGATGGCCGTGATCAATGCGCGCGTTCTCGTGCCGCAAAATCGCGAGCGCATCTATATCGCCGGATTCAGGAGCAAAGCAGCAATGGAATCGTTTCGATTCCCCCTGCTTGCTGATAAGAAGCCCACGCTGGGCAAAATTCTCGAAAATCGGGTTCTTCCGAAGTACACCCTCTCTGATCACCTCTGGAGATATTTGCAAGACTACAAGAAAAAGCACGAGGCCGCGGGCCATGGGTTTGGATTCGGGCTGGCGGATCGCAACGGTGTTACTCGTACGCTCTCCGCACGTTATTACAAAGACGGATCGGAAATTCTAGTTCCAATGCGAGGTAAGAATCCTCGCAGGCTGACACCCAGAGAATGCGCAAGACTAATGGGATTTCCGGAGTCCTTTCAAATTCCCGTTTCAGATACGCAGGCTTACAAGCAATTCGGGAACTCCGTTGTGGTGCCTGTAGTTCAAGCAATCGCTATAGAAATGAAAAAGGCACTGGACACTGCGTCGGCTCGGCGTAAAGAGCGGAATGAACGGGGACAACCGGTTTCCCTATCCCGCGGTTAGAAGAAAGCTTCTAAAGTGGTTCAAAGCAAATGCTCGCTCGTATCCGTGGCGGACGACGAGCAACTGGTTTCATTTACTGATGGCGGAGATGATGCTCCGTCGCACTCGGGCAAACCAGGCGGCCCGTGTTTACGTTCAATTTACACAACAATTCGAAACGCCGGCTGATTCTGCAAAAGTAGAGTCTACGGTGTTATTGAAAATGTTTGAACCGCTCGGGCTGGCCTGGAGGGGGCGACAGTTATTGCAAACCCTGGATTTCCTTAGCGATTCGTACGCAAAACGAAGACCAGAACCGTCAGACGATCTTTTTGCTATTCCTGGCGTCGGCGATTACTCAAACGCAATGCTGCGCAATCGCCTCTTCAATGAGCGCTTGCCGGCCCTCGACTCGAACATGGCCCGGTTAATATGCAGAATCGAAGGCTGGTCGTATTCAGCCGAGGCAAGGCGGAAGAGGCAAATAATCGAAGTGGCCCACAAGCTGGTTCAAATCAAGGCATCCCGTGAATTGAACCTGGCAATTCTGGATTTTTCTGCGTTGGTTTGCAAACCTGTGCATCCCGTTTGCGTTGGTTGTCCACTGGCATCACACTGCAGCTACGGTCGGAAAAGACTGAACAGAATATCCGGGCACAGGGTGCGGGGGTCGCCTGTAAATTCGGCTCGTATGTGAGTTTCAATCCTCTTTTTTCTGTTCGATTTTCTTTCGGTCCCGTAGACTGACAGCATGGAAATCAACAGCTTCGCAGCTTCAGAAAAAGGGAAACCCCTTGCGGCCCACAAATACCAGACGCAACCACTTGCTCCTCATGAATGCATCATTAAGGTCAACGCTTGCGGCGTTTGCCACAGTGACATTCACATGATCGACAATGACTGGACTATCTCCAGGTATCCATTGGTCCCGGGACACGAAGTAATCGGTGAGGTCGTCGAATGTGGAAGCGAAGTGAAGCACATAAGATCTGGCGCAAGAGTTGGAGTTGGTTGGCAACGAAGCAGCTGCTTGCAATGCAGCGATTGCCTTTCCGGAAATGAAAATCTTTGCAACAAAAACCAGGGGGTCATAACGCATGGCTTTGGCGGCTTTGCGGATCATCTTCTCATGGATTCACGTTTCGTTTTTGCAATTCCTGACGGCGCAGAAACCGAAACGAGCGCTCCCCTTCTGTGCGGTGGTATCACCGTCTATTCAGCGCTCATCCATGCTGGTATGAAGCACGGACAACGAATTGGGGTGATTGGTGTTGGCGGCTTAGGACATATGGCCATTCAGTTTGCATCGAAGCTTGGCAACAGCGTTACCGCATTCACGACAAGCGATGATAAAGCGCAATTTGCGGCATCGCTTGGGGCAACGGAAGCGATTGTAACGGATGGTAAGCGGCCCAAGAAGCGAACACGCCAGGCGTTTGATATCATTATAAGTACCGTCGCCCATACTCAGGAATGGTCCGACTATGTGAACTTGCTCGGTTCTGATGGTACGCTCACTTTCGTAGGTGTGCCAAACGAAAATCTCTCAATCCCACTTGGCCTTCTGCTCGGCAAGCGCCGCCGCATCATGGCCAGTCCTATTGGTGGACGCGCAATGATTACTAAAATGCTGCAGCTTACGGCTGACCACGGAATCAAAGCAATCATCGAGAAATTTCCAATGACCAGAGCAAACGAGGCCATTGAGCGCGTGCGATCGAACAAGGTTCGTTATCGAGCCGTACTCACGAACTAGCCGGTCATCGTCGCGCTGCGCCGGACTGACGCGGAGTGGGGGTTATTTAAGGCAGGATTTCACGGCCGCGTCCAACTCGGGGTTATCCTCCGTGGCCATGATCTTCTTGATTTCCGCGGCACTGTGCTTTTCAGCGATTTGTTTGGCCGTGCAGCCGCAATACGATTCAGCCTTCTCGGGTTTTGCACCCTTTCTGACTGCGGCATCCTTACAAGATGCCACAAATTTCGACTGGAACGACTGCTTGAAGCCGCGCTCGTAACCCGCGTCAAATTCACCGCAACTCATCAACGCAAGTACGGCCAGGCCTGAAATCAATCCCCGCATCATTTGTGGAACCTCAAGTATCTTATCGGTCAGAGTTGGGGATTCCGAAATCGACTTGCCATTCAGCAGAATTATGTCACATATAGCATATGCAAAGACGCAGCATCGACGTTATCATTTCCGACGAGGGAATCCTACCCACAAACCAGGTTCCTGTCCGCAAACCAGTGAAAGCCTCTGCTGGTTCAGCGGCACAAACAGCCACAGCCCAGGCTGCAGCCCGGGCCCACGCCGAATCCGAACCCGGCGCAACCCGAGCTGCAAAGTTGCTCCTCTCGCTTGGCCCTGATCAGGCTGCCGTTATTCTAAAGGAAATGGATCCGGGCGAGGTCGAGCGCGTAGTGGCCGAAATGATTCGGATTCGAACGATTTCCAGCCAGGAGAGAAAAGCGATCCTGGACCAGTTCCATGCCATCGTGGAAGAATTCGAACCTCCGGTGCGCGGTGGTCTAGAGAGCGCCACCGACCTGCTAGTCCGCAGTCTCGGCGAAGAGAAAGCCGGGGAGATTCTAACAAAACTAAATCGCCATGATGTGCGGCAGGATTTTGCATTTCTCGAACAAATCGATTCAAACCTTCTTGCAACGGTGCTCGCAAGTGAACATCCACAGGTAACGGCCATTGCGCTTGCTTCGATTCACCCAAGAACAGCCGCAGCTGTGTTGCGTCTGTTGCCAGAAGAGCACCGGGCAGCCGTTTCGCTTAGAATCGCAAAGACCAGCAAGACTCATCCTGAAGCGCTTGAAAAAGTAGCCCGTGTATTGCGCGAAAAGTTTGAGAAAAGAAAGGACGAGATTTACTCCGAGGTTGGCGGGGCAAACACTCTAGCGACTATCCTGAATCACATGGATCGCGATCTAGAGGAAGACATACTGAGAAAACTGGAAACAGAGGCCCCGGATCTGCTTGGCACCGTGAAGGAACGTCTCTACACGTTTGAAGAGCTTCTTGGACTTGCCCCCAAAGAAATGCGTCTGTTAGCCTCGGCGGTCAATGATGATCATTTGATCGCAACGGCTCTTCGGGGGGCTGGCGATGAGATGACACGCCATTTTTTCAATAGTCTGTCACATAACCGGGCCGCTGATATCCTTGAGGAGATCGATCGGAGGGGGCCAATTTCCCTGCGAGAAATTCATGAGGCTCGCGGCTTTATTCTTTCCATTGCTCGTAAGCTGGATGAAGATGGAAAAATCGTCATAAAGAAAACCAAAGAAGAGTATGTCTAATATGAGAATCATCCGCCTGGTCATCCCGTGCCTTTTGCTTGTTCAGCTTTCCTGCTCCCTCTCCTCAATTCTGAGCCAACGCCCGACTATTGACTATCAGAGCATTGAACTGGCCGACTTCACAATGGAATACATTGACCTCAAGCTCAAGTTGAAGCTGAATAATCCCTACCCAATCAAGTTGCCGGCCGGAGCAATTGGCGGAGATCTCTCGCTGGATAGTACAATGCTTACAGGCCTGACAGCTACCACGCCGGATGTTCCAGCCAATGGATCCGCTCCGTTTCCAATTACCGTCCGCCTTCCATTCAAATCCATTCTTTCCATGGGCTCGGCCGCTGAGGCCAAAGAAATGTTTAACTTTCGGTTTAAAGGAAACGCAGATCTAAAGGTTGGCCCAACGGTTCCAGGAATGCCTGACCGCATGAGCCTTCCGTTTGACTACACTCAGGAGGTCCCGGCAATCATTCCCGAAGTTACCTTTGAGAATATTCAATTTGAGGCCCCGACCCTCGCCTCTCCGGTGCCATCCATCGCATTCGATCTCGGACTGAAGAATCGGGCGCAGGGAAAATTCAACATTGGTAACATCGACTACCAGGTGATGATGGGAACTGTTCCGGTTCTCAATGGTAAGACGGAAAAGCTCACAAATTCCGGGACGGCCAGCGTTGCTCGCGTGAAGTCCAGCCTCTCTCTTTCCTCCGTCCCCTTTGCCCTCCTCCAGGGCACCAAGAATCTCAAGGTCAAGGGGGGAACCTCAGTGTCTTTCCCAGGATTCGCCAAAGACCGCTCTTTTCCCCTGAATTTCGACAAGGACATGAGCCCTTAACAATTGCTTGCGTTGCAGATGAACCAGAGATTAAACTGGTTCATCTAAGTTCCATCGGAGATATTCATGAAACGTTTCCTAATCGCGGCAGGCATTTCTTTGCTCGTGATCACTTTCAGTGATTGCAAGCAATCCGGCAAGATCGCACAAACTTCCGAAACGCGGGTAGCCCGTTTTAAGATGGGAGTGTTCAAGGAAATTGGAAATCCCAAGTCAGGCCTGCCTCTGGCGCTCGAAAAAGGGGAAGTTGTCACGCTTGAAAAAATTGAATCATTCAAGCCTGCGCAGGGTGCACCTGTCGAGTATGCGCTCATCAAGATCGCAGGTGGCCAAACCGGATACGTTCCCGCCAGTTACCTCGCGAAAGCGGCAATCGTATTAACAGGAAGTGCTAAACTCTACCAACGTCCAAGCATAACATCCGGAATTGCGCGAGGTGCCGATAAACTGAAGCCAGGCGTAGTTGCATTCCTTGAGAACGAGGATTTCAGTGATGGTGAATGGCTGGAAATCGTAGGCGGCTCAAACGCGGCCAACTATTTCAAGGGTTGGGTCAAAGGGTCTGGTTCAATTTCTCGCGACACGGAACTCGTCACGGCAGCCGTTCGACTGGAACAGGCGCTGGAAATCTACAACAATCCAAAGGCATCAGACAAGGCCAAAGAAGAAGCCCGAAGCACGCTGGATGACATACAAAAGAATTCACCAGACCCAATCAGGCAGTTAGCGGCTGAAGCCCTGGGGGCCCATTCGCCGGATAAGCCTGCAACGCCAACAGAAGAAAAGGAAGAGGGTATCCAGCCACTGCAGCCAGCGGAAGAACCAAAGCCGAACGGTTGATCCGGGTTTACTTATGATAGATTCGATCAAGGCATTCTTCAGATCCGCGGTCGAATCGATTCGCACTGTGTCGGGACGAGTTCTGGTCTTCCTGCAACCACTCCTGACTAAGCTGCGGCCATTTCTGGCTAAAGTCTATCTAGCATTAAAGCCCTTGCTTGAGCGAATCGGCGCCAATTGGCAGAAACTTTTGCTGCGCGCTGTCTTGATTGTTGGAATCGGGCTGACCCTTCTCACTGGAGGTGTTTTCGTCCGGTTCTTATACGACCGCGCTGAGATTGTGCAATCTCTGGAGAAAGAAAAACTCTGGCTGCGCGGGTCTGGTGACCGGCCGGCCAAACCGCTCATACAGATCTACGCAAACGATGACACGTTAATCGGTGAATATTTGCCACAAAGAGAATCGCGGATTCCACTCGACGCTTGCAAAACGCAACTCGTCTGGCTTTCGCGCGCTGCGGTTTCCGCCGAGGATCGGGACTTTCACACACACGGTGGCGTTTCATATCGCGGAATCTTTCGCGCATTTCTGAACAACATCCGCTTCCTCAGCGTACGTGAAGGTGGCGGTAGTATTACGCAACAGGTAGCTCGGAATCTTTACATCAGCCGTAGCACGCCCGGGCTCATCCGCAAAATTTACGAGACGTTTACCGCCTGGTTGATTGAGTCAAAGTTAGACAAGAATGAAATTCTGTGTTTGTACTTGAATCGAATCTATATGGGTGAGGGCCGCCTTGGTGCAGAAGAGGCTTCCTGGTTCTATTTTCGCAAACCACCCATGAACCTCGATGCGGCGGAAGCGTCCATGATTGTGGGACTTTTTCCGAGCCCGGTCCGCTACAGCCCACTCAACAAGATAGAATTCTCCATGCGAAAACAGGAGAAAGTCCTCGCTGCGCTCGAAAGAGACGGATGGATCAAGCCAGGCGAAGCGGCAGGAATCATCCGCAACTTCAAAGCGAGATACGAGATCACGGATTCTTCCCCCGGAAAGATTGGGTTGTACGGTGCAAGCCGGGACTTCCGCCTGAATTCGGCCCCGGCCGCAAACGACAGAGTAAGACAGTTCTTATACGAAACGATTCCAGAAGAGATTGTGCGCGAAGGTGGCCTGTCGGTGAGAACCACGATCGATCCGCTGCGTCAAGCTGCGGCCCTGGAATCAATGCGCAAAGGAATCGAACGAGTCCGCGGGGAGATGATCCGCCAATCAAGCCGGAAGGACTTTGCGATGCTACAGTCGCGTCGTTTGAATGGAACGTTAGTCGCAATGGATGCAAAGACGGGAGAGCTGCGAGCATTAGTAGGCGGATACGGCGTGGTTGAAACCGGCAGCTCTGATCGAATCTGGAAAATGCAGAGACAACCTGGCTCTGCTATCAAGGGATTTCTTTATGCAACGGCCCTGGATGCAGATAAAATAGACTTCGAGGCCGACGTAATAGATGAGCCGATCAATATTGGCGGATACCAACCCCGCAATTCGTATGGCACATTCAAAGGCCGCCTAACGTTACGACAGGCCGTGGCGTTGTCATGCAATACGGTTGCAGTTCGCACCCTGAACGATCTCGGGGCATCCACGTTTCGCGATCGAATTGGCACTGCGCTCGAAATGAGTTTCTTCGATACTCGTGAACGCTTCCCGGCAAACCTCACGCTGGCACTTGGATCTGGCGAAATGACGCCACTTGAAATGGCCCGCTTGTATGGGATTTTACTGAACGAGGGCTACACTGTTCGCCCAAACCTCATCAAGAGTGTGACCGACAAGAGCGGGTCGGTGATCTGGCAAGCGGAATCCAATTCGGGCTATCGTGTGTTATCAGTGCGAGCAACCGCTCAAACACTCGACTTGCTCCGTGGCGTTGTCGATCCCGAAGATGAGGGAACTGCGGGATGGATCGGCCAGCAGCGTTTGAAGAATGCTGCATTCCTCCCGTTTCCGGTAGCTGGAAAGTCCGGAACCGTCCAAACCGTGCCGGAAGTGGCAAAGAAATTTCCCGGCCTCAGTGGTGTTCATGACGCATGGTTTGTAGGTCTAGTCCCAGGTGAGGTGGCAGTGGTCTGGATTGGACAGGATGAAGGGGCGCCCTTCCCAGGTGGTGGATCCGGAACGGCTGGCAGTATCTGGGCCGAGTACGCTAATACAGGGATTCGCGGAGTAAACGGGGATTTTCCGGTTGTTGAGAAAAGGAAACCAGATCCTCGCGGAAGCGATCCCAACTCAATAATTCCACTGGAGCCGGTACCACCACCTGTTCCAACGCCAGACGTAGTTCAATGATGGTTTGATCAAATTCCAATCGAAGGGAATTGGAGCGATCAAGCGCCCACCGCTTGCTGCGCAAACGGTGGTGCTTTCTTGAAACCCAGGCCTTGCCCTCTATGTTTGTCCGGGATGCCCGCTGAGCCTGTTTTTGGCCCTGTACAGGGCTTTGTCAACAATATCCACTGACCAAAACCTTGCAAAAACGATTGCGCCAACACCACAAGTATATATAAGCAGTCATGCCCCGAATTCGCCTTTTGAGCAAATCGAGCTTGCTCTTGCTGACGATCTTATTGGCTTCCTGCGTTTCGACGTCGACCCATGAAAGAGAAATCAAAACACGCGACGACGAAAACCTCCGTATGCAGGGCGAGATCGAGAGACTCGAGACTGAAAAAGCGCAGCTACTGAAGGACCGCACAACTTTGCAGGCGTCCGTGCAAGAGATGGCGAAGGCACTTGAGGAAGCGCGCATTCGAAAGCTGGAGTCAGACAAGCGCATCGCCGACTATCGGGCTATGCTTGCGCGGTTTCGGAGCCTGATTGATTCCGGAAAACTGAAGATCCGGATGGTTGACGGTCGAATGGTAGTTGTACTTGCTTCAGATGTTCTGTTTAGCCCCGGATCCGCTGATTTGTCCGTGCAGGGGCGCGAAGCAATTCTCGAAGTTGCTCGTGTTTTTGCAACTATGCCCGATCGAAAGTTCCAGGTAGAAGGGCACACAGACAATGCTCCAATTCGCACATTTAAATTTCCGTCTAACTGGCAGTTAGCTGCTGAAAGGGCCATAACTGTGCTGGACGTAATGGTCCAGGCGGGCGTAACTCCTGATAAAGTCAGCGCTGCAAGTTATGGTGAAACAAGACCAGTGAAACATAACACTACGATCGAAGGCAGATCAGCGAATCGGCGAATCGAAATTGTGATAGTACCCGATTTGTCCAGTCTGCCGGGATTTGAAGAACTCAATAAGTTAGCCGAAGAGAAGTAAAGAATGGGTGTTCAAGAAAGAAAAGAGCGCGAAAAGGCGCAAAGGCGCACTTCAATCCTGGATGCGGCACGCTCAATCATTAAGGAAAAACCGTACGATTCAATCATCATGGAAGACATCGCGAATCGTCTCGAATTGTCGCGGGCCACTCTCTACCTCTACTTCAAAAATAAAGAAGAAATCTATACGACTCTCCTGACCCTGGGAATGCAAGAGCTGGAAGAGGGTTACAAGGAAGCCCTCAAGACTCCATCGCCGGAACCAATGGAGAATCTTGTAAAGTGTGCGTTTGTATTCTTCACGTTCTACATGGGCAACCATACTTATTTCGATTTGCTGGTCACAAACCGGGCCGATCTGCTTCGCGAATGCCGGCCAGAGGTGAGAACCGAGTTTGAGAAAGCCGGGGCATCGGTTATTGAGCCGATCGTTAAGGTGTATCAGAGCGGGATGGACGCAGGAAAATTTCAGAAGCAGGATCCCGAGAAAATGGCATTTCTGCTGCGTGCCATTGCCATTGGAATCGCCGTGGGCTTTCGAGAAGGAAATCTGAAATTTCCGGAAGACATCATGGTCATGCGCGATCTGGTCCTTTACGGCCTTTTGGGCAAGAAACCAGCCTAGATCCAACCTGGAGGGCAGCCAGCTCACGAAACGCGGCACCCTCGAATTTTACGGCCCGTCAGAATCCTGACACCGTGTCATTATTTTCTTGACGAACTGCCTTTTTTCTGACACTCTGTCAGCATGAATGAAGCGCGGCAGCCTTTCGATCTGATTATCGTTGGTGGAGGCATTTCCGGTGCCTGTCTCTTGTGGGATTCGACCCTCAGGGGCATGAATGTCCTGCTCCTGGAGAAGAACGACTTTGCCTCGGGCACCACACAGGCCACTTCCAAGCTGATTCACGGTGGACTTCGGTACCTCAAGAACTTTGAATTTGGACTGGTCAGAGAATCGCTGCGCGAGCGTCGCATCCTGGCGCGTCTGGCCCCGCATTCCATCCGTCCAATGCCCTTCCTTCACCCAATCTACAAGAACTCAAAACCAGGACGCTTCGTTTTTGCAATCGGTCTCTGGTTGTATGATCTGCTATCGTTTGATAGAAACCGTGGTGTACCGCGCCATCTTCGTCTTCCCCGGCACAGATGGCTTTCACGGCAGGAAGCCCTGCAGACCGAACCGAGCCTCCATGCGGACGGTCTGCAGGGGGCCTATGTTTACTATGACTATCAAAATGTTAATCCGGAACGTCTTTGCTGCGACATCATCTTCTCCGCCGTTGAGCGCGGCGCGCAGGCCCAGAACTACACTCAGGTAAAGGAAATTTCAAGAGATCCGTTATCCGGCATTCATACCGTCAGCGGCCTTAATTCAGACGGCGCGATGGTTAACTTTCGCTCCAGATCTGTCATCAATGCCGCCGGCCCATGGGCAGACATGATTGGTCGTGCTGATTCATCTTTTGCGAAGAAGCGCATCGTTCGTTCGATGGGAATTCATCTTATAACGCAGAATCTTGTCGGCGAACAAACCGTAGTCCTCCATCGTAAGGATGGTTCACACTTCTTCATTGTCCCATGGAGGAATTATAGCCTCATTGGTACCACGGATTCTGTCTATGAAGGACATCCGGATCAGTTCAAGATCCCGGAAAGTGAAATTCAGGGATTACTTGATGACGTGGCGCATGGTCTGAATATCAAACTGAAGCGATCAGACGTGCTATCCGTATACGGTGGCTTGCGTCCGCTTGTGGAAGAATCCAGGGCTGTAAAAAATCATGATAGCTATTCAAAGTCGCGCAAGACTGAAATCGAAACCGATCCCGGCCGTCCTGGCTATTTCAGCGTTCTCGGTGGCAAGTACACAACATCGAGACATCTCGCGGAACAAACCATTGACCGAGTGGCGGAGTTTCTTGGCGGCACTTTCAAACCCTGTGTAACAGCAAATACGCCTCTCCGCACAGGTGATTTCGAATCTCAAACAATCCTCAAGCAGAAACTCTTTTTGGAAAAGCAATACAGCAGGCGCAGAATTGAAACGATGATTTCGCGCTACGGTCTCCTTGCAGAACGTATGCTTTCACCTGAAGACAAGGTTGTCGCAACCCTCGACAACGGCGAAGAATATTTCGGAACGGAAATTGCTACTATCCTGAAGACAGAAATGGTAAGAAATCCATCCGATTTGCTTCTGCGCAGAACCGGCCTCGGGACTGCGGGACAATCATTTGAAAAAATCCTTGAGACAAATCGCAAAGCCAGAATTCGATTGGCGCTCCGGGCCGCGATTGCGACCAGGAAGCAATATTCGAGAGCTGTTCGCATCGCCGGCTAACTCTCTCCTGCGAGTCGCGTCGGTTCTGGCTCGAAGGGCGGTTCCTACCATAGCCCTTCTGGCGCGGATTGTGCGAGCCTATCTGCGCAGGAAGGACAAAAACTCTTTGCCAGAATTCTCTTTGAAGCTTGCGCCTTTTTCTTCATTGGCCATGAGTTGCCCCTTCTCCTGATCGTAACAGGAACGTTCGGCCTTTTCTCGCATGAAGCACATTGTCTTGTCTGCCATGGCCCAGGTGCCCTGAATGTCTTCACCTGTGCAAGCAGCCCCTGCCGGACCACTCATGATCCAGCCAGTGAAAGTATGATCTGGATGAACTTTGAGATGCGTGTGTTTTCCCTGGCAGTCCATTTTTCCTTTCCAGAGACCCATAAACTTTTCAGATCCGGATTCCACATCCATTGTCGGGCGCGTCAAGTAGCCTCCAAATGCCCAGCCTTCTTTCCCCGCAAATTCGATCTTATACCAATTTGACTTAAGGCCATCGACTTCAAAGACATCACCTTCTTCAAGAACCTTCACTTTCGCGCCGTTGCCGATAGTTGTGATCTTCTCACCATTCAATGTAGGCGTAGACCTCATGCGCAAACCATCAGATGCGGCCACAAAACGGACTTCAGTCTTGACTGAAGATTTCTTCTTCTTACAGTCCGCAATCGAAACGACTGAAACTGCAGCAATGAGGGCGATTACAAATCGAAACACGGTTCACTCCTAGTAACCAAATGGTGGAAAAATAAAATTAATGCCAAAGATATTTCCCTGTGCAAATATTTCTGGCGGTGGAACTCCAAAATTCTGACCAATCAGGACATTCACGCACGCATCATCGACAGCCTTTTGTCCCGCGCTCGAAACCTTTCTCACGTCTCTAACATTTCCCTGTGGGTCAAGCAGGAATAAGACTTGAACAGTCTGAGGAATGATGGGACTGTTCTCAACGGTTCCAGCATTATCCCTGTACGCGTAGTTCAAACCAGGCGGGGCAAAATTCTCCCGAATCTGGCGAATCATGTGTTGGAAATAGCGAAACCCCGCGAGCTCTTGCCTTGCAACCGACAGGCGTGACGCACCGTCATATCGCAGAGCAAAGTCTTCCTGAAAACGATAGTTCTGCGGGATGCGAAAAGCCGCATCATTACCGAGCGGCCCCTCACCGTTGCTGGTTGTGCTGGTTCGACCCTGCTGCATCCCATCTCCGGGACGCGAATCATCAGAGGAGCGCGAGGAATTTTGCGCGCCGCCACGCGAGCCGCCACCCAGTTCCATTCTGTCAAACGGAGTCAGGGTGTGGAATCCAGGATTCAGGGTGATGCCTCCAGTACCCTCGGCCGACACATCAGAAAGGGCCCGATATTGCTCCGTAAGGGGCTTGGGCTTGTAGTCTTGCTCAACAAGCACGGGATAAATCTTCTCATCCTGTTCCTTTGAAAGGGCCTCAGGCTGGAAATCCGGAATGGAAAGAAAAGCGAGCGGCCGAAGCTGAGCAAAGCCGGCGAGGACAATCATTGAAAACAAAAAGAAAACAGGAAAACCAGCGAAGACCAATCGCCTGCCATCCCGATCAGGTTCTGGCAGAAACGTTGCTTGATCAAAAAAGAGTTTGTTGAACTTCATTCTTCTTCACAAACGAAAGACCCAGATGCGCCGCTGCTTTTTCTGTAGCCATTCTACCCTGAGGCGTCTTCTCCATAAGACCGAGTCTGAGCATAAAGGGTTCATGATCTTCCTCCAGAGTTTGCTCTTCCTCGTCCACCAGGCTGGCAAGGGTCTTAACACCAACGGGTCCGCCGCCGTATCTTTCAATTAGAAGGGTGAGGAGCTTTCTGTCCATTTCCGTTAGGCCCAGGGTGTCAACACCCAGACTTGCCAGCGATTGCGCCGCGAATTCTGGTTGAATCTCAGCCACACTTTCAACGGTCGCATAGTCGCGAATACGCCGGAGCAAGCGGTTTGCGGCACGAGGCGTCATCCTTGACCTCTCAGCAATCAAAGAAGCAGCAGCAGAACTCATTCCAATTTGCAACAAAGCTGCAGAACGAATTACGATCTGAGTTAAGTCGCTCAGCTCATAGAATTCAAGTTTCAAATCGATTCCGAACCGAGACTTGAGGGGCGCCGAAAGAGAACCGGACCTTGTGGTGGCGCCCACGAGCGTGAATGGCTTAAGCGGAAGCTTAACGCTCTGCGCGCCCATCCCTTCCCCCACAATCAAATCAATAAATCCGTCTTCCATAGCCGGATAGAGGATTTCTTCGCATGCACGACTGAGACGATGGATCTCATCAATGAAAAGAACGTCTGTTTCCTCAAGCAGCGTTAAGACGCGCGCCAGATCCCCCGGTTTCGCGAGCGCGGGGGCACTCGTCGCGTGAAGCCTGCCACCCATTTCCGCCGCAACTATACTCGCCAGCGTGGTCTTTCCAAGGCCTGGAGGTCCAGAAAGCAATACATGGTCAAGCGGCTCACTCCGTTTTAGCGCGGCCTGGATGGAAACACTCAACCGATCTTTCAGGACCGGTTGTCCCACAAATTCTTGAAGTCGCGTAGGGCGCAGCGCTTTGTCTTCAGCAGCGTCTTCTCTTAGAGAGGGAAATCCCGTCGTGTTCTGCTCGGCGGCGGACATGTGTTATTTCGTTTCTGTCTCAGCGATTGTGTAAAGCTCTTTTAGCAACAATTCGACGTCTGCAACTGAATGACCTGCCTGTAGATTTATCCGCAATCGACTACTGCCCTCCGCAACACTCGGCGGTCGAATCGCGCGCACGTCAATTCCCCTGTCTTGAAGGTTTTGCATCCAGTTCATAGCTCGATCTTCAGATCCCAGAATCAATGGGACAATGTGCGAAGTGGAAGGACCCGAATTCAGGGTCCGGGCTTGAAGCCCCGCTCGCAATCGATCGGCAATTTTTTCCAGATGACTCCGTTCCTTCGTAAGTCCAGGAAGCAAGCCGATGACATCGCCGAGAACAGCTGCGAGAAGCGGTGGCTGTGACGTGGAAAAAATAAAGGACCTGCAACGATTGATGAGTGATTCTTTGAGAATCCGCGGGCCGCAGACAAATGCACCCATCAATCCCGGTGCTTTGCCGCATGGAAACACCCGCACCGCAATCCGATCTTGCAATTTCCTTTCGCACGCCAGCCCGTTTCCAGTTTCACCTTTCACGCCGATAGCATGCGCCTCGTCAAGGTAGATCAGCAAGCCGGATTCCTCCGCAATAGCGACGAGAGTTTCCATCTCGGGACTGTCGCCATCCATACTGAAAACCGATTCCGTAATGAGCCACGCCTGGCCGCGCGCCGGTCTCTTTTTCAAAACGCTTTTGAGATGGTCCAAATCATTGTGATCAAAATAGTACTTCTGTGCGCCCGAAATTCTGATTCCATCAAGGATTGAGGCATGACAGGATCGGTCGCAGAAGACTGTGTCCTTTGCAGAAAGGAGCGTCTGCAAAACTCCTACGTTGGCGGCGTATCCACTGTGAAATAGCAACGCAGATTCGCTTTGAACGAATGTTTGAAACGCTGCTTCTGCTTGTTCGAATGCTTCGTGGTGTCCTCTTAGTAAGCGCGAACCGGTGCTTCCAATTGAGTTGCTCCAGGCAGCAAGTCGGGCTTTGAGTAATTCCTTTATGACGCCTGAGGAATTCAGGGAAAGATAATCATTGGATGCGAAATCCAGGCGACCGCCATTGACTCGAAGGAACCTTTTGCGATTCTTTTTTTCAATTACGGAAAGGTCTGCCTGCAACGATTGCTGCCAGGATGCTAACAAGTCAGAATACATAAAGATGGTTGAATCTACTCGGATTGATTACTATGCTGGCTGTATGGCTGCTGGCCTCTTCACGGACGATCTTTTTTTGGAACATGATACCGGTGCAACGCATCCTGAGAATGCCAATCGCCTGCGTGCCATTCGTTCGCGCCTCGACAGGACCATTGGCTCCCGTTTCCAGCCCATCAAAAGGAACTTCGCCGAGCCTGAAGAAGTTGCGCGCATTCATGACATTCGCTACATCCAGGCACTTGAAAGTTTTTGTAAAAGGAGTGGTGGGTACCTGGACGGAGACACACCGGTTTCACGACGATCGTATGATGCGGCCATGCTTGCAGCGGGAGCTGGAATCGAAGCCGCGAACCAGATCAAATCCGGAAATCTCTCACGAGCTCTCTTGCTCGTACGACCGCCCGGACACCATTCGTTGCAGGACCGCGCCATGGGATTCTGCCTATTCAACAACGTTGCAATTTGCGCGCGCCACCTTCAATCGATCGGATTTGGCAGGGTAGCGATCATTGACTGGGATGTTCATCACGGCAATGGAACCCAGGATGCATTCTACGATGATCCCAGCGTCTACTTTATAAGTCTGCACCAGTATCCATTCTATCCGGGTACGGGCGCAGCACGTGAGACAGGTACTGGCAAGGGTGAAGGCTTTACATTGAATATACCAATGGCTGCAGGCTGCGGAGACACCGAGTATATGCGGGCTTTTAAGGAGCAGATTATTCCAGGGCTCGACAAGTTCGAACCGGACTTTCTGTTAATTTCTGCGGGTTTCGATGCGCATCGATCGGATCCATTGGCACAGATGAGCCTGAGCGCTTCTAGCTTTGAATGGATGAGCCGTGAACTTCTGGAGGTTGCAAGTCGCCATTGCAATGGAAAATTGATTTCTTTTCTGGAAGGCGGGTACGACTTAAATGCGCTGGCAGATTCTGTAGAAGCACATGCGCAGACGTTGCTCGCCTGAGGCCGAATAGTTGAGATGAAAACAGTCATTCATAGAAACGATACACGCGGACATGCAGATCATGGCTGGCTTGACACCCACCATACGTTTAGTTTCGCAAATTACCACAATCCACAGCGCGTTAATTTTGGCGCTCTACGCGTTCTTAACGATGACATTGTCGCGCCGTCGATGGGTTTTGGCGCTCATCCGCATGACAACATGGAGATAATCTCAATCCCTATTTCTGGAGATCTTGAACATAAGGACAGCGAAGGCAACGGCTCAATCATTCGCAAGAATGATGTGCAAATAATGTCTGCGGGAACTGGAATCTTTCACTCGGAGAGAAACCCAAGTAGAGATACCAGGGTGAATTTCTTGCAGATTTGGATTTTCCCAAAACTAAAAGACATTGCACCGCGCTACGGACAACGCACATATCTGCCTGAGAAGCGGAAGAACGCCCTGCAGCTCGTAGTTGCGCCGGAGGAGAACAGTCAAGAGACTCTCTACATCAACCAGGATGCCTGGATCTCGCTGGGGTCAATGGACCCGGGCAAAGAATTGGAATATCGTTTACACGGCGCCAACGGTGTCTACGTATTTGTGATTTCCGGGAAAGTGCAGATCAATGGTGAGACTTTGAATAGCCGCGATGGTGCAGGATTTTCTGAGGTCGCTGAGTTGAAAATCCATTCCCAAGAAGAAGCAGAAATCCTTTTGATTGAAGTCCCGCTACGATGAGGTTATTGGCTCGCGCGGCACTGAGTTATAGAAACTTTCAGATACATCGAAAGATACTGAGCGATGGACTCGAAAGTAAAACGGAAGCTTTTGAGGGATTGGATTTTCACTACTACTGTATCGAGAGCGGAAAACCTCCGCTAATCTTGCTTCACGGTTTCCTGGACTCGGCCAAGACCTTCCGGAGGCTATTCCCGGATCTTCTAAATCATTTCGATCTCTACGCAATTGATCTTCCTGGTTTTGGGAACACGACAATGCCCGATCAACGCGAACTCTGGCGGATTGACGGCATTGCTCGGGCTACGGGACGTTTCCTCCTTCATCTACTCGCGCAGAGAACGCCAGAGTTGAGCGGAAAAGCTCAATTGCTAACGCACAGTCTTGGTGGACTTGTAGCAATGCACTTCTCCAAATACTTTGAAGCCCAACGGATTGTGAATCCTTTCGAGAGGATTCACTGCATCGCTCCGGGATCTTTGCGATTTCCCCAGGCGGAACGGGACGCGCATCGAAGACGATTCTATCCAAAATCGGTTGAAGAGATTCGTCTGCTCCTTGCCGAGCTCTTCCACGAAACACGAACAGACTTGCCTGATTTCCTACTGAAGGGCTTACTCGAAACCTGGTCTCGAAAAGGGTATGAATACCTGGCGCTGAACACTATTGAGGAGGAAGACTTCGTCTTTTTTCCGCGTGACAAGAGGCTCAAACTGGCGCCCAGGACCTACCTTTACTGGGGGCAGCAGGACAAAATTGTCACGCTTGCCTACGGAAAGACGCTTCAGTCTACGCTGCGCTGTCCCCTTGTAACAATTCCTGATTCGGGTCATTGCCCTCAAATGGAAAATGCGCCCGCTTTAGTTGCCTCTTTTCTGGCGAACGCATTGCCGGGGCCGGCAAGAAAACGCTCGCCCAAAGATTGAAGCTATCGAGGCTTAGCTCAAATGTTTGCACACAAGAAACTCTTAAACGCGCTGGGTGATGCCAATTCCTTCTATATTCAGACCCACAACTTTCCGGACCATGATTCAGTCGCCGCAGCATTTGCCCTGCAGTATCTGTCGGCACAGCTCGGTAAGGACGCAAAGATTATCTTTGAGGGGGAAATTCAACGCGATTCGCTTAAGAAGATGATTCAGGGGCTTGGAATCGACATCCGACATGCAAGCAAATACCCGCTGACCTCGCATGATAAAATCGTCGTCGTAGATGGTTGCAAGGGGAACAAAAACGTTACCGATCTCATCGGCGATGAAATTGGAGTTATTGATCATCACCAGGTAAGAGCTCCAGATGATGTCCGGTTCGTGGACATCAGGCCCGAATATGGCGCATGCAGTAGCATCGTATTTGAGTACTTTGCTCAAGCAGAAATTGACATACCGCAGAAAGTTGCTACAGCCCTACTCGTTGGCATCAACATGGACACTGCGCTCTTGACTCGAAACGTTAGTCGCGCAGATCTGCTAGCATATACCGATCTGTACGGCCGCGCAGACGTTGCATTGGTTAATTCAATATTGATAAACTATATTCAGACCAAGGACCTTGGATTTTTCAAGACCGCCCTTGATCGCGTACGAATTAAGGAGACCCTGGCTTTCTGCTTCTTTCCGGAAGGGTGTAACCAGAATCTCATGGGGATTCTCGGTGATTTCTTCATGGCTTTGCAGGAGATCGAATTCGTGGTGCTCTGTGCTCAAAACGGGGACAAAATCAATTTCTCTGTGCGCAGCGAAAACCGAGAGTGGAACGCTTCCGCAATTATTCAAGAAGTCTTGAGTGGAATTGGCTTTGGGGGCGGACATATCGATCGGGCTGGCGGGATTGTGGAAGATCCAAAGCGCTTCAGTGAGGAAGCTATCTACAAATCATTCGTCCGAGCCCTGAAGCTTCCCGACATTACCGTCTTCTAGTCCAGCAAGGCAGTGAACCAGGCCCGATAGTCGTCTTTTAATTTGACATCCACGCCATAAAGCCCAGACAGGATTGTGTCGTCCATATCCGGAACGCTGTTTCGTGTCTCTACCTTTGGAGAATCGCACGGTCCAGGGGTTGGTGTTATTCTGGACGGTTGTCCTCCGGGATTTGCAATCAACCTGGATGAACTCCAACAGGAGCTGAATCGCCGCAAACCGGGTCAGAGTCATCTTACCACGGCCAGGCAGGAACCGGACTCACTGGAGATTCTCAGCGGAGTTTTTGAAGGTAAGAGCCTCGGAACCCCCATCGCCATGATGGTTCGGAACGTTGACAATCGCTCCCAGGATTACCAATCATTCGCGCAAATCTATCGCCCCTCGCACGCCGATTTTACATATCACGCGAAATACGGTCACCGTACGCCGCACGGCGGAGGCAGAGCATCGGTGCGCGAGACTATAGGACGCGTCGCAGCGGGAGCCATCGCAAAGCAAATTCTGCGCAATGAGTTGGGCGTTGAAACAATTGCATGGGTTGAGTCTGTTGGAACCGTCGATTCCCAGGCTCTGAAAAAGCCACCGCAAACACGTGATCAAGTTGATTCCAATTTGATTCGCTGCCCAAATGAAATCGCCGCAAAAAAAATGATCGCTCTGGTGGAAGAAGCACGATCAAACAAAGACTCAGTTGGCGGAACGATAGGCGTCATTGTTAGAGGCGTTCCACCGGGGCTTGGAGATCCGGTTTTCGACAAGTTGGAAGCTGAACTGGCTAAAGCCAGCCTGTCTATACCGGCGTGCAAGGGATTCGAATCCGGGAGCGGTTTTGAGGGAACTCGTTTGTTTGGCAGTCAGCACAATGACGAGTTTATCCCGGCCGCAGATCCGCATAAGCATGGACCCACCGCAGAGCTTCCCGCGCCAGTGCTTGAAACCCGGACCAATATGTCCGGCGGTATCCAGGGCGGAATTTCAAATGGCATGCCCATACTGTGTCGGCTTGCTTTCAAACCTACAGCGACTATCGCTCAGGCCCTGGGCAGCGTAAACGAGAAGGGAGAATCTGTAACACTGGAAGCCCGGGGACGACATGATCCCTGCGTCCTTCCGCGAGCCGTTCCAATTGTCGAAGCCGTTTTCAATCTGGTTCTTATGGATGCCTATCTGCGTCAACGCGCAGCGGTTCCAGAGTGGTGGATCCGTTACAAGAGGGACCGTGAAGGCTAGTCTACTCTCAGCGCCTCTGCTGATGCTGATCTGTTGCTTTGGCAACGAAAATCGATCCTGCTACAAACAGTGCGAAAACGATGATTCTGCCTGCCGCGCTGGTATCCTGGTGTTGAACCAGCCTTCGCTGAGACCGACTATTGAGAACACATTCTTATTCCTGAGCTGCGATTCGGACAAGAGAATCTGTGAGTCAACCTGCGGCCAGCCGCTCCGGTAGATAAATTTCAAGTTGCATTATGCCCAGTGGGGTTGATATTGCACCCCATGTTACGCTACGCATCAGTTCTTGTCCTGGCTTCTTTCATGCTCACTGCTTGTGGGAAGGCTTCGGTTCCGCCGATTTCCCCGGAGAAGGTCTTCGCGGATACAGAGAGCGCGATCACCGCTCACTATTTCGAGGCTCCTGATGCGCCACCAGCGGACTTTAGCAAGCTGTATGGCGCGGCCATTGCGGCGCTTGAAACGCAAGGAGCTGAAAAGGCAGACCGGGCGACACTCGTTAAGGCAATCCAGGCACAGGGGGAGGCTAAAGTTCGTGAAAGAACTTACAAGGCACTTTCATCCTTCCTTTCAGCACTTCCAGGTAGTAACGATTTCACCCGGCCGGAGGGACTCCTTCTTGTCGAGGATAAGGAACGTCAGGCGGGCATTGGGGTTCTTCTTACGAGACAGGGCCCCGGTCGCTTCCTGGTTCTAGATACTCTCGAGGGATCTCCCGCGCAACTCGCTGGAATCAAGCCAGGATATGTGCTAAAGACCATCGATGGGCTTGAAGTCAAAGATATGGACATTGAAGAAGTGGCTGGCCGAATTCGCGGGAAGGAAGGCAGCACTGTCAAACTAACGTTCCTTGGCGGCGAGGCCGAACCTCGACGCGGCAAAATCAATCTGATAAATTATTCAAACAACACCTGGTCAACGTCAACAGGTGGACAAGTCGAAATACTGTCACTCAGGACCGCACTACCTGGCGCGGCTGACGATCTGAAGAACTTTCTCAAGAAGATGGGAACCCGATCCGCGTTCGTTTTGGATTTGAGAAAACTGCAGCAGGGTGATTACGAAGAATGTTTCAAGATTGCTGATCTGTTCGTGGGAAAAAGAAAAATTGGTGCAATGATAAGCAAAGGTTCGACTCGTGAGATTCAGAGCGATGGCGATATTTTATTCACAGGTCCCATTTACGTTCTGGTTGGAAAGAACTCCTCCGCGGCGGCCGACGTTCTTGCGGCAGCTATTCGATCCTCCCTGGAAGTCAATCTGATTGGGTCTGATCGGCCGGGCCTTGCATATCTCACAGAGCACGTTATGATCGATGGCGGAATCCAACTACATATTACCCGAGGAGTCATTTCCGATGGGGACAACTACCTTCTTCCCAGGCGGGCAGTGAAGATGGATATCAATGTAGACGACTATTTGCCTGTGAGTCCTCCAGGGCCAAAACCGTCCCCGGAAGATCCAGCGCACAAACAATTGATGACAATGCTCGGATTGAAGTGAGTCTATCGGGAAGTCTACTTCGCTCTTGCGGCGTCCTGTTCTTTTCCTTTGGCTGCAACACTGCGGCAATCGCAGTGCAAGAACCTTCCGGTATCGATTGGGCGTCAAGGTTTGGCGTCCTGCTTGTGGACGCTGAGGAAGCGCCGCTCTTAATCAAAACGTTGCCGGCACGACGAGTGGCAGTTCGAGAAGATGGAATCGTCATTCGTGTTAGCGCGGCAGAGGCTAAAGCCCGGCGAAAGCGCGGCTATCGCTACCTGACCGATCCCCCATTCAAGTATATTGACCCGGAGATTGAAGATCGTTTGTCCAGTGCTGACCCTGCTGTCTGGTGGGCCGGCTACAAAGATGAAGAACTGGTTGAGCGTATCATTCGAAACTTAGCCCAAAATTATCCAGAACATACAACGTTATTCGAAATAGGTAGGACACATCGAAACAGGCCAATTCTTGCTTTGCGACTTGCCTCCGGATTGAGGCCGGAACTCAGGCCGGCTTTCCTTTTCAATGGCGGTCATCACGGCAACGAGCCCCTGTCAATTGAGTATGCTCTTGATGTAGCCCGAACCCTGCTTTCTGCCACGCCGGCCAGAGGGAACGCGGCTGCATTGTCGATTCCGTCAGCCGAAGCCCGGACATATCTCAAGTACATGGCAGAATTTCAGATCTGGATCGTACCACTCGTCAATCCAGATGGACTCCACACTTTCTGGAATCATTCACAGCTGGCCGGAAGAAGAAATGGCCGGGCTCAGGGTGTGGACCTTAACCGAAATTATCCCTTCTACTGGAACTCAGGAATCCGCGGAGCCTCAAGCGATGCGCCGGGGAGTGTCTTTTACCGCGGACCCGCGCCTGGATCGGAACCGGAAACAAGGGCGATGATGCGGCTGGCAGATGAGCGTAGGTTCGTAGTCTCTCTTTCTTACCATACGTTCGCCACCAAGGTTCTAGTGCCCTATACAACTTCGGGCGCCATGACGAGTGTCCCGGTAACAGGCTGGAGATTCGGCTCCGAACTGGTTTCTGCGGGGCGCAGCAATCGTCCGGATAAGGAGTATAAAGCAGTGCGCAATCTCTATCCAGTGGACGGAACCGATCAGGACTGGCTTGCGCATGCTTTTGGAACCCTGGCGTTCATCGTAGAGGGATCCTACCAGACTCCGGATTTTCCCACGGGCGGCAGAGCCAGCATCGAAGGGATGCGAGGTCTCTCTCTTCGTTCCCTTTCGCTGTATGCGGAAGGACCAACAATTCAGGTCACCGTGCTCGATCCTTCCGGTCTGCCTGCACGAGCGCGCGTCCGTCGGCTGGATCAGGCCGTGATGGAAGGGGAAGCTCATGAAACTCAGGCCCGGACCGGGCGGTTCGACTTTGTCCTCGATGGCCCCGGTGAAACAGTTATCCAGGCAGTGCATCTGGGGCGCGAGGGATTCCGGGCGCAAACGAAAGTTAGCTGCAGAAGCGGAATCTGTCCGGTAACAATCCGTTTGACCGGCGCAATGGACCCGGATCAATGGGTGGCTCAATGAAAAAAGCCTTCTTAGTGGAACAGGATATTACTGACGAGCTCTACGCTGAACTCGCCGAGGCTCCGGAACTCGGAGTAGACTGCGAAATGATGGGACTAAATCCGCATCGCGACAGGCTATGCCTTGTTCAAATAGGAAAGGAAGGTGGCCCTTACGTCCTGGTTCAGTTGAACGATTCTGCGCCAGCGCCAAAATTGAAATCATTGCTGGAGAACGCGTCGATCCAGAAGATTTTTCATTTCGCGCGGATGGATTGCCTTTTTCTTACGGTCAGACTCAAGGCTAACGTCCAGAACATCTTTTGCACAAAACTGGCATCACGCTTGGCACGGACGTACACAGATCGTCATGGCTTGAAGGAACTCGTTCGCGAATTCACTGGAGAACAACTGGATAAGACCATCACAACCTCTGACTGGGGCAACAACAAGCTCAGTCCGGAACAACTTAAATACGCCGAAGAAGATATTAAGTTCCTTTTCAGAATCAAGCGAAAGCTGCAAGAAATGTTGGAGCGCGAGAATCGATTTGAATTGTACAGGAAATCCATCGAATACCTGCCCGTTCGAATTCAACTTGATGAACTCGGGTACGAAGATATATTTGCGCACTGATTGAAGACGCAGTGCGTTGCGAGATTAGCCGGTTCCCAGATTCGTGAATTGCGCCTCAAGTCCGTGGGCATGGCTTATGTCATTCCATGTAAGAATCTTAAACGATTCTCCACCGTTAGCTGACAAGAGACGCGAAAGCCCCGTATTGCTTAGAAAACTCCGCATCGCAAAGTTCGGCCCAAGACCCGATGCAAGGGCAGCAAAAGCCCGAATAAAATTTCCATGAGACACTACGACAGCGCGGAATGTCCCATTTCCGTCCACACCGCTCCCTGCTTTTTCTAGAATTCTCTCCATAAGAGCCTTACCCCGTTGCATAACATCAACAATGCTTTCGCCACCCGGGTACGGAAAGGCCGGATCGGTACGCAATCTTTGCAAAGTCACGGAATCCAATTCTGCGATAACGCGGCCTTCGTATTCGCCGCATCGTATTTCGTGGACGGATTCTACGATTTCCTCGACCGGCAACCCGGGGGTGCGGATTAGCCCGGCGCGAACCAACCGCGAGCTTTCCCTGGCGCGACCCTGCGGAGAAACCATCCAGACTTGAGGTGACTCAAGCCACTGATCGAGCGACCGCCCCAGAAGCTCGGATTCCATCCGACCACGGTCAGTGAGTGGGGAGTCCATACTGCCCTGAATTTTTCCAGCGCGATTGAACTCCGTTTCGCCGTGTCTGATGAGGAGGATTTCGATATTCAAGATTTCAAAGCGAGGCAAGGCCCGAGTGCCGCAAGTTTTTTTCCTTGCAGGTCTCTTCGGAATGCATCATTCTGGAATCACAATGGCAATCTATACTTTTGAGTGTCAGGACTGCAACACGCAGTTTGACGAGAAAATGACCTACGCTGACAAAGAAGCTGGTAAGGAAGTTGGCTGCCCTGCTTGCAATTCAACCAGGACCATGCAAGTCTTTCGACCGTTAGCCGTTCTCGGATCTAGAACCGGTGGCGGTTGGGCTCCCGAACCGAGCGGCGGCGCCTGCATGCCGGGTGGCTGCGGCTGTTTTCCTGAGTCAAATTGAAGCGGCGCTCTGTTGAAGGTTGAAGCTGCGATTGAGCGGCTCAATCGCTTTGAAGCCACTGTTCTACCGGAGCTTGCGGAGTTTCTCCGCAACCTTCAGAACCGCGATCTCGCCATAAAGACCAAACGCAACGCCAGAGATCTCGTCACTGTGGCCGACCTTGAATCCGAGAAGCGCATCGTCAGCTTCATCCGTGCTGCCTTCCCCGAGGACGATGTTTTAGCCGAAGAAGGTGGCGGAGACTTTGGCGAAGCGCTCACCTGGGTCATCGATCCTGTGGACGGAACGGTGAACTATGCCCACGGACTTCCCCTGTATGCGATTTCGATTGGTCTGGCCTGGCAGGGCAAGCCAATCGCCGGTCTTGTTCACATGCCAGCCCTCCGAACCACATACCGGGCTGCAATCGGTAGCGGCGCAACCTGCGACGGAGTGCCGATTGGCGTCACTGATACGCTCGAGACCAGCCAGTCACTGGTGGTAACGGGCTTTCCCTACGAACGTGAGCCAATCATTGACCTGTTGATGACTGGCGTCCGGTCCACGCTAATGAATTGCCGAGGAATTCGCCGCACGGGATCGGCGGCGATCGACCTTTGCTGGCTTGCGCACGGTAGGTTCGATGCGCACTATGAGCTGAATCTGGCTCCATGGGACACCTGTGCCGGCGAGTTGATTGTCAGAGAGGCAGGTGGGCGGGTTACCGATTTGAATGGCCGAGAACATGAATTAAAACACAAAAGCCTGCTTGCAACAAATGGGCGCATACACGAAGATATGCTTAGAATTCTGTCCGTCTTCCGGTCCGAGTAAACCTATGCTATATACTGAGCTAAAGCAGATAAACACCAAGCGGGAGAATCTCCGGTGGAACGCGTGGGGCTCACTCGACAGTGATTTCTTTTATGCGGACAAAATCGGATCGCTCTTGACTTACGTTCGCCATCGCTTGCACCTCGCCGAGGCAATCACCCCCTCGCTAAGGATTACGGATCTCAGGCTACCGGAGACCAGGATCAAGGGCGCGAATCTGAGCGCACTACAAAAGATAGTCGGAAAGAATCGTGTTAAGAACGATCTGCGAGAACGCGTTCTGCACTCTGCTGGAAAGAGTTATTTCGATGTTTTGCGCATTCGCTCCAACCTTTTGAAATCTTACACTGACGCGGTGATCTACCCCGAAACTGAAAACGAAATCGCGAAGATCCTGAAACTCGCAGCTCAGCGCGACTGGGCAGTTATTCCGTTTGGTGGTGGGTCATCGGTTGTGGGTGGCGTGGAGGCTAAGGCTGCAGGCAAAAAAGCCGTCCTTACAATTGACATCACACGCATGAACAGGCTAATCAACGTGAATTCCGTAAATCAAACTGCAACGTTTGAGGCAGGAATCTACGGCCCTGACCTTGAGACAGCGCTGGGTAAACACGGATATACACTTGGCCATTTTCCGCAGTCATTCGAATACTCTACCCTCGGTGGATGGGTGGCTGCACGCAGTGCTGGTCAACAATCCAATCGCTATGGAAAGATCGAAGACGTCATAGCTGCCCTGAGAATGGTCACCCCCCGCGGTCTTTTTGAAACCACACATTTTCCGGCCGGAGCGACGGGGCCGGATCTAAATCAAGTGATTTGCGGTAGCGAAGGTACACTGGGCATAATCACGAGCGTTACAGTTAAAATCCATCCGCTCCCTCAGGAACGACATTATTGCGGATTCCTGTTCCCAAGCTTTAAAGCTGGCCTGGATTTTATCCGGCATGCGAACCAAACAGAATTCACATTCTCAACGCTTAGATTGAGTGATGAAGAAGAAACCAATCAACTTCAATCTTTCTCGCGGATTATTAACCACAAACCCGACGCGTCTCTGATTGCCCGATCAAGAAAGTTCGTGAAGAGCTCAGTGGAAAACATTCTCCTCCAGGCTAACGGTCTTGCTGGACCAAAATGTATCGTCGTGGCCGGCTCCGACGGCGAACATTCGCGGAGCGCCATCGCTGCATTGAAGAAAGCCGCACCACAGTTCAAGGGTATGTTTGCCGGAACGAGCGTCGGCAAGAATTGGCTCAAGGGTCGATTCAATATGCCTTTTCTGCGCAACTACTTGCTTGAATACGGCCTCGGCGTTGATACCATGGAAACTGCTGTCCCATACGATAAGTGCATCGAAGTACATCGGGCCGTCCTGGAAGCCATGGAGAAGCAGATGCCAAATAGCTTGCGCATGTGCCATGCCAGCCACAGTTATCACGATGGAGCATGCCTCTATTTCACAATTATGTTCCCAATTGATTCCCATGCTCCTGTCGATCAGTGGCTTCGATTGAAGAACGCCGTTTCTGATGCCATTCTCGCTCACGGGGGCAATATTAGCCACCACCACGGAGTGGGGGCGGATCATCGTGAACACTTCAAGCGGCAAGTTGGCCCGGTTGCCTGGGAGACTCTGACAGCACTGAAGAAATCTCTGGATCCCAGAGGCAGCCTTAACCCTTCGAAATTAATGGCCTGAAGAGCAAACCCTTTTAAGAATAAATTCGTCCCATATCGGAGCATCAAAATGAAAACACTACGCGTACTCGGATGTCTGCTAGCCTGCGGACTACTATCAAACTGCTTCCAAATCATGCACTTCGTGGATCTGAAGGAAAACGGGACAATGGATGTGATCTGGAGTTTCCGTTTCTCCAAGGCCCTGGAAGAAATGGGC
>JAEUSB010000055.1 GCA_016788865.1 Leptospirales bacterium
TCCCCGCAATCAAACTGCCATCGATCAGCCCATTCAGTGTGGATCGCAAATTGATCTGGCCCATCTGCGCGTTTGCCAGGACCATGCCGATCGATGCGCCAAGGATCGTGCTGAGAGTCAGTCCCTTGAATTTTCTTTTCATTTGCTGCCTCGTTCTGTGATCGTTGAAAGGATTTTCATAGATACACTTTCGCTTTCCGCCACATCTCAGCACGAGTCAAGCGTGGCTGTCGGCACAAATAAATTGGAACATCCGTATCATTCGTGAAGCGTCTTGAGTAAGAACCTACCTGGTGTACTTCTGCAAACACCTCTGAGAGTTTCTGTTCTTCTACTCCAAGAGCGATGACGGTGTTCCAGTTAGAGCCATCTTTCCCCCAGAGATAATAATTGTTGTGCCCGCTGATTACGGGAATTGATCCACGACCAAATCTCTCGATAGCGCCCGCCTGCGTATAGTATCCAGTGTAAACAACCGCTGTCGATTTTTCGTTCGCAGGCAGGCTGTCGTAAACGACTCGAACAGATTCATAAACCCTATCCCAATCGAAGCGATTTCCAAACCACATGGGCATAGGAGCTACATCCCCCTTTTCAATCTGGGGTATCACGCCAATGGTCTGAGCGTACGCCGCGAGCTTGTCCGGTGAAAGAACGGGAAGTCCGGCAGGAGCGAAGGCTGCACCTCCAAGAATCAGAAGACTTCCGACTGCGTATGCAGGCCAGCGACGATTCAATCGCACAAGGAAACACGCGCCGGAGGCGAATAGAATCGGATAGGCGGCGGCAATTCGGTCTGGTCTACTTGAGTGCGCGACGATGACGACGGCAAGTAATATCAGATAAGCCCAGCCGAACGCGCGAACCTTCTGAGTCTGATGACCCAAAAGAAGAAAAAACAAACCGGGAAGCCAAAGGATCACACTCATAGGATTCTGCGACAGAATCTGATCAAGCATGACTTTCCAGGCAGGATTGTCCAGATTCTTGATCGCATCCGCATTCCGATAGAATTCAAGGGACTGCCAACCAGTCTGCATTTGCCAAACAAGATTCGGTAAAAGTAACAGACCCGCAAGCGCACCTCCAATCCAGACCCACGGACTCTTGAAATGCTTTCGCTCGGATGAAATCGGAAGTCCAGAGAAGAATGCGAACGCGTACACGCCCATGGTGTGTTTGTTTTCAAGACCTAACCCTGCGATCAGTCCCGCCAGTAACCACAACTTAGGACGATCCTCTGTCAGTGCTTTAACAGCTGTGAGAGTAAAGGCAGTCCAGAGGCAAACCTCAAAGCTATTCATCGAATAGAAACCGAAGAGGACCATGAGTACAGGTGATGCGATTACGCAGAGGCCTGCGAGGATGGAGGCCAGAGCATTGCCGCCTAACCTTCTAGCCAGGAGGCCAGTAAGGAAAACTGTCGCACCACCTGCAAGGGCTGGGAGCAGACGAATAGCTGGCAAAGAATCGCCCGCAAGGGCAACCACTAAGCGCAAGATCCATATCGACATCGGTGGTTGATCCACATATCCGGCCGCAGGACGAGCGGCGCACGCTAGATAGTACATCTCGTCCGTAAAGTAGCCGAAACCATGGAATGCGTTCAGAGCATACTGGAGCACAAAATAACTCACGGAGAGAATCAACAAGAAACGATGTTCCCTGAGCTTGTCACGGACAACAGCCGGTTTCATTTCTTTCCACCACGGTTTGCGATTTCACTAAAACGCAATTCGTACAGTGGGTTCTCGGTTCCCATCATGCGATCCCAGAAACGAAAATACAGTCCGTAGTTGCCACGCATCGTATCATGATGCATGTCGTGATGCACTGCCGTAGTCAACGAACGCACAACTGGAGTGGTTGCAAACCAGGCGGGAAAAAACTCGTATCCTGAATGTCCGAGAACATTTCTTAGAATCATCCAGGTCGGAAAAATGAAGAGTGCGATCGGATGAGCAGGAATCACAAAAACTATCATAGGAAAAATTGCCAACTGAACAAGAGCCTCAAACGGCGAGAACGCATAAGCGGCAAGGGGTGACGGAGTTCGCGAGAGATGATGAATTCGATGGAATGTCTTGAAAAGAATCCGCGAATGCATAAGTCGATGAGTCCAATAAAAATATCCGTCGTGCAGAATGATCATGATTACAATGCTGCTGACGAAATAGACCCATCCTCGGTCTTCGATATTGAGATAGATCCGTGTCAACCCTGCCCGTTGCGCCATAAAGATCGCTATCCCGGCACTCGCATAAATGATGACGGTAGACATTGAGTATCCGAATTCACGGGCGTATTGACGAAAGCGAATTTCCCTGTTCTGGATTCGCTGAGCGGTGAGCTTCTTCCTCGCAAGCAACAGGATTGCGAGAAGGCCAAATGCCGGGATACTGTAGCGCAGGAAATCGTTCAGAAACACCGCCGGGGCAATTGAGAGTATGGTTGAAAGGTCCATGGTTCCTCCAGAGAAGTGAGGAAATTATAAGCGGGAATCTGCGCGGTTTCTCCGCGAAAATGAAAACATCTGATCGATTTTCAAATTTGATCAGAGAAAAACAATAGTAGCAAAGACATTCATAGGCTAGTATTCAGTAGGGATCAATGATCGCCCGCTGTTTTTGGTTCTGATGATATTCCCCCGCCAAATTTGCGATACTCACTCGGTGTCGTTCCATGCATGGACTTGAATGCACGATTAAATGGTGCGAGCGATCCATAACCGAGATCCATCGCGATACGAAGAATAGGTAGCTCATGATTCTCAATGAGAACCTTGGCCGCCTCGGCAATTCTGTAAAAATTCAAGAAGTCGTTGAAGTTTCGATACCCAAGGTTCCCGTTTATCAATCGACGAAGTTTGTATTCTTGCACGCTGAGGCGGCTTGCAAGGGTTCCTATTGTTAGTCCTTCCTCTCTGTATAGAAATTCGCGCTCCATCATTGCTCGCAAGCGTTGTGTTGTTTCCTCGTCGCGAGGATCTGACGGAGTTGATTCCGGTCTGGCAGGCTCGAACGCAGTTGCGCGCAACATAACTGCTTTCTGACCAAAATACACAGCAAGGCAGGCGAGAACGAGCGAGTGAATTAAATCAATTGATTCTGCTGCGCGAGATCCTTTCAACCATACCTCAACCGCAATCACAAGAATCGCGTAACTGCCGACACCGAGCACGAATATTCTTCTGAAGTTGCGTCGCGATTCCACAAGGTCACTACTGCGCCCTGTATAGACCCGAAGGATAGCCTGACCAATCAGAACAATAGAAATGAGCGCGGGGCCAAGTTGAAGGGTGATCTTTGCCAGGTCATTCAAGACACCTGCTTCGACAAACGATACATCGCTCGCGAGAAGTTGTACATAACCAAGGGAGAGGATCACGACAAGTAAAACGATGTGGAACCATCCTGGCTTGAAGTCGTCCTCAAACAAACTGCGGCTGAATAAATAAAAACAGAACGGGACGCTGAAACAACCCGCGTACAACGGCAACCAGATCAGACTGTGCGACTGCGATGTGTGGACAATGGCGCACCACATGTAGAGCGACACAGACACAAGAAACACCGAGCCCGTGATCGCCCGAAAGTCGCCGCGCCTATCGCGAACGAGAATGAATGCGATGAACAGCAGGATGCCCGCAGTCAGAATTTTGATGGAAGTAGCCAGAATCATAGTTTCAGAGGTTGAAGCCGCCCGTCGGTCATTAGATAGCATTCATTTGTGCAACGCCACCGTTCTTCTCGATCCAAAACCCCTTGGATGCAGAAGTAAGCTGAATTGCATCGCGGACAACAGTGAACCTGGCTCGGAAACGGAACATCGCGTCCGAGAATTTTATAAGTTGCGCTGAAAGAGTTCTCATCACAAAATTCGCGGAACTCGGACTTGAATAATGCTTCATCCCGTGGAGCCGCGCCGATCAGAATACCGCTCGCGTTTCTAAAATCAATCGGCCGATCCACTAGAACAGATTCAACATACTTGCGTAGTTGGTCCTTCAGATCTTCAATCGCCAGAGGGACTGCTTTTAGTTCTATGATTGTTAGCACCTTGCGCTTGCTGAGAAGGACGATGTCCATGAAACCACGCTCAGAGGAGCTTCGACCATATCGGGACTGAAATTGGTTTGTGAGGGATTTCAGGTTTGAGGAACGAAATTTCCGCGAGATCAAATACGGATGCATTTCAAACATCCGCTGGATATGTTTCTCAGGAACCTTTTCGGTCGATGCCAAAGGAATTATCACTCTCAATTTTTTTAATGATCCTCTGTACAATTGTAGTATGCTTGTCCGTTTTCAAATCGCTGGATGAAAGAAAACCCGTCAGGAATTTTTTGAAGGGCCCAACGCTTGAGTGGCTATGCGCCAGATACAACCTGACGCGATCCTTCCAGTCGTAGCTGACGCGGTGATTTGAATCCAGGATAACATTTTCAAGTTCCGCCCACAACGGATGATTCCTGTATGCAAGCAGCTTCGCACTCTGTGGCTTTTGAAATTTTTTGCTCAGAGCTTCCAGATCCCCGTGAACGAAAATGATCGCTGCAAGAATTGGTGCGACTTTTCCGCGCGCCACCTTTGACAGATCGATTCCGAATTGCTCCAGAGCTACTTTCTTCCGCGAAGCATCGTTCGGAAATGAAGTTCTCACAAAATCCAGAACCTTGTTATCCGGCAGACCCAGAGCACTGTACAGCAGAATCTCTACATCATTGAAAACCGAGGCTCCTTTGGAACTCCCCAGATGGTTTCGGACAAATTCGATTGTATGATTCAGTCTCTCCGCTCGATCTAAGCTCATGATTTCCTATTCCTCGGCGTGACCGGCTGCTTCTTAGTATGAGCCAATGGTACCGGATCAAAATTCAAATGAAGGCGTTTCGCAATACGATTCGACATGGCCTCAAAATCTTGCTTGAAAGTTCTGAGGGCCGCGCTGCCCTTCTTGCTTGTCATAACGAGCGGCGTTGCTTCGTAGGAGGTTGCAACATCCCCGTAATCATCATGAATAACGAAATAATCCGCGATCTCCTTTTTCCAATCTGGTAAGAAGCGAATGAAGTAATCCTGATAACCCTCAATTCTCTTTTTGAGTTTGTCCTGATAGCGATTATAGACAAGCCCGCAGAGTGAGGGGGGCGCGCTGCTTTCATGAAAACTCCCACGAACAACATCGTATAAGAATCGAACGGCCATCAGCGAAAGTTTATCAGGAAGCAATGGGACAAGGAAGAAATCTGAAAACGAGTACGCCGATTGTGTTATTATGCCGTAGTTTGGTGGACAATCAAGTATCACACAGTTGAATTCATTCTTGGGTATTCTCTTTATTCCCTGCCGGGTACCTTCGAGAAACTGATTCATTGCGCGGGTCGCGTCTGTGAGGGTCGAGACTTTCTTTAATCGAAAAAATTCACCAGCCACTCCTTCTGGAATGTCCTTCTCCACTCTGAACAGATCCCATACCGATGGGATCAAGAAGAAACTTGCGGGCAGATTAACACGCTCAGGCGTAAACCGCATGTTCGCGAAGTCCTCATCAAATTGAAAGTCACCTGAAAAGAGACCGTGACTCGTATGCTTCCAATTCGCTTTCTTGTCGTACAGGTGCCTGAGATAGTTCTGTTCACCGACTACAGCAATCGTGCTGCTTGCTTGCGGATCGAGATCCACCAGGAGGACTTTATTCCCGGCGGCCGCGAGTTGCACCGCAAGGTTAATCGCAATGGTGGATTTGCCTACGCCACCTTTGAAATTCATTACCGCCAGAACTTTTCCCATTTAACTACACGCGCCGCACATCCTGGTCCATTCGGGTCTCAACTGTCAAGGGATGAAATTCAGGCCGACTCTTGTCGGATTGGGTTTCTGGCTGGTGCCCTATCGAAATCTCCCGCCGATTCATATGTCCAGAAGTTGACGGATCTGCTTTGATCGCGACTCCATAGTTTTTTTCTCTCCTTGAGAGAAACATGAAGCTTGTAGGTACTGCACGCCTTGTAAATTGTATGGAGAACTCTTCCTTTGCTCACATCACCGTTTGATTCCAGCCTGGCCTGGGGCGATGCGCCAAATAGATCCAGCTGCGTCTCATCGTGGAATAGTGTCGAATGTACGAGTTCTCCTTTCTCGTGTGAGAACCTGGATGCACCGGCAAGAAGATCGATCGCCTGGACAAGAGGCTCCGCGTGGGACTGAGCTTCCTCATGACGGTTAACCCTTGGAAATCTCAACTCAGGGAGCAGCGCGAACAGGTCGGGATGCGGCTGGCGCTTCTTGTTCAAGTTGGTATTCTCAATGATTTCTATTATTCCCTTCCAATCAACTCCTGATTTCTCATCAGGATAAAAGGCCCACTCGTCCTGCACATAAGGCCACCGTTGTTTCAGCAGACGGAGCACCTTGTAATACATGAACTCCAGATTTCTCGCGTGATCAACACCAACATACCCGTGCCGATCGTCTTGCGTGTCCCATACCAGCACATCAATCCGAATGCGATTCTTGCCCGCAAAATCAAGAGCCTTGATCACTACTTCTTTGGCTGCGCGCTCGTGACGAGAATCACCGGAAAGATGTTTCCATTCGATGGCTTTCACCTTGTGCTCGATGAGAATTGCATTCAGCTCTTGTCGCAAAATTGCCAGTTCTTCGGTTGGACCACTGATGGCCCCAATGCCGCGAAATCTCTCATGCCCTGTTTCATCCGAATAGATCTCGTGCACATAGTTGAGTGAATTGAAAAGCGATCCGCGTCCAGAGCTTTCCGTGCTTCGAGCTGTGGAAATCCGCAAGCGAAAAGGGATTGCCGCTCACCCGCAAAGCCCTTTAGATCAGATAAAGTGTTTGTGATCTTAGGCATGCTAACCCCATGGGCGATCCGGTCATCACTTGCATTTTGGCTCTGGCTGCCCTGACGGGATTAGATTGGTTAAAAACCATTATAAACGCAGAAGGGAAGTCAAAGAAACTGTTTCAGAAAAAATCCACTACAATGGAGGTGCTTATGACGAAAGTAAGATCAATCAAATCGATCGCTACATCTTTGTTTGTCACCGTCTGGACAGTCGGAACCAAAATGGTAGCTGATGGCCAGCATCCCTAAGATCACAACCGCATTCGTTTCCCCGTTCGTTCAATCCGCACCGGGGATTGAAACGCGACGCACCACAACCAACGAAATGTCATCTTGGATGATTCCCGATCGTCGAACTCCATCACTTATCAAGGACAGCTGTGCGGACTGCAATTTCCTCGTGATCGCGTCTTGATCCAGTGTAAGAATGTCTGCCATTCTTCCCATCGACTGACCGTCCGCTTGTGTTTGAGAATAGCGCAGATCGAGTTCTGCGACGCCGTCGCTGCCTATCAAGAGACTCTCCAGCTCGGCCGTCGAGATGCTCCATTCTTCAAATGGATTGTTATTTCGTTCCGAGAAGTCGAAGTAACGGGATGGTGATCGTTTCATTTCGACACCATTGATCATCACAACTCCATCGCCAAGTCTCCAAACATTTGTCGCATGGGCCTTCGCCTGAAACGCAGTGATATTGAAAGCAAATAGATCCGGAAAGCTCGCGGCCAGATTACCCAATTGCATTTGTATTGATTCAGTGATAAAGCGGGAAATATCCTTGGCCGTCTCATAGCGCGTCAGGACAGTGCAAACAATTCGCGAGGCGAGGCGACTCCCTACTTCAGAATGTTTGTGCGACGAAGATCCATCACACACTACACCTACGATGCAGTCAGGGGCGTCTAAGCAAGCGACAGCGTCCTGGCAATTCTGTCGGGCCAGGTGGTGCGTATTGCCGACTTCTTTCGCGCACCATACTTGAAATTCCCTCACCTCTAAGAGAACGGAGGGATTCTATTCTTCGTTCAAGAAAACATCCATGTTCAAGCATTGAATTCGTTTTCATTTTTTTGATTGATTTGAGTCAATTTTTCTGATACGATAGGGAGTCCATGGAGAACTTCTTGGACACTTTGCACGATGCGAGATCTGGTGATGAACAGGCGTGGAGGCGACTAGTTGTTGCATGTCACCAACCACTGTTGCGCCGCTGCATCCGGCACCTCCACGGTCATCACGAGAACGCGAGGGAGAGTATTGGTGATTTCTGGGAGTTCTGTTTTGCAAAAAATCTCCTTCTAAAATTCAGAGGAAATACCATATACGCGCTGTCCGGATTTCTAGGTGTTTGTTTGCGCAACTTTCTATTGAGCAAACCACCAGACTTGGAGATCGCCGATCAAGATTATATTGATCGAGTCGCTGTTGAACAACCCGCCCGTGCACTTGAAGAGAACGAAACGAAGGATCTGATTCTTTCCGCTGTTGAACACTTAAGGGTTGAATACCGTACGGTTATCGTCCTGGAAATGCAGCGATATAAGCAACGAGAAATTGCGACTATGCTAAGCCGTCCGCTCAATACTATTTCCTCCTTTTCCCGGCGCGCAAAAATCCTTTTGAAGGATCAACTCCTGAGAAAGGGGGTTAGACTTTCCGCTTAACCACTTTCTCAGGCTTGCCTAACTCAAAGTTGAAAAATTCCTTTGGGTGGACATCTAACGCCTGGGCAATCTTGAGCAGGGTGGTTAATCGGGCGTTCGCATCCCCAGCCTCCAGTCGTTGATAATTCCGATTACTCATTTCGAGACCACTCGTAGCTTCCTGGCTAAGGTCCTTCCTCTCTCTAATCTTGCGAATTTCTCGCCCTACGGCCCTTATGAACTGCTTCTCCGTCATCCATTAGGATTTTAACCTAACAACGCCAACGGCGCCACGGTCTAAATGTCGCGACTTTTAGTTTGACTAGAATCCAAGGACATTGCAAGAAAGGCCCAGGATACAGGCTCTTTTGATTTATGAACGAACAAGACAAGACTCACAGGTTTTCATCCAACGAAGGGTTAGCGATTGGGAGCGCGTTCATCTTCTGCGTCCCGGCGAGCATTTACTTCATTCACAAATCAGCTTTCTGGAGCCAGAGAACAAAAGCCATCCTCATGGCTCTGGCGATCGGATATGTTCCTGGGATATTCATGATCAGCAAGTTCCTTGGGCCATCGGACTTCCAACGAGCAGAAACCGCATTCGCGGAACACCGCTATGCGGCGGCATTCGACGCTTATTTGGTAATCGAGAAAGACGCCGGTGAACACTCGAATATGGCCAAGCAAAGAATGGAACAAATCAGGAACGAGGCGCGCCCTGCCCTAACAGAAGAGTTCGAGAAATCTATGCAATCGAACAATTTAGAAGCCGCTCTGAAATCCTGGCAAGGGCTCAAGACCATCTATCCGGAGGAAAGAGACACTGCCCAGCTAGGAGAACGCTTGCGACTTGCGCAACTAGCTGAGAAGGAAGTTCGACAGCGAAAGTCCGAGACAGACGCCACTGAGAAGAAAGCCAAAGAAGATTTAGAAAGACAAACGCGGCTGGCGGATGAGCGAAAGGCGAGAGAGTATGTCGATCTTGTCGATGTATCCCAATTGTTTCATAAAACAGATTTTCAAGACAGTCTTGAACTGACCAGTGTTCAACACCGTAACAACGATAAGTATCGAGAAGAACAAGTGGCTGCTATAAATCACAAGTGGATTAGAAGATGGCAGTTGCGCGTGTCGGATGTATTTGATGATCGAATATGCTTCAACCATCCCAGCATCGCGCAACTTACACTTTCTGCTTGCTACATTGAAATCACTTACAGAGACAGCGGCCTCGAAAGTGCGACCATCGCTCGATTAAGAAAGCTATCAAAAGGTCAATGGGTGACGGTTGGCTTTGGCAAACTGAGACATGAAATGGCGTCGTGGTACCTGGAGCCCGTAGAAGAGTTGGAATTTTAGAAATTCACTAGAGCTGCATTGCTTCGTTTTAATTACTTTGCGAGTCGAATCAAATTTTCCCGGAGGTACTAACACATGAAACTGGAAACGGCTAAAATCTTTGAATCAAGAAAAGTTTTCAAGCATCTCGCTCACGGCGCTGCGTTTTTGATTTCTCTTCTTCTCATTGCAAGTCCTCAATCAGGTCAGACGACTGTAGGGGTCTGGAGTAAACATTTAGGACAGATGAATTGGGACGCAGCTGTTCAGAGTTGCGCAGGCATTGGGATGCGACTCCCTTCGCTCGTCGAATTGGGTAAAGCGTATAGCAGCGGGGCAACGAAACGCTGGGAAGAGCAAGGCGCACATTGGTCATCGAAGGAAGTACTGAGCAACGACACACGGGCTTTTGTCTTTTGGACTGGCGAGTGGCCCGGTGATGGCATCGTTGGTGAGAACTCCAAGCGCATTGACAATCTCGTCAAGACTCGTCGATTCTATGTTCGCTGTTTCAAGGAATAAAGAATGATCGTTGAATCACGCGCGGCACGCAGAGTGACGCGTTTCGAGCGAAGCCTTCAGGCTATGCTCCGCTCGATTTTCGCGATGTCTTTGAGTCCAATTGAATTGAGATCATAAAACTGGCTGATCACCGCCGCCGTTGTTCCTACTCGTTCCGAAACCTGGCCGATAGTATAGCCTTCAGCGAGAAGGAAACTGACAAGTGCGTGCTTCAGTTTGTGGGGTGAAAGATTTCCTCGATTCAAAATGTTGAGGCCGTACTGTCGTGCATACGCATACAGGCTCTTACGAGAGTAAGGTCTCCCATGATGCTCGAAGAGAAATGTTTTCCCCTTGAATTCATTCCGTATCTCATGAAAAAGAACGCACGAGATCTTGATTTCATGATCCATGCCTTTACTGGTAATTGGGATTGAGACACCTTCACCATCGATTCTGCAATCTTCAATCCTGATCCCTAGAGCAGCACTCACGCGGCTTCCGGTACTGAACAAAAATCGAAACATTAGACCCACATGACGCGGACAATTCTTAACCAGTCGGCGGACTTCTTCAACGGAGAAAAGATTGTTCCTCCTCATTCTGCGGACATTTCTAAATTGCAGGCCCGAAGTGTATTCATCCGGAATTTTTCCACACAGTCTGAGCCCCTTGCGCATTGCCGTGCGCATACTTCTCAAAGTATTTGTCGCATAGCGCTTTCGTTTGATTTCAAAGAATTGATGCACCAGAGCCGGGGACAGTCCTCGTCTCCCTAAGAATTCGTTAAAAGCGGCAATGTGATAATCATAGGTATCAATCCCTGTTGATGGTAGCATGTGAACCTCCGTTTTCTTCGATTTCAATTGTAGCACAATTCCGGATCTGGATCAATCAAAGGAGGTAGAGATGTCTGAAAATGTGAGACTAATTAGGGGATAAGTCTACTCCGGTCGATTTCTACCAACCGTGCCTCGCAACGAGTGGAAAATTGCACGAGCGCTGAGCCGAAGACCCTCTGTCACTATGAGGTGCATATGGAATTCACAAACACTCTGACCGAAATTGATCTGAGGAGTCTCGCTCCGTCGATTTTTGCCGATCACGCCTTTGAGGGCGTATCATCGAAATATAAGATGATCAGTTCGGCTCATGTCATCGAAACTATGGGACAAGAGGGCTGGCATCCGGTCATGGCGGGAGAACAAAGAGTACTCGATGCGAATCGAAGAGGATTCCAGAAACACCTCATCAGGCTGCGTCAGGAATCGTATTTCGGTTCGGAAAGGGAAGTTGCACCAGAGATCGTCCTCACCAACACGCACGATGCTACTGGAGCTTTCATCCTTCGTGCTGGGCTCTTCCGCTTTGTCTGTGGCAACGGTCTGATAGTCACTACGACGCGCTATGCGGAGGTTCGCATCAGGCATTTTGGTTTCGACGATGATCAAGTCAAGATCGCGTGCGAACACTTCGCACGATCCGTACCTGCCATCGCCGAACAAGTCGATCAGATGAGGGAACTGGGTCTTACGGAAACGCAACGCATTCGATTCGGACGGAAAGCGATTGCATGTCGATGGGATACCGACGCTCCCATAACACCGGACATTGTACTGCGGCCGCGCAGAGCAGCAGATTGCGGAAATGATCTCTGGCAGACTTTCAATGTGGCTCAGGAAAATCTTTTGCGCGGATGTGTCGTAGATGGTCAGCCGAAGATTCGCCGCATCCAGTCGATTGATTCTACGATCGCGCTCAACACGCAACTCTGGCATCTCGCAAGTCGGACGCTCGCGAGGAGCAGATGAGCCAGCTGATCAAATGCCCTGAGTGTGGTAATCGTTTCCAACAGAATGATGCAACCGCGCGGCAGATCGAAAAGCGCCTGCGCAAACAGATCGAAGGCGAGCAGGCGAGATTTCTTGAGAGGGAACGCGCCGCTCTGGAAAAATCCACGCTCAAGAAAGTTTCTGAGCAGTTCGCCATTGAACTTAGCTATCTCCGGGACTCTCTTGAAGAAAAGAACCGGGCTTTGCAAGAGAGTAACAGACAGGAATTGTCCTTGCGCAAGAGGCAACGCGTTCTCGAAGAGAAAGAAGCGGCCATTCAGCTGGAAGTAGAGAGGGTTCTGGATGCAGAGCGGAAAAAACTATCCGTCCGCATCAACGAACAGGCGAACGAAATCGCGCAGCAGAAAGTGGCCGAGAAGGACAGACTCATTACTGAACTCAAATCTACCATAGATTCGATGCACCGAAAAACGCACCAGATCTCTGAAAAAGTTCAGGGGACGGCTGCCGAGGACATTCTGGAATCGACTCTCTCGACGCTTTATCCGGACGATGAATGGGTCCGTGTGCGCAATGGTGCCAAGGGTGGTGATCTGGTTCAGAAGATACGGTCAGGCAATCATATTGTTGCAACCATTCTTTACGAATCGAAAAAGACGAAGAACTGGCAATCTTCCTGGATCTCCAAGGTCAAATCAGATCAAAGCGAAATTAAGGCAGATCTTGCCGTGATTGTGAGTGATGTGCTCCCTGAAGAAATCCACGGGTTCGGGAAGGTTGAAGGTGTCGTGCTCAGCAATCTGTCTTCCGTTTGCGGTCTGGTCAGTGTTTTGCGCTCCAGTATGATTGACATCTCGCGCGTTAGGCGATCATCGGAAAACTCCCAGGAACGGGGCGAAATCCTTCTTCGTTATCTCAGCTCTGGGCCATTCCGTGAAGGCGTCACTCGCATCATCGAAACATTTCGGCGGATGCAGGAAACTCTCCAAAAGGAGAAATCAGCGAGCACTCGTCTCTTCGCTGAACGCGAGGCACAAATTTCAAGCGTAGTGGGATCTGTGGCTCAGATAGTAGGAGATCTCCAGGGTTCGGCCAATGTGCTACCTGACCTAGAAGTACTGCAAATCACCGGGGCCCAACAATGACAGGTCCAAATTTCGTATTTGAGAATCTGAAGGGTCGTCTGCTCACATTTGACGATCGCGATCATCTGGTCCGTTCAAGCGTTCGCCTTTCATGCGTGACGCTCTTCAAACGCCCGTTCCAAATTTGCGAAATAGTCGGTGAGGATGCAAAAGTCCACGGAGCGACCATCTTCCAATCACACATATCAGAGTTTCTCAGCGTGTTTCCGGAAAGCGAGATCCTCTCAGAGGAACGCGCTACTATCGAGGAGATGGCAGACCTTGACTTTGTTTTTTGTTTGCACGCAGCGAGTAAGTCACAAGCGCTACTCGAACACGAACTCGCGCATGTTCTTTATCGCACCGATTCCGATCATCGCGAGTCTGTTAATGCGATGTGGATTGGTTTGGAGGACACTTCTCGTGTTGTTTGCACCACTTACCTCCTTGACTGCGGGTACAAAGAGGAGGAGTTCCAAGATGAATTCTTCGCAGCATTTTTTGATGGCTATCCCGAACTAATTTCTTTGATGCCCGAAGCAGCCACTTTACGAGCAAACGAAACGCAGGATCGAAAAAACCGTAATGGATCTGAGCAAAGAAGTTCATCAAGGGCGCGCTCTTCTGAGTTTGCGGTAGTGTTTGTGAAGGGCTCCGCGTCCGAGGCGTTTTTCAGTTTCTGCCAGGTAATGGGAGATTCCAGGGCAACCGGCCGCGACCGCTTTGACTTGGCTCAAGAACTCGTCTGCTTCGAGGGATGCGTCAAGATTCACAGCCGAATCTTCGATGAACTCAAGTGGTTTTACCGTTCCATGGGGCGCGGCATTGTCCCAGTGAAACTCTAAATCCAAAAATGTAGCATCAAACTTTATTCTCCGAAGGAGGAACCCCGGCTTCTCTTTATGCGGCAAAAAGATTCCGACATATGCGTTTCGTGCAGCAATCAAGTATGTCCCTGCGGGTTTCAATTCGGGTAAGCGCAGGTAGCGCTCCGTTTCACGAAAATACAAATCCACAACAGCATAGCGCGGCTGCATGCGCTGATGATACTTTGCGCGTACCCAATCGATCAATCGCATGGGAAACGGAGCCAGCCGAGAAATATCATCTTCCCCTACAAACTTCCGGTAACCTGATCTCGCTGAGCAGTCGCGAGCGCAGATCTTCAGCCAGGCCGTCGTTGCCGGTCATCGTGAGCCATGGCTGCCCATAAAAGTCTGCGACCAAATGCGCCAAGATCTCCTCGATGACAACATGCGGTGAGTACGCGCGGCTGATGATTGCAAACGAAAGAGTTGAGTAATCGGGAGCACGCAGTATCGCCTCAATCGCGTACTGACGAAACTCCGCCTGTAGCTGGTGCAAAATATGTGCTGCCTCGTGCAAGAACAGATTGCTATCCGGTTTATCGAGAACGATCAAGAACTCGTTGTCACCGATTGCTTCTTCCATGACTTTCTCTTCGGGAAGCAAATCACCGTAGTAGTGTAGACGCTGAAAATCTGAACGCACGATGGCCGCGCCGTGGATATGCTTACCTGGGTGTTCGATGTTCCAATGCTCAGCTACATCACGCGCTGCGACGGTAGTATGATCGTGGCGACTGGCCAATCGATACACGAATCGCAGCGGATCTCGCACGATGATGCAACGACCACGGTGCCCAGCAATTTTTAGAAACATAGCGTACCGAAATTCAATTCCATGCAGCACTCCAGCGAAAGTAATCTCCATCCAGGAGTTGAGAGTTACTGCATAGAGTGAGGCCACCGAACTCGGCTTTCGTGCACGAATTTAAGGAGGTTCGAGCTTTTCGCCGTCAGCGAAGACAATTTCTTTGCAAGAATCTCCGGCCGATGTTCATCTCACCCTCTATGGGACAACAAAAAGAGGAGCGCAAAACAAATCCAGAGAACTGGCGTTTCTTGACATTGCGGAGAGATGAATTCTCGCGCATACTCCAGCTGCTCGTAGATTTTGATGAAAGCACTGGCAGGGCCAAACGCTATCGCGATCCGGAAACGCACTATATGCGCCGAGCGATCGCCGTGGCGAATCCCGATCAGTCTCGCATTTTCCTTCGTCGCATAGCGCGGGATGTGTTTTCAATTGTCGCGGAAACGAAGTCTGATTCGGGTATCGTCGTTACCTCGCTCATTCTGGAGGATGGAATTCACGCGGAGCGTGCTACAAAGCCCGCCGAGCATCCTGTTCATCAAATCATATGCACGAGTGACCTATTTCAGCGTGACTGCGAATCCATTGAACCGTTGAGCGATCTTAATCCGGTTACAAAGAGACTCTTGTATGAGGTCGAGACTGCCAGTAAACCATGAAATTGTGACCATTCAGCTCGGCCACCAAGTCATCACCGGCCGCATCACATATCGATCCAGTTCAGACATCAGCGTCTCGATCGTCGATCCATTCCAGCAGCTTTCCGGCCGTGTTCACATTCCGTCATTCGGGCGCGCATGGCACGACTTCCATGGCACCTACGGAGATGAAACGGCGGAGAACTTGCTTCGACGCATTTACGAAGCAGCGTTGTTCATGAATAGGAACACGGAAACGCTCCGTGCAGAGTTGCTCGTTCTGAATGAGAGACTTGCAAACCTCCGAGCACAGGAGCACTACTTCTCCGAAGAACAACTGAAACTAAAAACGCACGAACTTCGATCATTCTTCAAAAGCAACCAGATCGATCAGAGATCATACCAACGAATGCTCAAGGATTTCAGAAGGCGCTGGAGTCGATGCGACCTGGAGACAAGGGAGCTACAAACTGCCTTTGCCAGGGAGAGTATTGCCAGACGACTGGATTTGAATCATATTCCGATCGCGTACCACGAACTTGTCCGATTTTTAGAAAATGCGGGCAAGTAGTGCCAGCCTACTGCACGACCAAGGTTACTGCCCGCTAAACTTCTGCAATAGACCAATTGCATCCATGATTGCAGGAGTTTTGAACTCGCGCACGAAACCATTTTCGCCCAAGTAGAAACGAACACCCCCCGTGCCTAATATAGATTTCACGAGATTGATTGGTTGCAGGTACTTTGACCTGACCATCGTGATCCGATCAGTGTTTGATGGAAGTGGGATGTTGTCAAAGATCGAGTTGATCCAGTTCCTCGGATGGTTGTGGAAAATGAGCAGCTCTGCCCTCGCGATGCGACGCGACATTTCCTGCATATCATGAATCATATTCGGTGGAATTGAAACTTGATTGGTCGATCCGATGCAGTGGGAGATGGCCTTCACTTCGGTGCCCAACCCTTTCTTTGTTCCGTACCCGATTATAAGATGTTCCACCGGGGCGTTCTCTGTGAAGTCCAAGCAGCCGCAAAGAAACGAATTTCGCGGGATCGATCGCGGTAAGGTTTGAACTTCTGTCTCGCCGTTACTCAAGATCCGCCGGACTGGTAGGACACCCTTCTCATTCTCCGGCCGAAAATGAATCGGGTCTGGATCTACTACCGAGGAAATAAACGCGGTAAAGAGCTCTTCTACTATGTTGTTCATGGTTTCTCCTTGAAATTCCAATTGCAGACTTCTTGCAGGGGATTGTAACACGCGACTGTGACATATTTTGAGGGGGTCAGGCCACGGGTTCTTGATTCCAATGAGGCTACCATGGTCTGGCTCTAATTGCGCAAAAATTGATAAACTCCTGGAAACACGCGGAAAACCGGGTGGATCGATCAGTCTTGACGGGCCCAAGTTCAGGAAAGTTCAAAATCTCGTGCGGCCGATTCGCAGTTAGCGATGCAACACGGTGAGCACGGGGTCACTGCTTATGAGCTTAAAATAACTTTCCCGTGGAATCCTTTGTCCGTTTGAGCGCTCGCGAAAATGCCATCTTGATAGCATTGTGTTTCCCGTTACGATTTGTGCGCGCCCTAAACAAACTGATTTTTTCACCATAGCTAACCTTCATTGCGTCAATCTCAACTGCAATCCTGCTCTCATCTCGGACCTGGTCTCGCTTGCGAAATGCCGGGGCATCGGCTGTTTGTTGCATGGTGTTGGCGAGGAGTTCCTGCCAAGGCACTCTTTTCGTTTGGCCCGCCTTCTGTTGAAGGACAAATTTGAAGCCGGAGATCAGCAGTCGTAGATCCAGAGATCGTTTCAAATCCTGCAACTCCTCTTGAATGAATTGGCAGACCGCCCAGCACTCCTCGCGGGAGAGCATTCCTCCGTGAAGGAGACTTCGCGGCACCCTTCTGATGTAATCCAGTTCAGGATTCTTAATGGATGTATGCCCTGATCCTGCGAATGCAAAGCGTTCCGCATGAGGCCAGTGAATTGCGCATTTCGGTACATCGATTCCGCGTCCTCGATCAAATGGATCATAGCTGGGAATCGCGCCAATGTATCGAACAGCCCACGCGCAGTCACGCGTCCTTGGTGGTGCTTGAACTCAGCACGGCATGATTTCAATTCCTGGATCACATTGTATGACTTCGCGGTTCCGCCTTCTCCGCTCAATATCAGGCCAGTGTGGAATCCAGTGACTACACCACGCACTACGGCTCGGACATTCTTCATCTTTCGTTTCAGTTCCGCAAGGTGCTTTCGTTCGTCAACGGTCAGTAACATATTCTACTCCTGTGCACAAAAGTGTTACCCGGTGTTACCTGGTATGCGCTCATCGAAGATCAAATCCTCGTAGAGGAAAATTGGACCGGACCTCAACAATACACTCGTCCTCGAAGTATCGAGCGCGACCAGCTGCTTGAATGAGATGCGTTTCTACATAGGAAAGCTGTAAAGCTTCGATGTCGGGATCTTCGGACAACATCACATAGAAGAACTCAAACCCGTTATACTCTACTCTTCTGCGCTGACTTTTCGTATAAGAACGAATGCTTTCGGACTTGAGTCCAAGAGCCGCAGCCCGCAACCGGAGAGTATTTTCCGGAATATTCGGAGTCCCGGCGATCAGGTATTTTCTCCGACCTTGGAGATTGTTAGAGCCAGTGGCCGCGCCGAAGTGAGCATCAGGTACGAAACCTGATTCCGCGATGGACTTGTGGGTTATGATCGCATAACCTTCTTCTCTCTTCTGGTGCAATAGGTGGAGAAATGCTGTCATGTGCGCCGGGTCTTGTTCAAGGGAAGTCTTGGAGTAGCTCTTCGTAAAATCCTGGATCAGAGTTCCGACGGGTTTCACAGGTGGGAACTCGTGAAGACGAATTCGGTCCCCGTAGAGAATCCGGCACAACCGCTCCTCAATGGTCGCTGAAAGAATGATGACCCTTGTCGCAGGAAGCCGCCTAACGGTAATGAAACTGACTACATTACCTGATTTCAGGAACGCATCACACCATAAGAGCTGCTGTAGATTCCTTGCATCAGGAGTTCCACCAGCGACCGTCACGAGCATTTCAAAACTATCCATTGAATCCGAAAGATTCCACTCGCGCTTGTAGACTTTGTTCTCATCGCAACTGAGGAAATTCTTTATTACTCTGTCGAGCCGTTCGTCCATATCCGACAAGCGACTGCAATTGCGAATGTAGTTCAGGTTAACCTGGCCTTCCTTGAGCGTGGCATTCGTCGGATCTTCGTCCACGATAATCAATTCAGGAACCTTCAGCCTTCGATCACTCAGCAAGCGTTCTGTAGTGAGTCGAATTCGAGGCTCGTTCAGTACCCTCGCGCACTCGGCCTCGTAATCCTGAATCAACTTGAGCATTCGCTCGTTGCTCTGGCATTCCATCTTGAGTTTTACTAACGCGCCGAGTTCATTCCTGAAAGGATCAAGGGCGTTCGCAACCTCAGAGTCAGGGCGTGGGAAGAGAGCAAAATCACCTCTGTGCTCATCGAGTAGGTCGTACCGATCGCTCGCGAGGTAGCATGTGCCTCCGATGTCCGCGCGTTTCACGGCCTCCGTCTTGCCGAGCCCAGGCTCGCACTTCACGACATCGATCGATTCATTCTTCATGAGAACCTCTCTCTATTAGCCCTCGAATCTTTTTCTGAACCAGCGGGCGCACCGTTACGAGTGGTAGGCGTTCGATATTGTCGCGCTCCAGCCGTCTCACCTGTCCCTGCTTTAGTCGCTGCTGATCGATGAGATTCAAGGGCGGATTAGTGCAATCAGATGTGCCGTAGTAGTGACAGTTATCCCTTGAACAGTAGGAAGGAGCGAGCTGCTTGCGTGAAAAATCAGCAAAGGCCCGTTCGTAATACTCATCTCCTCTGACGAGGCCCTCGTATGGTCGATCCGCGATCCATTTCAGAAAGTATCCCCGACCTCCGTCGATCAAGCACAGGTTCCGAACTACATGTATCCACTCAGCGTGCTTTGATTCCTTGAGAGCTCTCACGAGACAGCATTTATCAAATAGGTACTGAAAGTCGTACCTCTGGATCTTCCTGTCCGAAGCGTCATGGGGCCCCTCCTCATCTTCGCACCTGACGCGTAATGGTGCGCTTTTGACTCTATGCCCTTCTTCTATATGAAAGAGGTGAGCGAAAGCCGCACCTTCGGTGGAGGATTTCAATCCTTCGTCAGAGTATATTTCGGCAATGAGCTTACTGAACGCTTGGTTCACTTCCTCAATGGACAATCTGTACTCTTTCTGAAGTTTGATGATTCGGCGACGGTAAGCGTTTCGATGTACGGAAGCATAGTACATGTTGTGCAGCCGGAATAGATCAAGCGTGCTTTCAGGAGAGCAGATGATTACGATAGCTTCGGTGTTCCCATAGTACGCGTGCGCCGGATCGGAGCACGCTGAATCGGCACCTGTGAGGTCGATCAACATCGCAACGATTATGCAATAGATCGCTGGGATCTTGATTACCACTGGAAGAGCAATAAGAACGCGGAAGCGATCTTCCGGCTCTTTCTTTCCTTTTTGTTTTTGGTGCGAGGCGCTCGTGTAAATCGCGAGGACATGCGGCCTCCAGACTTTCAAGAATTCCTCGATCGTGATTCCGCCGTCAATGTCGAGCATGATCAAATTCGAGCCGTCGTAGTTTGCTGAACCCCTCGGTTTCTTGTAGTCACTCAGATGCATTGGCACCGTCGGATAACCTGAGAGTACATGGTTCAACAGTTCTTGAATGGTCATTCTCTGAGGCTTCAGCCGGTAGTTGAGCGCACCTTTGTTGAGATTCTTGTTCTTGAATTCGGTAGTTATGCTCACAGTGTAGAGCGGCTCCGTCTTGGCTGACGCTTTCATATTGCCGCCTTTCCAGCTTCCGTTTCAGCATCTGTGCGCCGACCTTTGGGGTGATTTTCTGCATCCGAGTTTTCATCTTGTTCGTTTCGTTCGGCCACACGATTGTGATCGTATACTTTTCGATAGACTCGCGATAGATCTCGTCGAGGGAACCTGACGGATACTGAAATGAAGTGCATTCCGTCGAATCGGTCAAAACTCGTAGAATAGCGCCATTCGTCTTTACCCCAGCTCCCGCGTGCGCGCATCGCAGTAACTCGCCGATAGAAATCGGAGGATTCGTTCTCACCACCGAGGACAATTGAGAGAAACGATTCTATGTCGATGAAACAGGCGAACTGAATCCAAACATATCCCGCTGGGATGTTGTCCTCGCACGAATTGAATGTGTACATTTGTGCTGCCCAGATTTGTTGCACCAGTGGCGCAATACGACAATCAATGTGCACTGTGCCGAATGCAGGGTGATACAATTCTGTTGTTCTATGTGTGGGCCATTTCGCATGCCTCCTCGAATCAATGTCATCCTGGACAATCTGTTGGAATGCACGGAAACATTCATTGAGATCCCCGTATGGATTCCCGGCGAGTTTCAACTCCAACTCTCTGAGGTGTCTGCCTAGATTCGCTGACTTTGAATGCTTTACACTTTGGGCTGACGGTCTCACGGCCATGCGGTCCTGTTTCTTCATACGATCGGCCCTACCTCGTGGGCGAGCCGCAACCCTTCCAATAGCGCATAACGGCGGCGGCGCGGTACGAGGGCCATGCAGCGCGACAGAGCTTGCTCCAACCACAGGATCGCTTTCCCAGGCTGGGGTAGGTGATCGTCACAGCATTCCAGGATGTTGTAACAGTCTCCTGCATTCTCGATTGTTGCACTTGAGTAATCGGATAATTCGTGTGTAAAGTCTTCTTTGCTTCTTTGCATGGAATCCGCCGGGTGAATTTTGAAATTCACTGAGGGAAACCAATCAATTTGATTCGAGTTCGTCCATGCAAATCGATATTGCATGATGCCAATTTCCGAGATGCGAAGAATGAAGCTTGTTCTTCACAAACAGAAAACTGATTTATTAGAATAGTTATTGCACACATCGCAAGGCTGGCGAATGCTTCTTACTATGGCTCAGCTGTATGAATTGGTTGATCGGATCTTCGTTGGACAGGACATTCCAAAGAGCACCCGTGGACGACCAGCGTTACTTGTTACCCTCGAACACCTTCAGGATTCAAAATTCACTAGGACCGAATCTTCTGAAAACTTCTGGCAACATTATCGTTTCCTTGAGCCTAGTCAAAAATTTGGAGTTAGAAGAGTGGACCCGGGGGTGCAAAATGCTCTCGTACTCAGACCTTACGATATTCTGTTGTCCGCTGCTGGGCGAGTGGCTCGCATTGGTTTTGTTGGCCCCCTGGAATACGGCCAACCATTGATTCCTGCTCGATCACTTGTCGTGATAAGGCATCGAAAGAAAGATCAGAATCGAGCCATAGCGCTCTACATGTGGTTGCGATCCGTAGAGGGGCGTGACGCACTAAGGAAAGTGGTTTTCCAAACCAAGAAAGGGAATGGCGTTCGGAGACTGAGTAAGTCGAGGTTGGAGGAAATCCGAATTCCGGATCTTGAGCCAATGGTACCTCGCCTTGTTGAAGCATTTGAAACTTCCCAAATACTTCGGGCGATCATTCGATACAGTAGACCTTGCTTTGCGTTGTTGCAGATTCATCCCGAACAGATGGTGAGCGATGAGTTTGTTAGAGCCCTACGCAAAGGTGGGCTCGTTAACTTCTTACGACACCCGCGCTTGACAGCAAGAAGACTCAATCGATACCGAGTCAGGGCAAATAAAATTTGGAGGAAACATGATGACATCAGCTGGAACACCCTGGTCGCAAATGGACCCTATGGTCTCAGCAAAAAGGGCAATAGCCGCTTCAAATCAGTATTGGCTGAGTGGATAGAGTGAAGAACAGAATTCAAAACGGTGAGAGGCGAACAACCATTCGAGTCTTTCGTTATGCGACACTAATCAAGGATAAGGGTGCGGTGCGAATGAAAACGCAAATCCAAGACTGCCTTTGAGGTAGAGAGAACTACGGAGTAGCCTTACCGTTGTGATCACGCACAAGAGCGGCCATCTCTTTCGCAAAGGTCTCGGCCATCTCTTCCGAGACAACTTTTACATGTTTCGTTTGTTCAAGAATCTTTGTAGCCTTAGTGAAAGCTTCCGCCAGCTCAACCCGTGGTTTGTTGACCAAAATATGAAATTCAGAATTGTCATGATCCAAACTCTGAAGCCGACCGAGCCAATGGACAGCTTTGTCCGCAACTTTTGAATCCGATTCCTCGTCGAAAGAAACGGCTTGAAGCACATGAACATGGCCATTCTGAAAGCAATGGTCAAATTGATGAGTATAAAGCTTACCTTCGATTTTCTTCTTTGTCAAATGCCGGAGCACATCGTGCGCTTCCAGGTGCGAGCGAAACTTCGTCCACACCTCTTTGTCTGATTCGTGTTTATGTTGACGGTGCGGAATGGCCTCGTCCACGATTCGGGTGAATAGTTTCTTTGCTTGACCAGCTACATCTTCCGTAACACCGCCGTTGGCCGCCGTGAACTGGAGAGAGCTGTCGTCGGGTGGCAACAGCTTCGCTAGAATCTCATTGATTACAGCGATAGAATCCCAAGCCTCAGTCGCCGGTCGACCTTTCCCTACGGTCGCCAGAGTACGCTCAAGGTGGGTAACCTTGCGCTGTATGTCTCGTTTGATCGCGGACGGGAACACCCTTTTGAGGCGTGAAAAATCTCTTGTAAAGTGACCATCTACGAAACCGTTTTCAGTAGCAAGGATTACGCCGAGGTTTACGAATTCACCTCGCGCGATGTCATGTATGTATCGAAGAATCGCATAATGGAATTTCGTTCTTTTCATTCCAGTACCCTCATCAAGCCGTCGCAGACATCTGTCGCCCGGCCTTGGACCATTTTGAAGTGATCCCTGATCTTGTCGAGCCGGTCCTTAGCAGCCAGACTCCATCCGGTCGGTAGCTCAGCAATTACAGACTCCACATCTATGCTACCGATGAAATCCATCGCAATCTGGCGTACATCAGTTTTGCGTTTCCGAGCATCAGAAAAGAAGATGTGGTCTTTCAGAAAATCGTACCATTTCGATGGATCATCCTTCCGGGAGAGAGCCATATCAAACCCCAGCGCCAGCTCATGATCAATAACGGCCAAATCATCGGCTTTACCCAGCAAATTTGGCTTCTCCGGTCTGCGATCGGGATTCTCGATCAATGCATCAAATACAAATACCTGGAGGGCCAGAGTTCGTAACTCCGATGGAAGAGCCTGATTCCGCAGCCAGGTAGTATAGCCAGGAGTCAAGTTCAGACTCCCAAAATTCAATCCTTGGCTTTTTTGGAGCTCAACTCGGTCCTCCGGGATAGTGACAGTCCCAACGAAGTCCGGCAAAACCTCGACTAATACAGTCTCTGGCGTCATCAACCCCGCTTGCCTCGCGATACCAGCGGCCACGAACTCTGCAACGAGAGATTTTAGCCCCATGTCCACTCGTGATGTTAGCTTTACGATGAATTCCTGGCTACCTTGTGAATCTCCACAAGCCAGCAGGAGAGGTTTGGTTCGACCACCGCTCATCTGTTTGATGTAGATCATCGCGGTGACCGTACGCACTGGCATTCGTCCCATTATCGGCACTCAGCGGGAGGGCGAAGTGTCAGGGTTCTTACAAATGGCCAAAAATTTGCACAGTTTGAGAGTCTTCTCACCTCATACCATCCATGAGCACTACGCATCGTTCCTCATCACATACCCCACACACCAGATCCCTCCAAACTCACGGCCCAGGGATCACCTGGATAGGTGAACTCATCGGCCCGGCGTGGAACGAAGCCGCACGAGCGTCAGTTCCCACAGCTCATCGACTTGTGTCTCAC
>JAEUSB010000056.1 GCA_016788865.1 Leptospirales bacterium
GGCCAGGATTGGACGCCCTTTCGCCTACACTGCTGGGCGTACACTCTTCAAGTGGCTCAAGTCCATTGGAATAGAAGAAGAGCGATTTCGCAGTCGCGTGAATATGAGTGCCGTCTGTCGTTGCTTCCCGGGAAAGAATAAGAAACAGTCGGGTGATCGACTGCCGAACCGACAAGAAATCTTGAATTGCGCAGGATTCATGAAGTTTGAGTTTCAAAAACACAGGCCTTTGCTTGTGATCCCGATTGGAAAGCTGGCCATTCAGGAAATAATGGGGCGAGAAAAATTCACACTTGCTGAAATAATTGGAGATCAAAGCCAATGCACGTTATACGGCATTGAGTTTGATTGTATTCCACTCCCACATCCATCCGGGCTGAATGCCTGGAATAATATGGAGCCTGGGAAGACACTGATTCGTAAGGCCCTGCAGAAAATTAAGCGGCACCCTGCCGTTAAATCGGAACTACTGGGGCCGTCCTAAACGCCCGCGGCCACTTAATTGATGGAACAACCCTGGCCTGCACGGGGAGGCTCCTTCTTCTTCTCCGCGCAATCTTCGCCAGTCTTGCTCTTCTTGGGGTCCGACTCGGCGGCCTTCTGCGGTTTGGCCGGCTTATGCGACTGACTCGGTGTTTGCGCGGGACGGGCGACAAGGAGTTGACCACCCAGCGATTGGAATCTGGTTACTGCGTCCGGCTTGAGCGGATAATCTGGTGCGAGTTTTGTATGGCAGGAATTGCAATTCAGACCTGACTCTGTCTTCATTGCATTCTTCAAGAATGATTTCGCGAAATCCTTTGCTGCTTTTTGGCCGCCTTTGATGCAGGCCTCTTTATAGCCTTTGGTCTTGAATTCGGTGGTCTTACAAGCTTCTGTTGCGTGTGTGGGTATCCACGAGGTGCAAGCAATCACGGACATAAACAGATAATGAAGTAGAGATATTCGCATGGATCCTCCGGAGCGATTTTCTAAGTAGCTTCAGGATAGGACGATCTGTCGAGCCAAAACGATCGATCTTTGCGGTTCGCCCTAAGGGTTTTTTCATTGCCCCGGTGAGGTGTCCTTTGAAGTCTGGAGAATGCGTTTTCAAACATCAGACGGCGATAAATTAGTAATTGCAGGCGCGTTGCGCACACCTATCGGTCAGGCTGGAAAAACCCTGGCTGACATTGAATCCTATGAACTGGGCTGCCAGGTGGCAGAAGCACTTTTCAAGAAGACCGGCCTCGACAGGTCAAAGATCGACGGTGTGGTAGCCGGAGAAATCAACCAGTCTTCAAGAGCGCCTAACGTTGCGCGCGTGATGGCAGTTAAGCTGGGTCTTCCCCTGGAATCAACAGCTGCGACTGTTGCAAACAACTGCGTCAGCGGATATGAAGCCCTGGTGGACGCATCCCGTAGAATTCTGATCGGTGAAGGCAGTGTTTATCTCGTATCCGGTCTCGAAAGCATGAGCCGCATCCCTATTTATTTGAAGGGAGCGCGTGAAAATTCAAAAACTGCAACAGTGGATAAGCTCAAGGCGAATTGGGCAGAAGCTCTGGCTGCCGGTGTTGATGCTGTAGACGGCGTAGAAGAGGGTCTGACAGATCCAATTCGCAATTTGAATATGGCCATGACAGCCGAGGTTGCTGCACAGAACTACGGTCTGACCAAGGACACTCTGGACGGCTATGCACACCAATCGTACAAGAAAGCGTACGATGCAATCGTTGCGGGTAAGTATCGTCCATACCAGGTCAGCGTCAAGGCAGGAGATGAGCTCCTCGAAGACGATGAATTCATTATGAGCAAGACCGGCATGGTTGAGAACCCGGATCGCTTCAAGAAAGCAAGTCCTTTGTTTGACTCTAAGTACATGTCGCTCAAGCAATTTTACGATATGTACGGCGAATGGATCCGCGTGAAATTCGAAGAAGGGAAGTCACAGGCAACCACAACCCTATTCAATGCATGCCCACGTTCCGATGGAGCTGGTGCGATCATTCTGACAACTGAGAAGCGCGCAAAAGAGCTTGGACTCAAGCCGCTGGCCGCACTGAAGAGCTGGGGCATGTACGGTGTCGATCCAGCATACATGGGAATTGGTATGGCTCCTGCGATGAAGACTGCGATTGATCGCGCAGGTATGAAATGGACGGACGTCAAAGGATTTGAAATCCATGAGGCATTTGCTGCAACAGCCATGGGTACCATGCGTCACGTTAAGGAGAACTGGGGCTTTGACCTGGAACAGGCAAATGCAGATGGCAAGGTCAATCCGCACGGTGGAACCCTTGCAATGGGCCATCCACTCGGGGCAACAGGCCTGCGGGTCGTAATCAATCAGCTCATGCACATGGAGCACAAAAATGTAGAAAATTGCATTGGCGTGATTTGTGCTGGCGGGGGCGTTGGCGGTTCTGTATTACTTGAAAAAGTTTAGTATTGAGGTTTGTATGCGTATTCTAGTTACTTTGATTTTACTGATCGCCGTCGCAGCCGTCCCTTTCTGTAAGAAAGCGGCCGCGCCAGATGCTCCTGCAGCACGGGTGAGTTTTACCCAGCCAACCGATGGAGCCACTGTTGTTTCCCCGGTTAAGGTTGGAATGTCCGTAGAGGGAATGAGTGTCCGTCCGGCCGGCGAAATCGTGCCTGGCACAGGCCATTTTCACATTCTCATCGATGTGGACACTCCGGAAGAAGGCAAGGTTGTTCCTGCTGATGACAAGCATAAGCATTACGGCAAGGGACAGACCGAGACTGAGCTTGAGCTCAAACCGGGGCAGCACAAGCTAACGCTCTTGTTTGCTGATGGAATGCATCAATCGTATGGTCCAAAGATGGCCCAGACGATTCAAGTAACTGTCAAGTAATCTGACGAGACGCCCTGACGGGCGTCGTTCCGGGGGCTAATTGACCTCATGGCAATAGCTCTGCGGAATCGAAGAATGGAATCCGCCTATGGGGGCGAAACTTCTTTCTGACGGCGCCAGAGTGTGCGGATCCAGCTTGATTTGGTGCGTCTCTTCTGAGCGTACATCCGTTGGTCGGCATTCTGAATAGCATCGTGCAGTGTTGTCTCAATCCTTTCAATCCCATAAGCAAAAGCAGCGGGGATATCGCGCAACCTGAGCTGGAAATCCTCAAGGACACGCTCCATGTTCGATTGATTGCCATTCCGAATCAGGATAATGAATTCATCCCCACCCGTCCGAATTATCATGTCACCTTCATGAGTGTGCATTTGCGCGCTCTTCACCCATTCAACCAGAACTCGATCTCCGGCATGATGACCGTACCTATCGTTTATGTCTTTGAAATCGTTCATATCGATGAGGACCAGGGAATCCCCGGGTTGAACCTTGACCTCGTCCATGACGAACCGATTGAAGGCTCCTGTCAGAGGATCGGTTCGAGACTGCTGGTAGGCGGTGCGGAAATCTTCGTGCAGCCGACCAAAGTCCTCAATCATATTGTACACCACGCTGACGAATGCAAAGACATAGCCAATTTGAATCATGAAAATATGCGAGTTGGATGAAATCATGGAAATCATGCTTCCGATCAGCGTGAAATAGAAGAATGCGACAGCAAAAACTATCACATTGTGGCGCGTGCGATACGCAATGATAAACAGGAAGAGCCAGTTCAGTTGCGCAAGTCCGGCACTGTACAGGCTTAGCGATTTCAGTTGGGCGAGAGTTGGCGCGTACATTACAAGTCCAACGGCAAGGGCCGTTGAAATAGCGGTGAAACGAGCAAAGACGGTACGCTTTCTTGTGTAGACTTCAATCGCCATTAGCATCAACAGGGGGGCCACGTATCCAGCGCTCAGCATAATCTTTCGTGCCCAGAGGTAAAACGCCATCGATCCTGTGTCTGTTCGCATCGCAAAATCAAACAGATACACACCTCCGAGTAAAACGCCTGCAGTATTCAACCAGTATGCCCGGCGCAGCCTTGTGTCAATGCGCGCGTAATAGCTTTGCAGTGCGGCAAGCGCCAGGATTACTCCGACAACGAGCCAGTAAAGTTCTCCAAACAATACTCCAGTAAACCATCTGTAGAAAACATGTTCGCGTGTCTTTACCAGATAAGGTAGTTCCCGAATTCCCAGGTCGTATGCCCCGAGAATTTCAATGCCCAGGGTTATTTCCTTTCCACTGAACTCGTCCGGCAGATCGACCCAATGGAACCCGGTCCAAATATTTCCCGTACCGCCAGGCGCTCCAATTGATGAAATGGGTTGTCCGTTGATAGACACAACAAGGCGATTTCCCGAAACGCGGGGTAGTACCAGGCCGGAGCCAACTGGAAAGTTGATTTTCTGCTCCAGTCGAATTTGCGATGGCGCATCAACGAGCTTGTAGAACGGAATCTCTTGTTGGAAACTGCCACTGCTCGACACCTGAGTCCAGGTGTGAGGAAGGGTTTCACCCCGCGGGCGATAAAACTCCTGAATTAACAGGTAGGTCGCAATGTAACTGAGCAGCGCCAGTAGTATCGTGGGGATCCTGCCCTGGAAAAATCTGCGAATCCTGTAGGTATGCATTGGCTCTCCTCACTAGAGGGCTCCGACCCAAAGACAAGCAATTTCATTCATATATCCGCGCATGGCTCGCCCGCCCCCTGTGGGTGGATTTCCTCTTCTGGAGGAGGGATCGAAAGACTCTGTGATCAGAGGCGACAGCGGCCGGGCGGAGCCGTGCCTGGCAGATTCACCGGAAAAGTCAAGCGGAGCGTGTCACACTTGCGTTGTAGGATAGAATGGGGACGAGTTGCGCGGGACGTGGAGCGCGCGAGAGGCTATAACTCTTGAGTCAGCCTCCGCGCTCGTATCCTCAGGGGTGATTCTTTTGCATGAAGTGCGCGATCTCAGCCAGGTTTTCCGCAACATCGTAGGTTTGAACGGCAACACCCAGCTGGCGCGCAATTTGTGTCAGTGAGAAGATTCCCCGAACCGTGGGCTCATTGCGTGCTCCCTGGTTATCTACAACCAGAGCATGCTGGCGATGGTGGTGCCGCAATGTTTCAACGATGTCGCCTACGCGCGCGTTTGCGACCTCTTTGATATTGAGCGCATCCATTCCGGCCTGATCCGTCATAACGTCCTGAACCTTGAGCTCCTTGACGGAACCGCCGTTCTTTTGAACAAACTGAATAGGCCTTTCGCCCTGGATATCGTTGGCGGTAATGACTCCGATAATCCCATCAGCATAGTCTGTGACGAGGAGCATCCGCACACCGCGCTGGATCATCTTCTGTTTTGCGGCCTCCATGGATTCCCCTGGATGAATGGTTACAGCCGAGGTTTTCTTCAAGTCAGTCATGACTTCAAGCGCAGGATTTCCAAGGGTTACAGGCGGATGCCTGTGGTGGTCTGGTCTGTGAAAGGAAATATTTTGTTCAAGCGTTGCGGCTTTGATAACTTTGTAACTCATCGTAAATCCACCTGCACGACACTCAATATATTCTCAAGCTTTTTCATTTTCGCCAGAGCGTCGCCGGAGATCAATTCGTCGGTCGTAATGACGCAGCGCGCTGTGCCCCCGCGGGCATCTCGCCCCAGTTCGAGATGCGCGATATTGATGTTCTGGTCTCCCAGGAACATTCCAAGAGTCCCGACCACCCGGGGCACATCCCGATTCTGGATCATTAGCAGGATTCCGTCCGGTTCGAACTCAATAGGCAGCCCCTGGAAGGAAACGACTGTAGGCTTCTTTTGAAGAGCGGTAAAGGAAATGTGCGCCGAGTTACCTTTACCCGTGGTGAATTTGACGTTCACGGCACTTGAGTAGTCAGGACTCTCTTTGCTTTTGGTTTCGGTGATCTTGATTCCACGATCTTTGGCCAGGAATGGCGCGTTCACAAAATTCACTTCATCGCCCATCGCGGGTTGCAAGGCTCCGCGGAGAATTGCCGAGGTTACTGGCTCAGACATGTATTTTTCGATTTCTCCACGATAATCGATTTCGATTGCACTGAGATCTCCCTCAAGGAATTGCGCGAGCAAGCGACCGATTTTCTCTCCGCCCTTGAAGTAAGGGGCCAGGAAGTCCAGGGTTTCAGGATCCATGGTGGGGAAGTTGAGCGAATAACGTGCAATTCCTTTTGTAAAAAAGTCAACTACCTGTTCTACTGTATCCATCGCCACAGCGAACTCTGCATCTCCCGTAGACGCGCCAAGATGTGGCGTTACAATGCAATTCTCAAGCTTCAGCAATGGATGATCAGCCGGCACCGGCTCCTGCACAAATACGTCAATTGCCGCACCTGCGATTGTTCCGTTGCTCAGACCTTCTGCCAGGGCGTCTTCGTTGTAGATTCCGCCACGTGCACAATTGATCAAACGCACGCCCTTCTTTAGCGCGCTCAGGTTCCCTTTGTTTACAAAGTCCCGTGTAGTGTCCGTCAGGGGGGCGTGAACCGTAATGAAGTCCGATTGTTTCAGAATTTCTTCGGGTGTAACTATATCGATCTCAAGTCCCGACAGATTTGCAGCGGGGATGAAAGGATCGTATCCAATAACGCGCATTCGAAGGCCTTTCGCCCGTCGTACGACTTCCTTTCCAATCCGACCGAGACCAACGACTCCGAGAGTCTTGCCGGTAATCTCAACCCCAAGGAATTTGCTTTTTTCCCATTTTCCGGAACGTGTAGATGCATTGGCCTGAGGGATATTCCTGGCCATGGACATTAGCAGACCGATCGCCTGTTCTGCAGTGGAGACCGAGTTTCCACCGGGAGAATTCATAACGATGACGCCGTGACGCGACGCTTCGGGAATATCAATGTTGTCCACACCAACTCCGGCTCGGACCACGATCTTCAGATTCTTCGCAACAGCCAGCACCTCTGCATCTACAGTCGTTGCGGATCGAATGATCAGACCATTGACCTCAGGAATTATCTTCAGCAGTTCTTCGCGCTTGGTGCCTCCGGAGTAGAGGACATTTAGATCAGGATGGGCTTTCAGTTTTGCGACGCCTTCTGCGTCAAACTTGTCCGATATGAGGATCGTATGTTTCATAATGGCCATTTTCTGAATGGCCCCGGTAGCTAAAAGTGATTCTCCTCCGGGATTTCGATTTTGCGGCGGCCAAACCAACGGGAAAGGAAGGCGAAGGCCGGTTTCCGCGGAGCGGGTTGCACAAAGTCTTTTAGAGTATCACTTACGAATTCTTCAATAAAACGCAGCACCCGTTTCTGGGACTTCTTGTGAGTCAGCAGGGTGTGCATGCTGGTCATATCCGGGGGCATGATGAATTGCAGGGCCCGTTTCTCCCGGCTCTGAATCCTGTTGTAAATATAGATCTGGTTTTCCTTGGAAACTGTTCGATCATTTGCAGCCATGATGGAGCAATAGGGGATTGATATGCGCGAGAGAACTCGACGCACACCTGGCAGGGCCATTTTGAAACTATGGAGGGTATCCAGGGCGTAGGTGGCATCGTAGCCCAGCCAGGGATTGAGACGCTGCATGCTCGACGATTTGCGTTTGGAATCGATTCTGAGGATTGAAGTAAATATGCGCATAACTCCAGTGAACATTGTGAGGGGTTGATGCATTACGAACCGCCCATTGAAGAAGCCATTAAAGAAGACGGGAGAAGATATGGTAATGAGTCCGGCAGGCCTGTAGGTATCAGCGTAGCGACCGGCAAGGTCGAGCATTAGCGTACCTCCCATTGAGAATCCAACCAGGAATATCTTCTGATAGCGGCTGCGCTCTTCGCGAAAAAGCGCCTCAAGTTTATCCTGCCAGTGATAGAAGCGTACGCGCGTCAGATCCTCAATCTTAGTTCCGTGGCCAGGAAGCAGGATTCCGATTGCAGTGTGGCCTAGTCCATGAAGAAAATCGCCCAGGGGTCTCGTCGTTACCGGAGAATCTTCGAATCCGTGGCAGATGAGGAAAGCAACTCCGCTATCTCCTTCAAGCCTATACGGCTCCGCACCAGGCATAATGTCTCCGGGCTTTGGCGGCGGCGGAGGTGGAATCAATTGTTCCGGCAACCCAAAATGTCCCAGGACGAAGAGGGCAATCAAAAGGCAGACGAAGAGACTCGTAACAATCACCGCTCGATATTTCAAGTCGGTGCACGGACCGCAAATCAAAATTGGAGACATAACCCTGGGCGCGCAAATGTGCTTGGCCAGTCTTCTCAAACCCCTGGCTACAGATTGGGACTAACATTGAAATGTGGCAATTTGCAAAGCGTGTTTTGTGTGTCAATTCCCGAGGCCGAGTTTAATCGCTGTCACCATGGCAACGCAAACCTCCCGACTCGGCAAAAGAATCATTCGCGAACTCAGCGTAGCCCTCCTTGGGTGCTTTCTGTTGCTCAGCGGCGCGTCAACCTTCTACCTCGCCCGAGAGTCGGCCCAGGAAGAAGCCTTGCGGCATGCGCAGGGACAGGCTGCCCGCATGGAAACATATCTTGGTGTTCAGATGGATACTGCCGTTGGATTCGGGACAGCCCTGGCAAGGTATAAGGCTATTTCACGTTCCGATGCGATCGCCGTATTGCAAGACATTACTACGAGGAAGTCCCAATTCCTGGGATCGTACGTTCTATTTGAGCCCAATCAGTTCGATGGAAAGGATGCGGATTTCCGGGACGCTCCGGGGCACGATAACACAGGACGATTCGTTCCCTATCTAGTCCGAGTCAAGGATCGCATTGATCTTGAGGCCAATAAGGATTACGAAAAGGAAGGTGCCGGTGACTACTATCTCCTCCCAAAACGAACTGGCCTTGATCAAGTAATAGAACCCTATGAATACCCTATCGATGGTAAACCAACGCTTATCACTTCGTTTATTCACACACTGAAGCGCAATGGCACGTTCGTTGGCATTTCGGGAATCGATATCTCACTAGACTACCTTCAAAGCGAAGTTGCCAAACTTGCTCCCGGCGGTTCTGGTCGAGTCACGATCCTTTCTCACAAAGGGCTAATTGTCGCCTCAGGATTGGAGGGGGCTAAGCCGGGCAAGCCATTGACAGACCTTGGCTTTTCCAAAGAAAGTTTGGGTAAAATTGAGGCAGGGGTGGAGTTTCGAGAGTCTACAGCGCAGTATTTCGCGGTTTTTGTTCCCATTACGATAGGTAGCGCAAAAGATAAGTGGAGCGTTCTTGTCACTTATCCGCAGAGTGCAATCCTGTTGCGAGCCCTATCAACCCTTGGTTTGAACCTCATTGCGATAGTCGCCGCGTTGATTGTTGCAATAGTTGTCCTTATTCGCGTGGTGAGTAAACGCGTTTCAACTCCACTCCAGCGTGCAGCCAGGATGGCGCAAGAGATTGCCGAAGGCAACCTCACGGGCGATGCCGAGCAAACAAAATTTGAAAACGATGAAGTGGGAGATTTGCAAAAATCTTTACAGCAAATGATGGTGACGTTACGCGGAATTGTCGCACAGATACGCAAGGATTCGGGAGAGACCGTTCGCGTCTCTGAAAGAATGGCGGAAGCAAGCCAGACGCTTTCGACTGGAACTGAGGAGATGTCCCAGCAAACCCAGTCCATCGCGGCTGCGTCCACCGAACTGAATCAGAATCTGGAAGTTGTCTCAAGTTCAATTGAAGAGATGTCAATTTCTGTGAGCGAAATTGCGCGCAGATCGGTCGAAGCTGCTTCAGTTGCCGGCGAAGCAAATGAAAAGACATCGCGCGCCCGAAATATCGTCCAACAGCTCGGTGAAGATGCTCGCGAGATTGGCAAGGTAATCGATTCGATTGTTGATATTTCTGATCAGACAAACCTCCTTGCGCTCAATGCGGCAATTGAAGCTGCGGATGCCGGTGAATCCGGTCGGCGGTTTGCCGTTGTAGCATCTGAAGTTAAAGAGCTGGCACGCCAGACAGGCGAATCTTCCGAAGAAATCCGGGGGCGAATTGAATCCATTCAGCGAAGTTCAGAAGAAACCGTTCTGGCCATTCAATCAATTACAGACGTGATCCAGAAGGTGAACGAAGTGAACGCTGCAATTGCTACATTCGTCGAAGAACAATCGATCACTGCCCGCGAAATCTCATCCAATGCCACGCAGGCTGCGTCAGGTTCCACTGAGGTTGCGCGCAATGTGACGAACGTCTCAACCGTGATCAAGCAAGGGGCTTCGGAGGCCACCACGATCTCAAGACTGGCAGCACAGCTCAACACGATGTCTCAGCAATTGAACGATGCGATAGGAAAATTCAGGATCAAAGGGCAGTAACTGCGGTCGGAATAACCGCAGTCCTCTGTCAGCGAGCGACGCCTGTCACGGTGACTGAACGCTGGATGAGAAAGTACCCCCGTCTGTGTTGCATGTACCAGGTTCAGTTCCCGAATAACGGAAGCTGATAGTCGTCCCCCCACCTGATGGGCCACCCATACCCGTATAGCTGTTTGTTGCGAATTTGCAGGTACCCAGGAGCGAAGCCGTACTGCACTTTGCCGATGTGCTGAACGTTCCGCCGTAGTTGGTGGTGCAATGCGTCGAAAGTGCCGAGGAGGATTGCGAGTTGTTGTACCATTCCTCGCATTTTGCACCTGCTCCGGAAAGCTGACACCGCCCCGAGAAAGTAGCTCCAGTAGAGGAGGCTGCGACGGCGAGTGCAAGCATAGCCGTTGTTTGATTGTCGTTACCATCGTCTTTCTTCAGGAAAGAGCAACTGACGGTAGTCGCGAGGACTAAGGCAATGGAAACAATCCGAATTGTGCGAAATTGCATAAAAATCTCCTTTGATCTTTTCCACTCATCATACCACGCTAAAAGCCTGGAACAACCCGTGGATGTACGGGGTTCAAGGGTCGCGGCCCGTACAATTACGGAAAGATTGTAGAAAAAAGTCAGGCTTCGATTAGATTTGGCGTTAGGCGATCGGATGGACAGACCTGTTGTGAATGTACTGCTCGTAGATGATCATCCTCCCGTTCGCGCCGGTCTGCGAGCAATGCTTGCGGAAACCGAGTTTAGTGTCCTTGGCGAGGTAGCCACGGCAGAAGCGGCCGTCGGTAAGATTCGATTGAGCCGAGTCGACCTGGTCTTGATGGACATCTCACTGCCCGACGGCGATAGTTTCCAGGTCATCCCGACCATACGACAGTCCAGGCCAGACACAAGGATTGTACTGCTCAGCATGCATAGAGACTGGGTTTATCTTGAGAAGGCTGTTGCTCTGGGTGTTCGCGGTTACTTGAACAAGGATATGAATGCCGATGAGATTGTGGCTGCGCTGCGCAACGTGATGAAGGGCGGCCTTGCCTTCCCCGGTCCGGTTCAAGAGACTCCGGTGCCTGGAACTATCCCTGCGAATCTCTCCGCGCGTGAGCGCGAGATCCTTCAACTGATAAGCGAAGGATTACTCAGTCGCGAAATTGCTGAACGTCTGGGGCTCTCTCTCCGCACCGTTGAGTTTCATCGGGCTAATGTGATTCAGAAGCTTGGGCTCCGAAACGGCATTGATCTGGTCAAGGTAGCAATAAGCCTGGCCCAAAAGAAGTAAGAGCCTTAAGCTCAGGATATATAAACGACTTCATGAACGGAGCAGTTTTTCTATAACGAGGTAAGAAAGCGACAGAGCGCCCGTATAGATTAGCATTACGACAAACGCGGCAACAATACGAGCGGCCCAGCCATGCGTTTCTACCGCACGATACGCATACCAGGTTGCACAACCAAGCATGATTTCTGCAACAATGACGTAGACTGCTACATGAAACGGCGCAAGTATATGCGGCGCCGCGTACCAGATGGGTAGCATCCAGAGCGTGGCTTCCGATACACCCAGAATCACGAAAGTAAGCAAAGCAACGATTGCATAGATCTTGCTGCTTTCAAAACGACCGCGCAATCTGGTTGCAGTGTACACAATGCCGAATAACGGCAGACTCCACATCAATCCCATGTAAGCGGGCACTGTTCCAATAAATGGGAATCCGGTGTTTGGAAAAATAAGCGATCCCAGAACGGCGGATAAAAAGAAATCAGGTAGAATTTGAAGAATGCTGAGCGGAAAGACAAAAAGCCAGATATTGACCCAGCTCCGGTGACCCAGCGAGTGGCCGGCCACGGGGATTGCAATATTGTAAATTACGAGCAAGAGGAATATTTTCCACCCCAGGCTGTACGTCAGGGGAGCGAGCAGGAAGGCGGCGACGATCAAGGCGAATGCCGCATGAAAAAACAGGCAATCCCGCTCGTCTCTGTCCAAACTGTTCCAGAAATTCATCTAGCGCGAACTTCGCGCAGGGCCAGTGAGACTAGCAAGTTTTTTTATTGAACCCGGGGGATATCTCGCTGAACTAGAACCCATGGCGGAGTTGACGCGACGACTTCAGATATTACTGGATCCGGAGCAGATGGAGTACCTTCAAACCCTGTCGCGCGAGCGCAGGAAATCCGTTGCGGAGTTAATTCGCGAAAGCGTGGATATCGTTTATCGTCCCAGGAGCGATCTTGGAAAGAAAAGGGCCCTGGCAGATTTGCGCGCGGAAGGGAGCATTAAAATCCAACCCGGCGAAATTGTTTGAATCAGTACTATGTTGCAACGGACGCGATCCTCTTGCTCGCGTCTGAATTGGATACGCGCAACCGATTGATCTCCCAAATGGAACAGCTTCTGGACGCCGGGGATACATTTGTCACCACGAGTTTCTCGTTTTCTGAAGCATTGCGAGTCTTTGAGGCAAAGAGCTCCGTCCCTCGGTTCAAGACATTTCTCTGGCGTTTGCGTCCCCTGTTTGAAACTATCCTGGATTTTGCAGAAGAAGATCTGGAGCGGGGTCAGGGTTTCATGGAAACGAATTCCCTACCTTTCAGGCAGGCAATGGAAGCCGCGGTTGTACTCAATCGCGGGCTGGCGGGAATTTTGTCTGCGTCGGACAAATTTGACTCGCTCGAAAGTATCCGTCGAATCCCATTTGCTCTATGAGTGAAACGGAACAGGTCATAGCGCTTTCTGAGCAGGAAGAAGCCATCCGTGATTTGACCCGCCGAATTTCCGATCAAGACCTGGCACCGATTGCTGATGAACTCGATCGCAAAGAGGAATTCGCGCACAGCGTCTTTAAGAAACTTGGAGAGGCTGGTCTCCTGGGTATTGTAATTCCGGAAGAGTTTGGCGGTTCTGCCGGATCGTTTCTGTCTGCAGTCCTTATTATGGAGGAACTCGCGCGCAATTGCGGCGGTACGGCGCTGAGCTTTGGCGCTCATGCATTCATTGGAACCTACAATTTATTCAAGTTTGCAAATCCCGAGCAACGCAAGAAGTACCTGCCAGACCTTTGTTCGGGAAAGACCTTTGGCGCGTTCGCGCTGACGGAGCCAGAGAATGGTTCTGATGCGATGGGTTTGCAGACACGTGCAGAGAAACGCGGAGCAAAGTACATTTTGAACGGGGCAAAGACGTTCATCACCAATGGGAGCATTGCTGATACGTTCGTGGTATTTGCGCGTACGGGCGATGCCGGTGCGCGGGGAATTTCGGCCTTTATCGTAGAACGGAGTTCGCCCGGGTTCGCCAGCGGAAAACCAATGGAAAAAATGGGAATGCGCGCCAGTCCAACCACAGAACTCTATTTTGACAACTGTGAGGTTCCGGCGGAGAACCTTCTGGGGCAAGAAGGGCAGGGCGGGTACTTCGCGCTTGAAGGCCTCGATATGGAGCGTACTCTTTTCTCCGGCCTGCCAATTGGTCTCATGCAGGGGGCGCTCGATGTTGCGCTCAAGTACAGCGTCGAAAGAAAGCAATTCGGTCAGAAGATTGGTAGCTTCCAGCTTGTGCAGTCGATGGTTGCTGACATGGGAATGAAGTTGTTTGTGAGTCGGTTGCTTGCCTATTCTGCTGCGCGCAAACTCCAGGAAGGGAAACGAGCCACACTCAATGCCAGCTATTCCAAGCTATTTGCTTCTGAGTCCAGTGTAGCAAGTACGCTCGACGCAATTCAGATTCTCGGTGGTTATGGGTATATTCGCGAGTTCAAGGTGGAGCGGCTTATGCGCGATGCCAAGCTGGTCGAAATTGGCGGAGGCACGTCGCAAATTCAGCGCCTCATCATTGCGCGCGAAATATACCGATCCAATGGCCTTGAGCTCTAGAATTGTGAGGGATTGCACATGCGAGTTCTGATTGTTGGCGCGGGGAGCGTTTCGGGTGGAGCAGCCATTTCTGCTGCGCATAAATTGAATGCTGAAATCATTGCAACCACAAGTCGGACAGAAGACTTGAAGGACTGTTCGCATACCATTCATGGCATCGATCTTGAAAACGCAGCGGCAGTAGACCTCATTCTGGCAGATACGGTTCTCCGGGCCGCGCCGGTAGACTACATCATTTACATTCCTGCTCGGGGTATGGTTGGTATCGATATAGAGGAAGCGGAGCCAGGGATGATTGAACCGAGCCTGGCCTATTCTGTCCGTCCGTACTTGAAACTGCATTCCGTCCTCAAGCCCAAACGTACAATAGCCCTTTCCGGATTTATCACCATGCCGGAACTGATGAAGATCTATGGAGCCATGAGCTTTACAAAGATTGCCATGGAAGAGCTGGCCGTAAAGAACCCGGAAGCCCTTCAGATAATTCGCATTGGGATGTTCCACAGCAACTCGGTTCGGGGGATCATGATACTGGCTCAGCGGCGATTCATGCGCGATCCTGATTATCAGCCGGAATGGCGGGCTGAATGGAAATCGTCGGGGAAGAGATTTCCAGATTTCTTTTATGCAAAGAATTACATGGCAGAAGAAGCCACGTATCGCTCCCATTCTAACGGGAAGCCCTTCAGACCTACAGAACCACAGGATATTGAGGCCGGATTTCAATTAGCATTAAAGGGCGAAAAGAGTCCAATCATCAATGTGCTGGGCCCCTGGATCTGGACAGAGAATGCAATGCCGGCTTTGCCGGAGGCCATTAGATCAAGACTGCACTACATTCCCAATGATCTGAAACCAGGCTAGCCCGGCAGCTCAGCGAATCAGGGCCACTTTGTTTCCACCCAGTTTCTTTGCATGGCGGACGGCGCGCTCAGCGGCATTTTCCATTTCAATCAAGTCCGCATAACGTGGATAAGAGGCGATTCCGCAAGAAAAAGTTGCATAGAAGCCGCCGCCTTCGAATGCATGACGAATCTGCGCGAAATCCACTCGAATCTCATTGAAAATGCGCGAAGCTGTCATTGCATCCATAGAGTTGATAATGACGCCAAACTCTTCTCCCCCCAATCGTCCAACAATGTCTGCGCTCCAAACGCGCTGTTTGAGAAGGCGAGCAAGACTCTTGAGGACAATGTCCCCTATTGGATGGCCGTAAGTGTCGTTAATGCGCTTGAACTTGTCAATGTCGACGATGACAAATGGAACCTCTTTGCCATCTGAGCGAGCAGTTCTGATCCGCGCCTCCAGGGCCTCGTGAATCCCTGTATGTGTTAGTAGACCCGTCAGGCTATCGCGTCGCATAAGTGAATGCAGGGTTCGAGCCCGGTCGACGCGTGAAGAGACAAACAACACAAGATACTCCGGATGAACCGGGCGAGTCAGATAATCATCACCGCCTTTCTGCAACGCTACCGTTTGCCGCGCCTGGTCTGTGTCGCTGGAATGAAAGACAATGGGAATGCTCTGGAATTGTTCCTGCTGCCGCATCACTGCTGCCAGTTCCATCCCGAGAATCTCGGGATAGTAAAGATCCATCAGAATAATTTCCGGCGAGAATTCTGCTACGGCCGAATAGATGGTCAAAGGATTGGTAATGACCCTGGTTAGCATGCCAGCCTGGCTTAGGATGCTATCGAACTCGCCGGCGAGTTCCACATTGCTCTCGACAATCAGTACGCGGTACTTTTGGACGTCGCTTGTGGTCGTCAGCCGATCAAGCATCCCAATGAGGGCATCGATATTCACCGGCCGCGGGAAGAAGCCCCGGGCTCCAAATCGAACTGATCTCAGTCGCAATCCCGGATCACCACTCTCTGCAATGAATACGATTGGTGGGGGTGGAACAAACTCTGACTGTAATTCGCCAATCTCAAGGGCCATGTCCCCTTCGAAATCAGTAAGCGAAATCAGAATGACAGCCGGCATTGATCGCTTAGCTTCAGCCGTTGCCTGGCTCAAACTATCAAATGAAGAAATCCCATAACCGTAGTGGCCAATTTGCGCGGCGAGATCTTCGCGCGATTCAGGAGATCCGTCCACAAGGTATATTAGCCGGTTACTCACGTTCTGAATACGTTTTCAGGTACTCAGGCATTCTCAAGCCTTTTTCCAAATGCGGGGAGAGTTAGTATGGCCAAAGGATTTAGTGGTGCGAAATACAAGGCGTTTGTGCGAGAGAAGATTCCCGTTCGCCTGCACATGTCGCTGATTCTAATCGGAAGCGCGATGGCCGGAGTCATTGGCTCCAAAATCATGCAACTCATCGGGCTTGAACCACTCTGGCTCCGATACGTTCTCAATGTTCTTGTCTCCTATGTATTTTTTCTTATCTTCATTAAGGTCTGGCTTCTCTACATATCTCCTGATAGAAAACCAGAATCCAGCTCATCCGATCTTCCTTCTGACATTGTGCCCGATCTTTCCGGCGGGGTTTCCATGCCGACTGCTCCAATTTCGGAAACGTTTCAGGCGGCCGGGGGGAATTTTGGCGGAGCGGGAAGCTCGGGTTCCTGGACCGAAGCTGGCGATGTGAGCAAAGTAGTTTCGGAGAGCGGCCCGGCATCTGCGGTGAAAAGCGGACTTGATCTCGATTTGAGCATTCCGGACGTGGACGAAGGGATTGTACCTTTACTCATCCTGCTTGCGCTGGGTCTACTACTCGCGGCAGTATTCGGTGGAGCCGTCTTCCTTGTTTACCAGGCTCCAACAATCCTCTCAGAAGTTGCACTTGAGTTTATGCTTTCTGCGGGGCTCATCAAATCGGCCCGGTCAATGAGCTCGGGTAGCTGGATTGGCAGCGTACTCTCGCGCACCTGGATACCGTTTTCACTGATTACTGCCCTTGCGGGAGTTCTAGGATTTGTAATTGGCAGCTTCTGCCCCGGCGCAGAAAAACTACTGGAGGCGATCAAAGCCTGCGTCCTCTGAAGTTCCTTGAGTATCACTTTTTACTTGATCTCAGGGAGCGTTTGTGCGTCTAATAAAGCATGAACGATCAAAGAACCAATTCCGACAGTTCCCTGCCTTCCGCGACGTCTGCACCGCGGGCAATTGTGCCGGATTCTGTTTCATCAGGCATGGTAGATTCTGCCGCGGCAGAAGAAACGCACGTTCCACCGGCTACAGGTATCCAGCGAATCATTTGGATTATCGTGGCCCTCTTTTGCGGATTCTGGATCGTTTTTCCTGAGCCAACGGATGTAATCCCCATTCTAGGATGGCTGGATGAAGGTCTTGCCGCAGGAATTCTGCTTACGGCGCTAGCGCGTTTGGGGATCCGCATCCCTTTTGTAAGCAAATGGGTGGAAAGCTATGTTTCCAAGCGCTCAATGGGTATAATTGGCGGAAAAAAGAAAAGCAAGTGATATATCACAGACGTTAGGCGATAAGCAGTCTGCGCGTCCGGTAGCTCTTGCAGCAGGGTTCCTGCTGCAAGGCTTCCCAATGGCTAAAGGACCCAGGTTTTAGATTTGTGGCTTTCCGGGAATGGGCGTTCAGAAACGCCCGTGTAAATCTGGCCTGGTCTGTAGGAACCACGTGGACGCTCCATGTGCTGCTCCACCCAGTGTGCTAACCAACCGGAGAGCTTGCCCATTGTCCGGATGACATTGTTCATTGTCATTGGAAGTCCCAGCATTCTGAAGATCAGAGCTGAATAGTAATCCAGATTTGGATAAAGGCCTCTTTCCTTGAAGAAAGGATGCCCCAGAGTGAACTCTTCCACTTCAAGTGCTTTCTCGAATAGCGGATCCGTCTGGGCCACATCGCTCGTTTTCTTGAATTCATGAAACAGTTTTTTTGAGATGCTCGCCCGCGGATCAATTGTACGATAGCCGGGATGTCCAAAACCATTGGACCGGATCACTTCCTGGCCTTTGATGAATTTTTCAAAGTAGTCTTCTGCGCTTTGCCGACGGTCAGTCATTTCAATGAGCATGGGAATTGGCGGTTTATTGGCGCCGTACTCTCTTGAACCCCAGAGCGCGCACATGGCGGCATTGATGCAGGCAAACATGTTAGCCTGTGTGCTTGCAACCAGGCGCATGGTGGCGGTTGCGACGTTCTGTTCATGATCGCTGTAAAGTACCAGTATCTGATTGAGAATCCGATCAAACTCCTTTGGAACCCGGTAGTCGTCTGCTGGATGTGCGAACATCATGTTGAGAAAGTTTGTGCAGTAGGGCAGCTCATCGCGCGGATAGACAATTGGTTGTCCCACGGATTTCTTGTAAGACCAGGCGGCCAGCGTTCTAACTTTGGCAAGGAGTCTTGCACGAATGTCGATTCCCTTGGCCAGATTCTCTTCATACGTAGCAGGATAATAAGCGGATAAGGCAGTGACCATGGTTGCAAGAATTGCAAGCGGATGTGCATCCCCTGGGAACGCATCGAAGAAGTGTCGCATGGATTCATGGATCATTGAGTGCTTGCAGAGTTCGTTTGAGTACTTCGCGTACTGTGCCTGGTCTGGGAGCTCTCCGTTGCTCAACAAATAGGAGACTTCTACAAAACTGGAATGCTCAACGAGATCTTCGATTCTGTAGCCGCGATAAAGGAGGCGGCTGTGTTCTGAGTCGATAAACGTAATGGAACTCTGGGCAATGTTCGTGTCGTTGAGTCTGGGATCAAACACCCGATATCCCGTTTTTTCGAACAACTGCTGTGCATCAATCGACGGAGGACCCTCCGACGCCTGAATCACCGGCAACACGTATTGCTTTCCCTCTAATTCGATCTTTGCTTCCATATATCTGATTCGATTGGGCCCGCAAGGCTTCTGGGCGCAAGCATATTCCCGCGAGACTTTCGCCTGCAGAACACAACTTCCGTCCCTGGGATTGACGTTGGTTACGGTTGTTCGACGCAGAGGAGGGACTGGAGGACATTGCAATTTGGCGATGTGTTGCGAATGCTTGAATTGTTCACAGAATTGCCAAGGCCCGTTCCGCCCTGGAATCCCGCCGAGCCATCTGTCCAGAAATTGCATCGGTTTGCGGTGGAACCCTGCCAGGTATTGGGCGTTCCGCGCATGCCGGTCCAGTAGACTGCGGCTGTCCCCGTAATGGAGTTGGTTAAATTGAAGATTGCAATAGCGGCGGCGTTTGTCGTAAAAATGGGCGTCGTGCCGTTTGTTCTGTAGTAGGTGGTATTCGGTTGGAGTACCCAATCCACGTTTTCAAGGATTCCGCTTGTTGCGCAATTTGTCGAGCTGCAAGCAGTCCGGTTCACTGCGTCTACAAGAAGCGCCTTGTAGTTAGATGTTGCGGCGGGGCGGTTTGCATCGTTATTGCAAATTGAATCAGCAGCAGCAATCGTTCCAAAATTGCCGTCGTGGGTTGTGGCGCTCAGGAAGATTCTCCTTTGCGATGCCACGGAACCGGTGACAGAGCCGTTGGTCTGATTAAGCAGCAGCCCCAGCAAGGAGCTGCTTGCATTGTACTGCGCGCATCCGGAAAATAGAAGGCCCAGGAACATTAGCCATCGCACAATCGATCGGCGACCACCCCGAAGGGATTTGCAAGTTATTTCCGGGCTATAGGGCGTTTGTCATAGGTCCGGCCCTCTAAAAATGCTTGCTCCTTCAGGCCACGGGGTTTTCAATTCGTCTAATTGAGGTTGGAGTGTTCCAGATGCGCAAAATTGTTTATGGTCTCATCTTCCTGATTGGATTCTTTGGAATCACGGCCTGCGGGCTTCTTGTTGGCAAGAAGGATAAGGAGGACAACACCCTCACGCTCCTCCTGATTCTCGCTGCCCTGCGGGGTAACTCGGGAAGCAGCTGTTCCAATCAATCCGGGCTTGTAATTTGTATTCCTCCAGGAGTTCCGCTGTGAAAGCTAGAGCAAAATACTTTTGGATTCCGCTTTGCGTTGCTATTGTCCTCATCGTTGGTTTTTCTGTACGGCTGACGCGCGAGGCTAATCCTCGTGGCGTAAACCTGGAGCTACCGGATCTGCGCGGTCTTGAAGCCGCTTTCAAAACCATGCAGACTGGCGTGCCACATCTTGTGACAGGCGGCTCAACCTGGAAGATCAACATCAACGGAATCAAGAAAGCGGAAGCAGCCAGCGCCAGCGATTGGGCTGCCGTCAGACAATCTGCCACATGGGCCAATGCCAACTCGACTATGGCAGATCAGATCATCATGAGTTTGAAGAACTCGGGGCTGCTTGCCAATTCCGGATCCTGGCAGACCACGACCAACATCAATGGCGTGAGTTACAAAGTTAAACTACAAATCGGCGGTGCATGCACCGCTTGTTCTAACATTTCATCTTCGGCGTACACCGGCACAAAGAACTTCTCGAACCGCTTCAAGCTCTGGAGAGCAAGCGACGGATTGGATGTCCTGGAGTTGCTGTTTGATGATGTGAATTCAGCGAATACTTCAAACGGAATTCTGCTGACGTACCGACTCCAGCCTTTGAGTCAAGGTGCCACGTCCGACAATCAGTCACTAATCGTTGAGAGCTACATTTCGGGCGCATCTCCCAGTCGCAGACAAACCTACAGCTGGGGCGCGCGTTTTTGGAACTCGGGAAGCAACGCATCTACGTCATCGGATCGTGGTCGCGTAGTTCTTGAAGAAATGACTCTGGGCCTTCAAGGCGGCGGCATGGCAAGCGGGCTATGCGTTCGCATAGCAGCGCGGACAGTCGCATTTACCAGTGGTTGCGGCGGACCGGGGGCACATTACTACGCGCTAGCTTATGGGCAAAAGACGGGAAGCAACTTCGAGACGACTGCAAAATCTGGGTTGGCGCTTAACACATTAACCACCAATGGCACAATCTGCGGTTCCAATATCCTGAAGTTTGGTATCTTCAACGGTGGCGGTTTCGTTCAGGACAACCTGACAAGCGTTCCTACTGGATATCCGGATCCATCCGTTAACGGTGGCTATCCGGGCGTAACAGCGCTCTTTAACAAGATTGATACAACTGGTTCCGGCGCTGGACTTTATGACGATTTCTCAAAGGCAAAAATCGACGGTTTAAATACCATAGACTTTCACCCGAGTGCAGAAGCGCCGGGTTTCTAGCCCGGCCGTGTACCGCATAGTCGGGCTTGTGCTCGTGTTTCTGCTCTCCTGCAGATTGCAGGAGTTCAGCGAGTCCCTGGGTTATTGTCGCACCTATCCATTTGATTTGCCGGCTAACGTCGAGAAGCCGGCCCATCCACCCGATGTGTGTCTGACGCCTGCACGAGTCGAGCTTGGTCGTCATCTATTCTACGACAAACGACTCTCGCTCAATCAAGCGCAATCCTGTGCCTCCTGCCATAAGCAGGAACTGGGTTTTACGGACGGTCGAGTGCGAGCGCAAGGATCAACGGGGCAGACTCATCCAAGAAATACGCTGGGTCTTGCAAATGTGGGATATTTTGAAAGTCTAACCTGGTTTAATCCTGACCTTCACCGCCTCGACAACCAGACACTCATTCCATTTTTCGCCGAGGATACGTCTACCACGATTCGTGAGCTTGCAATTTCAGGCAAGGAGCACGTAATCACGGAGCGGCTCGATTCCAATCCCGAGTACCGCCAGATGTTTCGTGCGGCCTTTCCAGGGGCCGCAGCAGACGTAATCCACATAGCACGCGCCCTTTCTGCCTTCCAGACTACGCTCATCTCCTATCAAACGCCATACGAGCTAGGAACCATGTCGGAATCGGCGCAACGAGGAAAGGCGCTTTTCTATTCCGAGTCCACGGGTTGCTTCCACTGTCACGGTGGACGTGACTTTAATCTGGACGATCGTGCGGGAAAGCTCTGGTTCCAGAACGTTGGGCTATACAACGTGGCCGGCAAGGGAGACTATCCGGACGTTGCCGTCCATGGTGTTTCGGCCGCGCGCGCGACACAGGGTTTGTCGCTCGTTACAGAAAAGCAAGAAGACCGCGGCAAATTCAGGACTCCATCGCTTCGAAACGTCGCCGTAACCGGACCGTATATGCACGATGGTAGTGTGGCTACACTCGAAGATGTCATTGAGATTTTTGATCAGGCTGGGCGCAACGTACAGGCCGCTCCATTTACCGGCGACGGTCGGAAGAATCCAAACAAGGATCCGCGGGTTCGGCCACTGGGCCTGACTGCAGCACAAAAATCGGATCTAATCGAGTTCTTGCGCGCCCTGACGGATGAATGCTTTCTAAACGAGCCGCGATTCAGTGATCCAAATGCTCCCCCGCCAACCGTGCCAGCATACTGCAAATAAGTCCGGCTAACAGAGCCCGCTGGGCTCTGAACAATCAGGGGAACGGTTTTTTCTAAACAAATGCTTGCGGGGTTGCGTCTGAAGTCTATACATGAGTATGCGAAAGGCTATCACACTCCTATTCATTTTCAGCGCCACGCTCCTGGCTCAATCTGCTGGGCTTCGGTTTCCGCGCGTGGAACGGCTCGAAGATAACAAAGTCGATGCAGCGGGGGCGTGGAAGATTGTCAGACGCGTTCAGCCACAGATTCAAGATCAAAACATCTATAGCTTCAAGTATCATCCCGATGGAAAATCGGTGATCATAGGCACAACGGACTTTGCAATTTTTCGCATTAGCCTCGAAGACGGCCGCATGCTCTGGAAGGCCGACGCAAAGATGATGTATCAGAAAGAATTCGATGGTCCTGAGATCTTTGATGTTTCTGCGGACGGAAAGATATTCCTGAGTACAGGGCAGAGCAATCCTGAAGTTCAGGCATCGGAACGTTATTTGGTCATTCGATCCTGTGCCAATGGTTCAATCGTTGGAAGATTTCCCGTGGAGATCTCCTCTTTCTACAGCGTGTCAGCTGCTATGGACCATCGTTATTCTGCCAGCGAAGAGGCTGAGCGGCGCGAGACTGGATTGGGATTTCCATGGATCATGACAATTTCTGCGGCAACGTTTGCAGAGAACGGCAGCAGAATTGTCGCCTCATATCAAGGGAATATGACCGGCCAGCATTTCTACGATAAGAGAATCGTGGTCTATAACACGGCAGCAAAGGCAAAGCTAAGCGAGATGCAACTTGTTGCAGACCCAAAGACAGCTGTGTGGGATCAGCCTGCGGGTTTCGAGATTGCGCACATGCAATTTCCGTATCTTTACAACCCAAAAAACAAATCCATTCTCTTTGGAACGTCGCATGGCAGAATTCATGAAATTTCCTCGTCGGAAATGGCTAGCAATGCTAAGACCGCTCTTGTAGAGGACAAAACCGCAGGCAAGGTTCTCTTCACACCACTGAGCACTTCGTCCGACATGGCGGTGAAGGATCGTCAAACTTTGCGCTACATGGCATTTTCACCTGATGGCAAGACGGTTTTTGCCTCTGCCGGAACGGAAGGCGGCTACATCCAACTCTATGCATTCGACTATGCCTCCAGGAAGGAGGTCTTTCACTCGACGTTATTCGATGCAGGTCGGCTTCAGGCACCGTCAGGCGACATTCTCGTAATTGGCGGGATTTTCTCCTCCGGTAAGTTCATGATAGCGGACGTTCGCAAAGGAACGCTTGTATTCGCTTCGCAAGGGGAAGAGACGGTCAGTCCGGCCATCTTTGATAGCAATCCAACCTTTCGTGAGGTCGCGGCTCTGGGTTCCGGGGGAGCAATCGTCTTGATCCGGCCAGACCAGAGCGAAACTCGCTGGTAGTTTCTGGAGTGAGGCGCTCGTTTTACGTAACGTCTGCCAGGTAAAGAATCGCTTTTCTCAATTTCTTGCGTGCATGCTTGCTTTTCTCGCAAGCTATTGACTCGTTGTTGTTATGAAACTAGAAATGTTTCAACGCATCCTGGCATTCCTTCTCATACTGTGCGCATCAAACTGCATCAAGCTCGCCAACAGCCCAACAGACTTGAGCACACTCCTAACACTTGCCCTGAGTCCGGGCTCAGCACCGGGGAGATTTGTGGCATTTGCTGCAACCACCAATCGTCGGGCTGAATCAAGCGGCAATGGTTCCTGGTCCACTTCTGTCACCTTTACCGGACCCTCACAGATCGTGCGTGTGGCAACTACAGAGGGCTCGTCCCTGGTAGGTCTCGATGGAGCTACGGTTGGCACTATCTGGAGATCCTCTGACGCTGGCCTTACCTGGACGTCCGTAAGCGGTCTGGGTGCAGCAGCGCTACAACAGGTCACTGCCTGTGGAAATAAGGTGCTCGTGCTTCCAGTAGCAGGAGCAAACGTCACAGGTTATTATTCAAGCAACGGCGGTGCTTCCTTTACGCCTGTCACCATTCGAGCTTCCGGGACGTTCACGCTGGGATATGCGGTGTGTGTGGAAAACACCTTCTACGTGAGTTACAGCGGAAGCGCGACTAACGTGAACCGATCCACCGATGGTATTAACTGGACTCAGGCAAGCACAGCACCGGCCGCAGCTCCTATCGTGATGGCTGGTTCTGGTTCCAATGTGTATGGAATTCCCTCAGGAGCGAGCGCGGCTTTCACGCGATCCACGGATGGTGGCGTCAACTTTTCAGCGGGCGAATCAGTGGCAGGCTTCCGCGGTGACTTTGGGCTCTTTGGAGGGGCCACGGTTATGAACGGCGTGGCCCATACCGCCATGTGGAATCAGGGGCCTCAATGCCTGTTTCGTCGGAGTAATTTTGGCCTGGGCGGAAGCAGTTCAAATATCCAGACGTGCGTCTTTTCAACAACATCCTCTCAAATCAGGCGGATGGAGAATACGGCCGGTGTGCTCGTTGCAGTTGGAAACGGGACCGCAGGCGCAAACGATGCATACATCATCTATCGATCTACGGACGCGGGAGTTACGTTTGCTACAGACACACTTCCTGCTGGATTGCCCACAATCGGATTCTTTTCAGATGTTGTAGTGGTCCATTGAGTTCCGCTTGCATGCCTAACGTTGTTTGGACGATTTGTCGGAATGAGTCAGAGCGTCACCAACGAAGCTGCAAATGAGAGTCTGGAAACTGGATCAGACATTGCCAATCGAATTGACAACATTGTTGCTTCAATTGCGCGCGAGTTTAAATCAATTCCGTCAGACGAATTCTTTCGTTCCCCCGCGAATGCCTGGTCGCCAGCTCTGAACCTGAAACATCTCAACAAGGCCGCACTTCCTCTTTCGCTTGGATTGGCTCTGCCAAAGGTTTCTTTCCTTCCAATGGGTAAGTCAGACAAACAAAGAAGCTACAAGGAAGTGCGCGATCTCTATCTTGAAATCATCAAGAAAGGTGCGGGTGCCGGTGTCTTTACGCCACTCAGGACCGGAGAGGACGGATCAGAAGAAAAGAAGTTAGACCTCATCAAAAAATTTGAAAAGACGCATTCGACGCTTACAGACCGGATAAGGGCCTGGGAGGAGGCGGATTTATTGCGCTATCGTATGCCGCATCCAATTCTGGGGATGCTGTCCGTCAGGGAAATGCTATTCTTCGCGACGTATCATCTGGGCCACCATGCCGGGAAAGTACTGAAACGTCGCGCCTGAGGATAGCCGACGCTGAGATTGTAGCTGAATGGATCTACTTCACTGGGCTGCAATCACACAGAGTCTATTCCTTGCTATCTACTTCCTGCGCACACGTCCAGGCTTTCGATTGCAGTCATGCTTGCTACTTGTCACAGCGCTCGGAATTTTTCACGGCTATCTTTATTCAAGTCAGCGGATTCTGGAAGTTCCTGTTCTCGCGCGAGTTGGATTTTCACTGATTGCATTGACCGGTCCTTTGATCCTGTTTGCAACATTCTCCCAGTTGAAAGAAAAGCTCACCGCGCGTTTGATCGTACTGCCACTCGTTGTGCCACTGGGAATCCTGGCTTATCTTTTGCCGTTCTATCTCTCAAGTGCGGCTGATAAACTTGCATACTTAAAAGCCGACCTGGTTCAGATTCATCTGGACTGTGTGA
>JAEUSB010000064.1 GCA_016788865.1 Leptospirales bacterium
GGGCATGTCTTCTGGTAAAATTGGTGAAGTATCTGATTTGTGATCTGCTCGAAGTGGGCTATGTTCCAGGGAGCTTCGTTCGTTCTTCCGCACGCGGCGTTGAGCGAGATCGTGGTTTTGTGTGGATTGTAGTGGAGGGATATAGCTCCCAACATCTTCGGGTTCGACATTTGCCTCATGTGCATGAATCCCCGGATTGATGCCAAGCTTTTTCAGTGAATCAACTACCTTCGGAAGGACTTTTGGATCTATGACCTGAGTCCATTCGGAGTTCCGAGTTGTTGTAGATTCGGACCCTTTCTCCGGTGCAAGGGCGTATTGTTTACGATGCTTCTGTATCCGTTCTTTTGTTTGGCCCGGTAAGTCCATCGTTAAGTATTCCTTGAATATCGCGGATCGTTGTGCGGGCTCAGAAACTTCTAGTCTGGTTATCATTTCGCCGATGATCTTTTCTTCATATTCTGCCCATTGCTTTGCACGCAGCCTGTGTTGGCGGAGCTCGTCTGGTGTTTCGGCCTTGGCTTGCGTCTTTACTTTGGCCATGCGTCCACCGTGCTTGGGATGCCCCTTGATGAATCGACCATGCTCATCCCGTTCGGGCATCATTTCTTCGCTATCCACCACTAACTCCACAAACTTTCGAAAAATGTTTCGCAGCAAGGAAAGCAAGTGTAGTTGAGGATGAGAAATCGTCGCGCGAGCGGCGTGGACTGACTTGATATTTGAGATCGGTTAGCCTGACTCTGACTGCCGATAGATGCGCGTGAGCTTCCGGCCAATCCCTGAGTCTGAACACGTCCGGGGCCATTACCAGTTCACCATGGTTCAGTGCGTTGATAACTGCCATGGCCGTTACCTCTTTGTCAAAGCGAATCGTATCCTTCCCGATGGTGAGATCTGTTCGGCCAGTCGAGACGGAGCCATTAACAACCAGCGTTTGCGGTGAAACGAGTTGGCGCAGCTTCTTGCCAGGTTTTCGCCCAATACTGTGGCTATCATGGACCACCGTGTGAACCCGTTCGGCTCTCAACACCGCCGCCATTTGCTCCACGTCACCGTCATTGTCGAGCTCGGGGAAGGCCTGCACATGGGTGAGGGCGAGCCTATCGGTTCCTGCGACCGGGCGGACTAGGCAAAGGGTAGAGAAGTTCTGTCCCCAGTCGATGCCAGCGTAGACTTCGTTCGCGAACTCGAAGGACTCGGTTCCATTGTAGATATTCTCCAAACGGAGCGGATCAAATCGCAGCTCCCTGTCGATTTGGATCATTGCACCGAAATTCTTCTGTATTCTCTTCCGCCTTGCTGAGGCAAGGGCTTTCTGCCATTCCCTGTTTGAGGGATCCATCAGTGAGTTAATGTGAAAGAGCGCAACTTTGCTTGGCTGAATTTGGTCCCAAGTCCCTTGAATCGGCGCTTGGTTCGAATTGCAATTGGGGCAGCGCAACTCCAATGCGGTCATTCGAAAGAAAAGATCGCTGCGGTTTTGCTGACGACATTCGGGACAGACAGCGTGCCAATGAAATCCCTGCTGGCTTAGATGCGTAGGCAACTTGCTGAACTCAGTGAGAACTATGCTGTCTCCGTTTCCAGTGATATCGGGAAAAATCGACGGGGAATCAAGGACGGTTAACGTTGTCGCCTTTGTCTCCATTTGCCCCGCAGCGACGAGGTGATAGGCGGAGTGCCAGGCCGTTTCGACCAGTCCCAGATTTCGGAAGAGCCTTATGAGCGCTAGCGCGCGGAAAGTTTGCACGAACCTGCGTAGTAGGTGCAGTGTAGCTTTCCTTTCAGAAACTGAATTGAACATGTGGCGAACAAGTTCGCCCTGATCCGTGAAGAGTCGGTGGAGGGCGATTGCAATCACAATGATTCTTGCAAGAGTGCTCTTCGGTGGTGACGTGAGGATCAACGACTTCGATTGATGTTGAAGGATCGAAGAGGCCCATGCGGGCGCATTCTGCCATCCCAGATATGCGAGCAAGAGAGCGGGATCTCGTTGGATTGCTATTAATTCTGGAGCTTTCGCATTGAATGCACTCTGCAATCTCGAAGGGATGTAATGATTTTCGAGGTTCATTTTTTCTTCCGCTGTTTTTTGACTTTTGAGGGCTCGGGTTCATCTTCACCGACTGAAGCCCAGGCCATCGAAACGGCTATGTCGCGCTGACGTTCTAAGCTCTGCATGCGTTCGGCGAGGGAAAGGAGGGCTTGGAGGTTCTCGGGCCGGAGCTTTTGGATTACTCCCCAGAGCCTGCCAACGAGTACCTCGCGTGGAGGGTACACTTCGGCAATCGATCGGGTGACAGAGGGTGGCGATACCAAGAGTGCCTTGTCAATCTTCAATCCGCGAGCAATCTGTGTGAGCGTCTCTTCTTGGGGTTCAACGGTTCCGCTTTCAATCCTCCACAATGTCGATGGTGTGATCCCGCAGCGCTCAGCCAGTTCACCGGCCTTTAGGCGTTGTTGCTTTCTTTCTTCGCGAATCCTGTCTCCAGCGTAGCCCATATCAACAGGATTTCAGGATGCGAATTTTACTGCAAGAAAATTATGCAGTAATAATGCGCAGCATATTTTCATGTACCAGCCGATTCTCTTTTTTGTTGCTAGTGCGTACATCTACAGCGTCGTACACTTCCTTTCTGGTACATGTAATATGCTATCTGTGTATGTATTCTGTGCTATAGAAGATAAGCCCCACGGGGCAGATGCATCTGCCCTGTGGGGCAGACCGAAATGCCCTGTAGGGCAGATGCTGAGTTTATAAGCAAGCGGTGAGGGTTTGCAGAACGCGCTGTTTTCGATGCCTGTTATCTGCGATTAACGGGGGTTTTTGCAGATTTCGTGGGAAGATGGTGGATAGAACTGTCGGCGCGCTTATCCGATCCTCCGAACAGATGCCGTTGTGTCCGAAATGTGTGAATTCTCGGACGCTACTTTTGCTCGACACTTGCTTACCTCCTTGTGGCAACCAGTGCGATTCGGGATGCGATCGCGAAAGCGCCAATCACACGGGGCGGGATGTTCCTTCTGGTTCAAAAATTCTTCCGAACGTCTAACTTTCCAGTTGCGGATGGGTTCTAAACTCTGAGAATATCTTTGGTGATGCGCGAAAAAGAAATCGATCTGCTTCGAGATGCCTTGAATGAACATATGCCGCTCGGCGAGACCTTGGCAGGCCTCCCAGGGAAGGTATTGCAAAGACTAAAAGGCGTTTGGTCTGCGCTGGCGGGATCCGATGAATCAAACATGGGTGTTGGGAAACTGTCGCGTGCAGAGTCCGAAAAATGTAAGTGGGATCCCCCTGTGCTTACGATAGCTGTTGAGCGACACGGAGCGACTGTGCTTGGATCGATTAACGGAGACCTTCAAGGTTGGCGAATCAATATAGATCACATGACCGCCAAACCTTTTAGCATGGGCAAAAGACGACTTCGCCCTGCAGCACCCAGGCTGGACTTGACGCCGTTGGCGGAAAAATTTGTTGAGGCAGTGAGACGAGGCTTGGACGATCCATGCGTACGCCGCTTGAAGGATGGCCGTATTCAACCCGCGATGAAAATCCTCCTGCCCGAAGCAGCAAAGGAAACGCACGCCGGTCGTGCTAAGAAGTTGTGGGGGCTCTTAGATCCGCTCATGGAACAAGTAGGTTGGGAGCGCGACGGTTACTTCTTTCGAAAGAAACCGGAGTAGTGCAAGATTTTGCGAGCTTTGTGGACCATTCTTTTGAATTCCCGGACGCGAATGTCTGCGAGCGTGAGGGCATAGCTCCGCCAGTGTGAGTCACAGGATCGTTCGGTTTCAGCACTGTTAGAAGGGTGGAGCAGATACCTTGATCGTTTCCATTTCCTTGTCCCGGTGCTCCCTGACTATACGATCCTGTTCCGCCGTAACTTCACGGAACAGTTCCCGGTCCTGTACCACAAGTGTCCCGAGGTCCGTGATTCGAAATTCCATGATTGTGCACTCTGTCATCCAGATCCAGCTCCGCATGCGCTGGCCTTTCACAACCAACTCCCCACTGTGCTTACTCGGTCCATAGGTTTCGACAAGTTTTGCCGCATACGCCTGCATGGTTGTCTCTGATTGTAAATTCATCGTTTCAAAGAATGTCTTGATATCGACCAATTGATTTCTAAAGAAGCGTAGGGAAACCAGATTGCCATTCGGATCCCTGAGAAATAGTGTTGTACCTATGACGACCAGAAAGCCTGGTTTCCATTCTCCCCTCTCGACCAATGTGAATCCATTGACTTGAGCTGCGCGTTCAGCGTCAGTTTGCGACATGCGAAGCGTGAAGCCACGGTGACTATCCAGGGGTTTGGCGGTCAAAGCTGGGCCTGCCAAGACAACGATGAGAACCAAAACGGATCGAAAGTCGGATTGTTTCATGATCACTTTCCTGAGTCGTTTACAAAAGCACATTGCAAGGTCTCCTTTTAATAGGATTCGAAATCGACGACAAAATACGAAGGTACAGTATTCTCAAGACCTTGCGCCGTTTTGTAGGTATGCGTTCCCATTGCTTTGAAAATAGGGTCACCCATCAAGCGACCAGTGAAAGGTTTCGATAGTATCAAGTGGACGGCGGTGAACTTCGCCTCCCGAATTATGAACAGCCCTTCGTTTGCTGTCCACATCTGAACAATTTCCGCGTAGCCATAGTAGAGACATTCGTTGGGAAACGCGAATGGGTTGCTGATCGATGTTAGCATGTCGAAGTTAGAGCGCACACCTTTCGGACACATGTCCGCGATCTTCTTGGCCCTCGCCTGCATCTTCTCAATGACACTGCTTTCTGCGAATAGAAGACCGGTGCCCGGAACCTCGCCGACAAAGTATCCGCCACTCTTGCCCACAACCAACATCGGAGATTGCGAGCAATATGCTTCCGTGCCGGGGATCGGTGCGTAGCGCCATGGCCCGCATTGCGTGGGAACCCGAAACTGTTGCTCGGTCGAAAACCAAGTTGTGTCTGGATACTCCTTGGAGACTTCCGTTTGCGTTTTGTAGACGGAGAGACACTGGGTATAGATAGAAATCAGGAACATGGAAATAAAGACTGTTCTTCTTATGGTGTTTTGCGGTTGCATTGGTGCTAAATCCTGGGCCTCAGTATAGTGAGTATTTTTACTACACTCACTATACGCAGTCTGAAATATGTAAACAATCTTTTATAATCTCACGCATGGCCCGAGGTGAAGATCCGCGCAAGAAGCTCGGAAAACGCGTGCGAGACTTGCGTAAGCGAAAGGGTTTACGACAGGTTGATCTCGACGAAGGGGAGGATGCTGTTTCTCTTACGTTTGTGCAGGCAATAGAGCGAGGGGTCGCAAATCCCAGCCTGGAGACCCTTTACAAACTCGCGCGCCAGTTGGGTGTGCCACTCAAAAGTCTTTTTGATTTTGATTGAAATGAAGGTCTGAGTTCTCTCCATTTTCAGAACATCAACCGAGCGAATCCCTCCATCGCGGTATGTCGACGACACGTGAACAATCAGGACTTGATGTACCGGAGAGTTGGGGAAAACAAGTGGTCTGGACAACCTGGAACGCTGCCAGACCTGGTCGATAGAACTGACAGTTTCCCGTCAGCTTGATTCAAGGTCGTGACGATTCTTGAGATTGTCAAGCCTTCTTCAGGGCATAGCTTCGCCAGGGTGAGTCACATCCCCGTAATTCTGCCAGTGCTCGGCCTTGTTTTCACTTCCTTACCTTCGGGGAATTTCCCGGAGGGTGTGAGGTTTGCGTCTCGTGGAAGACGCGAAACTTTGAAGCAATAAGTTCGCGCGTGAACCTCTTGAACCAATCGAACCAGGATTCACAGAGTCCGGCGAATTGGCCTGTGGTGTTTGCGCTCGTGCGGGTCTCTGATACGAGAAAATTTGAAACAATGGCATACTTGGGTTTCGGGTATGGTAGGTAGTCAGCGCGGAATTCAAAATAGCCGCCAATTACGCAAGCGATTAGGAGCGAAGCAGCGCCTACGGCGAGTGTTAAGCGGATTCTTTTCGGAAGGGATTCAATTTTGCTTTTGATTGTAGTAGGATTCATGGATTTGTGTGTGAATTACGCATAACTTGTGTGCTAGGTGCAGTTATGCGAAGTTTGCGCCGGGAGACTTATGGAAACCATAAAAGCGCAACATAAGCACCACCAACCTTGGCGAGTTGTCCTCTATGTCTAGTTTTGCGTCGAAACTAAATTTCTGAAAGCGCGCAGAGAACCCACAGTGAAGCGGTTCGGAGTGATTTCTTCCGTTTTGCTGAGCTTGATTTGCCATTTGCTTGCATAACCGGACCGAAGTATCCGTGCAACTGTTTTGGGCATGGTCAATTGTTACATTTGGAGATGAGAAACTGAAGGGCACCGGAAGTGATAGATTGCCGTAAGCATGACGGGAGGAATCGGGCAGTGCAACGCGGCGAAGTTCTTATTTTCTCGATCAGCATCAAGTCGGCTGATATACTTTTCTCGGCGCTAATTTCGCATCGCGTGTTTACCGCGAGTCATACGACGTCCTGCCCTACGAAGCCCGTTCTCTTGTTCTCACAATAATTGTTCTGATGCCCTCACAGTGTTTTGTGAGTCGAACTTCCTTTTCCTTCGAAAGTATGTCCTTTTCACTGCTATCCAAGATCAAAACGCCCTAGGGTTCATTGCTAGCGTCGTAAATGGTTGTAGCCCAAAGGGTTGTCGCGAAGCGATGAATTGATTGAAGCCTTTTTAGAGTCTTAACGTTACCCCTTTCCATATACTCTTTCACCTTGTTTTGATCAATGCTGGATAGCCCTGAAAGACTCTCAATCTCTCGCAGATTGACTATGGATCGAATGTCTGGGAGATTGGCACGCACAGGTTCTTGAGATTTCCAGGCCAAACCTACGAAGCCTTCTGCCTCTTCCTCATCATCGGGGATTCTGAACGTGGTGGTTAGGAACGGTACGGCTCGGAGAACCGACTCGGGAAAAAATAATCAAGTGATGCGAAAAGAATGCAGGAATTCCGGAAAATAGACCCTTCCATGCAACTGGTCCGTCAGTTTTGCCCGCGACAACAAGCTTGTGATAAAGATAATGAATGAAGGCTTCGGACCAGCCAGTTCTCTTGAAAACGGTAATTCGAACTTGGGCTGTTTTCTTGGGAAAGAGGCCATCAACAATCTCTTTCAATTGATTGTGAATGATGCTTTGCGAATCTCGACGCGGTTGATAGACAGAGTCCCCGTGCACTGAAGAACACAATGAAGAGGCTTGCTGTGGCGCCTATGAAAGCACGATACGTATAGAGATAGTACTTCAAGCTGGTCCATAGAGCACCAAACGGACCATACTGTTCAACGTTCTCAATATTGACCTTTGGATCGATAATCTGTATGTACCAAAGGAGGAATGCGACAAAACCAGGTAACAAAAACTTAAACATAACGTCTCCAGATCAAAAGAATGAGTAGGGTATGATGTCGCATAACGTGTGTACGTGAAGTTATGCGACGTTTTGCCGCCATTGCTACGTATATTGGTCCGTTTTGACTTTGCGGATTGGCTTAATGAATTTTTTCAGGGAAGCGGAGCGGGAGTTCCTTTCAATGAAGGATTTGATTCGGGGGCGCTCTGCCAGCAGGGTCGCGAGGGTGAGAAGGTTTTCTGGCTCGGTGTCCAGGAACTGTTCATATTCTGGAGAATCATAATAAGTGGGATTATCTCGAATGATTCTCGCCATAACTATATGACGAAGTTCTTCTTTGGCCATTTGGATTCCTTGCTCATATGCATACGTATGTTTCTTGTATCCGAAGATATTGAACACTCCCTTATCGATGTTGATTAAGCGACCAGCTAGGTGCTCTTGACCGTCAGGTGCGACTATCGCGGCTAAGTACTCACAGGAGTGTGTATTTGTGTCCGTTGCTCCTAGATCAGAAACAATGAGATTGATGTCGCCGAAGCGAACCGTATATTTGCGGAGATAGATGAAAGTGAGGCGCAGTTTCGTCAGTAAGTCGTCACGCTTCATGCTCGCAGACGTGAATTGCAGATTGTAACGGATGAACAGTGGGTGCACCTTGTAGAGGTCAGAGAGGGAAGTAACAACGCTGTCAGTGAATTCTTCGTAGTCCGGAAAAGCTTCTGAATTCGGGACGAGGATGGACGTTTCGCCGACGATCTTATCGTTGACTAAGAACTCGGTCAATTTGTTCTGAGTCTTGCCTTTGGACCAGCCTAGAACATTGAGAAATTCGATTATCTGATTCAGCCGAATCTTTTTCATATTGTTACCTAAACAATGGTTTTCAGAAACGGGATGTCGACCCGATTCTTTTCCGGGATTTTTATGGTAATCGGCGCGGAGCTTTTGCGACGCTTCTTCACGGAAGGCCTGAAATAGTAGCAACGTTGATAAATTTCAGTTTCCTTGTCTAGGATGCTCAGCCACTTTGAACGGTCTCTCGGGAGCACCAACAAAAATAGATACATCTTGGTCAACCCGATCTTTGCATCGATTAAGTCGTTGTAGTTCTTGGTGCGAAGGCTATAACAAACGTTATTTGCCTTTCTTTTTATTGAGCGTTCGGTAGTCGATTTCAGTTGAATCTTGAAGCGACGTGTATCGTCATCCCGGTACTCGCGTTTACCTTTCGCGTTTTTGCGATGGATCATTGCGTTTACGTGATAGTCAACACCGTAGTCTTTGTCGTCTCGCAAGCCTTTTAAATCTGCCTTGCTCAGGAGAATTTCGAGGTATCCGCAAGCAAAGTAGTCTTGCTGATGGGTTTTTGGAAGTTTACTCATTTAGGCTGCAAAATGTCGCATAACGTGTTACTTGTTGTTATGCGCCGTTCTGCCCGTTGTTACTCAGAGATGCGCCTGATGTCGAATGATCGCCCTATTTTATTCGGTATGAACGGACCTGTGTCGATTTGTGGGAACTGCAAAATGCGAATAGCCTGGAGCGGAGTTATAGGAAAATCATCCGGCGAATCGAACTTCGAAAATAGGGAATCCTTGAAATCCGCGATATCTCCGACGCGGAATGTGAGGTGAGTCATATTATCCGTATGACTAAGAATCGCTTTGGAAGATGGCAGATCAGATGCGTAACCGAAATAATGAGATGAGGAGACGGAGTAGGAGATAGCTAGGTTTTCGATTTTGCGGTTAACCCCGGCGTCAGTTGTTAGGTGCGTTGGCGGGTTAGGCGGCGTAAAAGCTAAATTTTCACCCGTTAACGGAATTTCTCCGCCCGTCCATAGCCTATTGAACTCGGTTCCGATGGGCTGTTGAAATTGTTCGTGGAATGACTTTTCCGTAATGGTGTCACCAGCCTCGAGATGAACCTTGAAATTGATTCCAATGGAAGCCTGCAGTTCTTCTCGATGGATGGGGATACGGAGATCGAGTTTCCAATCACGCGTTGCTGCGTCGTGAATTTGGCATAGGTCTATGGCTGACCGCCGGGCGCGTTGAATCGCAGTCTTTGAGAAGCCTTTTCTTGCTACTAAGACGGCCTTTTGAGCACCGACATCATCAAGCATCCCGAACGACTCGTCCACTTTCTTTACATCCACCTTCCGACTGTAGTTTTTGCATTCCACGATCACCAGGATTTTATGTCCGGCTACATTGGCGCGAATTGTGATATCGATCTGTCGCAGCTCACCAGAGCGACGTCCGGGTAACTTTTCGTTGCGAGTAATCACGGCATCTTGATGAAGAGACCGATAGATCTGCTCAACAATTTGTTCGAATTCTTGATCGTGTGTCATGAAGGGCAGAAATGGCGCATAACGTAACGAGAGTTATGCGCAGTCGCGCCGGGATTACTGTTGGGACATCTCTTTTTTTCATATGCAAGTTGGACTTCCACCTTACTTCCCTTGACAGGATTCCAGTCAGACATGTCAGCCAGCGCATGTTTGGTCTCATTCTCTGTGTCAGAAACCTCATGAATGGAGGGAAAAGCCTGAATGGTAGCTGTTTTACCTTGGAGTCGCAAATCTTGTTCTGTGGGAATAGTGATTTGAAATGTGAAGTTATCGAAAGCGATGAAGAACTGCATGAAAGGAACATCTAACGAGAGGTCCTTCACTTTGAAGACCATCGCTTTAATGAAAGGATGCGGCTTCAGTCCATTTGTGAAACTGAAATTCATCGGGCAAGGCCGCATGAATACTTTGGAATGGTCAGTTGACAAAAGCCATTTGGCTGTCGTTTTGAACGCATCCATCTCGTTTTCAGGAAGAATGCTTAGCGCCATCTTAACAAGTGTCTTGTAGACGGCGACAGGCACGTAAGTCGGTTTGGTGGCGTGGAAAGTTATTAATTTATTCTTCTCGTCCTCGACGAACATTGGCTGATCTGCCATCGTTTGGACGACGATTTCCCCTGATTTCACATCGACCCGCGAGGATTCATCGGCAGTTTTGTAAGACGGTACACCCGTTTTACCTTTCGTGAGTGTAAATGTTCGGGCCGGTCCGAGGTAGTTGGCCAAATGATTCTCAAGATACTTGGAAAAATGTTCGTTGCAAGAATCACATTCGTAGTTCGTCAGCAAGGTTCGATTGCCAATTAATTCAGAAAAGGCGTGAGCTTCCTTCTTGAACGTAACCTCCCCTTCGTTTCTCTCGCAGAAGCGGCATTTTCGGAGGCCATCAATTCGAATGGTATGGGATTTGTCACCCACTAGATTTACATCTACGAGAATGTTATAGTTCTTTTCGAAGTACTGAATGCGGTCCTCAATGGTCGTGTTGTTTGTTTTCATAGATATTCCCCGGCGTGATTGCGCATAACGTGATAAACTGTTGTTATGCGACGTCAGCACTGCCCGGAGTTTCTGTGTCCGGAAAGATAAGCCCATCCCAGTCAATTGTGGCGATCTTCTCCAAGTCTGGTCGATTTTGAATTATCTTGATAATGGCCCGTTGAATGTGTACGGCGATTGAATTTTCAAAATCGGATAGACTAATAGCCTTCTCTCCGTTCCGAGCGGGCAGCTTCTGTGTTGAGCCATGGACAATTGCACTTCGGACGTTGTAAGCTTGCTTGAATGTTTCGAAGACGTTCCTCTTTTCGTCAGAGGTTTCACCGAGAAACAAAGCTGCGCGGTGAGCAAGTCTATATTTTATTTCGCCTTGGTAGTTACCGCCATCCGAGCTCAGAAAAACGGCCTCCGCCGCAATCAACAAATCGATGATGCGATCCTCCGTGTCGGGGCGTAAGCGTGCTTGCGAGAAGCGTCTCAAAGCGACTTTAAGATACTTTGGTAAGTTGGAGCTAATGGGAAGAATTTGCTCCCAGAGTTTGAGAAAATTCTTCGATTCTGCGGAGGAAAGTCGGTAAGTGGATTCCAAGCCAGGCCGAAAAGCGCCGTGGCTAAAGGCTTCTCCCGCTCCAAAGAAGCTTAGTGTACGAGACAAGCGAGTAACAGGAAAAACAGTTCCCCTCTTGTAAAGCTGTAAGGCTGATATTATCAAATCATCGGAAATGGTTTCATTTTCGCGGTGACCGCTGAGACCACCGAAAGTCTTTTCAGTTATTTTTGTCCGCTTTATCGCAAAGCTGTAAACCATGCTGGCATGGTGGGCGTTTAGGTGAAATGCGATTGGCGTACCTCTTTTCAGAAGTTCCCCAATCCTTTCAACAGGAAGTTCTTCAATTGTTAGCCTGTCACCCAAAGATATGACTTTTTCCTCTGAGTGAAAACCGAAGAGTGGGGTTATCTCTTCCGTAACTATTAGTGAGGAATCAAAATCCTTGTGAATTGCGGACAGCGTTTCGGAGAACCGTTCTTGGTCATATTGCGGGAGATGGTTATCACCCAAGAACGGTTTGATCAACGCGCGAATTACATCATGGAACCTTATCGTCCGGGACGATGATCCGCCGCCGACGCTAACGCCAAAATGCTTTGCGTACAGCGCGTCAGATTCTAGCAATTGTTGCGCTTTGGCATAATTAACGGACGCCTTGATCGATCCTTCCACTTGTTCCAGGATTGTCGGCTAGGAAATCCGGAGAACCGGACGCATCTGATATGAATGTTCTCCGTCCGGCAACCACTCGGAATCGAGGTACTGCGGGGCCCGATCGCCTGTAGCTTTCCGAATCTCAGCGAGAAATTCGCTGATGACTACTTCTAGCGAATTGGAGATTTCAGCTTTTAACATTTGGGCAGTGCTGATGTCGCATAACGTGTATACACTGTTGTTATGCGAAGTCCGCACCCAGGGATTCAAGTGTGTGGTAGCCCACTAATCTTGGCAAGTGGGTGCTCCTGCACGCAATCTGGGACGACGGGTCGCGCGAACGGAGAGAAGGGACGCGAGGTCCACCGACTTGATTGCAGTTCCGCAGCTGGCTTCCACTGCCGTCTGATCTTTGGAAAAGCCAATCCACTGATACGACGGAGTCAACGACCCGACCCGTTCCGGTTTGAGACCAACATCTTCGGGATAGATTTGCTCTTTTGTGGGCAATCTGTAGAGGACAGCGAACTGTTCTATTCGTCCAGGTTGCCCCGCATGTGAGTCGGGGGTGCAATACAAGAGTACAAAATTACCGTCGACGCTCATTTCGGACAGCATATACTCTTCGCGGTGATTACGAAAGAGTGGGACCTGCTTGGATTGGTCAGTATCGAAGTAAACGCTATGACCATCCTCGCTAACGTAAACGCGAGATGCATACTTTGGAATATTGCGAGGGCTGCAGAAAGAACATACCAAGAGGAAAGTGACGCTAGTGATTCTAATGATATTATGCATACGGATACCTTGGGTGCGGATTTCGCATAACGTGTGCTAACGAGAGTTATGCGAAGTTTGCCGCAGTGATACTAAATCAAATCATACGCTTTGAATAATCGGTAAGTGGTAGGCCCATCAATGACGCAATATCTGCGCGGTGTATGCGGTGTTACGGCAAAGGCACGTAAGGTCGAGCGCACGGCCTCTTCCACTTGGTGGCAATGCTGCACGATCAAAATCCGGGCTGGCGTCGTGGACATGCGGTATATCTGGTCAGCACGTTTACCGAGCATATCAGGTGTCATTGGACGGAAGTCAGCTGGACCTTTGAATATTAGGGACGCAGTGCTGGACTTTCCTGAGATTGAAACAGAAGCGGAAAAATGATCTGCAAGTTCGCCAGCCCAATCGAGGCGAGAATACTCTCCGAGCAACTTCGCGAAGTTCTCCTTTACTTGTTTTTCGGGGAGGTCCTTCATGTACGGACCCCACTCAGAAGTTTCGGGGATCGAGGTCTCCCGTATGCGAGAGAATTGGTCTATATCTCCCACGAAAGTCTCAAACCAATCGTAACCATGCCAAGCAAGTTCAAGGTGCTCAGGTATGTCTTTGTTCAATTCGTGGTCAAATGTTGGGGCTCCCATTATGACAGGAGCGAGTTCGATCCCCGCTTCAGACACGTGACGCACTTCGCCGATGATGGCTACCTGATCATTGCGCGACATTTCCAGTCTTCCTGTGTCGGCGACAAAATGACGCGTACTGAATTCCAGATATACGGGAATGTCGCTGTTGAACGGCGTCGCGATCGGGATTTTGACGCGAATGTTTTCTTCGTAAACGGATTCATTGCCTTCAATCAACTCGACAGAACAAAACAATCTCCCTTTCTGAATATCGCTAGTCGATAGCAATTGCCCGATAGATGGAGCCTTCGAGTCGCGGCCGGATTTGAGAAACAGATCCACGAGAAGATGATCGTTGTATACTTTCTGGGGCCGGTCATCGCTCGGGTTCTTATGCTTATTGTAGAATTCGCGCATCGGTGCAGATAAAAAAGCGAAGGCACGCCGGTAATTGATGAAACCAGGATCGATGTGAAAATATGGATCTAAGTTACGCTCTTCAGGAGTTAGTTCTTCAGGTGGCATACATTAATCTCTGCGGCAAATTTCGCATAACGTAACGAGAGTTATGCGAAGGTGATGCGTGGCTTACTGCATGATTTCACGGTACTCAATCATTGTTTGTTTCAAACTTTGCAATCCGGGGAAGAGACTGCCGTGAACAATGCCGAATTGAGTTAATAGTTTTAGCAATGCCTTGGAATGCTTCCATTCCAGTTTTAACTTAAAGAAGATGCCGGGTGGCCCGTACGGAGTTTTCTGATTTGCTATGGCTTTTTCAAAGTCTACCCAGGTGCCGGCCTTGTAGCATCGGTAGTTGGCACCTTCGTCAAATAAGAGCACACCTTGTTGTGCTAGGAGATTCGAATTAGTCCGAGCCGGTGGTAGAACGATCTTAATGGGCGCAACGCCATACTCTTTAATGTTGCAGAACTCGGTATTAATTGCGTAAACTACTAGGTATTTGTCTCCAGTGGGCGTCGCTTTGAATTTTTTTAATGCGCTAGTTCCCGCAAAATATGCGGCGCTTAAACCATTTCTGGTCCAATCTAGCAGCCTAGTCGGGAGCGCCGAGTGCTGCGCCAGCGCAAAGGCATCGATGAACTCATGCAGCGGCAATGCTACCAACCTCTTGGCGGCGAAACCGGGCGTTAAATGCATTTCGTTCTTCTTGATGAAGCTGACAATCTTCCGCCCTAGATATGCATCGATTGGAACGTTCAAACCTAACGTATCACCGTAACGCAAGAAGAGATGAACAATTTGCAGCTCTCGCAAGGTATGCACATTAACGCCAGTCTTACTTTTAAGCAACGGCATTGTAGTCAGTTGCTTTATGTATGGAAGGAGACTGTTTTGACGATGCGCTGAGGGCAGCACGGGCCGATCGGCATCTCCTTCGCCGCGGAATATCCAATTGTCTCGAAGATGCAAATAGGACGTATGGCCGAATGGCGGTTGCCAACGGGTCGCGTTGGGTAAAAGCCAGTCGAAGAATTCATTTGCGTCTGAGGCTATTAGTTCATCAGGATTTCCAACGGGATTCATAGCAAGTTCCAAATGTACGTCACATTAAGCATCACTTTCGCATAACGTGTGTGAGTAACCGAAGTCCCGCGGAGCGGGATTTGTCCGCAACACGGCGCGGTGCGCGCACTTTAGATATACCAGATCCCTGCGCGCATCCGCGCGAAGCAAATAGGCGAAGCCGTTTGCTGAGAGTGTAAGGACCGAGCACCGTAGCGAAACGAAGTGCAGCGGAGGGCGGAGCGGTTACTTGTTGTTATGCGCCGTGTTTGGCGTTTGTGCGCATCCGAGCTTTTTGGAAGGTTGTTGTTTCGTTCAGTCCTGTTTACGATCGATTTCGGTAGTCAATCACTGCTAACGCGATGGATCCGATTACCATGACGATCAGAACCGCGATAAGGATGTCGGACCAGATCGGAGAACTCCAAATCTCAGCACGCGGTGTGAGACGCATGATGACATACACCGCGGATACGGGCACACCGATGGCTGGCAGAATAAAGACGCGTATCTGCCAACCAATACGAGATTCTTTTTCTTGCCGACGGGGGTTCTGATCGCGAAGGTCCGAGGGAACAAGGTTGAAAAGTCTTTTCCAAAATGGATCGCGTGGTTGAGGGTAAGGCATGTGTACCGTCGCCAAATATGGCGCATAACTGATATTAGCCGTACTATTGTAGACGGCGAGGAATGGAACGCAGCTTCGCCCCATGAGTCCCAAGGACATTGAAAAACGTCTTGTTCACTGTTCCGTTCGAAAATTCTGTCAAACACTTTGTCCATATCGAATTGAGATACACTGAATATTTTTCTAAGTTTGAACGAGTAACATACCCTGATCAGGGTATGTTGCGTTGCATGCTTCGCAGAATCAGGGTAAATCTGTTCCGACTTCTGTCTCATGTCAGACTTTAACGAATACCCTCTTCGCGGGATTACCAGTCCAGCAGCTCCTCCACATTCGACAGGTACGGACGCGTGTAAAATGCACTCGTAATCGCAGGCGAAGAATGCCCGCACAATTTTTGTGCGGCCAATGAGCCCGCTTTATCGAATGCCCGTTGTGCTGCTGTGTGCCTTAGCGCGTGAGGATGAATCATTTTTCCAGCTGATGTCTTCACGTTCCAGGTGTTCACGATTTTTTGCAAACTTCGCGTAGAGAGTCCATGACGTTCCCTAAGATTGCGCCCTGGAAGGCTCACGAACAAGAAGTCCGATTGGATTCCGAATGCATCGTGATATTCGCGAACAGCCCTGATTGCTTTCTTCCCTGGAGCCGTGAAAGCATCTCTACCACCTTTCTTGCGATACTGAAAGACTTCGTCGCCTTCAGGAGTTTGAATCATTGCACTCCACTTGAGAGAGACAAGTTCGTGAGCACGAAGAGCGGTCCTTGTCAAAAAGACAAAGATCGCCCGGTCTCGAAATTCCCTTTCTGTTTCAGGCGATTGGAATTTGTTGTTCAAAGATTGGACGACGTCATGTGTGATGCCCCGGCCGAGCATCATTCCACCGGAAGTACTCCTGAATCTGGACATCGGATTTACTCCTTGCTCTGAGAGCCTGATGGCTCTCCTGGTTTGAACTTACTCATTGCGTCGAGAAATCCCTGAGCGGCAATGTTTCGATCCCAGCTCAATAGAAATTGATTCAACTCGCGTTTGAGTTTCTGATTCGCCCGGTCATCGTTTGATTCGTCCACTTCGCGGTAGTATCCGATGTAGTCGTTGCGATTGGAGAGGGGGTTGAACCCTTCGTCCGTGAGGATTTCGATGATCATTTCCGGGTCAGCCATGAGATCACCGTTCTGAACGCCGTAGTGCCCGATCCTGAGAAGTGTGCGTTCCGGGGAATAGAGCACATCAAGCACCAGATCCATGAACGGTGGATTCTTAAGTGTGAGCTGTTCCGTGCGGAGGTGATCGTAGCCACATGCTCGTTCGACAATTTGGATGATTGTTTTCATGCACAGTAAATGACTTTGCGATCGGTCAAACTGTCATCTGGCGGAGAAAAAATGAGTTATGGTTTCCCGAAGCGCATCAAGAGGGTCTATTGGCTGGCAGGCGTCGCTGCTCGGAGTGAAATGTCCAAAGAAGATGTTTATTCGTCTTCATAGAAATGACGAAAATCTTTGGAGGCTTGCTCAAGATCCGCAGACCGGTCTACGAGGTCGGTCGTTATCGGATTGTAGAAAATTCTGATGTCAGATTGACTGATCAGCTCTAGTGTTTGAACTGTATACCCCTGCCAGGCGATTTTTGAACAAAACTCCTGCAAATTCTTTCCACTCTTGTTCGCAGCATAGCAGGTTGAAAAATCCGTACAGCCATAAACCCCCATGCCATCGGTTGCTTCAGATTTGGAAGCGTCCGAGTGGTAGCAAGCGAAGTCACGACCGCCCAATAGCCTGTCCATGATTCGGTCGGCATTCGCATAGAACATAGACAGGTCTCTTGAATCAATTTTGGGGCTATCCAATTCTTGCCACGGGAATTGCAAGGAAGCAAACTTAGGGCCGTTCTCAGACCGCAAATTGTACTTCGGCGCAGTGATCAGATGAGCCAAATTCATTGCATCGAAATAAAGGGACGGTTGTCTTCGGATTGCTTGAAAAGCTCTGGCGATTCGAAGATCGAACATGTTTACCGAGAGATCTGATTTCATTCTAACCAAGAGGTCGGTCAGAGCAATTTGTCTGTTCAAGAGCCCTGCAAAGCCATGAATTTGCATGCGTTCAAGCATCTGCTCAATATCCGAAAGCCGCAGAGAGTTTCCCTTTTCTTGCAGAGGAATAATAAGCGCAATGTTTTGGAGAAGTTTGAGAAAGACGTATGCCATTGAATCATTATGATATTCTGTCATACCAGGATCCAAAGAGGTTAAACCTTCTGATAGTCTTGGTGTGGGATTGTATCGATTGCGATCTAGCATAGGATTTACAAAATGCTGCAGTGCAATCGTCGCACAGAAGAATACGATGGACATTAAGGTGTCGAAAGGGAGGGAATTATCAACGGAAGTTAATTGTATGAAACCGTCGTCGAGTTCTTCAAGCGAAATTATTCCCTGCTGAATCAGGAAATAGTACAGCAGATTGTAATCCAGTAGTTGCCGATGAAAGAAGGTTTCTCTATGAATCACTCCGCCGTTTAGGCGATACTCATTTGATCGGGCGGCATGCTCCAAAACCTGACGAGCCGAAACCTTGAGGGGAATTGTTTGAATTGGTGAGCTAATGAGAACGCTTGCTGTGTTCGCCTCAAGAACAATCCTTCGGTCCCTGATAATATCAGCACCAGAACCGACGGTGACTTTCTCCTTCCAGGAGTTCAACATTCGCCTTTCCGATTGCAGAAGGACCTCAAGGTTCGCACAAAGTTCAGCAATCGGTTCTACAGTTCTCCGAAGGTTTGCAATCAGGGCTGCGAGCGGTAGCTTTAGACCGGGAAGGGGGCCCGCAATTCTTGATACCGCATGAAGAAGATTCCAGCGGGCCAGAAAGTGACGCCAGCGATGTTCAAAGAGATAGATTCCTACGGATGTCCCGATGCAATGAAAGTAGTGTGTCCATTCGTGAAGAATTGTTGCGCTAACCTGCGAATCTTCAGTCCAGATCACCAGATTCCCAAACACAATGTCATCGGCAGCAATTCTAATCTCTAGTGCAAAAGGATCGGTGATACCCAGAACCTGTAAATCGGTGCTAAGGAGGCCATTTGTTTCGCGCATGTTATTTTCAATGATCGAAGTTATAGTCGTCGTCGTCCGAATCCGCTTCAAAGTGACTCAAGGATTTCTTCATCCAAGAAAACATTGCACCGCACAAGTTGGGTCACAGTTCAAAATCTGTCACGAACATGCCAACGGAGATAAAGAAATGGATAGTGCATCCGTCCATCTTTGTCAATCGCTGCATGACAAAGTTCATATATTTTCTCATCACATAAATCGGGTATGGGTGACTAGGCCCTCTTCTGAGTTACCTCATCAAGATGTCCTAGACTCAGCTGATCCGAATAATTGTCGCGAAATGCCGGATGTCTTCTTGGTGGAAAGATCCGAAGTTCCGACTTTCCCCGGAACTCGGAATTTCATTGAACCGAGAACTTTACGGTAACCCGGGCGGAGTCTCTGGTAACCGTCACCCGGCGTCATTCCAGACTCCGGCGCCGGAAATAGCGTTGTGGTTCAAACGCGGAATTGAGAGCTTAGCTCATGCTATGGAAATTATCGGACCCATTCTTTAGCCTTGTTGCTTTCAGTGTCTATTCCGGCATCATGGGTTTTGTCTTACTCGTGATTCCCGGGATAGTGTTGCCTTTGGTGGGAGTTCACGATCCAATCAATTCATGGACATTCATGCTCGGATTCGTTCTGATATGTTCAAGCTTCTACTATTTTGCGTCAGGCCTGGCAGCAAGTCGCCATTTTGCCGGGCTGACGGTCTACACCCGATTTTCCGCTCCGCTAGTTTGCGTTGGATTATACCTGACTGGACATGCACCAATCAACTTTGTGATTCTCAGCCTGGTGGATGCCAGCGGGGGAATGTGGACGCTACTGGCCCTTCGAAGGACGAAAGAAATTTGAATTTCCAACAAAACCTTTGATCCCCCTAGAGTGGAGACCTAATAGCGTCTAACGCTCTTCTTGTTCTTTCCACGCAAGCGTAGCACGGAGGCAATTGCCACCTTGTTTTCTTTTACGATCGCGTACCCTGCTCTGACACATTCGGAAGTGGATGTAAAATCCAGTGTATCAATGATCCGAGTAAACCTTGGCCGCAAGACCAAATCGGCTTCTGCAAATCTCAGATGCGCGTGTTGATTGTGACAGATATCCATCGCACGAGTGATTGCCTGGAATCCATTTGTCACACTTTCGACGCTTTCCATTTGTGTTACATCAACTGCGATGACCGGAATATTCCCCCTTCTGGCAAGATCGATTGGAGCAAGATCCGTGTACGCACCATCAGCAAGACAGAGGCCGTTCTCGTTCAGTGGTTGAAAAATTCCCGCAAGTGCCGCACTGGCATAGATGGCCCTGGCTGCGTCTCCCTTTCGAAAAACGATGCGTCGCCCGGTCAGCAAGTCTGTGGCGGCTGTAGTTATCTTCACTCGCGAACTCTCCAATTGCTTGCCCTGTGTCAGATCTGTTAAGAAGGATAACGCTCGAGACTGCTCCAATCCTGAAAGTCCCCAACCGGAAAAGAAATTTAGAAACCGGCGAGGCGCTGAAATCCAGAATCCAATACGCCCCATGAGCCCGGAACCAGAACTCAAGGAAGTTTGACCTCCTCCCAGCTCGGCAGAAAAGTCCAGGCTGGATAAGAGTGCATACCAATCCGGGCGTAGACCAAAAACGATACCCACAAGGGCACCCATTGACACGCCAACGATCAGCGATGGAACCATTCCCATGTCTTCGAATGCCTTGAGCACTCCGATATGCGCCAATCCGCGAGCGCCACCGCCGGAGAGAACCAGTCCAAACGATTCCTGTGCCGGCTTCCGCCTTTGGCCAGTCATCCGTTCGCTGCTCCCAGGCTAAGGATGCGCACTGAATTCACTTTGCCGCGTACCGGAATCTCACCCAGAAATTGGGCGCCCTGTACGCCGGATTCCTCAATGGTTTCAGCAGACGCGATCAGCGGACAATTGTACTGCTTGGTTAACTCCTGCAGACGCGAGGCAATATTCACGGTATCACCAATCACTGTGTATTCTATCCGTTCCTTGCAGCCCACGTTACCCGCCATTACGCGACCTGAATGAATTCCAATGCCAATGCTAAGTTCGCGATCCCCAAACGCTCTTTGCTTGTTCATCTCCCGGAGTCTAGTGAGCATGCCCAGCCCTGCTTGTATGGCGCAATGGGCATCCTGCTTTCCAGGAAGGGGAACGCCAAATTCAGCCATGATTGCGTCTCCGATGTACTTATCTAGCATGCCCCCGTGGCGAAAAATAATCGCCGCCATCTCCGAAAAGAAAACGTTCAGAATTCTAAGAACTTCGGCCGGCGTCAGTTGTTCGGACAATGTTGTGAAAGAACGAATGTCCGCAAAAAGGACCGTTGCGTGCAGTTCCGTCCCCACCAGGTTGACACCGCGTTTCAGAATTTCCGGAACGACTGCCGGGGACACATAGCGTGAAAACATATCCAGAATGTGTTCTTTCTCCGAAGATTCGTATCTGAGATGGTCTCGGAGGTAACCTGCCGCTGCACCCAGTGCGACATAGAAAGGTATCTCCACCAGGTGCTCTAACTCCACACTGCCCGCTACCGGATGATGCGCCGCTGCCATGACTGCGTATATGAGACCACCGGCCACCAATCCGCTGGTCAATCCTATCAGAAGTCCTCCCGAGATAGCGGCATACAGGACTGCAAGATATGGCAGCCGTGCGGTGATTGCTTGAGCCATCGGATTGGATGTATCGTAAGCAAAAAAATGGGGAAGTGTCGCGAGCAGAACAACAAGGCCTTTTCCGATTAGTTCGCGAATCCGAAAATCGGCCCTGTGGACATGGAGATGATGTCTCACACTCATGACGGCGATGTCATCCTTGAGTTCAAACGTGACAGCTGCCACGAAGCGTACAGCGTTGGCAGAACGACAAGGGCCAGGACCATTGCAACAAAGAGTCCGCAGATAATCGGAGCCGTGTACCTTTTTACGAATTCAGCGCCAATTCCTGTGGCCCACATGGAAGGCAACAAGCCAAGAATGTCGGCGGCGCATGTGAGGACTACCGGGCGAAGCGCACGTGTTGCTCCGCCTGCCGCCGTACGGAAGATTTCTGCGGCTGTGGTTGCCGGGCTTGTACGAGTGGCAAAGGCATCATTCATAAACGTTGTCACAAGTGCGCATAACGCTGCTCCGATGCCGGTAACTTCCAGCATTCCGGCCCACACTGCAACCGAGAGATTATAGCCAAGTAAGCTCACCCCCCAAATTCCACCCATCGCAGTAAAGGGCATTGCGAGCATAATGAAGAAAGTAGAGGATATTGATTTAAAGTTGAAATAGTACAGAAGAAAAATCAGTGTGAGGGTGAGAGGAACCACGGTTAGCAAACGATTGCGGACCCGTTCCATGTATTCGTATTGTCCACTCCATGCGATAGTGTATCCTGGTTTTAGTTTAACCTGCTCTTTAACTGCAGCTTTGGCATCATCTACAAAGCTTCCAATGTCTCGGCCCTCAACGTCTACATATACAAAGCCGCTCAAAAGTCCGTTTTCATTCCTGATCATGCCAGGACCGGTGCGTATGTTGAGATCAGCAAGCTGCCCCAGAGGGATCTGGGCGCCGGACATGGTATTGACCAGGACTCTGCGCAGTTTATCTACACTATCTCTCTGTTCTCTTGAATAGCGCACATTGATCGAATAACGTTCCCGACCCGATATCATGGTGCTAACGCTTTCACCACCGACGGCGGACAGGATCGACATCTGAACGTTCTTTATGCTGAGTCCATACCTGGCAAGCTGGGATCGTTTCAAATCAAAATCGATGAAATATCCTCCAGCAGTTCGCTCGGCAAAAACCGAGCGAGCGCCCTTAATCTTACCGACGCTGTTTTCGATCTCCTTTCCTATGCGTTCGATCTCATCCAGGTCAGATCCAAATATCTTTATGCCAACGGGAGTTCGCACGCCCGTACTGAGCATATCGATGCGAGCCCGGATGGGCATAGTCCAAGCATTGCGAACTCCGGGAAGCTGGAGCGCTTGATCCATCCTTGTGACTAATTCCTGGTAGGTGATGGTCCTTTTAAAGGGTAATTTCTCCTGGAGCCAGGGACGCACAAACGCGGGGAGCGCGCTGAATTCCACAGGAACTTTTCTCCACTCAGATCGATCCTTCAAGCTAACAATTGTTTCCATCATAGAGAAAGGAGCAGGGTCAGTAGAAGTCTCAGCACGGCCGGCTTTGCCGAAGACACCTTCAACCTCAGGAAATGTCATGAGGATTCTATCCTGGGTTTGGAGAACGCGATGGGCTTCTGCAACGGAAATGCCGGGTGGCGTGCTGGGCATGAACAGGATTGTTCCTTCATAGAGCGCGGGCATGAACTCACTTCCCATCCTCAGGTAGATCGGAATGGTAAGGAGCATTGCAACGACCACGACACCGAGCGCTGTCTTGCGATGTTCAAAACTCCAATTGAGCAATCGGGCGAAGTACCCGGCCATATACTTTGTTGCGAAATGATCTTCAAGGGAAATACCTTTCGCATTTTTCAGAAAGATGATGACGAGCGCAGGAATCAGGGTGATCGACAGAATGGCTGCGGAGAAGATGGAGAAGATTTGCATGCCGGCCAATGGGCGAAATAGACGACCTTCCTGTCCTTCCAGGGTAAAAAGCGGCGAAAGACCGATTACTGTTACTAGAAGTGAAGAAAAAACCGTCGGACCAACTTCCTTCATTGCATCCACAATGATTCGATACCGTTCGCCGGAGATTTTTCCCTCCCGCAACTGATAAAGCTTCGAGTGAACGTTCTCGACCATCACGACCCCTACATCCACCATATCGCCGACTGCCAGGACAATTCCAGTGATGGACATCACGTTGATCGTGATATCGAGAAAGTGCATAGGCAAAAGGGCAATTGTGGCTGCGGCGGGAATGAGGAGAATCGGCATAAGTGCAGATCGAACGTGCAGCAAAAAGAAAAGGATCATTATTGCGACGATTGCGAAATCTTCGTAGAGTACTTCGGATACTGTTCCTACGGATTCCTTGATCAGATCCGTTCGATCGTATGTGGTGACGACTTTTAGACCTGCCGGCATGGTGGGTGCGAGCTCAGCAAGCCGAGCTTTGACAAGACCAATGACGCGTAGTGCGCTTTCTCCCTGCCGCATGACGATAATCCCGCCAACAGCATCCCCCTTTCCGTTTAAGTCTGAGATCCCGCGCCGGATGTCTGGAGCAATCGTTACGCTGGCAACCTGACGAACGAGGACAGGGGTACCGGTCGGATCCTCCACTTTGACTACAGTGTCTTCCAGGTCCTGTATGGATTTTACATATCCGCGTCCCCGCACCATGTACTCGATGCCGCTGAACTCGATCATTCGACCGCCAACGTCGTCGTTGCTGTCCCGAATTGCGTTCACAACCTCCATCAATGAAACGTTATACGATATCAGTTTATCCGGTTGAATATTCACCTGGTACTGGCGCACAAAACCACCTATCGGTGCAACCTCGGCCACGCCAGGCACACTCTGTAGATAATAGCGCAGGTACCAATCCTGATAGGATCGGAGATCTGCGAGTGAGAGTTTTCCGGACTCGTCTACTAAAGCATACTGGAATACCCAACCAACCCCCGTTGCGTCCGGACCAAGCTCCGTTGTAACTCCGGAGGGCAGCCGCGTTGAGATTCTTGAGAGATACTCGAGCGTACGCGATCTGGCCCAGTAAATATCCGTGCCCTCTTCAAAAATCATGTAAACATACGAGTAACCAAAATCCGAAAACCCGCGAATGCTTTTCACGCGAGGCGCGCCCAGCATTGCGCTGATAATCGGGTATGTAACCTGAGCTTCAACAATGTCCGGAGATCGATCCCATCTGGAATAGATGATCACTTGCGTGTCTGAGAGGTCTGGCAACGCGTCCAGGGGCATGCGATTCAATGCATAGAAACCGGCCAGCATCCCAAGGGCCACCGCAATAAAGACGATAAACCTGTTGCGGGCAGAGAATTCGATTACTGCTTCAACCAATGCTCTCATCAGTGTTTGTGCTCCCCGGAGTTTCCTGGCGCCTTGAGTCTGCTTTCCGAATCTAGAAGGAATTGGCCGCTCGTAACAATCTTGTCGCCGGCAACCAGGCCGGACAAAACGGAATAATATCGATCTGACTGGATACCAATCTTGATTTCGCGGGCACGAAACTCATGGCTTCCTTCCTGGACAAATACAATCTTCCGCGTGCCAGTGTCTATGACGGCATCCACAGGCACACCCACGCCCTTTCCATGTGATGTCAGCAGATCTACGGTCACGAACATCCCGGGACGAAGGCGTAGACCGGGATTTGCGAATTCGTACCTAACGCCGGTTGTTCTCGTTTTCTCATTCACTACAGGATCTATAAACGTTACGCGACCTTCATAGACCTGATCCGACGCGGATTCAAGAGTAAGCTTCGCTTTCTGGCCCAATGTAATGGAGGATATCTCGCTTTCATACACTTCCGCCTGGACCCATATCCTGGAAAGATCTGCGATAAGGTAAAGGTCCATGCCAGGCTCAACCGTCATGCCCGAGAGAATCTTCTTTTCAAGGATGGTGCCCGTGATGGGTGAACGGATGATCACGCTCCGACGGGCAGTTCTAGTTTTGCGGAGCTGGTCAATTTCCGCCTGGGGAATATCCCAGAGGGCAAATCGCTTTTCTACGCTTGCGAGTGTGCTCGCATCATCCAGCGTGGAGCCAGGTGGTTCTTCTTCTGTTCTTTTGAGTGCTAGCAGATACTCCGTTTGTGTAGAGTACACTTCCGGCGAATAGATGCTGAAAAGGGGACTCCCTGCCTGCACGGATTTTCCCGCAAAGTCTGCATAAACTTGCTCAACGTATCCTGCAAACTTAACATGCACATGATTTTGTCTCGGTTCGTTCACTTTGACTATCCCGGATGTCCGTACGGTTTTGATGAATTCCCGAACTCCAACGATGTCTGTTGTGATGCCTATTCCCTGAGCTCGACCCGCTTCCAGATGAACAATGCCCTGACCATCTGCGGAGGGTTTCACTTGTATTGATTCATCTTCTCGCGCTGCAGTATGTTGTGAATGGTCTACCTGTTTTTCTTTGCAGAAAACAACGACTGCCATGAGGGTAAAAAGATACACACATCGCTTCATTTTCTGAACCTCATAATGAGTTTGGACAACTCAAGCACAGTCACTGGAATCAAACCAATTGCAAGATAAACGCCGCATTCAAGCAGTCCCATATTTCCGATCTTGAACAACTCTTCCGTAAGAGGAATGTGGTGGATTGCCACCTGAAGGGCCACGATAAAAACGACGACAGCGATGAGTTTCAGGTTAGAGAAGATACCCTCTTCCCAGAAGAGACGGTCTGGGCTTCTGGCGGAAAATGCACGCCACACCTCCGCAAAGACGAGGACCGTGAATGCCGCATTACGTGCATCATCCAGGGGCTCAGTGCGCAATGTATAATGGTATACCGCGAGGACCGTTGCGGTCTCGACCAGGGCCGTGAATCCAATCCAAATCCATTGCGGACGACCAAGGATGGACTCTTTCAGCGGGCGGGGTTTATGCTTCATGAGGGAGGGACTGGCCGGATCTGCTGCTAGTGCCAGCGCTGGCAGACCGTCCGTGACAAGATTGATCCACAATAGATGGAGTGCCAAAAACGGAGTGGGCAACCCGACGACTGCTGCAGTCAGCATGATCAACAACTCTGACATGTTTCCCGAGAGAAGAAAGGTAAGCGACTTCCGAATGTTCTCGTAGACGCCGCGCCCCTCGCCCACTGCGGCTATGATAGTTGCAAAATTATCGTCCGCCAGTACAATCTCTGAAACCTCCCGCGAAACTTCTGTTCCAGATATTCCCATGGCAATCCCGATGTGGGCCTCCTGAAGTGCAGGGGCGTCGTTCACGCCATCCCCTGTCATTGCAACAATGTGATTCTCAGATTTCAGTCTGCGCACAATCTCAAGTTTTGAGGCCGGAGACGAGCGTGCGTAGACGCGACCTTCCGGTTCCTGATCGGGTTTCAGAATCCCGACTTCTTTTGCTATTGCCGCTGCAGTCACGGGATGATCGCCGGTAATCATGATAACACGAATTCCGGCGGCCTGTGCACTTCTCACTGCTGCGGCCACTTCCGGGCGGGGCGGATCCGAAATACCGATTAGTCCTAGCGCATCCAGATTCTGTTCCGAGGTGGAATCTCCCAGTGCAACTGCGATTACGCGTAGACCGCGACCTGCCATTTCAGTAGCCGCATCATGCATTCCCGAAGGCGCGGTCTTACTATTGGCCAGTATTGACTCGACGGCGCCCTTGACGTAGAGCACACCGTCGCTCCTGAAGATCGACATCATCTTCCTGTCCGAATCAAACGGATTACTGAATCTTCTGCTTGCTGACGATTCGATCGCACCGCGTTCAATGCCTAGCTTACGGGCTTCAACCAGTAGGGCAACTTCGGTGGGGTCTCCTGCATCACCTTCAGAATGCAACTCCGCGTCTGTGCAAGCGGCGGCAGCAAACAGCAATCGGTTCTGGTCCGGCCCCCAGACTTCACGAACAATCATTTTTCCTTCAGTGAGCGTAGCGGTCTTGTCCGTGCAGATAACGGTGGCACAGCCAAGGGTTTCGACAGCGGAGAGTTTGCGAACCAGTGCCTTTCGTTTGGCCATCCGTTGCACACCTATTGCAAGGGCAATTGTGACGACAGCGAGCAGTCCTTCCGGTACAGCAGCTACGGCGAGAGAAACCGCGCCTAGAAAGATATCAAGTGGCGGAGTTCCACGAAGAAACCCTAAGAGGGCAACGATTAGAACAATACCAACACAAAGAAACAATAGATGCTGGCTAACGTCCGAGATTCGTTTCTGAAGAGGAGTCTGTTCGTCCTCTGTTCCACTCAGCAGATGTGCAATCTTGCCAAACTCTGTGCCCATGCCGGTTGCAATTACCTCCGCAACGCCGGTACCGCGCACGACCGTGGTTCCCAGAAAAAGCTGCGAGGCTTCTGCATGGTCGCCAGCTGTCTTCTCTACAGGAATGCTCTCTCCGGTTAGAACCGCTTCGTTGATTGCAAGAGAGCTTGCCGATGAAATGGTTGCGTCTGCGGCCACAATGTCGCCCGCTTCAAGGACAAGAAGATCTCCCGGAACCACGTCTGCAGCCGGTACAGTTATCGTTCTTCCTTCGCGCATAACGCGGGCCCTGGGAGCCGTCATGGCCTTGAGAGCTTCCAATGCTCTCTCCGCGCGGTATTCCTGAAAGAAGCCGATCACACCATTGAGAATCAGAATTATTGAGATTGCAATCGCATCGATATATTCACCGAGGGCAGCCGAAATTACAATGGCACCGACCAGCAGCCAGAACATACCCCCCTTGAATTGAGCAAGAAGCATGGAGAGTGCGGAAACTTTCTTTTGATGAACAATAGTATTCGGTCCGAATGAAGCGAGTTTCTCGCGTGCCGTTGCGTTGCTCAGACCTTCCATGGCTTCTAATCCTGTTTCCTTTTCTCGAGTAGAACGTCGTACATTGTTCCGAGGCGGATCAGGGCCCGATCCCGATCCAGCGTATGCATAATTCTCTCAATCTGATGCTCATAGAGAAGCTCCACACCTTCGAGCACCGACTGATAGTCCCCCTTTGCAGTCTGGTAGGATGAAAGTGCGGTCTCAAAGGCCATCTGCGCACCCGGAATGATTTGCTCAGTATGCAGCTGGATACCGCGATCCAGCAGTTGTAGACTGTTCCTGGTTGCTTCCGCTTCGTACGTTAGGCGACTTACCGTATCTCGGGTTCCGGCCTCTGCACTCAGGTATGTGTCCGATTTTTCGCCAACATTCCAGTGATTCGTAAGGGCACTCCACACAGGCACCCGAATCATGATACCGGCAGAGTAGACGCGCTCCTTTGAGATGGCCCGAAATGTTGCCGAACGACGATCCTGATCCGTGAGCGCGGAAAATAACTCGACGTCCGGCAGATACTGCATTCGGGCCAGCGTATCTTCGTGATTCTTTCCAGATGCAGTCGCTCGAGCAAGTGCGATCTCTAGAGAGCGCTCCTTGAGGGCCGTCTCTTCGCCGGGAATATGCGCGCGGACAGTAGTAAGATATCTGTCAATCTCCGGCTGTGTAAACATGCGCCGTTCACCATTCAGCGGAGTCAGGAGGTACTGAAGTACCTGGTAAAGTTTCTGTGCCTGATCTTCCGAGTCGTTAACCTTGAGGCGGAGATTGTTCACCCTGACCCGTGTTCGAGTAACATCTGTGAGGCTACCGACGCCGGTTTCGTACTTTGCGGAGGTGGTCATCTGGAGAGATTCCATTTTTCTCAGAAAGGTTCTGTTTTGTTCCAGAACCTTCTTGGCCGCATGATACTCAAGGGATGTGAAAAGAATTTCGCCGGCGAGCCGATTCCGTTCAATGAGAAGCATCAACTCCTCTTTACGAACCTCGGCATTCATTGCATTGTATGCAACAATTCCCTTTCCCGGGAAGGGAATTGGCTGACTGATCCGCAACTCGTTCATCCTGATTCGGGTTCGACTTGCATCCAGTTCCTCGGCTCCCAGTGCGACCATGTCTTCCTTTCCACGGCCGCGACTGATCTCAATTGATGGGTCAGGGTAACCGAAGAGAATATTTCTTGCGGCATTCCTGCGAGCGGACGCGAGCAAGGCCTGCTTCTCGATAGCAGGATGCCTATCCACAATGCCGCTGAGGCGCGTTGCGATTACATCCGTCTGTACATCCTGCGCATAGGCTGCGGAACTGAGCGAAAGGAAAAGGGCGATCGTAAGACGGATCCTGTTCCTTTCGAGTTTTAACATACTATCCGGTGTTCGAGACTGTCGCAACGGCTTGTCCCTCCAAACGAAAAAATTCCCATGTTCCGACTCCTGCCTACTCCAGATGCACTATGGAGCCTTGCGCGGCACTGCCGGAGACAACGGTTGCTCGCGCGAAATGCTCATCAATGATCTCTGTAATCCGCACAGTTCCAGTTCGCTTGAGACGATACACAGTAGCACGCGGCGTTGTGTGAGTTACTTCAGACTTTTGGACTACGAGTTCCTGACCAACTTGCGCCCCGTCCTTCTTTCCTATGCAAAGGTATACGGTTGTTGAATCGCTGTCGATGATGGATCCTTTCATTAAGTAACGGTGACGGGCTTCGCCCATAGACGAGCATGCAGCTGCGAATATCAGCATTGGGAGCAGCATCGCGGGCCAGTATTGTTTTAGGTTCCTCATATTTGTTCTCCTTGAACGTTCTAGAAATCATTTGTTCGGAATTGATTATCACTACTGAACGACATTCAACGGGGGCTAAAGCTGGCGCAAAACGCATCAACGCTTTGTAGTCGCGAAAAACCCTTCATCAATCGACAGGTTGGATGGCGGCGGGCTATACTTGTCTGGTTTGAAACAAGGCGAGGAGATCGATTGTAGCGTGAAGTCCAAAGTCAGGCGGACGCTCGGAGTAGGTCCTGACAGCTTCAGGTAAAATGGAAGTGAACGTATGCAGAAGCAACACTGCGATCGTTGACACGCTGTGTGCGATTTCAAAGGAAGCAGGTGGCTGCTTTCCTATAAAATTGCAACTGTCTTCGCATCCACGTGCAGGATCCTTATCCTGCGACTTGTTGGCATGATTGCAATGATCGGCATGATGCGCATCGACAGACTGTTTCCGGCTAGTTTCTTTTTGCGCAAAGGCCGGGCACGATTGGGCGCATAAGGTTGCTCCGATTACGGAAACAACCAGCCCGAATGCCGTGCTATGAATCCAGGACATGAAACCTAAATACTACACCCTTTGGAAAATTGCAAGGTGAAACGAATATCGATAGGGCAGGGTTACTATGATTGTTGTCATGCGTAAAATTGAATCATCAACACCCGGTCTTGACAGAATATTACGAAAAGCACCCGATGCCCAAAAAGCACGCAATATGCTTGAGAAATCTTCAGGATAGACCCTTTTCATCCCTCGTGGAGCACCTGTCCCGGTCGAATCGCGGACAGTTTCAGAGTGACACAATCGCTGTATGCTCCGGACATTGACGAGCGGTTTCTGCGAACGATGCCAAACCCGGTGTACGAAAAAAGCAACGTGGTTCAATTCTTGCAGATTGCACCTAAGGAGAATATGAATGAACAAGCAAACACATTTCTGGATACTTAACGCGCTTCTTTTGCCAGTTGTAGTCAGCTTCGGGGCCTGCGCGACTGGCCACGCGGCACACCACGCTTACCTCATGAAGGGTAGTATCGTGGAGACATCTGCAGAAGGGGTAACTATCTGTGCAGGGAAGAAGGACGGAGCGGCCGTGGGCCAGGAGCTTTCAGTGTATCACATACTGCGTTTGAAGAATGCCAGTTTCAGCAAGCAGAAAGTGGGGATTATCAAGATCACCCAGGTCTTTGATGAGCATTTTGCCAAAGCAACCGTCGCGAGCGGAAAAGCCGAGATGGGCGATATAGTTGAGCTTGAGTGACAGGGACTTGTAATGGACGCAGGCCTGTGAAGGCTATCGGAGAAGTTCGGCCTTCAAGGCCGAACATCACGGCAGTCAAACGACCACAACATTCAAATCAGCCAATTGGCCGACTTGCACAATTCCGGACAGGATCGTCG
>JAEUSB010000065.1 GCA_016788865.1 Leptospirales bacterium
GGCAGGTACATTTAGAATTGCAAATACGGGAAACATTGCCATGGCAATTGCTTTCCTGGTATAGATAGAAACATTGTCCTCTTCTTCTGTCTCAGCGAACCGATCGAGCAACGTATCGATAATGTCTGTATAGGTCTGCGCCGCGCTCAGCGCAAAGTTGAAAAGGTTCTGTGTTTTCTCCGGTTGCTTGCGCACGTTGTCCATCACGCGACGGTGTAGTTGCTCCCAGACACGCGGAACGGAAACGAGGGCCGTTGGTTTAACGGTGGCCATGTCATTGGCAAGAGTAATGATTCCTGAGTTGGCCATACTTGAGCCGCATGCAATGAGTGTGGTCTCAAGCAAGCGCTCCGCGATGTGCCAGGGTGGAAGGAAAACCACGGTGCGATCGCTTTCGGTCAGCGGAAGAATTTGCTGCATCTGGTTGACTTCCCAGCAAAAACTCCTGTGCTCAAGCATCACGCCTTTGGGTGCACCTGTGGTTCCACTTGTGTAGATGATGGTTGCGATTGCATGCGGGCGAATTTCCTCGCCGCGTTTCTTCAAGAAGCCTTCGCCCAGTTTGGCCAGGAATTCTTCTCCTTCTCCGAGCGCGTCGATTAGAAAGTGCAATTGGGTTTTACCAAGTTTTGCCTGGATAGCCGGGAGGTTTTTGTAACGTTCTGGTCCCTCGATCGACAGGATGTGTTTTAGATGAGGCAGCTCAGGGAGCAGGTCTGTCACGGTCTTAAGCATCTTCTCATGCTCAACAACCAGGACCGGACATTCGGTATGGTTCAGAATATACGAAATATCTTGCGGAGTCGCGTCGCATCCGCGCGGCACGTCTATGCAGCCGATGGTCGTGATTCCGAGGCTAATGAGATTCCATTCATAGCGATTGTCGCATAAGAGACCGATTCTGGTCCCGGGTTCACAGCCGAGCTTGTTCACCAGGTAGGCCGAGAAGCGCTTCATGTCGGCGCGCCAGTTGAAATACGATACCGCAGCAAACGTTTCCGCACGAGGGTCTTGTTTTACCCAGTAGCAGGGCCGTTCCGCGTAGGTGGCTACTGTGTCCCGTACCAGAGCGTAAAGCGATTCCTTTTCCATCTGTGGGAAAACTGCCGGAATCGAGCGACCGGTCAAGGAAAAACAAAAGGAGAGTCCCGACCACGAAAACCGATTGTCCCGTTGCTGGCTCGGGGTTCAGTCGACCTATGCGATTCGGCATGCGATGGGGCGTGGGCTACCTGCTCGTTCTAACGTGTTTCCAGTTGGCCTCGTGCCAGGAGCCTCGAAAAGATCGTCCAGCCGAGGTTCTGCTTCGAGAATACTTTCTAGTTAAGCTCAAGGGAACACGAATTGGCACCTACTCGCGAATCATCCAGCGCACCCCATCAGGCCAGATTGAATCCAATATCTCCTTTGATATTTCCGTAAAGCGATTCAACCAGGCGCTGAGCGTCACGCGTCATCTTGTGATTCAGGAGAATGAGGCGGGCCAGATAGATTCCTTCGAAATGCGCTTGAGCCAGTCTGCTGACCCAATTGTAATCAGAGGCTCACGCACAAATGGAAACTTCCGCGTCACACAAACAGGCGCCGGCCCGAGAGTTCAAAACACAAGCGTCATTCCCCCTGATCTACTGGGGCCGTGGAAAACAGAATTGAAACAACGGAGTCTTGGATTTGCAGAGGGGACTCAATATCGTATAACGGTGCTGAATCCGACCGCAATCGATGCTTTGTTTGAGAGCTATGAGATTAAGTTGACCGGGAAGCGTAAGTTTGTCCTGGGGAACCAGGAAACGGAAGTTGCCGTTATGCGCGCGAATACAATTCCAGCCGGAGCGGAAGAATTGACCTTCTTGTCAAATGAAGGCAATATTCTTTACCAGGAAGTTGCGGGCTACAGCATGGAACGTTCAGATGAGCCAACGTCGCGCGCCAATTATTCGTCGTCTGAAGTAATTGACTTACTCCTGGTAAAACCAGAGGGCCGCCTTGAGAATCCCAGGTTCCGATTTGAGGCGGAATTCTCTGTCACATCTGATCAGGGCGCACCATCAATTGAGGCTTCTCCCTACCAGACAGTCAAAGTAGATGGTAAAACCCTCGCAGTGCGAATCAAAGTCCCAGAACCAACGGGGAAGATCACATTCGCAGCCCAGGATCCCTATGTTCAACCGGACTTCTACATTACGTCAAAGGATCCAAACATTGTGCGTCTTGCCCGCGCCGCAGTTGGAAATGAGAAAGATCCCTGGAAGCAAGTTGAGATTCTGAGCAGATGGGTCTATACCAGCGTCAAGAAGAAGGACTCCAGCGTTGGCTACGCCACTGCTTCAGAAGTGGCGCGCGATCTCACGGGTGACTGCACGGAGCACAGCGTTCTATTTGCAGCACTGGCCCGATCACTCGGGATTCCAACGAGGATTGTAACGGGCCTTGTCTATCTGGACTCAGCCGCGGGCTCTGCGATGATCTTTCATCAATGGGTGGAGGTGCGATTTGCCACCTGGATTCCTGTCGATCCCACGTTCGGTCTCGCCCGTGCCGATGCTGGACGGATTGTCATTGCTCCTGTGAGTAGTGCGTCTCAGGCGGAAATGAAGCGTGCAGAACGGGCGATAATTGAATGGTGCAACGGAGTGCGCGTCAAGGTCATTTCTGAATGAACGATCAGGTTTATTTTTGAATAAATCCGCCGCCGAGTACCACGTCCTCTGGCATGGATGGATGATTCTCCGGTGCAAAAAAGACCGCGCTCTGGCCCGGTGTAACTGCGCCTGCATCTTCGCTCAGGTTGACTTCGACAATGGTTCCTGTTGGCGCACCATTCCAGGAGATCTCTTCTGAGATTGAGGCGCGCCTGATTGTGCACGGAACAGGTCTTGCGCGATAGCGGATCTGCACGCGACACTCTACCAACTGGTCGTTGTTGAGTGCTGCAGGGGCGAGAGCCTGGAAAGAAGTCTGTTCCACGAAAAATTGCCGCGGATTTTCCTGGTCCGTTGCAACAATAACATCTCCATTGTCTTCAATGCGCACTACGTACAGCGGCTGGCTCCAGGAAATCCCCAGACCTTTGCGCTGTCCCACTGTGAATTGCTCTTTGCCCTGGTGCTTGCCCAGAATCCGTCCACTTGTATCCCGAAAGTAACCGGGTTGGAATTCCAGGCCCTGTCTGCGAAGAAAGCTCCTGTAATCGTTCTCCGGAACAAAGCAAATCTCTTGCGATTCTTCTTTGTCCGCAACAACCATGTTGTGTTTGCGAGCGATTTCCCGGACTTCATGTTTTTCCATGTCGCCTAACGGAAAAATAGTGCGAGCGATGGATTCCTGAGACAGGCCATAAAGGTAGTACGCCTGATTTTTTTTCAGGTCTTTGCCGCCACGGATAGCCATGCGATCGCCGGAATAGATCCGTGCGTAGTGCCCTGTGGCAATCCGATCAATTCCCAGGGCTCGAGCCTTTTCGAACAGCACGCCAAACTTTACGAAGGTGTTGCATTCAACACATGGGTTCGGTGTTCGACCTGTTGAGTAGTCGAGCACGAAACGGTCCATGACCTTCTCTTTGAAGGCTTTTTCGATTCTTACGACATAGAACGGAATATTGAGCTGGAGGCCTGTATCGCGGGCGTCCTGGATGTCCTTTGGACTGCAGCAGGATTTCTTTGTTGTGTTGCAGGCAACGGTTTCGTAGTCCCAGGTGCGCAGGTTTACGCCTACGACTTCGTAGCCCTGTTCCATGAGAATGAGCGCCGCTACGGCACTGTCGACTCCGCCGGACATAGCCACGAGGACTTTTTCTTTCTGATTTTGCACGCTGGTTCGACCGTTGTTTACCACTTTACAAAATGACGCCCCTCCCGGCACTTCCTAATTGTTACAAGTGTCTGCACGCGGGTTGAAATTTGTCCTGTTATTTGTCTGTCTGGCCTTTGTCCTGAGAGCAGATTCTAATCTTCGGATCGTTTCGTCGGTCCCGGCTATCTCTCCTAACTCCGATGGCATCCAGGATACCGTTGAATTCCGGATTATCGAACTTCCGGCTGGTTTCGATGAGCCGGTCGACTACTTCCTGAAAATCGAATCTGACACCGGGGCTGTCAGGATGTTCCGCGCGGATCTTCGAATGATTCGTCCCGCCAGGTCGCCCCTCAATCTATTCTTACCATTTGCAGATTCTGTTCGCCCTCTAAAGCTATTTGAAAGGGTCACCTGGGATGGGCGCGATGATTCCGGCAAGGTTGTGGCCGACGGTACGTACCGGGCTTCCCTGGTAGTCTTCATTGCAGGTGGCGCTTCGCAGGGTTCTAATATCGTTCCTGTACAGGTAAACACTCGCAAACCACAATTGCAGACTAATTCGCAGGCGCGGATGTTGCTCCGCCCTGTTGGCCTCGAGGGCAAGCCTGCGGACACAATCAGCGGTCTGGTCACTATCAATCAAATTGCAACAGCAGACCCCGGCACTGAGTTCTACGGTAGAATCCTGGATGGAAATGGAACGGTGATCGAGGAGAATCGCTGGAGCGGTTCGCTCGTTACGCCGGTAACCTGGAACGGCAAGAACAAAGAGAATCAGATTGTTCCCTGGGGCAGCTATTCGTACCGGCTGTCAGCAAGAACTCCATCGGGCAACATTACCGAAATCGATCTACCGGGCCTGCTTATTGTGCCGGAGCTGCCATTCATTGATATACAACCAGACGAAGCATTTTCGCCTAACGGTGACTCACAGAAGGATAAATTGCAAATCCTCCTAACCATGCAAAATTCCGCGTCGCGAAATGACATGCGCTCCTGGAAGATCGAGATCTTTGCCGATGCCAAACCTGAGGAACCCATCTTTGAAACCGTATCACAAAAACCAATGCCCGGAGTACTGGTCTGGGATGGAATCGATAAATCCGGCGGCGTAGTTCGCGACGGGATCTATCGCGTTAGACTCACAATCGAAACCGGAACTGCCCGCTTTGCATCGTTTACCCGCTCGTTTCGCGTGGATACTAGGCCCCCTGATCTGGACTTAAATCCTGGAGAATCAACCTTCTCGCCCGACGGAGATGGGGAAGATGAAGAACTTCCCATCCGCGTTACGATGAAGGATGATTCAGGAATCGATGCATGGTCGCTTCGAATACTTTGTACACCGCAGACGGAAAAGAGAATCCAGCGACTACTCAAATCCTGGCAGGGTAGTACTGTGCCACCGGAATCTATCGTCTGGAACGGAACGGGTGACAATTCTGAGACCATTGAATCTCTTGAGTACCTGACGTTGTGGTTGGAAGCCCGCGATCGCGCGGGGAATTTGGCGCCACCGCGTCTTGCTCGCGTATCAACGGGCATTCTCTTCAGGCCATTGGTTCCAGGCCAGCGTCAGCTCGTGAGTCGAGTTCCTATTCAGCAATACTTCGATTCAAAATCGGAGCTCACAAGCGATGGAGAATACGCGGCCAGCCGCATTCTTTCAGCGCTCAATCGGTACAGACGTTACAATGTAAACAGCTACGTCAATTCTGGAATTGTTGGAACAGAAGAGAATAACCTGGATATTACGGAGCGCCGGGCATATTCGCTGTTCAAGCGCATGGAGAAAAGTTGGCCCAGCAAATTGAAATTTCAGGGATTGGGTGAATCCGAGATACTGAGCACGGCACCGGATGACTTCACGCAGTACAGAAATGAAAGGATTGAAATCCAGCTGGTGCCATGAAGCGACCATTCTATATACTTTGTTTCGCCTGGATAACATACGCTCCGCTGCTGCACGCCGCTCCCCTGGACTTTTCTAGCTATATTCGCCTCAAAGAGGGCAGTACTTTTAAGATTCGAAACGGAAATGAACTGATTGGGAAAGGAAAGCTGATAGCCCTGTCGAAAACCCGACTGCACTTCCAGTTCGAGATTAGCGCAAAGGGACAGAGCATCAAAGCTGATGCGACGCTCGCCCAGATCCAATCCGATGCCAGGGACTACATCATTGAGCTGAGCTACAAAGGAAACGTCAATGCAAAGCCAGAAAATGCAAAGGAGCAGGTGCGCGCGGACAAGTTTCTCGCGGAAAATGGAATTCTGACTTTTCACTTTCTCAAGAATGAACGCTTCTTTCAGCTGGCCCGAAACAAGAAAGGTGAGTCCACGATCACGACTGATTGGGGAACTGGCACGATTGTTCCTGATAAGAAATAGCTGGGTCGCATTCACAATCAAGTCTGCGAAAATGCATGATCGCGCTTGACGGGGAGAATCCCGGGTATTGCTTCAATGCATGCTCAAGTGGTTTGCCGGATTCAGAATGCGGGCTCGCTTGAATCGGCTTCGCGCAGCCATCGATTCTGATCGAAGGGATGAATTGACGTCGCTCTTGAAAGTGAGTGAAAATACAGGCAGCCTGGCATCGGAGCTCCTCCAGTATGCATGCGAATCAGGTGAAAGATCCGGCTGCGTTGTTGTATTGTTGAAGTACGGCGCCAGCTCAGACCAGAAGGATTCACACGGACGGGCACCGCTTCATCTGGCCGTTGGCCGGGGGGACCTTGATACCGTTCGTGTGCTACTTGAGGCCGGTGCAAATCCCAATACGCAGGATCAGGATGGAGTCACACCACTCAACCTCGCCCGGTCATATGCAGGTACCGGGGACATTGCGGCCTTATTGCTGAATGCCGGTGCCGATCCCAAACTCGTCGACAAACACGGCAAAGTATACTTGATGTAGTGAAGGTAAGCGCGAATGCGCCGGTTGCTCAGACTCAGAATCCGAAACGATTCTCGCGACAAGACCCCCGAGATTTAACCTGCAAAGGGGAAAAGCGAGCCGTGGTCGACTCTCGGCATCCATGCCTTCGTCGACACTCCCCACCTCGTGTGGGTCGCAGCGAGCAGGTTAGAAAGCTTCTTACGTTTAGCGACAAGGCAACGCGCGTTATATTCCGGAAAGTTCAGATTGCGCGAGTTCGAGCGCTTCAGCGCGTCCCGAGCGGCCGACTCTCGACATCCTGTCTTCGTCGGCACTTCCAACCTCCTGTTGGTCGTCCGCAACAAGCGGAGCCATTGTCCACGGATGGACAGGTGTCGCGGAGGCCATGGATGGCCGGGAGCGACTGAAGGGCGAAGCGCGCAACTGACTTTCCGGCAAGGCCCTCGCGGGGGCCGCCGGAGCGATTTAGGCCTGAAGGTCGATATGGCTGGATGCTGCTTGTTTTGCGTTTCCAACCTGTTCTTGAACGGACATATTCACGAGTTTGTTCTGAATATTCTGGGATTGATCAACAATTGTCTGGTTCAGCTGATTTAACATCTGAAGCGAGCGATTGATGTTCTCAAATGCATGAGACGCGCTTGAATCGATTTGCATACCTACCTCCGTGCAGGGCTATGCAGCCACTCTCATTATCGGCAGGTTTTGAATTTTCCCTTAGCAAAAAATTGCTAAAGGAAGAAAAATCAACGTTTTGAGAACTGAGTCCCGCGGCGTGCTTTGCGCTTACCGTATTTCTTACGTTCCACCATACGTGGATCCCGACGCAGGAATCCGGCCTTTTTGAGGTCCGTGTGAAGGTCAGGATTGATGATTTGCAGGGCCCGGGCCACACTGAGGCGAACTGCGCCTGCCTGGCCTGTGATTCCGCCGCCCACAACGCGGGCTGAAACGTCATATTTTTGCTCAAGACCGGTGATGGTCAGTGGTTGGGTTACCGTAACTTGGAGGCGAGGAACAGGAAAGAATTCCTTCATTTCCTTGCCATTTACCAGATATTTGCCGCTGCCCGGAGTTACCTTTGCGCGAGCGACTGCTGTTTTTCTTCTTCCAACGATGATTCTGGTTTTGACGGCCATGTTATTTTAGAACCTTTTAAGTAGTTTGATCCGCAACGGGCTTTTGGGCCTTATGAGTATGCTCTGCATCAGGGAAAACCTTGAGGTTAGCCAGAAGCTTGCGCCCAAGCGGACCAGAAGGCAGCATACGTTTTACAGCCTTTTCAATAGCAAGAGTAGGGCTGCGCTGAAGCGTGGTCTTAAGATTGAATTCTTTGAGTCCACCAGGATGGCGCGAGTGATGGCGGTACATCTTCTGTTCCATCTTGCGTCCGGTTGTCTTGATATGACGTGCATTGATCACGATTACGAAATCGCCAATGTCCTGGTTTGGTGAGAAATCAGGTCTGTGTTTGCCACGGATGAGGTGTGCCACACGCGACGCGATGCGCCCAAGGATCTGGTCCTTTGCGTCCACAATCGTCCATGCCTTGACAATTTCCTTGTCCTTGGTGACGGGGGTTTTCTGATTCTCCAGAATAATCATAAAGTGCCAAACGTACAGCGAATGGTCAGGGGTCAACACGAAATGTCGGGAAATTGTCCGCGTTCACCATTCCTGTCCTGGCGAGGATCTTTTCCCGCTGTTTCTTCATCTTTTGCAGATCCTCAAGCATTTTCAAGAGCTCGCGCCGAGCGTCCGGAATCGAAAGCTTGCCGCCCCGCAAACCTGTCTCCAGGCGTTCAATCCTGCCAGCCAGCTCCCGCAGCATGCTCTCCTGCTGCTTGATGGACCGCTTCACATCAACCATGGTCTGGCTTTGCTTTTCCATGGCAGTCTTGCCCTTCTGAATCTGGGCTTCGAGTTTATCCATTTGGCCCGCCAGTTTCTTCTGGAGGGCTCGGGCTTCTTTCACGCGGATTGTGCGCTCTTTGCGCTTCTTCGCCAGGTCGGTTGAGAGCTTCTTGTTTTCCTTATCCAGCTCGCTGAGCATGTCGCGCAGCGACCCCGCGGCCTTTACTACTTCATCTGCGTCTGCCATGGCTTAGATTCTCCGGCCGCCCAGGTACTCTTGCTTGGCTTGATTGTGCTCTTTGAATGTCTTTGAAAAATGATGTGAGCCATCTGGCTTCAACACAAAGAAGAGTGTATCCGTCGGTGTTGGATGAAAGGCGGCTTTGAGCGCTGGAATCCCTGGACTTGAAATTGGTCCCGGCGGAAGTCCGCGATGAATGTACGTATTGTACGGTGATTGTTGCTCGAGATCACGGTCGTACAGCTTCTTATGCGGCTTATCAAAAAGGTACTGGATTGTCGCGCATGACTCCAGTTTCATTTTCTTATCCAGACGATTGATAAACACCTGCGCCATCAACGCAAGCTCCTCGCGACGAACAGCCTCACGCTCAACGATTGATGCGAGAATTACCTTTTCATGCAATTGATCCGGAGAAAGTCCTTCGGGTGGTTCTGCTTCTTTAAGTTTCCTGAAGAACTGCTTGAGCATCAACTCCTGAAACGCAGGCAGAGGATAGCCAACCGGGACGCTGTAGGTTTCGGGGAAGAGGTACCCTTCGGTTGTCCTTGCAGGGATGTTGTACTTCTTCAGAATGATTGGATCTTCAGTCAGTTTCAGAAAATCTTCCGGCGTCTTTGCAAGGCCGCGCGCCACTAGTTCCGCCGCAATCTGCCTGTTGTTCCAACCTTCCGGAACGGTAACATTCACAAGCTTAACCTTGCCGGATGTTACAATCGAGATGATCTTTCCCGCTGACATTCCATCGTTTATCTCATAGATGCCGGCTTTGATCTGGCCACTGGAGGTGAAGCGCATCAAGAAGCGAAAATATGCGGGGTTGCGAATCAGGTTTTCTTCACTGAGTCGCTCTGTCAGTTTTTTTACGCCTGTGCCCGGTTCGATTTCAAGCGTGATCTTCTTTTCCCCGTCTCCCGTTGGGCTTCCCGGGCCAAGCATGGCAAAAAGTCCGCCAGATATGAGGAGCAACGCCCCGGCTATGAGTAGGATTCGAATCAATTTGTTATTCAAGAATTTCATACACTTGTTCCAGGCCTGTTTCACCGGTTGCAGGGGAATCCAACGTCATTTCAGCCGTAACTTCTATCCTTCAACTCCTATTCGTCTTTGAAAGTTGGTTTTCGTTTCTCTCCAATCGATTTGAGTGCTTCACGGAAGTCCCTGGTTTGATATGTTTCCGCTTGAAAGCGGGATTCGGTTTCAATTGCAGTCTCCAGATCTGTCGAACTGTAGAGAGATTTCTTTGCGAGACGCACGGCCAACGGTGCACCGGCTGCGATTTCGCGGGCTACGTCCATGACGCGCGGCACAATCTCCTCAACCGGATGCAATCCGTGACAGAGTCCCATGTCGAACGCTTCCTTCCCCGAAAAATACCGTCCCGTGAGCAGCAATTCCTGAGCACGCGGGAGCCCGGCTATTTCTTTGACAAGGAAGCTGGATCCCATTCCGGGATGAATTCCAATCCGCACAAAGTTCAATGAATACTTTCCGTCCGGGACAAAGTATCTCAGATCACATGCAAGGGCAACCGCCAGCGCCGCACCCACTGCATGACCATTGACTGCCGCGAGTACTGGAAAGGGCATGTTGCGGACGCTCAAGAACAATCGATAGAATGACTGCATGAATTCTTGGTTATCTTTGGGCGATTTCTCTGCGAAGCTGCTCAGTAGCTGGAAATCGCCACCACTCGAGAAGACGCCATTCTTGCCTGAGATCACACAGGCTCGCGGCAAAGGAAACTCCCCGGCCAGAGCGTGCAGCTCGCGATGAAATGCCAGACCCATTTCAAGCGTCAGAGAGTTCCTGGTCTCTGGATGATCCAGCTGCAGGTGGACGATTTCGCCACCGTCCGCCAGTTTCTCTCGACTAATGCTGATTCTTGAATTCAGTTCCAAAGTCTAAATCCTTCCAATTGCTCCCAGGGCATCAGGTCCCCGCCAGTGCTGGCCACGGTCGGAGACTCCCTTGCTTCTGAGAAACGCTTTCCTCCAATATAATGGAGCACGCCAGCGGCGGCGCGGGCAAGTTCCAGCGTATCAGGCGTAACCTGCCTCTTAAAAGCAGGAAATTGTTCGGCCAGGAAGGCAGTGGTAATCTTGCCGCTGCGGAAAACGGGGTGTTTCACAATCGCCCGAAGGAAGTCCAGGTTGTTGTTGGGTCCAAAAAGCACGGTTTGTTCCAATGCCCTGCCAAGCAAATCCAGGGCTTCATCGCGGGTCTTTGCATGCGCAATGATCTTTGCGATCATTGGATCGTAGTGGATGGTAACCTCGTCTCCAGACTCGATTCCGGAATCGATGCGGATGCCCGGGATTGTGGGAGTTTCAAAAAGGTGCACCATACCGGTCGCAGGCATGAAGTTCCGTTCCGGGTCCTCCGCATACAACCGAACTTCCACAGCATGCCCGGTTTGCTTGAGGTCGCCTGGGTTGAATGAGAACGGAAGGCCGGCGGCTATGCGAAGTTGCTGCTCCACAAGATCAATGCCGGTGACGAGTTCCGTTACCGGGTGCTCCACTTGAAGCCTGGTATTCATCTCAAGAAAGTAGAAAGTCTTCTCCACGTCTGAATAGATGAACTCGACTGTACCTGCATTTGTGTAGCGAACGGCTTCTGCGGCGAGAACTCCCGCTTTTGCAATTTGCATGCGCAGTTCCGGAGTCAATGCGGGACTTGGACTTTCCTCAAGGATTTTCTGATGTCTTCGCTGGAGCGAACATTCACGCTCAAATAGCGAAACCACATTCCCCGATGCATCACCGAGCACCTGGATCTCAATATGCCGGGGCGCCGATACGTATTTCTCTACGAACACGCGGTCATCGCCAAAAGCGCCAAGCGCTTCCCTCTTGGCGGCGGCAAGCATAGGCTCAAAATCACTTTCGCGCTCAACCAGCCGCATCCCTCGCCCACCACCGCCTGCCGAGGCCTTGATGAGCACAGGTAGCCCAATTCGCATTGCCTCCCGGCGAAGGGTTTCCAGGCCCTGGTCTTCGCCGTTGTAACCCGGCACAACGGGAACGCCTTTTTCCTGCATCAACTTACGGGAAGAAATCTTGTCCCCCATGGAGCGAATGGTGGCCGGGGTTGGACCAATGAAGGTAATCCCTTCGCGCTCCAGGCGCTCCGCGAAGTCCGCGTTTTCTGAAAGGAACCCGTATCCGGGATGAACGGCCCCGGCCTGGGTTTTCTTGCATGCAGCGATGATCTGGTCCACGTTTAGATATGAACTCCGCGAATCGGCGGGACCTATTTCAACCGCCTGGGTTGCCATTCGAACCGCAGGAGTGTTTCTATCCGCGCTGGAATGGGCAGCAATTGTGCGAATGCCAAGGCGCTGGCACGTCTTGATCACACGAACTGCGATTTCACCTCTATTAGCTATCAGAACGGATTCGGGCAAACTCATGTGAATCAAAAAGCATTTCTTGAATCGACTGTCAATTGAGAATCATTCTAATGAAGTGTAGCGGAAACGCACGAAAATCGCATCAAGCATTTCGCTGCGAAGTGATGCGAGTGCGGCGATGAGTTGGCCTGTTGCGTTTCGCCGCCCGAATTGGTTCGCGAATTCGTGCGTGTATCCATTGTGCGATCAGTCGTCGTGCTTCCCCTCGTCCGGTTTCGCGGATGAACTCAGATAATTGGGACGCTTGCTCGCACAATGTAACCGGTCAGCGGTATTGTTCGCACTGCATTGCTAAATCACTAAGTATTTTATAACTTTTTCTGCGAAGCGAGCGAAACTTTATGATTTTTAATTGACCAACTTTCGCTCGCGGGCTACGAAAAGTGAAGCACGTTGCACGAGGTGACCATGAAGAATTGGACAGATCTTTCGTCGGCACAGAAAGCCAGCATTGAGAAGGCTTATAAGCAAGGGCAAGAGCCGGGACAAATTGCAAAACGCTATGGGCTAAAACCCAAGCAGATTTCGGACCAGGCTTACAGGAAGAATTGGAGCCATCGGGGTAAGTCCGGCGGTTCTAAGGGATCGGGGCGGAAAAAAAGACGTTAACCAAATTGACATTCCTGAGCATGGAGGAATACTCCTCCATGCGCTGTTTCCAGGGCATTAATGCTCGCCTCCCGGATTCCGATATAGGTACCGTGGTCCGGAAA
>JAEUSB010000083.1 GCA_016788865.1 Leptospirales bacterium
TCCATTCAGTGCAATATTCACACCCTCTTTGTTAAAGCAGCGCAGCGTGATCTTGAAATCTCCCTTTCCAGTGGACATGCTTGCCTGCGGAGTCATCTTGCAGTTCACATCAGAAAATACTGCCGGCTTATCGCATCGCGGAATACCATCCGTACTTGTGCATCCCTGTGCCGGTGCTTGAATAACACCCACGGGAGGACGATCCATATTGTAGGGATCGATTAGATCCACCATTCCCGCATGAAGCGGACGAGAATGTGGCGGGTATTGAGCCCATTTTACATAGCGATCGAGAACTTCACGCGGATCCTCATTCACGATTGGAATTCCTTCAGGCCCAACGGGCGAGATTGTAGGATCCTTATGCGAAGACAGCAGGTCTCTGTCCCCACGCGAGCGACTATCGTCGCGCAGTAGAAAATAGAGCACTGCAACGAGTAACGCACCGAGAATTGATCCAATGATTATAAGCTGATTCCGCTTCATTGTCGTGAACATCCCTGGACAAATCCAAACTGACAAACACTATTTTGATCGATTGGATTTTTTTGTCCGTTGCTTTGGTTTGTTCGTTTTTCGCGGTTTTCGATTGACCTTTTTTGATTGCTTCTTCGGCTTCGCACTCACCGGCTTGCTGGCTGCAGATCGGGCTTTGAGGGGAATTTTCAGGCGTTTCATTCGGCTCTGCAGGGTTGTGCGCTTGGTCTTCATCACGTCAGCCGTGCGGCTAATATTGTAGTCACTGTCGGCAAGTAGCGATAATAGAATGCTCTTTTCTAATCTATCCATTACTGCATCGAATCCTGCGCCTGCGCGAATTCTCGCCGTGAACTGCTCCGATGTCACATTTGAAGATTCAAAGGCAAAGAGGTAACCTACGATCTTTCCACCGTCCTGAAGATTGGCCATTCGAAACGATTCACCCATGGGAGTGACCCCGGACATTTCATCGGGGGTCATTCCGCGTGCCGCAGCATTTGCGAGGGTCTCGCGCGAGAGATCCAGAAACAGCTTCTCTGCCTTCCCGATAGAGCGGTTCAGCTGCGAAGATGATAGGATTCCATTTTCGAATCCGCCATTATAAAAAAGCGTCTTACCCTTCAAATCGATTGCAAACAGGGGAAAAGGGATTGTGGAAAGCAAAATCCGAGACAGCCAGAGCTTCACCTCGCCTGCAGGATCATTGCCGCCTAACGTCTCTTTGGGAGCCGCCGTAGCTTTCTTGCGTTGCTGTACGCCCAGCAGAGCCAGAACGCTGGCAGGCTCACGCGTAATGTCGCCAGTTCCATCGTCCAGAATCAAGTGGACGGACTTTTGCTGGCTAAGAAAAGATGCGGCCTCTGCTGCATCGGTGGCGTCGAATAGTTCCTGGGGAATTGTAGCAAAGGGACTGCCAGCCCGCTCGAGATCTGAGGCAACGGCAGTCAGGTGTGATCGAGAAAGGATGCCCCGAAGTTCACCGGATGTTGAGTCAAGGACGGGAAGAAACTCAACGCCTTTCTTGTAGAAGACGTTGAGTATTTCGAGAACTGAGGCCACCGCTCACGGGGCCGTAAGCGGTCTTATTCTGCAACCAGGATTTCGCGCATTTCGCCCAGGAATGGACGAAGCTGCTTGAGCTTCTCAGTCATTTCATACTCGAGAATATCACCGAGCGCTACAATGTCTGATTGCTCCATGGCTGAAGACAGATCTTTAAGGATCGTAGTCATTGCATCGGCGGCGGCCTGGAAGCTGCCATGTTCGCCAGCCGGAAGGTTCATTCCCTTCTCCTGTACCATGCGATACTCGGTTGCAAACATTGCTGACAGATAGCTGTTCAACCTTTCAATTACGTTGTCGAGATTCTCAAGCGCCTGAAAGTCTTGCCCTGACTGGAACATGGCGTTGATCTGAACAATTTCTTCTACAAGCGAAGGAATCTTGACTTCGAACTCTTCAACTACTTCAAGAAGCTCTTCGAGACCCGCATTCAGAGTCATGAGTTGCATCTTCAGTTTGAGAATGAAGAATCTCAGATCGCGCAAATCAGCCAGATAATCCTGAACGGTTGCTGGATCTTCCTGCTTAATCAGGCCAGCGCTTTCTGCCAGGTTTCCAAGGATTTCCTGGACAGACATAGCCACGGCTCCTTCTTCTCCCACAACGGGGCACATGATACCTTCAGGATTCAGGCGAAGAATGGCGCACGATGTTCTAATGATTTGCGAGATCCAGAGCGTTCCATCTTTCAGATTCTGGATTTCTTCAGGAGTGAGGTGATTGCGTTCAAAGAGGATCGCGCCAACGCGTTCCACGTATTGATCCATCTCGGCCACGCTGTCGAGCATCATGTCTACTTCGTCGCCGACTTTGAAGTCAACCCGCTCAATATTAGCAGTGGCAACGTCTGCCATTTGCTCCGGTGAAAGGATTTGATGATCCACTTCCACCCCTATAATGTATTTCCGATTGGCCTGTGTCCATTTGCTAACGGCTTCGTAGACCTGGGCCATATTGCTTTCGTCTGTTAGGCGCGCGTCGAGTTCAGTGTTGTTTACGTAGATCTGCATATTCCCTCTATTCTCCCCCCTGGCGGGATAGACCGTTCAAGGACTGGCTCATGCTACGGCCTTCGCGGATGGCGTTTTCCATTCTTCCAAAACGCCTTCTCAGATCCTGCTCTTTGCCAACGAGACTCATTTCCTTTTTCCGGATTCTCTCTTTATTGTCGGCAATCTGCGTTTTTATGAGATCAATTCTACTCGTTATGAGCCCCCCGGACATACGATTGTAAGGCCCCAGGGTCTGCTGAATCTTGAAGGCAACCCCGTTGTCGACCACGGCATCCTCGTTTTGATCCAGGGCAAAGAGCTCTTTGACCGATCCGGCATCCGTTGCCAGGGCTGCACGGAGCTTGTCCACGTCCAGACTCAGGATACCAAAGTTGGTTTCGTCGCTAGAAGAGGCCCGGGTGCCTGAAGTGATCCCGATATCGGCCAGCATCCTGGCCCCGCCCTGTTTGGTCGTAGGATAGCTCGAGGAAACGATAGCGCTCAGCGTAACTCCGAGCTGGCGAATGTTGGAATCAGCCGCAAACACGCCCGTTCCAGCCTGAAGCCGACGCAGTCCCTCGCTGATATCTGCATCAGATGAAGGGCGGTTCCGTTCAAATTCCTCGCGCTTGATCGTCTTGGAGTTGTCGCGACAGAACTGGGTCAGGTCATTGTAGGCTGCCACCCACTCCTGGATCTGCTTCTCGATTGCTTCCGAGTTGGCCTGGACGCGCAAGGTCACTGGACCTGTGGTCACCTTTCTGAGGGTGAGACTTGCGCCTTCCAGGATATCGGTCAGGTTTTCGTTCGAGGGGCGTTTCACTTCCACGCCATGGAGTTTGAGAATCGCATCCTGAGCTTCTTCAGCAACGACGGCCGTGCCACCTTCTGCCGGGGGGAGCCCAAGGTTGGTCAGGGGTCCGGGGGCTGCGGCAGTGAACTCGATCTTGCCGCGCGTTCCGCTCGTAAGTGAACGAAACACCAGGATAGAACTTTCCTGATCCTTGCGAATCATGTTTATGTCTACAACGCCAACGGCTTTGGCCTTGAGTGTCCTGAGCAGCGCCGGAAGCTTCCCACCGGAGAATTCATAGTCCAGGGTCTTTTCCCCGACCTTGATTGAAAAGTTTCCTGCCGGAAGTTCGGTCTCCTGGGAGACAGGACCGGAATGAATGCGGTGATGCGTTGCAAGGCGAGTTACCTCGATTTGCATATCCTGGTTGTCCATTTCTGGAGCGGCCTGGCCGGTTACAGCCCCTGGATCGCTTGAGATGATGCTCTTGGTTGCAAATGCCCCGGAGAAGCTGTAGAGCGTCTGAGATTTGTCGGCCAGCACGCGGGTGCGTTTCCGAACCTCTTCCCAGGCTTTAATGAGAATCTGATTGCGGTCGTTGTCAAACTCCAGACGCTTCAGGGGTTGCCTTTCTACGTCGAGCAGCTTACGAATCGTGTCCTGCGTATCCATGCTGGTTCCGATTCCGTTAATTGGGGGCGATGGCATTGAAGACTCCTGAATAAAGCATCGGGATTCTGGAAAAAAGGATAAGCGTTGATTTGAACTTTCAGCGTGACATATGGCCTGGGCCGAACGAACTGGTCTTGTCCAATGGAAAAAAAGACCCTGTTTCGAATCCTATTTATGAACAATGGCAAGGCATTTGATGTCTATGCTAAGCAGGTCTCGCAGGGGAATCTCTTTGGATTCATCGAGATTGAGGATCTGGTGTTTGGTAAAAAGTCGGCCTTGCTTGTAGATCCAACGGAAGACGCGCTCCGCCAGGAGTTTGAATTTACCAAACGCATCTACGTTCCCCTGCATTCGGTGATTCGTATCGAAGAAGTTGATAAATCGACGGCTGGACGCCCTCGCATTGTGGCTTTGAAGCCGGAGGAGCGAAATACCGAACCGGTCCCCATATACCAGCCACCGGCTCGCAGCTAAGTCGAATTATCGTAAGCCCATTTGTAATTTCACGGACTGAGGAAGGCTAACGATCCCTTGAGAGGACCTGGAGCCTTGTTCAGGGACGTCTGTCTTTGCTGTGATTGATGCGATTGAGGATTGCCACGAAGAGTAGCCCGCCAATGACAGAAGCAATCAAGTTTACCGGGATCTGGAAATCGCCAATCCGCGGAATCATAAGCCAGGAAATCAGTCGAATAAACCAGGCGTCCTGGCTGGTTATAACGGTCACAAGGACGGCGCCAACAAGGCCGATCACAGCCCCACCCCAGAAACCACCGAGCAAATCCTTGCGTTTCACGACAAAGAAGTAGTAGGATGCTGCAATTCCAGAAGCTGCGTAGACGATGAGTGCGATTATGATTTCAGAAAAGGCCATGTTCTAGTTCCACGATCGGATAATTTTCACGATTCTTTGACCATCATTTTGCGGCATGCGTACCGAAATAGCTCTTTACACGTGACCTCGAATGCAGATTAGCAGAAATGCACTCATTAGCGATCAATGGGCAAACTTCCGTGTTCGGTATAATGGGCAATCCCGTTTCACATTCGCTGAGTCCTGCCATGCACAATGCGGCCTTTAAGGCCCGGGACCTCAATGCAGTCTATATCCCCTTCCCCGTGGAATCAGCACTACCGGCCCTGAAGAAGACCCTCCTGTCCCTTGGAATCAAGGGGCTTTCGGTCACTATCCCGCACAAGATCTGGGCTGCAAAAATCGCCGATGAACAAGATCCACTAACGTCCGTAAGTGGTGCTGCCAATACGCTACTTTTCCGCGAGGGAAAAGTCCTCGCTTACAATACGGACGGACCCGGAGCCGTCCGCGCCCTGCATGAACGTCATCGGGCGGGAGGCAAGCGATACTTGATTTGCGGCTATGGTGGGTCGAGTGTTGCAATTGCCCACTCGCTCCTTCTGGAATCCAAACCGGCAGCCATCTGGATTACGGGAAGGAATTTGAAAAAAGCCCAGAAGCTCATCCAGGACATTCAAACCAAACACCCAAAAGCTAACTGTCTGCTCCGCTCGGAGCGATTCGATCGAATCGCTCCCGAAGAGATTGATATGTTAATCCAAACTACACCGTCGGGGATGAGCTCGCATTCTGGACCGGAAGGTGTCTTGCCGGAGTTGCACTTTGATCCAGACTGGCTGCGCAAAAGCCATGTGGTGTTCGATATCGTCTACACGCCCATGCGAACGCCGCTTCTCGCTCTCGCAGAAAAAAAAGGCGCTTCAATTGTTTACGGTTACAAAATGCTTTTGTATCAGGCTACGCGACAGTTTGAACTCTTCACGGGACACAAAGCGCCTGAATCGCTGATGGAAGGAATTCTCAGGAATCATTTGCGGGCTAAGCGAGGTTAAATGGATTACGAATCTCTCCTGGACTCCGCACTGGCCAGACGAGTCAATCCAGAGAAGACACGCAGATTCGATCCGGCGCGCTTTGAGACAGGCCTGAGATCCCTGGAGCAACACCGGGTTCTGCAGTCACGGAACAACCCTTTGGTTGATATTTCAGTCGTGGGCACCAACGGAAAGGGATCCACGTCTTTCTTGCTCGCACAACTATTCGAGGCCTCCGGTCCAGTGGGCCTCTACACTTCGCCGCATTTGCATAACGTGCGCGAGCGACTTCGAATCGGGCTAAGCGAGGTGGACGCAATAACAGCCTGGGACGCATATCAGACCGTCGCTGGAGATTCGCGAGAATCTGGCGACCAAACGACAGGCTCGTCCCATGAGGAGTTAACCTATTTCGAGCTTCTCACTCTCATGGCAGGCACAATCTTTAGCCAAAAGAACTTGCCCGTCCGAATCTATGAGGCTGGCCTCGGTGGGCGACTCGACGCTACGCGTGTCTTCAAAGCGCGCGCTGTAGTTCTAACAAGCATTGCACTCGATCATACGGAATTGCTCGGAGACACACCGCTCCTCATCCTGAGGGAAAAGCTCGGAATTATCAGTGAGAGAACGGAGATGCTTCTCTGCATGCCGCAGCCGCATCTTACAAACGAGGAGATTGAGCGCGAAGCCAGGAACCTGAACGCGAATCTTCAAATCGAATTCTTCCCGTCCAGGTTGCAGGCAGAGGAATCCTATCTTGAATACAACAAGCGGTTCGCCGAATTCTGCGCGCGGAAGATTTACGAATCGTGCCAGAAAGGAACTCCGCTAAAGCCACCAGCATATCCGGCAACGCTGCGAATCCCCGGTCGATTGGCGCAATTTCAGATAGCAGGCAGGAGTTTCATTTTTGATCCGGCGCATAATCCGGATGCCTTGCGGGTGGCGCTGCTCAGCGTTTCCTCTCTACCCGGGTTTCCCGGCAAGGACAAGGCGTTTGTTGTGTTTGGAATTCTGCCGGATCGCAACCTCGACGATTGCCTCGCCTCTATTCGTTCGAGCGGCTTTGAGAACGTTTGCCAGGTCATAGGAGGGCCGTTTCGTGCGGAAAAAGCCGGCCTGAAATCCATCTCGTTCGATGCCTTGTCTGAAATTGTGCCGAGCTTCGCGGTCTGGAACGTTTTTCTTGGTTCCCATAAACTCTATGATTCCTTTCTTGATCTCCTGAGGGGCATAGAGAACCTGGAGACGAATGCAAGCGTTCGCTAACCGTAGACATCGCGTTCAGAGCGCCATGAATAAGAATGACGTGGCTATCTTCATCAGCGCACCTGCCCTGATTCGTTCAAACGATGTCCATCATCGGTTCCGACAGGATTCAGATTTTTATTATCTCACTGGCTTTGATGAAGAAGAAGCGGTCCTGGTCCTTGAATCAGATCGATCCATTCTCTATCTGCGCAAACGCGATCCAGAAAAGGAAACCTGGAATGGTCCCATGCTGGGAGTGGATCGGGCAGTTGCAACTCTGGCAGTAGATGAAGCCCGTGATATCAACTCGTTTCGCACGGATCTCCCTGCAATTCTCAAGAACCGTGAATCGCTTTATTACATGTTTGGCAGAAATCGCGAAATGGATGGCTTTTTGCTCGAAACCTCGGATCGCCTGCTTCGCCGTTCCAGGGCCGGAGACTTTGGTCCTTCGCGAATTATCCATTCCGCTGTGTTGTTGCATGAGATGCGCTTGATCAAAGATGCGGGTGAAATCGAACTCATGCGCGAAGCTGCAGACATTACCGCGGATGCACACCTTGCACTCTTTGAGAAAACCCGCGTTTCCATGTTCGAGTTCGAACTGGAATCCATAATTCATGAAGCTTTTCGCCGTCGCAATGCAACGGAGGCATACCCTTCCATCGTTGCTGCCGGGAAAAATGCCTGCATCCTGCACTACATTAAGAACGATGAAAAGATTGGCCAGGATCAGTTGATCCTCGTAGATGCTGGCGCAGAAAAGCAATACATGAACGGGGACGTTACCCGCACATACCCATCCGGAAAGACTTACACCTCACCGCAGCGCGATACATATGAGGTTGTATTGAATGCGCAGCTCAAAGCGATCGATCGCACGGTTCCCGGTATCAGCATGGAAGAGGTTCACAATCTCACCGTTCGAGATCTCGTAAGCGGTTTAATCGATCTAAAAGTTCTAAGCGGCAGCGTTGATGAAAACATTGAAAGCGGGTCTTTCCGAAAATTCTACATGCACCGCACGGGCCACTGGTTGGGGCTCGATGTACATGACGTAGGATCGTATAACGTTGATGGGATGCCCAGGAAAATGGAACCGGGGATGATCTGTACCGTTGAACCCGGGCTTTATTTTCCGGAAGATGAAAGTGTGCCTCAGGCATTCCGCGGAATTGGAATTCGTATCGAAGACGACGTGCTTGTAACTTCCGGCAAGCCCGAAGTACTCACGTCGCGCATCCCAAAATCAATCAAAGAAATAGAAGCAATTCGTTCAGGAGCATAGAATGTATAGCGAGTTCAAACTACCCTTCCGGATTCCGGGCCTGGGCATCGACAGCATTTCGACTTTCGCAATTCTGTTGATGATTGCGTTCCTCACAGCGTCGTATCTTGCCCCGCGCGAGCTTGCCCGGCGGAAACTCAGACCGGAAACTGCAGACTGGGCCATTCTACTGGGCGTCATTGGCGCGATCGTGGGCGCAAAGATCGGCTTCGTGTTTGAGATCTGGGGCGAGATCTGGATCGTAGACACGAGCTGGACGGATACGCTTTATCAAATTCTGTTCTTTTACGATGGAATGGGCGAGAAGTATCCAGGCCAGGCCAAGGGACTCTGGTGGGCTCTCTTCAGCCGCGGCGGACTGGTATTCTACGGAGGAATGGCTCTAACATTCCTTTTGATCTACACGTACCTGCGGCGAAAGCACGGAAAGGACAACGCCTGGAAATACGGCGATGCACTGATGCCATCGCTTGCAATTGGTTATGCGATTGGACGATTGGGTTGCATGGTAAGTGGTGACGGTTGCTACGGCTACGGCGCTTCCGTAAACATTCCCATCCTTACAATGGTCTACGGTCCCATGGCTGCTATGAGTTCGGCCGGCGTCCGTGTCTGGAATACTCCGATCATCGAGGCAATCTTTTCAATGGGCGCGTTCGCATTCTACATGCTCTGGGCCAGATACCAGAACTTCCGTCCAGGATTTCAAACAGCCCTCTTCCTCTGCTACAATGGACTGGTGCGTTTTGGCGTTGAATTCTTACGGATTAACAATGCAGTCTTTGCAATCCTGCCACCACCAACGTATCAAGGCAAATCACTGCCGCACCACAACTATATCTCAACCAATCCGCCGGCCTACTATTTTGAGAACTGGCACTGGTACGGCTTTACCCAGGCGCAGCTTACCGCCCTTCTCTTACTGGGAATTGGGTTGGCCTGGATTCTATGGAAGAAGCTTTATACGAAGGATGGGTTGGCGACCTGACACCATAGGGTCGCACCGGAGAACGCGGGGAATCCTCCCCGCCGTTCGCGAATGGGGCCGTTGCGCGCGCCACTTCTTCAAACTGCGCGGATTGTTTTCCAAATTTCAATTCAACCGCACGCAGCCAGTGCAAATTCTTTCGCGCTCGAACGTCGATTAACGTCTCTTCGCGCACTGCAGTGCTTCGTCTGAGGTCCGTGAAGATGTGGTTCAAACATACAAAGAAATAATAGTGCATGGGCCATTCAGTCTCGGCCGATGGAAGTCGCGCATACTCTTCCAGGAGTTCCAGAGCCGGTATGTAGTTACCCACAGCGGACTGGATCACAATATATTGCCTGTATGCATGACGCTTCAGCCATGTAACTCTCGGATCGCTTTGAAAGGCTGTCCGATCCAGCTCTTGCAGGGATTTGAAAACGCGATGATAGCGCTCCGCCAGTTCGATTCCGTAGCGCTGTCGAACGGCGTTCTGCCTTCTTCGTTCGGCTGAGTTCGAATCGACTTCTTTCCACCACAGTGGATCCCGAATGCTGCGAGAGGTATCCGTCTTCAGTTCCTGCGACATCTTTTGTGCCAGCTCGGAAGCACCCAGCAAGAAGCTGTAGGCCCGACGCAGCTGCGCTTCTTCCTTTTCCGAAGCACTACTTACCGGAGATTCCGGGTACGGATCCGGAACAAAAAGCGGAGAAGCCCAGTCCCGTTCGATCTCAAAAGCAGATTCGGTCTGTTTTCTGGCATTGCTCAGCTCCACTTCGTCTTCGAGCGATTCCGCCCGGAGAGGAAGTATCACCAGGGTGGCAAAGAACCCGATTACAAGTGCAACTACAGGTCTACTCTGCAGCGAACCTGCATTGCTGCAATTCCAGGGAATCAGTTTCACGGCTCCCCTGGAAAGAGCGGCGGTTCAGAGAGATGCGGGGAAAGCCTGGGTGCACTGATAGGCTCATTTGTGAACGAGGGATCATACATCGTTTCGATGTCACGCTGCATTGCCTGCTTCACCGGCCGCGGACTGCCTTCGCGCGCCACAAAGCTGTCCGCCACTTCAATCTTTGCACTCACGTCTACAATATGACGATCAATGATGCGTTCGAAATTTGTTTTTCCGCTGATGATATTGAATCGTTCCGATTCAATTCCTGGTAAGTCCAGCTCGAAGCGATGCTGACTGGCCTGTACGGCGTACTTCTTTGCAAGCTCCCAGTACGGCTTTGCCTGTTCGTAGTAGGCCTTTGCGATTCGGAAAGATACGGTCAGATCATCTGCCACGTCTAGATCGTGCGAATACAGGAATCGCTTGTCATACATGGAACCAAGCCGCAGAAACATGCGCATGATGAGAAGATTCGTCTGCATGTACATCATGCTTCGGTATTTGTGATACTCAGCTTCGTTCTTGATCTCGCACAGTGCACCGCGCTGATGTTTGAACCTGGAAGACAGGGCCATTGTTAAGTAGTATATACTTTCTTTGATCTCTTCGGTATTGTACGCAGGGGGCAGGCCATACAGTCCATAGAAATCTTCAAAGAAGGCGGGTTCAATGCGGTGGCGCTTCACCGGAACCCAATCGGAAAACTTAACCCATCGACCGGTGCGGTCATAGTAATAGTTGAGACGCAACTCACCGTCGGGGCGAGTGGGATAGTACGAATCAACGTAACGTGAAACCGGCGCTGCCCCGAGTGAAACAGTAAAGCCTAGAGAACAGGAGCAAACCAGGGTTGGCAATACGGGCCACAGTCGCATGTTTCGATGATCGGCCAGTTAGGGGAGTTGCGTAATATTAGATTAGCTGGCCTGGAGGGCGTCTTGCAATGAATCGTAGACTTTGACGAAGTCAGTCAGGCCAACAATGTCCATGACCTTACGGAAGTGCGGGCTCAGACCTGCAAACTCGACGCGGCCTTTATGCTCATTTGCACGATTGATAATTCCAATTAGAATGGCAATTCCGGAAGAATTGATGTAACGCGTATCACCAAAGTGGAGAATGACGCGGGCTTTCTGCGCCGGCTGCAGCTTGTCGTATTCGCCGAGCAGAACCTCTTCCGATTCAGAGGTGATTTCTCCGGAGATATGCAAAACCGGGATGTTCTCTTCTACTTCTGTGCGGATCTGGAAAGAAGCGGGCATTTCAATCTACCAATCGGCTCAAGGGCCTGGGCTGCCAATTCTTTTTAGAAGATTTCAAGTTACAAACAACGTCAATGGCTCGATTTCTCGTACCAGTCCGTCCAGCCAGACCTTGAGCGATAACGCTCACCGGTTATCTCCGTCAGGGCTGCCATAACGCTGGAGCGAATCTCCGGCCTTTCGTCGTCAAGAATACCGATCAGGAAACGAACGGATTCGCGCTCCTTGCGGCGACCCAATGCGGCGATGGCTGCCTTCCGGGTTCCGCCTTCCTGCTTCTGGATGTGCTTCTGGAGGATCTCCCTCGCCTCTGCACCCGGAATGGCAGCAATCGCGTCGACCGCGTAAATACTAAGGACCGAATCCTCAAGCATGGCCGCAAGCGCAGGCAGGGCATCGGGTGAGCCGTAGGATCCCAGGGCTTCAATGGCAATCTGTCGCAGCCTTCTGTCCCCGCCGTTTGCAGCCTTCATGAGAGGCTTGAGCCCGTCCGGCGTCCGCAGGACGCCGAGTGACCATGCGGCCCCGTAGCGCCCTTCTCCTTCGCTTTCCTCGAGTACGCGGATTAGAACTGGCGAGCTCTTTGCATCACCCATCCATCCCAGCGACTTTGCGATCAGTTCGCGATCTGAAACTCCGCGATCACTCAAAACAGTTTCAATGCTCTCCCTCCCCGCTGTGTACTTCAATTTTCCAAGCACAAGGCTAGCCGGACCGGTAGATCTGGATTTCTTTTCGTTCAGTATCTTCAGGGCCCGCGGCCCCGAGTCAGGGAGTGGAACTGCAGCAATCACTTCCACAGCACCAAGGCGGGCTTCCATCTCCGCATGGTCGAGCAACGGAAACGCAAGTCCAACAGCAGATGGATGTTTGATTTCAAGGAGCGAAGCGATTGCATTCTCGCGACCTTTCGCGTACTTACTCCCAATCATTTCAATTAGAGCAGGCACTGCGGCAACACTCTTGATATGACCAAGAGCCAGAATCGCGGCAGCAGTCGTTGGATCATCGCCGCCGCGTGCTAGAGCCAGTAGATAATCGTCAGAGCCATTCACCTTGATCTGGCCGATTGCCATTGCATACGTGCGCGCCATGTCGCGATTCGAATTGGCGCGCGCCATTGCGAGGATCTGCGGACCGGCTACGCTCGCTTTCATTTCCGCAAGCGCCGTCACGGCACCCAAACGCACCTGGTTCGAATCTGATTTAAGGTAAGGAACAACTGCATACGCGCCGGATGGATTCTTCAATCGACCGAGCGCCTCAATCAACGCATCGCTCCCTTCCGGGTTTGTTGCAAGCATTCCTGCAATGATTGGAACTGCCTGCTGTTCTCCAAGGTCTGCCAGAACGAGCGCACACGTGGAACGAACTGCATTGTTTGGATCCGTTCGAAGCAAATGCAAAAGCGACGGAATGGTTTCTTTGTATTTGCCGTGGCCCGCAGAAAGCACCGCCTGCGATCTTTCCGACCACTCAGTGGATTTCAGGCCGCGCTGCACTTCTTCAAGCGATGGAATGGGAGCCTCCCTGGGTTCAGGACTTTCTGTAGGTCGCGGCGGACCGCAGAACATGGCCAGCATAAGGAACCCCGCGGATGCGATGTTGAAAAAAGGTGATCGAAGTGTCAGGCCCGACACTCCACGCCTCGCTCCTAACAACACTAGGTTCCTGGAATCGAGCTTTTCAGCTTCTTATAGTTTTCGAGATCCTTGCCCCATTGTTGCAGTTCCTTCTGCGCAGAGGTTTTTTGCTCCGCATCCGGCTCACCGTTTGCGAGCATGTACTCGACGAGCTGAATGCGTGATTGTAGTTCCTGAATCTTGTAATCGAAATAGACTGTTTGTTCTTGCGGCGTTGCTGTTGGTTGCCCGGGCGCCGGTGGTCCATCCTGTCCGGGCTGCGATGATTTAGCAGCCGCACGCATATTCGCGAATTTTGTTTCTACACTTGCAACAGTGTCGAGAGTCTTCCTGCGTTCTTCTGCCTGTGACTCACTGAGCGGTGATTTGAATTCATCAGGAATGTAAATGTTGTCTGGATACTTCTTAACAAAGTCTGCCCATTCGCGTCTGACTGCGTCGCGATCCGGTTTGGGTTTGCTGACATCCGGCCATAGATTCTTGATCTGCTCTGCGAGTTCTGGATCATCCATTGGATTGGGCGCATCCGGATACATGTCTTTGAACTGGCGGTCCGGCCCTGCAACGTCCGGTCCACCCGGACGCGAATCCTTGCGTTCAACAACCAGATACGCGATAACAGCGAGCAAGATTACGCCGGCAATTGCGGATAATGCAACAATCAGACTACGGTTCATGGATACCTCATTTCAAACTTCTGTAGGCCTGTCAAAGAGAAGGGCCTTCTTCTGAAAAAATCAAGACGAAAAAAAAACCCGGAGTTGAGTCCGGGTTTTTTTGAATTCATTTAGCGATTGAATTACAGGAACGTATCTACGATCCAGGTGATCACCTGGCCAAAGATTGAATTGGTCAGGAAGCCTTTGAGGTCAACCGGACTGCGATTCAATGTATCGTAGTACCATGCGGAGTACTCATCAACCTGTGGAATTGTTAAGCGGTATTTCGCGTTCACAGATTTGATGATCTCGTTTGCCATGATCGAATGGCCATAACGATTTGGATGAACTCCGTCCAATCCAAAGAGACCCGGTCTTCCGGCGAGAGGCCACATTGCCTGGCCGTTACCCGGCGAGTAGCCAGATGAACTGCGAATTGGGCGGCCGTTCTGCTTGATGTCATCAAACAGAGCTTTTGCATCAGTGAACGCAAAGTTCATTGCAGCAGCCTGATTGCGAAGCTCATTGTTTTCCATTGTCAGGAAACGTTCGATTGCAGCGACTTCATTGGCATCGAGGACTTGATCCGGGCTCGACACAGTTCCGCGATAGAACGGCTTAAGACCTGAATAGTTTGCGCGACCAGAAGGATCTCTCCAGTTTTCAAGGTAAGCGATAGCGGTAACGTTTGGTACCGAGAAGATCACACCGCCTTTCAGGCTTCCCATTGCGCGAAGACGCGCCATGGATGCTGCAACATCAGTCTTGAAACGCGCCTCATCGAGGCAGGCCAGACTGGTTCCAAGGGCCGTGCAGAGAACGTGGTTTGCGCCCACCGCGCCAAACAAGAACGTTGGCTTCACTTGCTCCATAATCTGGATCTGGGTTCCGGACGATCTCAGACCGAAGCGGAAGAACTTATCTGGTTCCTGACAATCTGGAACGGTTACCCAGCGATATGTATACCAGTACCATGTAGCCCAGTACCATTGTCTTTCTTGCTTTGTGGCACGAATGTCCTGGCACTTGCCGCTTTTGTAGAGAGCGTCCGAATAATCGGCGCCCGTAATGCCTGCATGAGTAGGCGTTGCGACCGTGGTTTCATTTCCGCCGATGATGGCGCTGGCAATGCAGATTGGTCCGCACTCGCCTTTCAACACAGTTTCCAGGTTCACATATGGACCTTTCAGCGTGTTATAAGAAAGATTGGAACCGGCTTGCTTTGAAACAAGTACGGGATACGCCCAATCCTGTGTCTTCTTTTCAACGGTTACCCCGAAGAATCCCTGTGAAAGTGAATCTCCGATAGCGCCCGGCTTTGAAAAGAGCTGCTGTAATGTTACTGTTTGTGCGAATGCAGGTGCTGCAAACGCAAGTATGAATAGACCTATTGTCCGTTTCAATTTCCCCCCCTGAGCAGCCAAGATTGGCTACTTGTCTTGCGACCAGACAATTGTACCAGAGCCGACCTCGCAAATCAACAATTTTTTCTGACAGGCTGTCATTAAATTGTTGTGACATAACGACTGTCTGCAAATACATACGGTTTCACGTTAAACCAGTTATGTCTCATCGGCGGCGCGCTTCGGGCGGTTTTTGCAAGGCCGACCGAGGCCTCGTCAGGTTCGGAAATGTTCCTTTATGCGGCCGAGGAACTGAGGGAAATTCACCTGTCCGTACAGGATTTCGCGCTCGGGTACAACCCGGGCCAGCTCCACAAAATAACGAAGGCCCGCCCCATAAACACTATCTCGGCGCTTGAGACGCTTCCTGGCCTGCTGGTCGTAGCCATGTTGCAAAAGCCCGTGCAATGCCACCCATTCACAGAATCCTTCCCGGATGACCGGGTCCAGGGCATCGACATTGGACCAGTTCTCATACTGCCACATGTGGCCGATTTCATGGCAGAGAATCCCAAAGGCCGAATCACGGCGCTCCCCCCGGCGGACGAGAATTGTCCCATCCTGGGAGGCCGTGGCGGCAATGTCCAGGGGTGAGCCACCCTGTTCCAGGCGAGCCCTCCTACCTGTCCGAATCACTTCCGTCCGCGATACGAGTCGAACCTGCTTCAGATGAGCAATGCGGATGGAAAGAGCGGTGTCGAGTGCCACAAGGGCAATGCGAAAGAGTCGACCCAGGGCGGAAGCCTTGACGACTAGATCAGGCAGGCAAGAGTTACAGGCTCGGATTCCGCCATCGATCTTCTGCTGCGGCTCCAGGTCGAGGATTGGCAGCCCGCAAGCGACACAGCGTACGCGCGTGCTACACAGATCGCAGATCGGCCTCGACCCCCGGCCGTCTTCGTTCGTGGCAATCCTTGTGCCGCAAACACAGCAAAATCGCGGTTGGATTTGGTACGGGTCGAGGCGCAGAAACGTCAGACTGGACACTGGCTTCGCTTTTTCAATAGCAAACGAAATTTTGCAACAATTTCGCAATTTGAATCAATCGGACCTCCTGGGCCCGTCTGGTTGATGCAACATGCTCTGGTCGAAAGCCTCAGGTATCCAGAGGCGCTCTCGCATCAACGCAGCCGTTGGATCCTCAGCCAGTAGGAGCGATTCTGTTTCCCTGACCACTTCGGCGGTCCAGAAAGGGCAGCTCGGCACTATGAGGAGGTCGGATGCTTTCCTGAGAACCCGTGCCGCTCCAATCAGGTTTCCCTTCTGAATATGCGCAAGCGCCACAGCAAGCTGGGTAAGGCCCCGAAACACGTCATAAGGCGGATAGCCTCTGCTGGCCCAGATTCGTTCCGCCGCCTCATGGGCCGCATAGAAACGTCCGGAATTAAAAGCTTGAACAAATTCATGCCAACTTTCGTCCAAAATCTTGCCCGCCGCCCTTTCTCCAGCTGAGAATGGGTAAGTCGCGGACGCAAGCACGAACCGAGAGTCGACGCCGCCAGCCCGCGCTTGTCACAAAACTGTTACAAGTAGACGTTAGGCGACATTTGTCCCAAAAGATGCACGAATGCACCGACCTTCTCCCGCTCGCGACCCGCGGATTATGTCACATTCCGACCTCGCCTACTAAGGGTATGCATCGTTTCGCGAGCAAATGCGAGGCTTTTGCAAAAAAGAACTTGCGTCGTCGCACACTCTGGAGGCACAAACGATCCTGCCTGGGACTCACCTGGCGAAGCTGTGTCATGTCCCGTTTTCGCACGATCTGCGAATCCAGGAGGAGCGAAAGCGTCACTTTCTTGCAATTTCGATCATGATGAATCACAGTTCGTGCCGGAAAGAGAAAGAGTCCTGCGATCGCAAACTACCCTACGCATCCGGCACCGCCTATCCTCAACCTGAATTGAGGAATCGAGATACTCTTTGTCTGATAAAATTATCGTATAAAATCAGTCGCGTCCAGGCGATCGGACAAATACGGAACGAACGAGATGATATGCACCTTTCTCATTCGTGCAAATTCGTGTAACGTTGCATTCTGACAGACGAACTCCCTACTTGCGATTGGAGTTCCTCAAAGGAGTAAAAGGTGCGGCTATACAACGTTTCCTGGAGGCCCTGCCGCGCAAACGCCCAACCAGCGTTCCTGAAACATTCGAAGTACCGCTGGACAGGATTACTCTGAGATTGCTCGAGTCGCATTTTGGATACAGAGGTCGCTATTACCTCCTGGATCGCCTGGCCCAGGAGATTCGGATCCGAAAGATGAGCCTCTCGACCCTAAAGACCTACCTGTTCTTCAATCGAAGCCTTTTTATTTTTGCGGGTGTACCTCAAGAGGAAGTTACACGCGACCATGTGCGATCCTACCTTGAATACCTTACCCACGTTCGCCAAAGTCGAACTTCAACCCTGAACCTGGCGATCAGCGCGATTCGATTCTACGCGAGCCAGATTCAGGGGCGACCGCTGAAGGACATCAAGCGTCCCGTTCGTGATAAATCCCTCCCCCAAACATTAAGTCGTCAAGAAGTAGCGGCCATACTGCAAGTCATAGCAAACAGAAAACACCAGATGGTGTTGGCCCTGATCTATGGAACAGGCCTGCGCGTGAGTGAAGCTTCCAAACTTAAACGCGGCGACGTCGAATTTGACAGACGGGCGATCTTCATCCGAGGCGCCAAGGGCAGGAAAGATCGATACACATTGCTGCCGGATTCCATTGCCGCAAACCTGCGCGCCTACCTGGCATCAGCAAAATCGAGTCTCTGGCTATTTCCGGGACAACCAGTTGATAGACCTCTGTCGATCCGCAGCATTGAAAAGGTATTTACGGTGGCACGGGATAAGGCCGGAATCCGAAAGGACGTCAGTGTTCATGATTTGCGGCATGCTTTCGCAACTCATCTCCTCGAATCCGGGACTGACATCAGGCATATTCAGAAGCTCCTGGGGCATGCGAGTTTGCGCACGACAGAAATCTACACCCACGTAAGCAATCGACTCATGCTGCGAATCCGCAGTCCACTGGATACCCTGCCCGTCGACGATTGCTAAAGCCCTCGCATATTCAGCAAATCCGGCACTTACCACGCACCTTTTACTCGACCATTAGAAGTTATCTGCAATTGCGGAAGCTGCGTTGCCTCGGAGCCGGCCGTCCGTGGCCGGCTAATTGGAGCGGGTTGGCCTCCCACTTATTCGTATGAAAACCACGATCATCATTGTTATTCTATCCGTCGCAAGTAGTTACTCTCGAAATGTGGAGGAGCCAGCAGCAACACATTACGATACATTACAATGGTGGATCACGCCCACTCAGATCTTTCGAATTAAGACGTTCGCTCTTGATTCTGATCTTCATGTTCACACAATCAAACCGGATGCCACTCGAGATTTTGTGAAAATTGCCAGTGAAAATAATCAGAAACACTACGGAGACATCACCATTCGATCCGTGCAAATCGAAATAGCGGGAGATCTCCAAGCGCAGGATTGGAGAAAGATTCTCGCGGCCCACAAGCTCTCAGGTCGCTTCGAAACATCCACAGACAAGAAAATACCCTTCTGGAATCCCGATGGCCGCAGTTACAACACGACAACTGCTCCGCAAGAGTAGCCTGGCCAAAACAATTCCACGTAAAAGGCTCCCGGACATCGTGTCCGGGAGCTAAGATGGTGATTCTCCGCAACTGCAGATAACTTCACGTAGCCGCTCCGCCCTCCGCTGCACTGCGTTTCGCTACGGTGCTCGGTCCTGGCACTCTCGCAGAATCATTCCGCTCCGCTCCATTCTTTCTGCTCGCGCGAATGCGCGCAAGTTTGGAATATTAGAAAGTGCGCGCACCGCGCCGTGCTGCGGACAAATTGACCGGCTCGCCGGACAGTCTCGCAACTGCTACGTAGTACAAACTGTGTTTCCTTAAAAAGGGGTCTTCGAAACAACTCGCTTCGCTCGAAGAACCTTCTAGTAGAAAAAGTAACAGCTAAGGCGGGCTTTTCTTGGAATACCGCTCGCTGCCCGGCTCTCCGCTTCGCTACGGCCGGTCAACTTCGGCTACGCACACACGTTATACGCAATTGGCCCTGTCGTGGAATGCACCTCCGGCGGGACGGAATCTCTTCTCTTTCTCTTTCGGAATTCGGCCGGATTGCTCCCAGGCGCAACTAAGTCACGGTTCTTCTGACTTGCTGATGCATGCTTTCGGCACCCGCCTCCGGTGCACTCATCCTTGCGGTTGAAATTGCAGTGACGGTTTTTCTGGGACAGCATCGCCACGATCGGTCCAACTGCGTATAACAGCGGATAAAAGCTCGCTCACCCCACTCACTTCGCTCGGGGGATCGCTCGGGTTCGGTGCTCTTCGCAAACGGCTGAGCCTGTTTGCTACGCGCGGACGTGCGCGGAGTTAGGAATATCAGAAGCGCGCACACCGCGCCGCACCTTCACCAAATTGGGCCTCCGGCCCAACTTCTATTATCCGCGGGACGTTATGCGAAATGCCGCACCCCTCGGGGCCGGACGTCCATGTCCGGCCTTTAGCAAGTCTCGCAGTTGTCCTGTCTGATTTTTTTTGAAGGCATCATTCCCAAAGCGAAGGCTAGCGCTGCAATAAATCCGCCGGTGTA